>CAZLGT010000073.1:0-27310 GCA_964559175.1 uncultured Mariniphaga sp. | reverse complement strand
GCGAAATCAAATCCTTTATAATCAAAATTAATTCCAAAACCTATCCTGAAATCAGGATGCGGATTACCAATCATGGTTTTATCATCAGGAGTTACATTTCCATCGCCGGTTGTATCGACAAAAATTACATCACCCGGCTGGGGGTTGTCCTGCAGGAAACCATCGGTCCAGCTATCAATTTCTGCCTGATTCTGGAAGATTCCGGCCGTTTTGTAACCGTAGAAATAGCCTACAGGGAATCCGGTTTCAACACGCCATACCGGGTCGGTTCCCTGTGAAATTATACTTCCGTCACTTTGAATAAAGCCACTTGCATTACCTAACCTGGTAACTTCATTGTCATTTTTGGCAATATTAAAATGTGCCCCGTAATTGAAATCCCCGATTCGATCATTCCATCGCAAAGCAAGTTCAAACCCTTTATTTACAATATCTCCACCATTATAGAAAGGAGCTTGTGCCCCAAAAATGGCAGGTAACGGCTGACGTACCAACCAGTCTTTTGTTGTTTTATTGTAATAATCCAAGGCCAACAGAAGTCGTGAATTCAGAAAGTTTGCATCCACACCAACATTCAACTGCTCAGAAGTTTCCCAGGAAACATCGGGATTAGGTAATATTGCAGGGTAACCGCCCAACTGCATTACGTCCCGATTGCTGCCAAACCGGTAATTGTTATCTTTATCGAATCCAACGAGTGCTAAATATTGGAATGGGTCTATTCCCGAGTTTCCGTTTTGACCCCAACTAACTCTTAACTTCAAAAAATCTACAAAACCATTGTTTTGCAGAAATCCTTCCTCGGTCATTACCCAACCTGCTGAAACGGATGGGAAATACCCCCAGCGGTTTCCTCTTGCAAAATTGGAAGAACCATCAGCTCTCATTACCAATGTTAACAAATACTTTTCTGCATAGTCGTAGTTAACCCTGCCGAAGAAAGAAGCAAGCTGACCTCTGCTAAGCGGACCGCCCGAAATACTGGTAACACCGGTAGTTAAACCATCGGTATTATCGAGGAAAGCATGCTCGAACCCAAGAAATGTTGGATTTGCGTTTGTTACGTCCATTTCGGTTCCCAATCCCCATTTTTCCAAAGACTGGCCCACAAGTACATCGAAACTGTGATCCCCCGAATTTAAACCGTAATTCAGGGTATTTTCAAATGTCCAGCTGTGTCCATTCCCTGATGACTGAGCGATGCGACCGGGACTTAACGATACGTCTCCGGCAAGATTGTATGCCGGCTGATAGCTACGATAGCTATTCCCGTTATACCGGTATCCATAACTGCTTCTGAATACTAAGTCTCGTATCGGCTGAATTTGCAAATATACATTACTGTTAATGTTGTAGTTTCGGGTTTCATTCATACCCCTGTTCAGGTGCATCTGCGCAATGGGGTTATAGAGCCTCGATGATAAACCGGCCAAACCTGAGGCTGCCAAATCATCAGCAGCGTAATATTCACCTTCATCGTTATAAAGTGGAACCAGAGGATTTCCAACCAACAAGTTACGTACATCATTCCAATACATACCTCCAATGGCAATACCTCCTCTTTCACTGTAACTGTAATTGAAAGTTTGTCCTACTTTTACTATATCAAGACCATTATTCTTAAAAATTGAATGATCGCTGTTTAATCTTGCAGTATATCTTTCATAGTTTGGTTCAACGGGTTTACCTATAACGCCTTCCTGTGAAGCATAGGAAAAGCCCATGGAGAAAACAGATTGTTCAGAACCTCCACTGATATTTACAGCATGATTCTGTATGGGAGCATTTTTATTGTATGCTTCATCTAACCAATTGGTTCCATTCCATTGCCCACTTTGTATTTTTTGATACAAATCAGGAATTGCATTTGCAAAGTTTATCGCATCCCTGCCGGAAACAACCCTTTCTTCGTTGTAGATATCCATAAACTGTTGAGCATTGAGCGGTTGTTCCAGGTTTTCGATCTGCTGTATTCCGTAATAACCGTCATAGGTTACCTGCATATCACCTCTGCGTCCCTGCTTTGTCGTAACCAAAATTACACCATTGGCAGCACGCGACCCGTAAATTGCTGCCGAAGCAGCATCCTTAAGAATATCAATCGATTCAATATCGGCAGGACTAAGATTATTTATATCACCGCCTGCAACTCCATCGATTACATATAGAGGCTGAGAGTTACCAATTGTACCCAGACCACGAATATTTACTTTAAATCCTTCTCCGGGCATACCGGAATTCTGAATAATATTAACTCCGGGAGCCTGACTTTGAATGGCCTCCAAAGCTTCACTTGTACTTTGTTGAACGAGTTCGTCTGAACCAACATTAATATTGGCACCTGTGGTTAACCTCTTTTTTTGAACCCCGTAACCGATGGCAACCACTTCTTCAATCCCAATGGCATCAACCTCCATTGTTACATTGATGACGGTTCTGTTTTCAACCAGAATTTCCTGTGTTCTCATCCCCACAAACGAAAATTGAAGGGTTTCTGCATCCGGCGGCAGGGTTAAGGAATAGTTCCCGTTTCCATCGGTAACCGTTCCCTGGGCGGTGCCTTTGATAACCACCGTAACACCAGGCAAAGGTTGTCCTGACTCGTCGGTAACTTTGCCGGAAACGCCTTGTTGTTGTTGCATTTCATCGCGCCAGGCAATTGTTTGCGGTGCCTCAGGTATTTTCAAAAGAATGTTCCGGTCAAAAATTTCATACCTAATCGTTTCGTCTTTCAGCAGTTCCTGCAATACTTCATCAACGAGTTTATTTTCAAAGTCAACTGAAACAATCCGGTCGTCGTTGAAATAATCGCGGTTGTAAAAGAAATAGAACTCCGACTGCTTTTCAATGGCATCGAACACTTCCGAAAGCCGGGCGTTTTCCATTTTTACAGTGAGTCGTGTAGCCTGCGAATAGACGCTGGCGGTTGAGGTAAAAACGGCAATTAAAATGAGTAAAACACTTAATCGCATAATCAATGTTAGTTTTTTAATGTGAGGGTACAAATCCCCCACTGGTTTTGTTAAATTTTTCATACATTTACACGTTTTTTGTTAATAACTGATTTAGCTCTGACCTGGCTTATGAAGCTTGTAAAGAGGGAAAGCCACCACAGTTTCCCTCTTTTCCTTTCTCCATTCAGGATGATTTCTAACCTTTAAGCGGTTCAAAACCGCTAAGAGGTTGTCCACCACTTATCCAGGTCTAAATTAAACTTTCAAACTTTTCTCATAGGCAACTTGTTTTTTTAGTTAGATTTTTTTAACCATACTTCTTTATTTTCAATGTAATAATTCACTTTGGAGGTTCTTTTGATTTTTTCGAGCGCTTCTATCAGGTTGTTGTTGTAGCTGAACATGCCCCTGAAGCGCAACTGGCCGAGATTTGCCGGTTGCATGTGAAATTCAATATCGTAAATGCGTTCCAGTTCTTTTACCAGATCGGCCAGTGTGGCATCTTTGAAAATGATTTCGCCGTTGCGCCATGCGGTAAAAATTTCTGCTTCCACTTGTTCAATATCGAATTTTTTGTTTACGGAGTTGAAAACAACCCGCTGATTCGGCTCAACGTTCAGAAATTCTGTATCGCCCGATTTCATCTGAAGTTCAATTTTCCCCTCGGCCAGTACCGTTTCAAACAACAGCGATGAAGGATATGCATTCACATTAAAAGCTGTTCCGGTTACTCTTACAGTTGCATGGGGGGTATTTACCGTAAACGGGTTTTCCTGGCTGGAGGTTACCTCAAAATAGGCCTCCCCTTTTAACTGAACTTCCCGGTTATTGCGGTTAAAAGCCGATGCGTCGTAAATAATCGAAGAATTGGTATTTATCCAAACTTCGGTACCGTCGGGCAACAGAACTTTGGACACATGCCCTTTGGGTGAACTGATTTCATAAAGCTGTTCGGTAAGCTGAACCGGTTTTTCAGATTTTCCAAACACGTACCAGCCAACAGACAGGGCAATTGGAAAAACCAAGATAGCGGCAATTTTGAAAAAAAACGATTGCCGGCTGATTCTACGGATTTTTCCTGAAAGGTATTTATTGTATTCGTTTTCAAGTTTGAATTTGTCGTAAATCAGTGTGGATCCCGGGATATGTTTTTCACCTTTTTCCCAGGCTTTTTTGCTTTTTTCAAATTGCCGGTGGTTCTCATCAGCAGATAATTTCCACTGTTCCAGTTCCTTTATCTCTTCGGATGTTGCATTTCCTGAAACGGACTTGCCAATGAGTATATCTGTATAATTTTCGTTCACGTTTTTTCGGTTTATAATGCTAAGACGAAATTGCAAACTATTACCCTGTAACGGAATTCAGTTATTTTTTCGAGTAAACAAAAACCATCAGGTTAATCATCTGGTAATCAGATAAGCTTTTGCGTAATTTTTTTAAGGCAATTCCCATCTGCATTTCTACGGTTTTTACCGAGATGTTAAGCTTCTGCGCTATTTCGGCGTATTTCAGCCCTTCGAAACGGCAAAGCAGAAAAATTTCGCGGCATTTTTCGGGAAGTTGATTTATGGCAGTGTTTAGCCGGTCTTTCAGCTCGGCTTCTTCCACCAAATCGCGGAAAGGCATCTTGTTAATGTTCTCAACAGATTCAGATATTCCGGTAGTGTTTTTTTCCTTTCGCAAGTGGTCGATGCACCGGTTTTTTACCGAGCGGTACAGATAAGATTTTACCGAGCTGGTAACATCGATTTTTTCGCGTTTCACCCACAAATCCACAAAAACCTGCTGTACCAGCGAACGTGAAAGATCTATGTCATTTAAATATTTGGCAGCAAAAAAGCACAGGGCCGAATAATAGCCGTCGAATAAACGGCTGAATGCAGCTTCGTCGCCTTTTCTGATTTGTTGAAATATCATAGTATTTGTTGCATTAACCATAGAGCTTTTTCCTGTTCGCTTTTACAAATAAACTGAAAACCAAGAAGGAAAACAATACAGGTTACCAGTTTTTCCATCTTTCTCCATATAAAACCCAAACAACCAGAGCGGAATTTAGTTGAATACTCTGTTTTGTAATCAAATACAAAAATTAATAAAGTATATTGTAATTCATTACAAAATACAAGGCCTTGATTATTCATCCCAATTAGGGTACATCGTTTTTGTTTCGTAATTTTAGCCTCAATATTTTTTAGAAACAATGAACGATCCCATTGGCCGGGCTATTGCCGATTATTTTGAACATGGAGAAGCGCCCGATATTGAAATTCATACCAATTATACGGAGGGAGAACTGCTTTCGCCGGCTTATTTTTTCAGAACTGAAAACGAAATGCCGGAGATTGAAAATACTGCCCTTAAGCTTTGCCGGGGCAAAGTGCTGGATGTGGGTGCAGCTGCCGGTTGCCATGCCCTTGTGCTTCAGAAAAGGGGGTTGGAAGTTACGGCGCTTGAAAAATCTGGACTTGCTGCCACGGTTATGGAAAAACGGGGCGTGAAAAAAGTTGTCTGCTTAGATGTTTTTCATTTTCATGAAAAAGGATTCGACACCATTTTGCTGTTAATGAACGGCACCGGAATTGGAGGTACGCTCGATGGATTAAAAAAATTATTGCTGCACCTGAAAAACCTGCTTAACAAAAATGGGCAAATCATAATCGATTCTTCCGATATTCGCTACCTGTTTGAGGAAGACGACGGTTCAGTATGGGTTGATCTGGCAAACGACACGTATTTCGGTGAAATGGAATATGAACTTACCTACAAAACTGAAAAATCAAATTTTAACTGGCTGTTTGCCGATTTTGAAACGTTAACGAAAATAGCGGTAAAAGCCGGACTAAAATGTCAAATGGCTGAGTTAGGCGACCATTTTAATTACCTTGCCCAAATTACGACAGAGAAAAAATGATTAGTCATAATTGCTGTAGTTGTGATTTCTGTCGTAACTTTAACGCAAAATTGTAATTATGGGACTTTTAGCATTTCTGGGACCGCAGGAGATAATCCTTATTTTAATTGCCACACTTATTGTTGTACCTGTATTTTTAATTATTCCTCTTATTGCCCTTATCGATATTCTCAAAAGCAAGTTTGAAGGAAACGATAAACTGATTTGGGTTCTGGTTGTACTTTTTTTAGGTGTTATTGGCGCAGTATTGTATCTTTTTATCGGACGAAAACAAAAACTTTTAGAAAAATAACTTTGTTTAGAGAGGAAATTTTGCATTTTACCGAAAAATAGGTACGGTTTACAGATTTTTTTTCTCAGTTTGTAGTTTAAGTTGTAATTTGCAGGTGTCTTAGAATTCAGATTTTATTTGTTCAGAAAACATGACAACATGAAAGCAATTGTTCTATTTTCATCCTTCTTTTTTTTCCTCGGTTTAAAAATCGGCAATATTATCGATCTTCCGGGCAAAGCCAGGGCAGCGATTGAGGTTGGCGTTACTGAAAAAATCAAACAATCTGCCCCGGTAAAATCTTTTCAGATGCTTAAAGAACCGGGCGATGATGTTGAAAGCCAAGAGGTAAAGCCAGTAACAGCAGGAGATAAGATTTCCGAAAACAAAGGAAAATCCGAGGAATAAAATTTGGTCTTCCTGCAATGTTTTCAGACCCGCAGCACAAGTTGTTTTGGCGCGTCGCTTATTCTGTTTCATAATTTTTTATCTTAGAGGCCCTGTTTGGGCCGGCAGATTTACCTTTTTCTCAACCAAATTGTCGGTTTTTTGTTAATATTAAACGAAATGGATTGTGAATTATGAAAGCGAATAAACTCAATATGCACCGCCGGAATTTTGTCCGTGCACTCTCACTTGGTACAGCTCACCTGTTGTTTTCCAATCCGCTGTATGCGGCTAAGTCAAAGTATGGCAGCAGCAGCCCGATTCAAAAAGTTAAACTCGGAAACTCGGATATCGAAACTACTTTGCTTGGTATTGGCACAGGTGTTCATGCCGGAAACCGTACAGCTTTTTTAACCCGGCAGGATAAAAACAAGAGCTTCGACTTGCTTTATCATGCTTACGATAAAGGCATCCGGTTTTTCGACTGCGCCGATTCTTACGGTACACACGGACTGGTTGCTGAAGCCATGAAAAAAATGAACCGCAATGAAATTACGCTTTCATCAAAAATCTGGGTGCGTGGAGGAGGAATTCCGGAACCGGAACGTCCCGATGCCGACATTGTGGTTGATAGGTTCAGAAAAGAGCTGGACACCGATTACATCGACCTGGTTCAGATTCACTGCATGGTGGAAGAAAACTGGACTGAAACGCAGAAAAAACAAATGGATATTCTGGAAAATCTGAAGGCAAAGGGAATTATCCGGGCACATGGTGTTTCTGTCCATTCACTCAATGCCATGAAAGATGCCGCCAAAAGTCCGTGGGTGGACGTTATTCACGTTCGTATAAATCCGTATGGAATTGCCATGGACAAGCCCGAACCCGAAGAAGTGGTTCAGGTTATTAACCAGCTGCACGATTCAGGCAAAGGCGTAATTGGAATGAAGCTGGTAGGAAATGGCGAATTGCGCAATCAAAGCGAAAAAATTGACCATGCCCTGCGGTTTGTGCTGGGCCTGGAAACCGTGGATATGATGATTATCGGTTTTGAAGAAAATGCTCAAATTGATAATTACATGGCTCGCACAGAAACGGCTTTAACTGAACTGCGGGGATAAATAAATCCTACGACCACAGTTTCATCTTTGATTTATAACGTAGTTTTCGTACTTTTCGGCTGCTAATTTAAAAGTTGCCAAAATGAAGAAAATATCGTTTTTAAGCCTCCTGGTTCTACTCTCCATTAGTGTATTTGCACAAGATCGGATAACCGGCTTGCCATTTGCCACACGCAGTGAAGTAATTGCCCAAAACGGGATGGCCTGCACCAGTCAGCCGCTTGCCACCCAGGTTGCACTGGATATTTTAAAATCAGGCGGAAATGCCATCGATGCGGCCATTGCAGCCAATGCAGCGCTTGGATTGATGGAACCCACCGGCAACGGAATTGGTGGCGATCTGTTTGCCATCGTTTGGGATGCCAAAACCCAAAAACTTTACGGGTTGAATGCCAGCGGAAGATCGCCGTATGAACTCACCCTCGATTATTTCAAAGAAAACGGTTTTGAAAAAATTCCGTCGCACGGAGCCTTGTCGGTATCGGTACCCGGATGCGTGGACGGATGGTTTGAACTGCACAACAAATTCGGAAAGTTGTCGATGAACGAAATTCTCACTCCAGCCATTGATTATGCAAGAAACGGTTTCCCTGTTTCCGAACTGATTGCTTACTACTGGGAGCGGAATGCACGAATTTTGCAAAAATACCCCGGCTTCGAAGAAATTTTTATGCCCGGCGGAAAAGCACCCGCAAAGGGGGAAATATTTAAAAATCCTTACCTGGCCAATACACTTGAACAAATTGCGCACGAAGGTCGCGATGTTTTCTACAAAGGCGAAATGGCGCAAAAAATGATAAACTATCTGCGCGAACAGGGAGGTTTTTTTACATTGAAAGATTTTGAAGACCACACCTCGGAATGGATCGACCCTGTTTCTGTGAACTACCGGGGTTACGATGTGTGGGAACTGCCGCCCAACGGACAGGGAATTGCTGCGTTGCAAATGCTGAATATTCTCGAAAATTACGACATAGGCAGCATGGGGTTTGGCTCGCCGGAATACATGCATTTGTTTATTGAAGCCAAAAAACTGGCTTTTGAAGACCGGGCTAAATTTTATTCTGATCCCGAATTTAACGAACTTCCGGTGGATTGGCTAGTTTCAAAGCATTACGGAAAAGAACGGGCAAAATTGATAAATCAGAACCGGGCAGGTCGAAATTATCCTGCCGGTGAGCCAGATACCGACAATACAATTTATCTCACCACGGCAGACAAAGACGGGAACATGGTATCGCTCATTCAAAGCAATTTCAGGGGAATGGGTTCGGGAATGACTCCCGGAAAGCTGGGTTTTGTTTTGCAGGACCGGGGCGAACTTTTTTCACTTGAAGAAGGGCACATGAATGTGTATGAACCGCATAAACGGCCGTTCCATACCATCATCCCTGCATTTATCACCAAAGATGGGAAACCGTTTATCAGCTTTGGAGTAATGGGAGGTGACATGCAACCTCAGGGGCACGTGCAGATTGTTTGCAATATTATTGACTTTGGAATGAATCTTCAGGAAGCAGGCGATGCCCCACGTATTCAGCACACCGGATCGAGCGATCCAACCGGGGGACAAATGACCGATGGGGGAGAAGTCAATCTGGAAACCGGGTTCTCTTATCAAACCATCCGCAGCCTGATGGAAAAAGGCCATAAAATAAGTTTTGCCAATGGTCCGTACGGAGGTTATCAGGCCATCATGTGGGATGAAAAAAACAAAGTGTATTATGGCGCCTCGGAATCGAGAAAAGACGGGCAGGCAGCGGGGTATTGAGGCATTGCCGAGACTGAATAACCGCAGGGTGAGGGGGCGATAAAATACGGCATAGATACCCAATATTTGCGAACAAAAGTGTATTAAAACGGGGATGTGTGAATAAGCACCGTTGTTTGGTAAATTACTTCATCCGCTTAAGTTCCCTGTTGAACAAACAGGTTTTATGGTATTCGATCCTCCTTTTAACTTCATCGTCTGACAGGTTTTTAACATATAACCACCGTTCAGTTACCGGCTTTTTTCTGGGTGCTTCAAACGGGCAATTGTCAAGAGGGATGGTTAGCGGGCAAGCGTTAAGAACCCCAAAGAGCCATATACGGTTTTCATCCATTTCCAAAACAGAACGCCATTAAGTGACTTTAAAGGTAAGCTGTTTGTATTTTTTACATTCAGTTAAGATGCTGATATAAATAATACGAAAAGCAGATTTGCAGGGTTAAAACTACAGATATTAGAAGTTAAAATTCCTGATAATAATCAGATGGCTCATTATGCTTTTGACTGATTACCCTTTATGAAAAAAATAACATATATCTGTTTTGGTGTTTTAATGATTATTTCTATTTTTGCAGTGCAATACGTTCTGTATTGCTTGTGTGTTTGGGGGTTAACTTAAGGGCGGCTATTGAGCTGCCCTTTCTTTTTTACCAATTTTTGGTTTTTTCAATGCAATTTCATTTTTGTTGATTATTTTCGCACATGGCCACGTATAGAGAAGAAGTGTATTATTAATGCGTTTTGATGACTGCTGTTGGAAATTCTGAAATTGTATTTATTTATTTTTTAGGTACTTCTGCAATGATTATTCTTGCAGGTGCTGTGCTTTTCTTTTTTGTAACCTATCAGAAAAGAATTCTTAAAAAAGAACTGGAGATCAACCGGATAAAAACCGAACAGCAAAAGGAAATACTTAAAAATACCGTTCTTGCACAGGAAAAGGAGCGCAAACGCATTGCCCAGGATTTGCATGATGAAGTGGGGGCCATGCTTTCGGTGGTTAAGTTGAATGTGGCACGGTTTGAAAAAAAATCGGAAAATGAGGAAATACAAAATCTTGCCACAGAAACCAAAAGCCATTTAAACGATGTTATCGGGCAGGTGCGACGAATTTCGAGGGCTTTAATGCCTCCATCACTGGAAAAACTCGGCTTGTATTTTGCCATAGAAGAACTGGCCGGCAGAGTGAGCGATACCGATCAGATACAGGTAGAATTCCGAAAAACAGGTGAACCTTACCGGTTCGATATGAAAAAAGAACTGGCAGTATTCCGGATTGTGCAGGAGCTTGTGAACAATTCCATAAAACATGCAGAGGCTTCACGTATTGAAATAAGCCTGCGATTTGGCTCCGGGGGATTTGGATTATTTTTTGCGGACAACGGCGTTGGTTTCGAAATGGAAAAGATGGTTAAAACCGGTCTGGGAATCAGAAATCTGGAAAGCCGTTCACAAATTATTGGAGCTCATTACAAAATAAAGTCAACACCCGGAAAAGGAACCTCGGCTGTTTTGTTTTTAACCGCTTTAAACTAATTCTTATGGCAGAAATGAAAGCATCGGTTGTTTTGACAGATGACCACAAACTTTTCAGAAAAGGAATGCGCACTCTTTTGGAAGATTTTAACTTTATTGGTGAGATTTATGAGGCAGGCAACGGATTGGAACTGCTTGAACTGTTGAAAAATCTGAATCCGTCTCCTGATGTTATTCTGCTCGATATTCAGATGCCTGAAATGGATGGCATGGAAGCCCAGAAAAGAATCAGAGAGCTATATCCCATGCAGAAAGTGATTATTCTGACAATGGAGGATGACGAACAGGTTATTTTGCACATGATTGCTGAAGGAGTGAACGGATATTTGCTGAAAAATGCCGAACCGGAAGAACTTGAAACCGCCCTGGAAAAGGTTTTTAGAAGCGGTTTTTACTTTCCCGACGGATTTTCACAAATGGTTTTGAAAAGTGCGCGGCGGGGTAGCTCATCCCTGTCAAACGGAAATGAATTTACCGAAAGGGAAATGGACGTGCTGAAACTGATTTGCAGTGAGTTTACTACACCCGAGATAGCGGAGAAACTGAATTTGAGCGCCCGTACCGTGGACGGTTACCGCCAACGGTTACTGGAGAAATCGGGTGCCCGAAATACCGCAGGGCTGGTTATTTATGCTCTGAAGAATAAGCTGATTTCGATATAAAAAAAAGGGGTTCTTTTCAGAACCCCTAACGGATCATCCGTTATCTCCCTTACCGATTTTACTTCTGAAATTGAGAGAGAATAAGTGCTTTAAGGAAATAAGAAGCCTGGCCGGTAATTTCAGGGAGATCAATCCAAATGTGTTCAAGTTTGCTGGATTGAGGTATGGGGTAATACTTTTTATTTTGTAATAATCCTTTCATTTTGCCTTTGTTTCTTTTTCGGTACAAATTTCAGTTTTCTAAATCAATTTTTTTACCGTATTTCTACTCAATTTGCATAAGTATAAATACGGTTTATTTGTGCGTATTTCTGCGGATGGGGTTTTATGCATTAACACAAAAAAAGCCGCCCGAAACCGGACGGCTTTATTATTAGGTGAATTGTAATCGAATAATTACCGGATATTGGCCTGGGCAGCTGCAACGCGTGCAATAGGTACACGGAATGGCGAGCAACTCACGTAATCCATTCCTACACTGTCGCAGAACATTACCGAAGAAGGTTCACCGCCATGTTCACCACAAATACCTACTTTAAGATCGGGTTTCACACCACGGCCTTTGTCAACTCCCATTTTTACAAGTTGGCCAACCCCTTCCTGGTCGAGTACCTGGAACGGATCGATTTTCAGAATGCCCTTTTCAATGTAAACCGGGAGGAATTTTCCGGCGTCGTCGCGTGAATAACCAAAGGTCATCTGGGTAAGGTCGTTGGTTCCGAAAGAGAAAAACTCAGCTTCCTTAGCTACTAAGTCGGCAGTAAGGGCTGCGCGCGGAACTTCAATCATGGTTCCCACAAGGTAGTCAACCTCCGAACCTTTTTCTTCGAACACTTTTTTAGCTGTTGCATGAATAATATCGGACTGCATTTTGTATTCCTTTACAGAACCAATAAGCGGTACCATGATTTCGGGCAACACGTTAACACCTTTTTGTTTCAGGTTAACGGCAGCTTCAATAATGGCCCTTGCCTGCATCTCCGTAATTTCAGGATATGTGTTCCCCAAACGGCATCCACGGTGTCCCAGCATGGGGTTGAATTCGTGCAGGTCGTCAACCAGTGCTTTCACATCATCTACCGAAATGCCCATTTCTTTGGCCATCTCTTTCTGGTTGGCTTCTTCGTGCGGCACAAATTCGTGAAGCGGCGGATCGAGCAGACGAATGGTTACGCCATAACCTTCCATCGCTTCCAGAATTCCTTCGAAATCTTCGCGTTGGTAGGGCAACAGTTTTTCCAGTGCTTTGCGTCTGTCAACTTCGGTTTTTGCCAGAATCATTTCACGCATGGCTTTAATCCTGTCGCCTTCAAAGAACATGTGTTCTGTCCGACAAAGTCCGATACCTTTTGCTCCAAACTGACGGGCAATCTGTGCATCTTTAGGTGTATCGGCGTTGGTGCGCACGCTCATACGGGTGAATTTTTCTGCTAAATTCATAATTTTGGCGAAGTCGCCGCTCATTTCCGGATCTTTGGTGGTAATTTTACCTTCATACACTTTTCCGGTTGAACCGTTAAGTGAAATCCAGTCGCCTTCCTGATACTCTTTCCCGTCAATGGTCATCACACGGGTTTTGTAGTTGATTTTAACTGCTCCGGCGCCTGAAACACAACATTTCCCCATTCCGCGGGCAACAACGGCTGCATGAGAAGTCATCCCGCCACGGGCAGTAAGAATTCCCCTGGCAATGTGCATACCCTCCAGGTCTTCGGGCGATGTTTCAACACGAACGAGAATTGAAACCGGATATTTAGCAGCTTCATCGGCAAAGAAAACTACCTGACCGGTAGCAGCTCCCGGTGAAGCAGGCAATCCTTTTGCAATTTCGGTGGCCGATTTAATGGCTGAGGCTTCAAATACCGGGTGAAGCAACTCATCCAGTTTATTGGCATCAATGCGTTTCAACGCTGTTTTTTCATCAATTATACCCTGTTCAAGCAAGTCAACGGCAATTTTTACCATTGCAGCCCCTGTACGTTTTCCGTTACGGGTTTGCAGCAGCCACAATTTACCTTCCTGTATGGTAAATTCGAGGTCCTGCATGTCTTTATAATGATCTTCCAGTTTTTGCTGGGTTTCTTCGAGCTGTTTGTAAATTTCGGGCATGGCTTCTTCCAGCGAAGGAAATTTAGAAGCTCTTTCTTCTTCGCTAACGCCTTGCAATTCAGCCCATTTTTTGGAACCGGAAAGGGTGATTTCCTGCGGTGTGCGAATACCTGCCACCACATCTTCTCCCTGAGCGTTGATCAGATATTCACCGTTGAATACGTCTTCGCCGGTTCCTGCGTCACGGGTAAAGGCAACGCCAGTACCGGAAGATTCTCCCATGTTGCCAAACACCATAGCCTGTACGTTTACCGCAGTACCCCACTCGTCGGGAATTTGTTCCATACGACGGTAGTAGGTCGCTCTTGGGTTGTTCCAGCTGTTAAATACTGCAGCAATGGATCCCCAGAGTTGTTCCCACGGATCGGTGGGGAAGTCTTTTCCGGTAACTTTTTTAACTGCTGCTTTAAAACGCCGAACCAGTTCCTGCAAATCTTCTGTAGTAAAGTCGGTATCGAGCTCAATGCCTTTTTCTTCTTTCAGCTCGTCGATGATTTCTTCGAACGGATCGTGTTCTTCTTTGCTGGCAGGCTTCATTTCCATCACCACGTCGCCGTACATTTGCACAAACCGGCGGTAGGAATCCCATGCAAAGCGGGGATTGCCTGATTTTTTTGCAATACCTTCCACGGCATCATCGTTCATGCCAAGGTTCAAAACGGTGTCCATCATACCGGGCATGGAAGCGCGCGCGCCAGAACGAACCGAAAGCAAACAGGGATTATTTTTGTCGCCGAATGTGGTTTCGGTGAGTTCTTCCACCATAGCAACTGCGGCCTCAACTTCCGGCTTAATCAGATCAAACGTTTTTTCCTGTCCTAATTCGTTGTACATGGTACAAACCTCTGTGGTAATGGTAAATCCCGGAGGAACCGGTACACCAATCAGATTCATTTCAGCAAGGTTTGCTCCCTTGCCGCCCAGAAGGTTTTTCATGTCAGCTTTACCATCGGCTTTTCCAGCCCCAAAAGTATATACATGTTTTGCCATAAAAAATTGTTTTTTATAAATATTTGTAAGATGTCAAAAATCGATTCGCAAAATAATGCTATTTTTTTACATTACCTATTGCAGCACAAATATAAAAAAAGAGGTTTAGTTCCAAAGTTCTTAGCAGTTCTTTATCTTTTTGATAATGAAGTGTTAACATTATTTAACTTTGATTGATGTGCGTTAACGGTTTTTCTCTTTAATTTTGTATTGAATCGAAAAAGAAAAATTTTTTCATAGAGAATAGGATTTGGTTAGGTTGGAAAGCAGGGATGAATTTTCATCCCTGCTTTTTTATATCATGGATTATCTTTTTTCTGTTTTGGCCGAAACCCCGTTAGTCACATTTAATCTTAACGGACTGATTTCCTCCCCCCAGTAAATTGTGGTATGCGGGAATGGTATTTCGATATTTCTGTTGTCGAATGCCTTTTTCAACCGCCTGCGGTATTCACGCCCAATGGTCCATTGCATAATGGGTTTGGTTTTTAATCTGGCTTTTATCACAAGGGCACTGTCTCCAAACTGGTCGAGTCCGAAAATTTCGATGGGTTCGAGTATGTTTTCGCCGAATTCTTCATCGTTCTGCATGCTTTCGCCCACTTCGCGCATTACCTCCATCACCGTATCCACATTCTCTTTGTAGGCCACGCCTATATCGAACACCATGGCCGACCATTCCTTGGTCATGTTTGACAGGCTGTCGATTTTTCCGTTCTGAAAAACATGCACTACCCCGGAGAAGTCGCGCAGGGTGATGGTACGCAGTTCAATTTTTTCTACCAGTCCGCCGGTGCCGTTAATAACAGCAACATCGCCGGTGCGTACCTGGTTTTCGAGCAAAATGAAGAAACCCGAAATGAAGTCTCTTACCAGCTCCTGGGCGCCAAACCCCACGGCAACACCTATGATTCCGACACTTGCCAGCAGCGGACCTATATCGACGCCGAATTTTTTCATTACAATCATTAGAAATACGGTCCATAGCATAATTTTTACTATGCCCGAAACGATACCCATCAGCGTTCTGATTCGTTTTTCAATTTCGGCTGCATCGTCTTTGTCTGTTTTTTGAGCCTTGCCGACAAGGAATTTTTTCAGTTTTTTAAGCGAAAAGGCCAGTGCGCGGAAAAGTACCAGTATTACTATCGCAATTATCACAAGGCCAGGAAGTTCAGTTATTATCCATTGTTGGGAATTTGTCAGTAGAGTTTCCCAAAACTCTGCAGTAAGTAATTTTTCCATAGTGTATAAAGTTTGGAGGTTATATACAAAAATATTTTGAAACCTTAAATTCAAAAGGCATTGTCAGGCCCCGAAATAAAATTAATTTAAGAAAAATTCCCTGATAGCAAGGATTCTGTCAAAAAAATCAGTGCATTGTAAGGCCCGGCCCGGTTTTATTATATATTTTTCAATCGAGATGGCAGGTAAAAAGCATACCTCCCGGTTAAACTTTCTGAAATTATTATGGTCGAATAACCGTTGCAATAAAAAAATGAGGATAAAACCTGTTTATAGCGAATTTATTAAGTGGCTGAAATCGACCGAGATGTTTGCCCGACCGGCGAGGGAAGTCCCCGGCCGGTGGCAGCTTTTCGAGTATTACACCGAGCCCGGCAACGAACTGGTACATGTAAATGAGGACCAACTGAAAGATGAAAACCTTGCCTGGGAAATTGAATTTGGTCCCGGTGGAAAATTCAGTCAAAAAACCAATCGGGAAATCCCGTTTTTACATGCCGGAGATGTGTATCGCTGGAGTATAGCCAAAAACTACATTACTTTGTTGCATCCTTCAGATTTCCGGCAGAATGAAGAGTTTCAGTTTGCCATCGACAGAGGAATCCTGAAACTGCTGAAGAAAAGCAGTACCGGGAAAATTGAACTTTTCGGTTTTTTCAAAAGGGTAGAAGAAGCTTCGTAACCTAAGGTTTCTCTGTTCCCTTGCTCCGATACTTAAGATTTCTGCATTATAGTTTTCCGGAAAAATCTTTCAGCCATTCCCGCAAAGGATCTCCCACTTCTTCATGCATCAGTCCGTAAATGATGTTGGTTTTTAAAAAGTCGAGTTTGTTACCGATGTCGTAACGGGTGCCTTTGAACTGCAGCCCGTACATGGCATATTTTTTTACCATCCCGCGCATGGCATCGGTCAGCTGAATTTCGTTGTTTTTGCCGGGTTTGGTTTTGTCGAGGTAATCGAAAATTTCGGGTGTAAAAATATACCGGCTGGCAATGGCCAGGTTCGACGGCGCTTCTTCGGCTGATGGTTTTTCAATGAAATCTTCGGCAATCATCACGTTATTCTCCAGCTTTTTACCTTTTATAACGCCGTAGCGGTGTACACTTTTCATGGGAACTTCTTCCAGCGCCACAACCGAGCTTTTGTATCGTTCATACACTTGTATCAGCTGTTTTGTAATGGGATCGCCTTCGCCCGATATGAGGGTGTCGCCGAGCAGTACGGCAAACGGTTCGTGGCCCACATGGTCGCGGGCATACCTGATGGCATCTCCCAGTCCGTTCATCTCTTTTTGCCACACAAAATGAATGTTTGCCAGATTCGATATTTTTTTGATTTGCTCCAGCAGGTCGAACTGCTTTTTAGCCAGCAATGATTCTTCCAGTATGGGGCTGCGGTCGAAATGTTCTTCAATGGCCCGCTTTCCTTTTCCAATGATCATCAGAATATCGGTAATACCACTGGCCACGGCTTCTTCCACCACATATTGAATTACCGGGGTATCCACAATGGGCATCATCTCTTTGGGTTGCGATTTGGTGATGGGCAAAAACCGGGTTCCCCAGCCGGCGGCAGGGATAACTGCTTTTTTAATCATTTTTTTTATCCGTTTACAATGTTGGGTTTTATCACTTCAATTTTTTTCCGGGCCAGCGACTTTGCCAGTTTCCGGAACATTTCTTCATCTTTGTACGTGCCAATAATAGCGCCACCTGACCCGGTAAATTTGGCCGATGCGCCCACTGCCCGGGCAGCTTCCACCATTTCAATGTTTCCTTTGGTGATGGCAATCAGGCTGCGGCGCAAATCGAAATTGGCATTTATCAGTTCGTGCATAGCCTGGCAGTCCCGGGTTTTAAGGGCTTCGCGAAAACGTTCGGTATATCCGGCCCATTTTCCCATGGCATCGAGCACCTTTTTTTCGCCTATGTTGAACCTTGCACGCAGGTTGTTGTGCAGCACCTCGGTGCCTTCCGAAAGGTTTTTACGGAAGGCGATGTACATATTGGGAAAGTTGGAAACATCGAGTACTTCGTAATTACCGAACCCCTGTTTTTCCATGGTTTGCCTGTCAAAATCCATATACACCGGCTGGCCGTAAGCCTGAGCTACGCGGTCCTGCAAGCCGGCTGCAATTCCAAGTTCTTTATCTTCCACATTGAGTACCAGGTTAGCTAGAATGGGTTTTGGAATGGCAACTCCGTAAAACGAAATAAGAGCTTTCATGCAGGCGGTGATGATGGCGCTGCTTCCGGCAAGACCCAGCCGCAGTGGAATGTTGGAATCGTACCTGATGGTAAAATTGCGGTTGTCGAGCTGAATATTACATTCCCTGCAATAATCGTAAAATACCTTGATGGTTGCCTTCAGCAACCTGATTCCTCCGTAATACCCCGACATGTTTACGTTTTCTACCAGCTCACTGATGCTGCCAAAACTGGTCTTGTCGAGCCGCTGAGGCTGGATGTCAAGTTCGGGGGTCTGGTAAAGCTGCACTTTTGCCTGAAAGTTGGAAAACAGGAAAGCGATGGTTTTTCCGTAATAACCATCCGACGGGTTGCCGATAACAGCAGCCCGCGGATAACAAAAAGTTTCAATAATCATAAACAGGGACTTTCTCTATTTTGTGTTCCATTTTTTGATGGCCGCCAGATTCACATCATTTTCGATGGTACGTGCCAGCGGTGTGTATAAAAATTTAAGTTCCTTGCTGAAATATTCGCAGATTTTTCCGCGAACCATTTTCATGGTGGTATTTTGCAGTCCGTTTTCCTGATTAAACGACTCGGGCAATACCACAAAAGTGGCAGGCAGCCACCGGTCGGGGAACAAATCTTCGGATTGACCGCCTTTTTTAAACTCATTTAATTCCTTGAGAATCATCTGTAACGATTCATGATCGCCCTCTTCGGTACCCGGTTCAATACCCCGCTTTTTCAAATCGCGGTTAATGGCATCGATGTCGGGAACTATCATGGCCGAAGTGTAAGGATTCTGATTATTGTAAAGCATCAGTTGTTGTATGTAGGGCGATTGTTCCACAATGGCTTCTTCAATGCCCTCGGGGCTGTATTTTTCCCCGTCGTTGCCAATGAGCAGGCTTTTAAACCGTCCCAACACATGCAGGAATTCGTCTTTGTCCATGTAGCCCATATCGCCGGTATGCAGCCAGCCGCCTTTGATGGTTTCGGCCGTTGCAGCAGGATTGTTCCAGTACCCCAGCATCACGTTATCGCCTTTTATCACAATTTCACCTTTTTGCCCTGTGGGAAGTTCGTTTCCGTCCTCGTCCTTGATTTTCAGTTCGAGGTATTTTACCAGTTTCCCTGACGAGCCAAACTTGATGGCATGTAAGGCATTGGATGAAATTACGGGCGATGCCTCAGTTAAGCCGTAGCCCTGGCAAATGGGAATACCAATGGCGTAAAAGAAGCGTTGAAGCTCGATGTCGAGCAGGGCGCCTCCGCCAATGAAAAATTTGAGTTCGCCCCCAAAGCCCTGCCTTATTTTTTTATACAGAATGGCATCGAAGAGCCACAACAGTGGTTTCAGGAAAAACCTCCAGCCTCTGCCGCTATTGTATCCCAAACCATTGTGCATATAACTCACTTTCAGCGCAAACTGGAATACCTTGTACAGTGTTTCTCCTTTTTGCCTGATTTGGTTCTCGATGTTTTGCCTGAATTTTTTCGAAAAAGCAGGCACACTCATCATAAGTGTGGGTTGAATTTCCTTTATGTTTTTCGGAATATTTTTCAGGGTTTCCAGGGCCGAACGACCGGTTTCAACCGAAGCGATGCTTGCTCCTTTGTACATAAACGCATACAGACAGCAGGTATGGGCAAACGCATGGTCCCAGGGCAAAATGGCCAGTGTGCGCCAGTCGGAATGAAGTTCCATCAGCGTGTTCGACTGAATAACGTTGGCTGCATAATTCAGGTGAGAAAGCATGATGCCTTTCGGGTCGGCTGTGGTGCCCGAAGTGTAGCTGATGTTGGCCAGATCGTTGGGCTGAATGTTTTTCCAGACCGCTTCTGTTTCTGCTTTATGGTTTTTCAGATACTCTTCACCTGTTTTCATCAGTTCCCGGTAATCAACATCGTTCTTTCCCGGATTTTCTTTTCCGTCGATAAAAATCACTTTTTCAAGCCCGGGCAGTGTGTCGCGAATAGCCTCCACCTTTTCGGCGTGAGGGCCCGAAACAAATATGTATTTGCTGCCGCTGTGCTGCAACCGGAAGATCAGTTCGTTTTCATGCAGCCTGATGGAAAGCGGGACATTCACACCGCCGGCATACAGCATTCCCAGTTCGCTGATTATCCAGTCGTTACGGCCATCGGATACCAGCCCCAGCCGGTCGCCTTTTTTTAACCCGATGGAAATGAGCCCGGCGGCCAGTTTCAATACCTGTTCCATGGTTTCACTGTAGGTTGTTCCTTCGAATTTCCCGTTCTTTTTCTCCCAAAGGTAAATGTTGTTCGGGAAGCTGGCTACTGCCGATTCAAAAAGCTCGATGATGGTTTTCATTCCTTTTTATTTGGCGTTACAATTTGGTTTTCGGTTCAAATGTAAAAAAAAATGGCATATATTTTCGTTTTTTAAACATTCGCCCTTATTTGCCAGATCATACAGTCTTAAAAACGTACACGGTTTTTTCGTTGCAAACTTCACCCGGTTTGAGCAGGGTTGTCGGGAATTGCGGGTGATGGGGCGAGTCGGGGTAGTGCTGTGTTTCCAGTGCAACACCCGAGTAGCTGCCAAACTGCTTCTCTCCATCAATGGTCAGTTCAGGTATCCAGTAGCCGGTATAAAGCTGCATTCCCGGCTGTGTGGTATGCACGTCCACCTGCCGCCCTGAGTTCGTTTCGCGCAGGGTGCCTGCATACTTCAGTTCTCCGGCTTCATTATCTAAAACAAAGTTGTCGTCGTATCCGGTGGGCAACTGGCCGAGTTCGTGGTGCAGGGGTTTGAAATTACCAAAATCGAACGGTGTTCCTTCCACGGGAATGATTTTTCCGGTAGGAATTTGCTCCATCATTTCCGTCATTTTGCGGGCCGAAAGCTTCAGCTCGTGGTTCAGTATGTTTTCCTTTCCGCCGGTAAGATTGAAATAGGTGTGGTTGGTGAGGTTCACTACGGTGGTTTTATCGGTTTCGGCAATGTATTCCAGTATCAGTTCGTTTTTAGAAGTAAGGGAATAAATGCACTTCACCATCAGGTTTCCCGGGAAGTTTTCCTCCAGATGGGGACTCAGGTAAGAAAGTTCCACGCCTGCCACATCTTTCCCTTCAAAAGTTTTGGCATTCCACAGGCGACGGTCGAAACCGGTAATTCCACCGTGCAGGTGGTTTGGCCCGTTGTTGACTGCCAGCTTATACTGTTCGCCCTCAATTTCAAGCTCGCCTTTTGCAATGCGGTTTCCAAACCGTCCGATGATGACTCCGAAATAGGGGTAACTGCCCAGGTAAGCCTCGCTGAGGTAGTGTTCCAGCTTGTCAAATCCGAGTACCACATTGGCTGTTTTTCCGTCCTTTCCGGGCATGTCAATCCGGGTTATAATACCTCCGTAGTTGGTCATTTGTACCATCAGCCCGTTGTTGCCGGTAATTGTAAATAGCTGTGCTTCCCTTCCGTCGGGTAGTTTACCGAATGTTGTTGTTTGTACTTTCATATTTATTCTTTTTAAATCGTTAATACCTGAGTGATTCAATGTTTTTATGCTGTCTGATTGCAAATGTGCGAATTTTGATGGTGTCAACTGGTAGGTACCGGTAGTGTTTTAGAACATATTTTACTTTTCAGGTTTATGTTTATATTTGTTTCATTCAAAACCAAAAACCGGAATTTTGAGAAGAATCATAAAAATCAACGTCAAATCGGCCAGGCCGAAATACAGGCAAATCATTGATTCGGTATATTGTGCCATTGAAAATGGCAAGTTAAAGAAGGGAGATAAAGTTCCTTCAATCAACCAGATTTGTTCCGATTATAATCTGAGCCGCGATACGGTAATGTTTGCTTTCAACGATTTAAAGTCGAAGGGCATTCTGCTCAGTCAGCCCGGGAAAGGCTATTATGTGGCTTCAACCGAAACCCACCGCGAAGAGCGGGTTTTTGTTTTGTTCGACGAACTGAATGCATTTAAGGAAGATTTATACAATTCGCTGGTGGAGACCATGAGCGGCAGTGCCAATGTGGAGGTTTTTTTCCACCATTTCAATTACAAGGTATTTAAGAACCTCATTTTGGAAAGTGTAGGGCATTTTACCTCCTACATCATTATGCCTGCCACATTCGACAATTCGCTGCACCTCATTTCCAAATTGCCCCGCGAGCGGGTGTTTATACTCGACAGGCTGAAATCTGAGCTGAAAAATTATCCGGTTGTTTATCAGGATTTTGAACACGATTTTTATGAAGCCCTTACGAATGGGTTGTCGTTGTTGAAAAAATACCGAAAACTGGTTTTTGTGCATCCGGGAGGCAAGGAGCCTGCCGAAAGGGTGAAAGGATTTGAACGGTTTTGCAGCGAAAATCACTTTAATTTTGAGGTAATAAAATCGCTCGACGGAGCACGGCCGGGTCTTTACGAAGCCTGGTTCCTGATTTCAGACAGGGATTTGGTGCAGTTGGTGAAAATAGCCAGGGAGTATAAATATGAGCTGGGAAAAAAATTTGGAATTGTTTCGTTTAACGATACAATGCTAAAAGAGGTGGTGGCCGGGGGCATTACTACCATTTCAACCGATTTTACCGAAATGGGGAATGCGTTGGGAACCATGGTGCTGAATCACCGGTCAGGGCAGGTGAGAAATCCTTCGAGGCTGATTATCAGAAACAGTCTGTAAACGGAAAACAGTGTTATGAAACATTTTTATTTCAGAGTTGCTTTTTCATTTTTAAAATCTATATTTGCCCCTACTGGTACCTACCAGTTAAAGAGGAGTGTAATGATCATGTAAAACGATTTAAGGCAGGGAGTAAAATTTTTTGTAATCGAAATAACCAAATAAAAAATTATGACAAAAATTAGCAGTTTAATTGAAAAAATCAACGGTGGAAATAACCCGTTGTTTCAGGAGCTGTATGGTACCGACGAAATGGTACTGAAAGCTCAGGCCGACAGATATGCAGGTCTGTTGAATGATTTTCAGAAAACTTTCGGAACAGATGATGTACAGTTGTTCAGCTCGCCGGGGCGTACCGAAATTGGCGGAAACCACACCGATCATAATTACGGACGTGTGTTGGCCGGTGCGGTAAACCTCGATAACATAGCCGTGGTTGCAGCCAACGGAAGCAATGTTGTTCGTATTAAATCTGCCGGTTATCCTGAATTTCAGGTTGAACTTTCGGATTTGAGCATCGACGAATCGCAGTTTTACACCTCGGGTTCGCTGGTGAAGGGAATATGTGCCAAAATGAAGGAAAACGGATATAAAACCGGTGGCTTCGATGCATGTATCGACGGCAGGGTTCCCAAGGGTTCGGGGCTGAGTTCGTCTGCTTCTTTCGAGGTGCTGGTGGGCTCCATTCTGAATGAGCTGTTCAACGACGGTAAAATGCCGGCGGTTGAAAATGCCATCATCGGGCAGTGGGCCGAAAACAACTATTTTGGAAAGCCCTGCGGACTGATGGACCAGACCGCCTGCTCGGTGGGCGGATTAATCACCATCGATTTTAAAGACCCGGCAAGTCCCATCGTTAAAGAAATTGATTTCGACTTTGTTTCCACCGGATTTTCTCTGGTTATTACCGACGTTGGCGGAGGGCACGACGATGCTGCCTCGCAGGCCGAATATGCCTCGCTGCCTACCGAAATGAAATCGGTGGCTGCCGAACTTGGCGCCAGCGTTTTGAGGGAAGTTACCCTGAAGCAAATTGTGGAAAAAATTCCTGAAATCCGTAAGAAAACAGGCGACAGGGCCATTCTGCGGGCTTACCATTTCCAGGGCGACAACCAGCGCGTGGTCGATCAGGTGGCTGCACTCGAAAACAACGATTTCGAAGCTTTTCTGAAAATGGTGGTGGAATCGGGTTACAGCTCGTTCATGTACAATCAGAATATTTATGATGTGGTTCACAAGCACGAACAGGTTGTTTCGCTGGCGCTGGCGCTGAGCGAAATGGTGCTGAAAGGCAGCGGCGCCTGGCGCGTGCACGGCGGCGGTTTCGGCGGAACCATTCAGGCTTTTGTGCCACAGAACAAACTGGAAGAATATGTAAAAACACTGGAACATGTTTATGGTGAGGGCAGTTGCCACAAATTGTTCATCAGGCAGAAAGGCGCCGTTAAACTCGAATTGTAAAAAGTTGCCGTTTTTCCGTTTCCCGGAAACAATATTTTTTTACTTTTACGAGCGCTAAACATTCCGAAACGTTCGGTGGAGAGAGATTTTTAATTCAAAATAATAAGAAGTAATTTATCAATTTAAATTCATTTATCATGAACAAAAACAAAAGTTATTTACTGCCAATCATTATGATGATCCTGCTGTTTGGTATGATCTCATTTGTTACCAACCTGGCAGCGCCCATGGGCATCGTATTGAAAAACCAGTTCAATGTTCCCAACTCGCTGGGGATGTTGGGGAATTTCGCAAATTTTATTGCGTATGCCGTAATGGGTATTCCCGGAGGTATTCTGCTTCAGAAAGTGGGATATAAGAAAACCGCCCTGATTGCTATTGCTGTTGGCTTTGTTGGTGTAGGTATTCAATACCTGTCGGGCCATGCCCAAAGCTTTGGCGTATATTTGCTGGGTGCGTTTGTAGCAGGTTTTTCCATGTGTTTGCTGAACATCGTTGTAAACCCGATGCTGAATACCCTTGGAGGTGGCGGTAACAAAGGAAATCAGCTGATTCAGGTGGGTGGTTCATTCAACTCGGTAATGGCTACTTTCACTCCTGTATTTGTTGGTATCCTGATTGGTGAAGCAACAAAAGCGAATATTACAGATGTTTTTCCCATTCTGTATATTGCCTTAGGCGTATTCGCTCTCGTATTTTTCATTCTCTGGGCCACTTCTATTCCTGAACCACACGCCGATCAGCCCAAAGAACCTCTGGGCAGTTTGATGAGCGGCGCGTTGAAGTTCCGTCATTTTGTTCTTGGAGCCATCGCCATTTTTGTTTATGTAGGTGTTGAAGTTGGAACTCCGGGAATTGCCAACCTGTACATGACAACGCCCAGCATTGAAAAGTCGCAGGAAATTCTTGCCACATACAGTGCCAACCCCGAGGCAGTGAGCCAGGATGCTTACGAAACGGCCCAACGGATTCTCGATGGAAGAGATACTCCGGGACTGGGAATTGGAGCAGGCATTGCCGGTGGGGTAGTAGGTTTCTACTGGTTGCTGATGCTTGTGGGCCGGTTGTTTGGCGCCGGTTTCGGACACAAAATATCGAGCCGGAGCATGTTGAGTACCGCCTCTCTGGTGGGATTGCTTCTTGTGCTTCTGGCCATTTTCTGGCCCCCAACAACCGTGGTGTCAATGCCTACCTTCAATGTGGTGGGAGGTGCACTGAAATTCGGACTCTATTCGGTGCCCATCAAGTTCTTTTTCCTGGCGCTTGTCGGATTGTGTACTTCCATTATGTGGGGCAGCATTTTCAACCTTGCTGTGGAAGGACTGGGTAAATACCTGGCAGCAGCTTCCGGTATTTTTATGGTGCTGGTTGCCGGTGGTGGTATCCTTCCTGCCATTCAGGGATGGGTTGCCGACGTTGCCAACTACGAAATGAGCTACTGGGTAATTGTGGCCGGAATGGCTTACCTGTTGTTCTACGGAGCTTTGGGTAGCAAAGTGAACAAAAGGGCCGACGATATTCTTCTGGAAGGAAAAACCGTATTGGGTTCAGCCGAAGAAGCTTAAAAACTAAATTCCATATCAATTCGGGATTATTAATCAAAATCGCCTCGGAACAGGTTTCCGGGGCGGTTTTTTTGTTGCTGCCCGGTTGTATTTTCAGACGGTTCTTTTTTCCCCTTTGCCACCAGGGCACCAGGTCACGAAGGATTCTCCCGCAGATAAACGCAGATGTAGTTCCTCCTCAAAAAATTTTGTGCTTTTTGTCAAATTGGATTCAACTGCCCTCTGGTGGTAGTTTTCAGTTCAGAGTTCAGAGTTCAGAGTTCAAAGTTTAAAGTTCCCAGTGCTCAGTTCCCAGTTCTCAGTTCCCAGTTCTCAGCTCTCTCAGCTCTCAGTGCTCAGTTCCCTGTTCCCAGCTCTCCGCTCCCCGCCCTCTGCTTACTGCAACTTCTTATACTTAAACCGTTTCGGCGTTGCGTCGCCCAGTCGTTTTTTGCGGTTTTCCTCGTATTCGGTAAACGAGCCTTCAAAGAAATACACGCTGGCTTCACCTTCAAAGGCCAGGATGTGGGTGGCGATGCGGTCGAGGAACCAGCGGTCGTGGGAAATGACCACAGCACAGCCTGCAAAGTTTTCGAGGCCTTCCTCCAGGGCGCGCAGGGTGTTCACGTCAATGTCGTTGGTGGGTTCGTCCAGCAGCAGCACGTTGCCTTCGGCTTTCAGCGCCAGTGCAAGATGCAGGCGGTTTCGTTCGCCGCCCGACAGCACGCCGCATTTTTTCTCCTGGTCGGAACCGGTAAAGTTGAAGCGTGCCACATACGCCCGGGCATTCACCTGCCGGTTGCCCAGCAGGATGGTTTCCGTGCCGCCCGAAATCACTTCAAAAACCGATTTGCCGGGGTTGATGGCAGCATGGGTCTGGTCCACATAACTGATTTTTACCGAGTCGCCAATTTCTGTTTTCCCTGCATCGGGTTCCGCCTGGTTCATAATCAGTTTGAACAGGGTGGTTTTTCCGGCGCCGTTGGGACCTATAACCCCGATGATGCCAGCCGGGGGGAGTTTGAACGAAAGATTTTCAAACAGCATACGATTACCAAAACCTTTGGCCACATTCTCCATTTCAATTACCTTGTCGCCGAGGCGCGGACCGTTGGGGATGAAAATTTCCAGTTTCTCTTCCTTTTGATTCTCATCCTCGTTCATCATTTTTTCGTAGGCGTTCAGACGGGCTTTCGATTTGGCCTGCCTTGCTTTGGGCGCCATGCGCACCCATTCCAGCTCGCGTTCCAGCGTTTTGCGCCGTTTCTGGCTGCCTTTTTCTTCCTGTTCCAGCCGTTTGGCTTTCTGCTCCAGCCACGATGTGTAATTGCCTTTCCACGGAATGCCGTGTCCGCGATCCAGTTCCAGAATCCAGCCGGCCACATTGTCGAGAAAGTAGCGGTCGTGGGTGATGCAGATAACCGTTCCCTTGTATTGTGCCAGGTGCATCTCCAGCCACTGGATGCTTTCGGCATCGAGGTGGTTGGTGGGCTCGTCCA
>CAZLGT010000072.1:0-27437 GCA_964559175.1 uncultured Mariniphaga sp. | reverse complement strand
CGCACCCAATTTTCATTCTCGTGGGTGTCAAAAAATTGTCATGTAGGTTTCATTTCGTAATAATTTTAAATGTTTTACCGTACAAAGTAAACCATTGAATCTGTAGAAAAATGGGAAACGGAACTGCTTATTGAAAATTCACTTCAAAGATATGCAGGGCTTCATCACTTCGGTAACAAAGTTCCCAGCCGCTGGTATCTGCAATTTTCTTTGCTATGGACAATCCAAGTCCCCACGAATCAGAATTCCCTGATTGCTTATAAAAACGGTTAAACAATTTTTCTTTATCCAACATTGAGCCTTCTCCCGCTTTTTTATAGCCTGTATTGGCAATAGTAAGCTGCTTTGCTCCTGTGCGAATGGCTAATGTGCCATTTTCTGTATTATGCAAAAAAGCATTTTTAAGAAGGTTCTGAATCAGTATTTCAGTAAGCATGGTATTGCCTTGTACAGTCAGTTGGCAATCTGTTTCAATCTTTACTGAAATATTAAGTGTTGATTTCTGTTCTTCATAATATTCCATTGATTGCCTTATAATCTGATTTACATTAATCTGGTCTGTTAAAAGAAACTGCCGATTTTCGATTTTTGATAGTAGCAGCAGGGTTTTATTCAGTTTTTTCAGACGTTGGGTAGAGCCAATTATTCCTTCCACAATACCTGCCTGTCCCTTAGTGAGTTCAGCTTGTCCAATAAGCGTTTCAAGGCGGGTCTGTATCACAGAAAGTGGTGTTTGCATTTCATGGGAAGCATTTTCAATAAATTGCTTTTGACTATCAAACACTTCCCTGTTCTTCAAAACCAGTTCATTTATGGTTTCATTTAACATACGGAACTCATCTATCCTAGAGGAGGGCAATTCGGGTAGCCGCTGCTTATCAACGCGAAAATCCCTGAGTTTTTCCAACATTTCATAAAATGGCTTCCATATTTTTCGGGAAATGATACGCTGGGATAAGTAAAAAGCTAGTGCCAGGCCCAGATACAAACCACCCAGGGTAATGCCAATTGTATTTATCATTTCCGGCGCTTCCAGATGAGGCTCAACAATTTCCAACCGGTAATAATTACCATGTAATTTCACATAACAAATCAGCTTCCGGTATTCATCCAACTCGTCATCAACAGGTTCATAAATAAGCGTATCGGCATAATTTTCATTGCCTTTTTGAAATGCTGCATCATCAATAGCATAAAAGGCGAAATCGTCCAGCGGGTTGTCTTCATTAAACGGTACTTCAGGATTATCTTCGAGGTAAGCCAGCAGGTTGACTTTCCGGTTGTGCAACACTTCATCCACATTCCGAAGCACATACCAGCTAAGTACCACATAAAACAGTATAGAAAAAATCCCGAACAGAATCAGGAAATAAAACAATTGAATCCGGGATGTATAGGAAAGTAGTTTCATAGTGGTTTTATTTGATAACCAACTCCATAAATGTTGTTTATTACTACCAGTGCCCCGGCTTCTTTTAGTTTTCGTTTCAGGTTTTTGATTTGCGAAAAAAGAAAATCGAAACTTTGGGCTTCATCCACATAATCTCCCCAGATATACTCCGCCAGAGATACCTTGCTAATAACGCGCTTGTGATTACTGACAAGGTGTGTAAGAATAGCATACTCTTTTTTGGTGAACGGAATGGGGTTTTCAAGGTTGTTTATCCCAACCAGGTATTGGTCAGGTTCAATAACCAGATTGGCAAAACGTACAAGTTTGTTGGTTTTAAATTGTTTTCTGCGGATGATGGCTTTTATCCTGGCGTTGAGTTCCGAAAAATAGAACGGCTTGGTAAGGTAGTCATCAGCGCCAAGACCCAGGCCTTTTAATTTGTCATCTAATGAATCGCGTGCTGAAAGAATAATTACCCCACCTGTTTTGCCCTCGTTGTATAGTGCTTCCAGCAAATCAAATCCGTTTCCGTCAGGAAGGTTAATGTCGAGCACAATGCAATCATAGTCGTAAAGCGCGATGCGTTCCGAAGCAGAATGAAATCCTCCTGAAGAATCATATAAATATCCCTCTTGCGAAGCAAATTCTTCCAGGCTTTTTAATGAAGTTGTCAAAAGTTGATTGTTGAAAAGAAAGAACGATACCATGTAATTGATAATCAAGAAATAGGTATAATTCTTTCAAAAAAAAATAATGTTGAGTAAAAGTATAATAAAAAAGAGATTTGTCCGCATCTGAAATTTGGGAATGAGATGAATAATGTGAAAGTAAAACAATATCAGGTAGTTGCGGCTATTTTGTACCGGTTAAAAACAGGTTGTCAATGGCGGCAACTACCCATGAAACAGTTTTTCAGGGTAAAGTACCAGTGGCAAAGTGTTTATCACCACCATCAGAAATGGTGCAAAGATGGGAGTTGGGAGCGAGTATGGCATCATATCCTGAATAAGTACAAAAATTTGTTGGATATGTCGAGTATCCAGTTGGACGGCACCCACACACCGGTTAAACGGGGCGGGCAAGCTGTCGCCTATCAGGGAAGAAAAAAATCAAAAACCAGCAACATGCTGATTTTGACCGATAGTAGGGGTACACCTTTGGCATGTAGCGACCCGGTTAAGGGCAACCATAACGATGCTTTTGACCTTGTCCCGACAGTGGGAAAGATGATTGGTCGTATTCAATCCAGTGGGATAGCAACAGACGGATTGTTCTTAAATGCAGATGCAGGATTCGACGTGAAAGACTTTCGGGATTACTGTTATCAACAAGAAATAGTGGATAATATCGACCAGAACCGAAGAAACGGAGATGTGGAAGAACATTTTTTTGATGAGCTACTGTATAAATGCAGGTTTGTTGTAGAACGCACCAATGCCTGGCTGGATGCTTTTAAGGCCGTTCTGATACGTTTTGAAACAAATGCTGTCCATTGGAAAGCACTGAATTTAATGGCATTCTGCGTGATTTTACTTCGTCAACTTTAAACAACTTCAATAATTGCGGTTCGTCTTCTACGATTAGTAATTTCATAAATACAAAATAAGGGATTAATTCTGTAGAAATATTGGCAGAATTGTATTCTTTTGCTTTTAAATTATTTACGTTTTTTCCGATGAACCTTCCACCAGATAAAGAAACCGCTCACCAAAACCATAATCAGGCAGAGGCCGGCCAGCGGAACATAGAGAATATAAAACGGGCCCACAATAGGCTCGAAAATACGTCCGGTATGTATTTCAAGTGCTGTGTTCCACAACGACATGGGTGATTTTTCCCGGATTTCTGCAGGCATTTCCGGGAAAGGCTTGCCTGATAAAGGAAGCGCCCCCCGATTGTAATCGAACCACCAGGCATTTTCGCCGGCTTCAACGAATCCGGCTGCCATGTTTGCTCCAATGGGGCTGCTCATTCCCTGTGGCGGAACATAATGATTTCCTGTAAAAAAATCGTACACACCGGCAGTATGTAAATTCCACACATACATTCCGTTAAACGAACCTGCAAGGTATTTTTGCCCGTCAAGGCGTTTGAACACGTTTAGTCCCATTACACTTACCGGCGGTTGTGGAACGATTTGTTTTAGCTTGCCGGTAAGCGATTCTTTTGCCACAAAAAATCCTTCGGAAGTGGAAAAAATATACCGGTTCAGATTTTCGTCCCATTCCACCCGACGCAGTTTGTCGAACCACGGATTCGGATTGTCGAGGTGCGTACCTGGAATAATGCCCACTTCTTTATTGGCGATTGGAATAAGCAGTGGTGGGCGCAGATGGATTCCTGCCAGCGTATTAATAATCAGGAGTACAACAAAAATATACCCCACCACATTGTGCCAGCGCAAATTACTTTTAAATGTGCTTACCAATGATTTTACCTGTTTTTTCTTTCTTTTCCGTCGTTTTATGATTTTCGGAAAAAAGAAATGGAGCAGGCCGGTAACAGACAGTAAAATGGTGACCAGTCCCAGCAAATCAACAATCAGTTTTCCGGGTAATCCCCATAGTTCACCACTATGCAATTCCCAAAGCGTATTAAAAAGACCAACCTTTTTTTTATAACCAACAGGCTCTGGTAGCTGGATTGTTTCATAGCTTATTCCGTCAACTGATTTAAGCAGGTAATGACGGGTAAGCACCAAAAGTGTGTCGTCTTTTAAACTCACGTCTGCAATGCGCTCCTGCTTTACAGGAAGCCTGACTTTTTGCCATTTATCTGCCGTCAGGTGTCGTTTGTAAATTCCAAAATGGGTACCGGCATAAAGGGTTTTGTTAAGCGCGACAATCGAGTATATTTTGCGGTTATCGATACCTTTTGGAAATCCCTGGTTGAAATCGCTAAAACTATCGGGGTTTTCCGGTGTTTTCCAGACACCGATGTTCCCATAGATTAGCAGGGAGTTATTTTCGAGCGGGAGCGATCCCCTCACTGCAGCAAAATTCCAGTTGTCGTAACGATAATTGGATGGCAACAGGTTTCGCGAAATATCGATCGTCGAAAAAGTTTGCCGGTGGTTCATCACGATACCTGATGCCGCAAATAAAATGACGATAAAAGCAATGATAATACCCGGCCACTTGTGTAGTTTCCTGAATGTTTTTACGGATTTATTCTTACCCATAAGGCCCTGTTGAAAAACGCAGGAGCATTAAATGTCCTGTTTGATTTTTCAGAAAAAGTTATTGAGATTTATAAAAATAGATTTCATATTCCGTACCTGAAATTTCGTTTACCCAATGTTCAACCGACAAGCTCGAAGCTTTATCGATAAGCGGTGCGGGAAGGAATGGTGCCTTGAGTTTATACAAACTACCCGCCGGAAGTTGTTTCAGGTCGGCCATGACCTGATTTACCGGATGTTCTCCGGCAGCCAGCATTTCACGGGCATCCAGTTCTTTGTGCACCGTCTTTTCGTTCATCCAACCTGGCTTTTCGGTCTTATAGCTGTTATCCGCGTTTTCACCAATCAGTTCCTGTCCCACTTCTTTCCGCATACGGTTAACAAGGTCTTCAACTTTAACATTGCCGATAGTTGCGGCTTGCTGCAAAGTTGTAATTTTTGCCACAGTTTTTTGCAGCGTCGGGTTTTTAAAATTGCTGAACGTAGGCACATACTCATTCAGTACATCTTCGAGCTGCGGCCATGTTTCAATAAGTTGCAACACTTTTGTTTTGGGCGATATGATAATTTTTTCTATGTTTCCCATTATTTTTCACTTTGTGATATAAATATTTTTTCTTTTTAATTTACGCGATTGCAAATCGCTTGTTCCTTTATTTATATGATAAAATGCGTTGTTCACCTTCCAGTTTGCGATATTCAGTAAGGTCCTGCGACACTTCGAGTGTTCCCAGGTATTCTCCCTTTTCGTTATGCAAGGCAAAGTATTCGATGTGTATAAATTTATCACCCAACTGTATCCAGAAAGGTGCGCGGGTTTGTTTCCCGCTTTTGAAATCTTCGAGAATTTTATCCACGATATGCGCGCTGGCCGGTGGGTGGCAGTGCCTCACATCGCGGTTTAAAATGGCGCGGTTACGCTGGAAAATACGTTCTGTTCCCTGGGTGAAATACTTCACTTTATCATGCCGGTCAACAAAAGTCATATCAACAGACGCAGTATTTAAAATGGCCATCAATTCTTCGGCGGTTAAACTGCCCGACGGAAGCTGAATAGTTCCACCCTCTTTTTGCGCTTCGTTTATATTCTCTTCTTCCATTCCTTCAGGAGTCCATTCTGTGGGTGGATCGTAGAGGCAAAATCCAATTTCCACCGATTGTTTTCGAATCTGGTACCAGTCGCTGTCAGATAACGCATCCATTGCCATGGGGAAGAGAATTTCTTCCTCTTTAACAGTCATTTCCTTCACACCTTTTGCAGCAGGATTCAATATTATCTCAGCTGAGGCAATCAAATCATTTTTGGTAATGCCGGGAGTGTTTAGAATTTCAATGCTTCCTTTCAGTTGTTCCCTGATTTCGTCGTGTTTTCCCCACATTACTTTTGGCGGCCCGGTAATTCCGATTTGTTCGAGATAAGGAAAAAGCAAATACTCCTTTCGCTGATAGTGTTTGTCAGCGTCGATTAACTGGCTAAAATTCGATTTCAACTGAAGCACCGTATCTTCCAGGTTTTCTTCTTTTACATATTTCAGGACAGAAAGCGTGGAAAGCACATTTTCAGCAACCCGCTTCAGTTCTTTGTTTTCTTCCAGCATTACATCTATAGGGTGTCCTTCGGGGATAGATTTTGCAGCCGACAAATCGACCCTACCCTCGAGGACTGCCGAATGGGCATCGCACAGTTTCAAGACTTCTTCCTCGGGCAGGCCTTCCGAAATCAATTCCTGTTCTACTTCTACCACCTCACCGTATGGAATATTACTCAGGCTGACCAGTAATTCTTGTCGAACCTCGTCTTCCGATTCGCCTTTATGTAATTTTAAAATAAGTTCTTTTAGTTTGGCTTTTCTAAATTTGGAATTGTCAATATGTTCACTCATGATATTATTGTAAAAAAATTAGAAGCTCTTTATCTGAGCTTCTAATTTAATATTCCTTTTTATAAATTCTAATATAATTTCTTTCCTTTTTCAATGCTCCATCCAAATTTTAGCCCGAATACAAACCAAACTAATGCTACGGTACCGAGGGCAAAAATTGTGTCGCCAATTACCCTGAGCCATTTTAGTGTATGGATAAGAGGTGTTTGCAGAAATTCGGCAGAACGTGCATACCACAATCCTTCCTGTACGCTGGCAAATGTTTGTGCCAGTCCTATAGGCAGTACGCTGATAAATACCATTGCTGCCAGGCCAATATTAATTGCCCAAAATGAGAATTTTAACCATTTTTCTTTCCAAACTGAAATGTTATCCATATCGCGCAATACAAACAGCATCAGTCCGATACCCAACATTCCGTAGACACCGAACAGTGCTGTATGACCATGAACTGGTGTAGTATTCAATCCCTGCATGTAGTATAGCGCAATGGGCGGATTGATAAGAAATCCGAAAATACCGGCTCCCACCAAATTCCAAAAAGCAACTGCTATAAAGCTGTAAATTGGCCATTTATATACTTTTATCCACTTCGAACTTCGATAGATTTTCAAATTGTCGTACGCTTCATATCCCATAAGCACAAGGGGGACAACTTCCAGTGCACTGAACGAAGCCCCGATAGCCATTACAGCCGTTGGCGTACCTGTGAAGTAAAGGTGATGGAATGTACCAAGTATACCTCCCGAGAGAAATATGATGGTTGTAAGTAGCACAGCAATTGTAGCAGTGGTAACTCTTACAAGCTGCATTCTTACAAAAAGAAATGCCATTACCACAACGGCAAAAACTTCGAAGAAACCTTCCACCCAGAGGTGAACCACCCACCAGCGCCAGTATTCGGCAATAGCCAGGTTGGTTTGGCGGCCCCACATTAGTCCGGCGCCATAAAATAGTGCAATAGCTGCAGAGGCAATAAGGAAAAGAATGAGCAGATGGCGGCTTTCATTTTTCTGTTTCAGGGCTGGCCAGATGGCACGCCCCATCAAAAACAGCCAGATAAACAACCCTGCGAAGAGGAAAATCTGCCAAAAACGGCCCAATTCAACATATTCATACCCCTGGTGCCCGAACCAGAAATTCTCAACCAATCCGAGCTTCTGCATCACACCCATCCATTGTCCGGCCAGCGAACCAGCCACGATTACCAAAAGAGCGCCAAACAATACATTTACCCCCAATCGTTGAAATTTTGGTTCTTTGCCCGAAATAGCAGGTGCGTAATAAAGTCCGGTTGCCAGCCACGATGTCGCGATCCAGAAAATGGCAATTTGCACATGCCAGGTCCGTGAAATGGAGTAGGGGAGCCAGTCAGCCAGCGGAATGCCATAAAAAGCCTGGCCTTCTACTCCGTAGTGAGCGGTAACAACTCCCATTATTACCTGAACAAGAATAAGAAGGGTAACCACCCAAAAATATTTTAGGGTTGCTCTTTGCGAAGACGTTTGCCCGCTGTTTTTCAACGGATGCGATGCCGGCGGGTTCAGTTCTTCTTCCTTCTTTCGAGATGCATAATACCATACCATCAAACCGATACCGGCAATCAGAATAATTACACTGAACCCTGTCCACAGAATCATTGAACCGGTGGGCGTATTCCCAATCAGTTCATCTGCCGGCCAGTTATTCGTATAAGTAATCTCCTTGCCTGGTCTTTCGGTGATACACGCCCACGACGCCCAGAAAAAGAAAGCATTTAATAACCTTACTCTTTCCGGATCTTTTAGCGAATTTTCAGGAACACTGTATGCGTCGCGAAGGTGAGCCAATTCCGGATCATTGGTAAAAAGGCCACCGTAATGAGCGCTGTTGTTTGCAATGGCATCGGCCCTTAAAAATGAAATTGTAATCGTTTTTTGTTGCGGGTCGAAGGTGTTAGTGCGCATATCGCGCTGAAGTGTAAACCGTAATGAAGCCTGCTGCTCTCCGGAAAGCTCATTGTAATCTTTTCCGTGGGCATCCATCGCCAGCCGGTCGAGCATATAAACGGCTTCGCGGTGCAGCCAGTCTGCCGTCCAGTCGGGGGCCTGGTATGCCCCGTGGCCCCAAATTGTTCCCAACTGATGGCCGCCGAGCGATTGCCAAACATTCTGGCCGTCTTTAATATCCTGCCCGGTAAATAACGTTTGGCCGTTTTTAGTTACAACTTTTTCAGGAATTGGTGGGGCTTCCCGGTAAATTTCTCTCCCGTAATAAAGCAAAACGCCAAAGGAAATAACCATTACAGCAATAAAACCTAACCATAATTTTTTTGTCTTCATAAAGTTTGATTTTTTAATATTCATCGATGCTGCAAATATAAAAATATTATTTATTTATTGACAAGAAGGTCTTTTAATCATTGCGATATTTTTTGTACATTTGGAGCATAAAAAAAACTGTGTTTAAAAAAGAAACTGAATATGCATTAAGAGGCTTGGTTTATATACAAATTCAAAACCAATCAGGAAAAAAGCCAGGGATTACTGAGATTGCCTCTGAAATTGACACTCCACCGTCTTTTACAGCAAAAATATTGCAAAGGATGGTGCGGCTGGGGTTTATTGAATCGATAAAAGGTAAAAACGGTGGGTATTTTTTTGACCCTGAAAAACCTGAACTTCCATTAAAAAATGTAGTCGTTGCAATTGAAGGCGACAAAATATTTACTGGTTGCGGGTTTGGTCTTAAACATTGTGACGATGAAAATCCCTGTCCGCTGCACGAAGCCTATGGCCCTATTCGTGAAACTATTGACAAATTACTCTCCACCGAAACCATTCAAAACCTTGCAAAAAAAGATAATCCGATCATAGTATTGAACAGGTATGCAAGAAAGTCTTAATTAATACCTGCTTTCCAATAAAAATAGTTGGTAACTTATACTTAAATTTGACCTAGACATGAAAATTTCTAAATGAAAACTCAAATTTTTTTATGACGTCCTTAACACAGATTAATGTAAATTCTTTATTTTAATAACCTTTTGATTTATAGCTATCTGGATAAAACGTCCTCATATAGCGTCATATTTCTAAATATTATGAAAAAATAGAATAAAGTTGACTTTGCAATCTTATGACCAAAATAAAATTTTATTTTATGAATAAATAATAGGATTTAACTTCATTTTTTTATTTTAGTGCATCGTTTATAGTAGATAAAATCTTAATGCTAATTCCTCAGGCGATGGAAAATTTAAATTTTACAAAAAATATTTTAGAACTTGAGAATAATCTTGAAAGTTTAAAGATTTCAAATGAAAATGTACTTATCCTGTCTCAAAAAGCCGTGGCTCTCAGTTCCGATGTGTTAATGGAGATGAAAAGGACTGTTAAAAAGAATGATTTCCAGTCAATAAAAGAAGAAATCTACTTTTTCAAGAAAATTAAACCACAGGTTCACAGCAAACTCATTTTTTATCATACCCTGTTTAAAATTGAAACAAAATGCCCCAAATCTAAACTGTTAAAGGAGAAATACATAAAACGTGTATTAAAAAAGCTGCATAAATATTTTGAACAAAACGAAGAAATTTGCCGGTACTATCGGAGCAAACAGGAATGTTACGACGAAATGTATTTTTTGAGAAAGAATCGAAATCTCAATATCCCTGCGGATTTAATTTTTCCTTATATCGATCAGGAGTTTTCAACATTGCATGATCATTCCTTCTCTTGTATTATGGCGCATGAGCAACTTATCAGCTACCTTGAAAATGAAATTCAAAAGCTCCAAAATCAAGAATTAAAACCAGAACTATCCAAAACAAATTATACCTGGACTGATTCTAAAATTTCATTAGTGGAATTAATCTATGCCCTTCACAGCAAACGTTCTGTTAATAATGGAATAATTGACATAAAAGAACTGATAGAATTATTTGAAAAACTTTTCAATATTAACCTTGAAGAATATTCCAGGACTTTTATTGATATCCGAATGCGTAAAACAGGTCGTACAAAGTTTCTGGATAATTTGAAACAATCATTGCTGAAAAGGATGGAAGATGCAGATTGCTGAAAATTCTTTCATGATTTAAAGGTATTATTGATAAAGAAGAGTTTTACTAAAGCATAAAAACAGTTACTTTTACATTGAAAAATAAAAAAATGATATTAGGAAAAATACGAGTTAGTTAACATATAAAGATTTAAGCGTTAGCTTTTATTCTTGCAAGAAAAATCGCCAGTTTTTATACACCACAAGAATATGAGTGCAACGCCCACGTACCAGCGTGGGCTGCACTCTCTTGTGGTGGGGCGTCTGGCGATGCCTTCTTGCTGGAGATGTTGCAGTACCACGCTCTTTTTTTGTGAGAAATCAAACAATTACCTTTTAAAAAACGAAAATGTACCTGTCAGAAAAAAATATTCAGTACGCCGACCTTTTTATGGCTTTTATAAAATGTCCGTTTGAAAAAGCTGACGATGATTGTCCGTTTGAGCAATACTGGAAACTATCCAATATTGAAAAACAATTATACACAATGCAGGATTTACCTGTCAATGAACTGGAACAACTTCAAAAACACCATCGCATCTGTCTGTTAAACAAGGTCAGGCGAATGAGAGAAGGGGAATAAACTACCCGAAATAGCTTTCTGATTAACAATAAAAACTTCCCAACCTCTTCCCAACTTGTGAAAAATATTCATCAGTAAATTTCATATTTGGCAAAACTCAAATTGTATCATTTAAAATTACAACGTTATGCCAACAGAAATTGTAACCACTGACGATTTACGGGAATTCAAAACCGATTTACTGACCGAATTCCGTAAAATGCTCAAAGAGCACCATGGCCAGCCTGCTAAAAAATGGCTTAAATCCTACGAAGTACGCGATTTGCTAAACATCTCGCCAGGCACACTTCAGAATATGCGGATTAACGGCACCCTGCCTTACACCAAAATTGGCGGGGTGATGTTTTACGATTATGAAGACATCAAAAAGATGCTGGCAGAAAACCAGGTGCGCAACCGCTTTGAGTTTTCCCGGTCGCGATGAACTACATCCGGCACCTGAACGGATTATTTGAAAAAATGAACCGGGACGACCGTCTGACTTCATACCATATCAGCCTGTACATGAGTATTTTTCAACTTTGGAACATAAACCGGTTTAAGAATCCGGTACCCATCGACCGGGGGGAACTGATGAAGCTTTCGCGCATTGGCGGACGGAACACATACGCCAGTTGTATGAAAGACCTGGACCAGTGGGGATATATTCAATATTCCCCCACCGGTAATTTACATACCGGATGGAAGGTTAGCTGTATAAGTTTCGATGAAAGTTTTCCAGGTGATGAGCCAACGGCGAAGTCTGAACCCAATCCGACTTCCGGTATTAAAAGTGATACCCGAAAAAACCCGGATTCCGGTATCAAAACAAAGACAGGAAACAGTCCCGGTTCAGGTCTCAAAGTTGAGACAGGAAACACTCCTTCTTCCGGTATCAAAACCGGTACCGCTGAACGTCTCAAATCTGAGACAGGAAGGAAGACAGGAAGAAAGACAGGAAGGTGGTCTGAAACCCCGGAAAACGCTGATGATGCAACAACCCCTCCAAACATTACAAACAGTATAAACAAAAAGAAAAAGAAAAAAAAGAAAAAGAATCCCCCCAAAATTTTAAAAATTCAAAAAGAAAAAAACAGTTATGGAACCAATCCGTTACACGTCGAAAACGATAAAAATTATGCCGAACCCCTATGAGGAAATTGCCACGTTTAAGGATGAGCAGTTTCACTTTAATTTTTCCGGTTGCCTGAAATGGCTGGAAAAAACAGGGCAACAATTGTTCGGCGCCCGCTTCCGGATTTACCCCGAAGACCACGGGTTAATTCTTGCCCTATTGGTTTATGCCATTGCCGATAAGGAGAGCGCCGAAAAAAGAGGGCTGAACCTGAAAAAAGGCATCCTGCTGACCGGGCCCATCGGCTGCGGCAAAACTTCGCTGATGACCCTGGTCAACTACTTTTTGCCCCAATCGCTGCAATACCACATCAAATCCACCCGCGAAACCGCCTTTGAATTTGAAAAAGAAGGATACAAAGTGATTCACCGGTACAGTAGCAAAGCAGCGGTTCCGCCTGCAAATACTCCTTCATCTGTAATCTACTGCTTCGATGATTTGGGCATTGAACAACCGCAAAAATACTTCGGAAATCATTGCAATGTGATGGCAGAAATCCTGCTGAGCCGCCACGATTTGTTTGTGTCCAGGGGCATTCCCACCCATGTTACCACCAACCTTTCCGCTTCAGAGCTCGAAGAAAAATACGGCAACCGCATACGCAGCCGAATGCGCGAGATGTTTAATCTGGTTGCTTTTGACAAAAACTCCAAAGATAAACGCACCTGAAAATCAGACTTCACAAAAAAAGACCAGATTAATCCCCGTGCCCCGGCCTGGTGTCCTCGCCGGCTCAAACGCTCACTATTCCGTTCGTGCCTCCCGGAACCGTTCGCTTTTTTTGCTGCTTCGGCCAAAAAGCCGGGTTGCACCCCGCAGGAAAAGCTTCCCCGTTTTATTCCGCTTCCTTTAAACCGGTATTCCATTCACCGCCCCGGCTGTACCACACGCACACACCCTCCGGACAGCCGGAAGCAGGCTCATTCCATCCCGGCCAGTCAGCTTCATTTCAACTTAATAAAGCCTTTCCTTTTTTCCAGCCCGCTTCATGATTAAAAGCTGATTATTTCCGGTTAAACTTCATTTTTTCACCAAGCCAATCACTTAGATTTTATGCAAAAAAAGCAGGTGAAATTTTCCCCAAAATGCCTTCCGGGAAAAAATGTCCTGTTTTTGGCGATTTTTCACTTTTTGCAACTTTTTTTAAAAAAAATCACTCATTTTTATTGGCTTCATCTTATCCGGTTTAATGCAACCGTTTCCCCATATTTTTTCCTTTCAAAATCAAATAAATCCAAAAGCCCGTGTTTAACGTGTTGTCTCAAAATCCTGATTAACAATAAAAACTTCCCAACCTCTTCCCAAGTTGGGAAAAATTTTCTTTAGCCTTCCGCACATTTGCTGCGACAGTTTCAGGACAGAGAAAAAGTCCGGAAACAAAAAGATTAACCAAAAAAAGAGAAGCAAATGTTTGGACTTAATGAAATCACCTGGAAAGAATTTATGCAATTTATGTGCTTCGCCCTGCTGGCATGGTACCTGTTGCTTTTTATCCTGGCGGCAATAAAAAGCGGTAACCGTCAAAAGAACCTGCATTACGAAGATTTTCAGGAAGAAGGGGAAGGGCATAAAAACCTGCAACCCATTGCCGTATCTTCCAGTGATTTTCCATCCGAAATCATTCCGGTACTACCGGGTGAAGATATCCCCCTGGAAGTATCTTTTTATGAAGAAACCGGATTGGATGAAGGCTATCCGGTGGACACTTTTACCGGTGAAAACAAATCCAATGCTTCCGGGCTGCTGGAACACATTCACTATCAACAATAATCCATTAAAATTTTAAGAAAATGAAAAAATCCATTCGATTGTTTTTTCAAAAAGGAACAGCAGCAATTGTTTTCCTTTTATCCAGTGCCACCTGTTTGCTGGCACAAAGTTCTGCCGGCATTGACCAGGCTACGGCAGAAGTAGGTTCCTATGTGGACCCGGTTTCCAACCTCATTATTGCCATTGGCGCTGTGGTGGGGCTGATTGGCGGAGTCAGGGTCTATATCAAGTGGCAAAGCGGTGACCAGGACACCCAGAAAGCCATCATGGGCTGGTTTGGCGCCTGTCTGTTTTTAATCCTGGTTGGAGTAGTCATCAAAGCCTTTTTTGCATAATGGAAAGCTACACCATTCAGAAAGTGGACACCAACCTTTACATCAAAGGGTTTTCCGGGACGCTGGTCTTTTCCGCTGCATACGGAATAGCCGGCGCCCTGCTGCTCTTTGTCCTGCTCTATATTCTTGCCGGGGCCATCCCGGCAGTGGTAGTCAGCACCGTAACTTTTTTTAGCTGGCTGTACCGCCTGGCACGAATACAGAAAAAATACGGACCCGCGGGCTGGGCCAAAAGAAAAACAGCCAAACAGTTACCCGGTTTTATCACCATTAAACAACGCATTGGAACCCATAAAAAACATGAAAGCAAAAGCCATTGAAAAAAGCCTGCCCATCCTGGGTTTTAACGGGGACATCATGGTCTCTGACAATCTTGACATGGGATTCGGTCTGCAACTGTTCCTGCCCGAGCTGCTCTCCCTGAGCAGTGAACAAATCTATATGATGCACGATGTTTTCCGGCGGGCTGTCAACCTGTTGCCGGAAAACACCCTGTTGCACAAACAGGATTTTTTTCTTGCCCATAGTTTTCAGGAAGAGGAAGAATCATCAAAACAACTCCTCCGCAGGAAAAGTCTTAATAAAAGTTTTCTGAAACACTTCAGGGGAAGGCCTGCCTTGAAGCATACCTGTTATCTGTATGTGAGCCTGCTGAATAAAGGCCTTTTGAAAAATTATCTGGGATCCAGCCTGTTGTTTTCAAAAAAGCAGCAAAAGCAGGAACAATGGTTGAACACCAAAACCGGGGAGCTAAAAACCAACCTGATAGCAATATTTACCCGGGCCGGTATCGGTTGCCGGCCAGTGAGCAGAGAAGAAGCTGTTGGAGATGACCACAAACCGGGGCTGATTGAACGTTACCTCACCCTGAATTTTGAAAAAGGACAGCCTGTGCTGGGCGGAATTGACTTCAGGGACCGGCTTCGGGTGATGGATCAGTTTGTGGAGATTCTCAGCCTGAGCGATTATACCCACATGCCACCGGAACTGAAGCCGGTTTCAGGCCATCCGCGAACGGGGCTTCCGGTATCTTTTGTTTACCCAGTAACCTGGAATCTGCCGTTTTCGCATATAACCAACCAGTTCATTTATGTTCCCGGACAGCAGGAAATTAAGTCCATGCTGGAAAGCAACTACAAAAAAATTTACAGCCTTTCGCGGTTTTCCTCGGAAAACAAAGTGAATGCCGGGCTGATTGAAAATTTTCTGGATACGGTACAGACCACAGGTGAAAAAGTAGTCAAAGCCCATTTTAATGTGATGCTGATGGACGGTACCATCCGGGAATTGAAGCGGAACAAAAGCGAAACCGCTTCCGCCTTTTCCCAGATGAACTGTTTCCCGTACCAGCATACCTTCGATTTACCTTTGCTGTGGTTTGCCTGCGTACCCTTTTCCACGCAACTTCCCGAATCCGAACTGTTCATCACCCAGGTACCGCAGGCCTGCTGCCTGACCAACTTTGAAGGCCCGGTGAGCGACACCCCTTCGGAATTTACTATCCGGCTTTCCAACCGGCAGGAAGGGTGCCCGGTAAAAATCGACCTTTCAGATGAACCCATGGAAAAACACCTTATCCATAACCGTAATAAAATCATCATCGGCGGTTCAGGTTCCGGAAAATCCTTTTTCACCAACCACCTGCTCCGGCAATACGCCGAAAGCGAAAACTGCCACGTGGTGCTGCTCGATGTGGGAAGAAGCTACGAACTGCTGACCCTTTATTTAAATGAACAGCTAAAGAAGCAGGGAGGAGCCATGCTGGTTGAGTTTACAGAAGAACACCCCATCTCCTTTAACCCGTTTGTAAACGAAGGAGAGCCCAGCCTGGAACGAAAGCAAACCATCCTTTCGGTGCTTTACACCATTTACAAAGAAAATTTAACTGAAATGGAAAAAGACGTGATAGCCCGTTCCCTTTCAGAGTTTTTCAAAAGCGAAGGGCCCGAACCTTCCTTTAACGGGTATTACCGGTTTTGCAAAGAATTTATTCCGGGCCTGGTGGAAAAACAATCCCTGGATTTTAACTGCAACGAATATTTTTTCATTCTGGAAAAATACTACCAGGGCGGGGAATACGAATACCTGCTGAACAAACCCATGCAGACCGATGAATTTTTCACCTGTCCGTTTATTGTGTTCGAACTGGACAACATCAAAGACCACCCGGTCATTTTTCCGGTGGCCACGCTGATCATCATGGATATTTTTTTGCAAAAGATGCGAAGACTAAAGGGCGTCCGCAAAGTCATTTGTATTGAGGAAGCCTGGAAAGCCATTGCAACCCCTCAGATGGCAGGATATGTGAAATACTTTTTCAAAACCATCCGTAAGTTTTTCGGGGAAGCCATGGTGGTTACCCAGGAAGTGGACGACGTGATTTCATCGCCCGTAATCCGGGATGCCATCATCAATAACGCCGATACACGCATTCTGCTGGATACCGGCAAGTTTAAAAACAAGTTTGAACAAATCAGCCAGGTACTGGGATTGACCGAATTCCAGAAAGAGCAGGTATTGTCCATCAACAGAAACCTGCCTGCCGGGCGCAGGTTTAAGGAAGTATTTATTGCACAGGGCCCGTGGTCCCGCGTGTTTGCCCTGGAAGTCAGCCGCGCGGAATATTACTGTTACACCACCGAACAGAAAGAGAAAGAAAAAGTCCTTCAAAGAATAAACGGGGATGAATCCATTCAGGATATTCTCCGGTCCCTGTAAAAAAGTTTAATCACTAAAAAATAAAAAAACGATGAAAACAAAAATTTTAGCAATTGTCCTTTTGGTAATGGTTTCAGGCCTTTTTGTAAGGCCAGTTAGAGCCCAGTCCCCGATACCGGTAACCGACACCGGTGCAGGTATTCAGCGTGAGTTTCAATGGACCCAGGAAAAGGGGATACTCACCAAAATCAACCTGTACAATGTGCTGATAAAAGCCCTGAACGGCGACATTAAAGGCCTTACAAGTGAAATTCTGGGTATCGACCAGAAAATGCTGGAAAGCCTGGAGAAGGTATCCGTATTAATCAAAGATTACAAGCGGGTGAAGGAAACCCACGAAATGCTAACCAAAGTGGTGGAAATTTACACCAAAAAACTGCCGGCACTGGTGCAGGATGAAAACTTTACCCCGCAGCAGGCAGCCGTTATTGTGGAGTCCTTCGATATCATTCTGGAGGATAGCCGCCAACTGGTTACCACCATCATGAACAGCATCCTGAAAGACAATCAGTTTTTGATGGACGACAAACAACGTTATGACACCATCAATGAGATTTACACCAGCGTCAAACAACATTACGGAACCATCAGCTACCTCTACAACAAGCTGCTTTATGCCTCTTACATGAAAAGTCATAACAGCGGCAACCTGGAAGCTTTTGCCTTTTATTACAGTTTATATCAATAAAACCTGAAGTGATGAAAACATACCGTATCATTAAAATAATCCCCGCGGTCAGAATTATTTTTTTAATTCTAATGACACTCGGTGTGACCATAAACAAAGCCAACGGGCAGTTGTTTGAAGTCAAATCCTGGACCGGAACCTACCCGGATATGAACGGGAGCTATCCGCTGACTTTTATTGCATTTAAGGGAGAAGTAATTCCTATTCCCCATTTTTTTGTCCGGTATTATCCCACCCACAACTACAAAGACCAGATGGCAACAGATGCTGTGGATGCCACGGAAATTGCCGGAAAACTCCGGACAGATATTTTAAAATCCATATTTAAAATCATGGAAAATTCCCTGATGGAAGGCCGGTTTTTGGAAACCACCGGGATAAAAATCAACACTACCGAACAAAAAGCAATTACAGAAAAGATTTTTAACGCCCGTTTCGATAAGTTGGAAGATATTTGGCAGATAACCGAAGGTTTTATCCGGTTATACCAAAAAATCTCCCGGTTTGACGAAGATACTGCACCAAAAGAAATCAAAAGGATTTTTAAAAAGGAAACCAATGAACTGTTTATCCGTTTTCTGCTGGTTAATCTGATGGAATCCGGGCACGCCCAAAAACTGGATTCCTTTTCTGAAATCAGCCGGGAGCTTACCCGGTTGACTGGTGAAACAGACTATACCCTGAGAAAGATATGGTTTTTCCAAAATCCGATGGGAGAAACCGCATATAACAACTATACTTTTTTAACCCGTTAAACCGAAATTTTATGTTGTTACAGGTAATCACAACAGAGGGATTTTTTACGTTCACCGATTTTTTAATCAATTCGGGAATCGGCCATGCACGTATCCTGGTTGACATGGCCCGCGCTATTGGTGGCATTGCCGCCTTTTTGTACATCTCCAAAAGGATTTATGAACAGCTTATTGCCGACAACCCGGTATCGTTGCTGCCCCTGCTCCGGCCTTTTGCCCTGGTTCTGGTTATAACCTTCTGGGGACCGTTTGTCAACCTGCTGCTGGTTCCCACCAAAGGATTGACCAATCTTTCGGAAGCAGTTTATGCCGACAAAAAGCATATCGTCAAACAAAAGCTCGAAGAAAAACAACAGGCTATCCTTTCCACCGATTTGCCCCTGTTTTATGAAAACGCGGAAAAAGAGGCGGCGCTGTGGGACAAAGGCATCAACCTGTTGCTGACCACCTACAATATCGTTTCGGGCCGGGCCCTGCAAAACCAGATTAACTTTTTTATTATGGATGCCATACGGCAAATACTGGAATCCCTGTTTGAGGTGCTGGTTTACCTGGTGGCCTTTTTACGTACGGTATTTTGTATCCTGCTGGTTATTTTCGGGCCGCTGGTGTTTGCCCTTTCCATTTTCGACGGGTTTCAGGACAACTACCTGCAATGGATTGCCCGGTTTATCAATGTGAACCTCTACCTGCCCATTGCTTTACTTATCCTTTCACTGGTTCAGGAAATCCTGATTTTTGTGCTGGATGCAGAAATTGCGCAGATTACCGCCATGACCATTTACCGGCCGCAGCTTTTTTATGTTTCCAGCCTGGTCGTTCCCGTTTGCGGAATTATTGGCATGGCGATGGTTCCCAAAATCGCTTCCTGGATTGTACAGGCATCGGGCACCAACTCCGGAGGAGGCAGACTGGCACGTGCAGCCATTCTGATGGCAGCTACCAAAGGTGCGATGAAATAACCGTAAGTCTCTCATCTATGTAATCAGTACTTTTTACTCAATACTCAAAATCTTATCTGAAAAATGAAAAAACAATTTGATATCCGCCGGAAGTTCCGTTTTACCGTTTATGTCCTGCTTGCAGTCAGCCTGACCCTTACCGGTTTAAGCGGGTACATTTTTACCCGTTCCCTTAAAATGGTGGAACGTTCACGGCAAAAGATTTACGTGCTGGACAACGGAAAATCCCTGTTGATGGCACTAAGAGAAGACATCTCCGAGAACCGTGATGCCGAAGCCCGCGACCATGTAAAACGGTTTCACGAACTGTTTTTCACCCTGGAACCCGACAAGGATTATATTGAAAACAATGTACGCGAAGCACTCTACCTGGCTGACCGTTCAGCCATGAAACAGTACCAGTCTTTTAAGGAAAACAACGTGTATAACCAGGTGATTGCCTCTGATATCAGCATGACACTAAAAACCGATTCCATCCGGCTGGACTACTCGGTCAATCCCTACTCATTCACCTATTACGGGAAACAAAAGATTGTAAGGACTTCCAACATCACCCTACGAAACCTGGAAACCACCGGGCAATTACGCAATATCTCCCGTACCGACAATAACTCACATGGTTTTTTAATTGAAAACTGGCGGATAACCGACAACAAAGATATTGAAACTGTACGTAGAAAAACTTTTTAAAATGAAGCGGAAATGAACACAGAACATTTGAAAAATCAGAACCGGCAAAATCCTGGCTCTTTTCAGGATGTGAGCCACTTTACGCGGTGGATGAACCGGATGGATGAAAACGATAAATTATTGCATCCCCGGCGGCGAAAAAGGAAATGGATAATTGTACTGGCTTTGCTGTTTGTACTTTTCGGACTTTCTTTTATCTGGTTTCCGCCGGCACGATTAACACATACGGATTTAAAACAAAACCATCCGGGGCAAACAGTCAAACCGGACAGCAACAGCACACCTTTGCCATTTGAGATACCACTGGATTCATTTGAACAACAATTAAAAAAAAGAATGTATGAAAAAGTTCCTGAAACAGAATAAAGCACTGCTTTTCCTGCCCCTGCTGCTCATGCCATTTGTAGTACTCATTTTTTATATCCTGGGAGGCGGGGAAGGGACCGGCAACAAAGCAGGAAACACAACTGCAACAAATCTGCAGGGAGCCAATTATTCCATTCCCGAAGCAGAAAGTTCCATTGCAATACAGGACAAGCTTGAAGCTTACCAGCAACAAAGGGAAAGGGCTTCAACGAGAGATTACCGCATTCTGGAAGAACTGGATTCCACGCACCGACCGGGTCAGTCCTTGTTTTTACCGGAGGATTCTGTTGAAGAAATTCCTGACGGTTTGGAAGAGACCGGGCTAAATGCCGATATCTCCAACAATTTGCTGGCACATATCCGTCAAAAGGAGGAAGAAATCAACCGGGAACTAAATCCTTCAAATAACCCCCGATTGTCCAAAAGAAATCCGGTAAAAGAATCCGACAAAATACCAGTTGAGAGGGAATATCAATCCGGTTTAAACAACAACCAGAAAGAAACAAACCAGCAGCAGCAACCATCCCTTATTTTGCAGAAAACTGGAATAGAAGAACTGGACAAAGTGTTTGATGAAAACCTGATTTTAAGTGCACAAAACGATTCGTTACGGTTTCAGATGCAACAAATCGGTACCCGGTTACAGGAACTGGAAAAACAGGAAACATCCAGATTTACGCTGGAAAAGCAGACGTTTTCCGGATTTAGAAAAGAGCAACCTGAAATCAACCTGATTAAAGCTGAAATTTACGAAACCACCACTGTTTTGGATGGCAACCGCGTCAAACTGCGGTTACTGGAAGATACCTGGCTGGACGGGAAAAAAATTGCCCGCAATTCGTTTATCTACGGCATCTGTAAAATCAATAACGAACGCCTGCATATCAGCATCACCCGGTTTCCTGTGGAAGAAGATTTTGTAACGGTTGACCTGACCATTCACGATTTGGACGGGCTCCCTGGATTGTATGTGCCAGACAACGCTGCCCGGAAAGTTTCACAGGAAGTAGGCAGCAGCACCAACACCTCTTCTTTGTTCGGTTTTACCAACGACCCGCTGACCTATGCCGGAGTCCGGGCTGCCGACCGCACAGCCCAGACTCTGCTGAAAAGGGTTCGGCTGAAACGGGTTACGGTCAAAAAAAACACGCTGGTTTATCTGGTGAATAATAATCAAAAACAAAAATAACGTCATGAAAAAATCTGTATTTATCCTTGCCATTCTGTTTATACAAATCTCCTTGCACGGACAAAATTTTATCCATGTAAGTGAATCCAAAGCCACGCATCTTATTTGTCCGGAAACGGTAACCTACCTGCAGGTGGGCGACCATTCACGCATCCTGGCTGAGATTGTTCCTGAACATCCCAGCCTTGTTCGAGTGAAAGCTACTGAACCATTTGAAGAAGAAACATCACTTACCCTGGTGTGTGCCGGAAAGGTTTATTCCGTGCTGGTGGAATACCGGAACACCGACCGGGTGGAATACCGCCTGGAAAACTTCCGGGGCGAAAAAACGGGGATTCCTGCCTCAGGAAATCTGCCGGAGTATGTTTTGAAAGAACTGGGGACCCAAATTCTTGCCAAAAAGACAAAACACATCCGGAACCGGAAAACAAAAAAGGAGGGGATGGAACTCTGTCTGAATAACATCTGGCTGAAAAACGACCTGCTTTTCTTTGAGGTGAGCATCACCAACAAAACCAACATCGGATACCGGGTGGAAGGATTCAACTGGTGGATTGACGACAAAAAACAGCTCAAAGCAACCAATGTGCAGGAATATCCTGTTGTGCCGGAATTCCGGCATTACGGAGTGGAGTACGTTCCGGCAGGGACTACACTGCGCGAAGTATTTGTGCTGCCCAAACTGACCATACCGGAAAAACGGGTGCTGCGCATCGAAATGCTGGAACAGGCACTGGGCAACACCGGGCGGAAACTGAGCCTGGATATAAAAAACCGGGATATCCTTCGTGCCCGAAAGCTGAAATAATTTTGAGTTACCATTATGAACATCAATTATAAGTATCAATTGTTTAACAATTTTTCCCCCTTTTGGGGGGATTAAGGGGGGCTTATGATTAATGAACCCAGAGAATTGGAAAAATTGCACGAAGGATTCCGGTTCTTCAGTTACCTGCTGCTGTTTTTAACGCTGTACATCCAGCAAATTCGGTTTTTCCGTATGTACGGGATTTACCTTCCTGAGCTGGAACCGGTTCTGGAAAAGCTCATGCGGATTGGGTTCCTTTCCCTGACCATCCAGTCCAAACTGGTTTGCCTGGGCGTACTGGCCATTACCTGCATTGGCACCAAAGCCAAAAAAGAGCGGGAAATGGAAGTTTCCACTCTGGTAGTGCAGATACTTTCGGGGTTAATCCTGTACTGGGGTAGTCTGTTTTTTTTGCAACGCCATGCACCGGTCTATCTGGGCACTTCCTTTTTCGGGTTTGTTATGCTGAACATCGGTTTCGACAACATATCCAAACTGATTAATGTGAACCTGATGAAAGACCGGTTTAATGAGGAAAACGAAAGCTTTCCGCAGGAAAAAACGATAAAGGAAAATGAATTTTCGGTCAACCTGTCCACACTATTCTTTTACCGGAACAGGTGGCAGGAAGGTTGGATCAACATTGTCAATCCCTTTCGGGGAACCATTGTTATTGGCACGCCCGGTTCGGGCAAATCCTTTTCGGTGGTACTGCCGTTTATCCGGCAACACCTGGCCAAAGGGTTCAGCCTGTGCGTTTATGATTTTAAATACCCGGACCTTTCAGAGGTTACTTACAACCATTTTCTGAAAGCCAAAAAGAAAAAGTGGCTGCCGGAACATGCTCAGTTTTATGTCATCAACTTCGATGACATCCGCAAATCTTACCGCTGTAATCCGTTGGCCCCGGAACTGATGGAGAGCCCCATCGATGCGTTTGAATCTTCGCGCACCGTGCTCTACAACCTGAACAAAGACTGGATTCGCAGGCAGGGAGAGTTTTTCTCCGAGAGTGCGGTTTCGTTTTTTGCGGCGGTAATCTGGTTTTTGAAACGTTTTCAGAACGGGGAGTTTTGTACACTTCCCCATGCCATTGAACTGTTGCAACTGGATTACGATGACCTTTTTGAGGTGTTGTCACAGGAGAAGGATGTTGCAAACATCATCAACCCGTTTATCAACGCCCACAAGCGGGGCGCCCATGAACAACTGGAGGGGCAGTTGGGCAGTTTAAAAATTGCCATCTCCAAAATCATCTCCAGAGAAATTTACTGGATTTGCTCGGGCAATGACTTTTCGCTGGACATCAATAATCCAAAACATCCGAAAGTGGTGTGCCTGGCCAACAATCCGCTGCGTATTGAAATGTACGGGGCGGTATTGTCGCTGTTTATTACCCGGCTGCTGAAGGTCATCAACCAGAAAAACCGGCACAAATCGTCGCTTGTTTTTGACGAGCTGCCCACCATTTACTTCCGGGGACTCGATACGCTCATTGCCACGGCACGCAGCAACCGGATTTCCACGCTGCTGGGTGTTCAGACCATCGACCAGTTGATACGGGATTACGGAAAGGAGCAGGCCAATGCCATTTTAACCAACATTGGCAATGTGTTTGCCGGTCAGTCCGTAGGCGAAACAGCCCGGTTTATCCAGAACCGGATGGGTAAAATTCTGCAGGAACGGCAATCGGTCAATATCAACCGCAATACCCAGTCCACCTCTTTTTCCACGCAAATGGATTTTTTGGTACCCGAAGGGAAAATTGCCACTCTGCCGCAGGGATTTATGGCAGGACAGGTAACGGACAACTTCGGCGAACAGGTAGGCCAGAAAAACTTTAACTGCCTGATACTGGCCGATGAAAAAGCCCTGGAGCAAGAGGAAAAGCATTTTATTCCGATTCCGGATTTTTATGATTTTGACAACATGAACGAGGTACTGGAACGAAACCGCAACCGGATTCAGAATGATATCCGGGCGATGGTCATCCAGACCACACAAACCAACCAAAAAAACAAATCGCATGAACAGAACAAGTGAAATTATTCATTGTAAACCGTCTCAACTGGCAAACCTGCGGTATCTGCCGGGAGTTTTAATAGCGGTAGCACTGCTTTTTGTACCCAAAACTTTTTTATCCGAAATTATTCCGGTGGGATTTCTGCCGGAAAAATTTGTCTGGCATGTTCTGCGGTTGCCGGAATACGTGGTATTACTGACATTGATATTGATCGGTTACCAGATATTAAAGGTGTGGTGTATCCGCTACGAAATCACCACCGGTGAACTAAGACACACCCATGGGATTCTGCGCCGGAGGCACGACTACATTGAACTCTACCGAATAAAGGATTTTCAGGTGGACCGGCCACTGGTTTACCGTATTTTCAGAATGGGAAACCTTATTGTTTACACATCGGACAAAACTTCACCCGTTTTCAGGCTGGAAGCCATCAGAAGGCCGGAAAAGATTTATACCATCCTGCGGGAACGGGTGGAACAGAACCGCAGGGAAAAACATGTATTTGAAGTGGATTAACTTTTAAATTAATTAATTATGGAACAGAGTACACGTATCCGGATGGAGGATATTCCATTCGACAAACTGGAAAAAGTGGGCATTCACCGCGATTTTGTAACCCGTATGGAAAGCCATGAACTGAAGGATTTTCTCAATGGTTTTCGCTCGGACAAACTCTACACGGTCAATGCTAAAATCAACAACGAGGAGTACCGCATCCCGGCAAAAATCAGGCTGCAGCAAAAGGAAGATGGTTCGGTGGATGTGAAAGTGCACCCCATTCAGCGGCTGTTTGTGCCCGATGAATTTATGGGCCACAAGTTTACCAAACAGGAAAAGGCTGCCCTGCTGAACGACCGGAACCTGGGAAAAACGGTGGAGCTGACCAACCGCAACGGGCAAAAGGATATCTATTACCTGGGTATCGATTCGAAAACCAATGAGCTGGTGCCACTGCGCACCAAAAACATTCAGATACCGGATAAAATCAAAGGGGTATCACTTTCGGAAGAGCAGAAGCAGAAGCTGGCTGCCGGGAAAAAAATAGTGCTGGACGAGATGACCGGAAGGAACGGAAAGAAGTTTTCGGCCACCTTGCAGGTGGATGCAGCCAACCGGAACATCAACTTCTCAGGTTTTAAAATGGAAAAGGAAAAAGACCTGGATTTGAAAGAGGAGAAAACCAAAGGAGCAAAACAAAAGGTTAGTTGATATTTACCGTGCCATAATAACCAGGAAAGGGAGACAACCGAAAGAAGTTTTCCTTTCCTTTTTTTGAAAAACAAGCCATGAGATCAGGCAGGGAACAATCAACGAAGAGGGGAATGCAAGATGTGTTTTTGTTCCACAAAAACCTCTTGCCCTTTCCGGGGGACTTTTACCTCCGGGTAAAAGCTTGATTAATCCTTCGGATTAAAATGTTAGAGATATGAGGCCTAAATTAGCTGATATGGAAAAACTGGATGAAGGAGTCCGGGTGAGGTTGACCAAACTGGAAAAACGGCTGCTGGAAAAACGCTGCAAACGGGAAGGATATCTTACATTAAGCGACTTTTGCCGGGCCAAACTGGTGAAAAAGCGGGAAATCCGGAAAACTGAAGCAAGCCAGGAGTTTATTCAGGTGACCCAAAAGCTGGATTATGAACTGAATAAAATCGGGGTGAACCTGAACCAGGTTGCCAAACGTTTGAATACCCATCCGGTTTACCAGTTTTCACAGGCTGACAGGGAAATTTTTCGGCAGGTGCTTTTAGAACTTAAGCGGTGTTTCAGCATCCTTCAAAAATACATGGAACGAATTGAAAAAACAGATTGAATTCTCCATAAAATGGTTATTGTTATTCATCAGTCTGCACATACCCAAAATGCGCTGCAATACAACGAGAAAAAAGTTAAAGAGGGTGTGGCAACCTTTTTTGACAGCCGGAATACGCTTTCTGTTAATCCGTTTATGTATGATGAAAGGCACCGGTTGAAAAACCTGCTGGACATTGAAAAAGTAAACACTCGTGTAAAAAAGAAATGCCTGCACATCTCTTTTAATCCATCGGTTGAAGATTACCAGAAACTGGGAGATAAAACAATCCGGCTTGAAATCAGAAATATGATGGAGCACCTGGGATACGGAAACCAGCCTTATTTTGTTTACAAACACCAGGATTTGGAACGGGTGCATTTTCATGTGGTGTCCACACGTATTGACCGTATAACCGGACGAAAAATTAAAGACAACTACGAAAAAGAAAAATTGCAGCGATTTGTAAAAAGTCTGGAAGAAAAATATCAGTTGACACAAAAAACCAGCAAAGAAGAACCGGTGTTCCGGTTTTCCCCACGCAGCAGGAACATTAAACAAAACCTGGAAAATCTGTTTAAACACCTGAATAGCCTGCAAGAGATTACTTCCAAAGAAATGTACAATGAAGCCCTAAAACTGTTTAATGTTGAAATCAAAAAATCGGGTAGGGGGCATATTGTTCTGGTAACCGACGGAGAGGGGAATCCCCTTCGTTATCCGATTCGGTTGTCCAATTTTAAAGAGAGGCCGGGGTTTTATATGATGGAAAACCAAAAAATATCAGCTGGAAAAAATTTAAAAGGACACTGTGAAAATCCAAACAGAACTTTTGACAAAGTTCAATTTGGGATAATTGCCAGGGATTTGAACCGTTTGATAGAACGAAGCAGGTTTTCGGAACAAAAAAAGCAGCAGAAGTTAAAAAGAAAGAAAAAAGGGAAGCAGCAACGATATTGATAATTGTTTCGTTTAAAACTTTTTAAATGCTGAAAACTTATTGAGGGAAATAACTGCGAATTCATCACCGACGAAAACTGGGAAAACGTCGGGGAAAACGTCGGGGAAAATTCTCGCATACATTAAAGAAAATCATTATCAACCGACAAAACCCAAAAATCTGTCGATTTTATTTTTATGTTA
>CAZLGT010000071.1:0-27859 GCA_964559175.1 uncultured Mariniphaga sp. | reverse complement strand
TTTAGCACATTGTTGAATTTTGCATTAACGATGGATAAAATACTATTACGTTGGGCGGCATTATAAGTGAGACAGTTCAAATCAACAAATACTAACCAAAATTTAAAAATATGGATTCAGAATTTATTTTAAAAGTAAAAGAAGAACTTAATAAAACAAGTTGGGACTTTAAACGAAAGGAAATTATCAGAAATGCAGTTAAAGAGTTAAGAAATAAAGGATATTCTGATAATAAAATTAGAGAGTTATTTAAAATACAATCATTAAAAGAGCAAGATAATACTCAAATGATTGATAATAATTCAAGATATTTAGAATTGCTAAATGATGTTTTAAACAGTTAAATCTCAATTGTTATGAATGAAAAATTATTTTCTGAAACAATCCAAAAACTATCACTTTCTGAAAGAGGTTTGGAAATAAAAACAATAATTGAACAGACTGTTAATGTGCTTCGAGAAGAAGATTATTCTGACCAAGAGATTAGTGAAACTTTTGAGAAAGAAATACTTGAAATTGATAATTCAGTTATGATTAAGAATAATGAAGAATACCTGAAATTATTAAAAGAAATATTAAAAGAAGATAAGTTATGACTTTGCAAGAATGGAGTTACATTGGTAGTATAGTCACTGGTATTGTGGCGTTAGCCGCTGTTATTATTGCTTGGTTCCAATTGTCAAATCTAAACAAGACTCTTATTTCTAATAATTTAATGACGATTTTTGAAATAGAATTTGAATTAAATAGACGAAAAGAAAGATTATCTGAAATACGAAAAAATAATTTAGATATTCTTCAAAATTTCGCAACCGAAGCTCCAACTAAAACAGAGAAAGAATATCTTAAACAACTTGATGGCCACAGAAAAGAAGCATATGAAAATTATTTGAATGTTTTTGATAGACTTTGCTATTTTGTTTTAAAGAAGAAATTAGATGAGGAGGACTTTAGGTTGGAATATCGAGATATGCTTTTTCAAACAATTGAGGATGATAAAGAGGGGATTTTTAACACAGGTACTAAAGCTAGAAATATGAAAAAGTTGTATGATAGGTGGAAAGAAAAATAACGACCGCCCAACAATGTATAAAAATAATAGCCGTGACAGTAGTGAACTCGGGGTTTGTAGCCCGCTTCAACTTTCTTGTAACTTGACAGGAAAGTGCCACGTAGTCGGCTACTATTCTTATACTTAACGTTAGCCACAATTCTACGACAGAGAATGTTAACAAATAAATTGTAATTGTTTAAAATAACTTTTCTTAAAATATTGATAACTAAGTAATTTTGATGATTGTTTAAATTGATTAAAAGATGTCAAGTTTTCTGAATTTAGAACTGGATGGGCCAGTAAATAAAAAATTTCTTGTAAGACATTTATTGTATTGTGTTATTTGGATACTTGGCATTTCTGTATTTGTCCTTAGACTTGATTATAATTTAGTTAAATATCTTAGTCCAGATTATGAATGGATAATCAAAACTATTCCATTTGCCATAATCATTTCTACTTTACTAATAATGTTCAAAACAAAATGGTATTACAACCTTGTTTTAATTTTTTATCCTTTTCTACTAATGTTTTGGTTTTTGCCAAAATTTATCCTCCAAAAAGGTAAGATTTATCTACTTTCAAATTATTTAAGTTACATTTTTAAAAGAATTAAGAAATTCAAGAAAAGTATAATTCTTTTATCAGTCTTCATAGTTACAGTTTTCATACTTACAATTTCAGATTCTAATGTAGTAAGGATTATAAGTATGATAATAATGTCATTCTATTATTACAAATATCTATTAAACTATATTAAAGCTACATTTCGACCTGCCCAATTATTTGGTGAGACAGTTGAAAATGCGATAGATGAATTCCTAAATACTCCTGATAAAAAATTCACTTTAGTAGAAAGTATTGAGAGCACTAGTAAAAAGGATGATAAACTCTCGGATGAAGAGAAGAGAAATAAAAAACTTAAAAGCCTCATTGTTTTTAATTTCTTAATTGAAACTTTCGGTAATAATTTAAAAGGATTTAAAGGAAAAAAGGCTTTTGTTATTTCATGGTTGTACCAATTGATAGGTTTTTCTTTGATTTCTATAACCTTCTTTACTTTTTTAAATTTTGAGTTATTTTTAGTTGACAAAAATAGCTTTACAATAAAAGGAAATCCCAGTTTGTTTGACTTTATATATTATACCTTAAAAACTATAACATATAATAATACCGCTGATTTAATTCCATATAGTGTTGTTTCTAAAGTTATTGAGACTTTTACTTTTCTAACCTTGGGGGTCTTTCTGTTTGTTTTCGTTACATCGATAATTTACACCTTAAAACAGGATAGGATTAATGAAAATATTAAAAAAGCTACTGACTTATGTATTTACCAAAATCAAGCAATAGCGGAACATATAAAAATAAATTATCAGACCGATATTATAACTGTATTGAATGATATGGCAAATATTAAATCTTCATTACTAAATATTAAAAGAGCAGTTGAAAGATTATTCTGATAAAGAACTGTGGCTAATAAAGTACATATTGCAGGGCGGGGTTCGGTGGTACGCCAACTACGGATTCTCGCATCGCCGTTCCATGTCCTTCGAACAGGAACGCTCTCCGAAATCCGCTACGAAAAATTCTATATTAATTATAAACCAGGCTAATTTGAATAGATTATGGAGGATACTATTAGACAAGAGACTAAGGAGTTTAAAGAATATACGATGGGATTTGGAAAAGTGAACTTGATTGCTTTGCTGATGATAATTCCAATAACTGCAATGATTTTTTTACCTTATGTCTGATTTGGGATTATGAAACATTTAAAACAAGTAAAGAAATATTTGATGATTATTTTTTATTTGTTTTGATTGGCGGGATTATTATACATGAGTTTAAAATTGGATGGAAATGTTTATATTTCTGACCATCCTGAAAAAATGGGATTTATACGGGAATTAGATTAGAAAATAAAAAAAACCTACACACATAGTCTGGATTCCAGGAAATTAGTTTAAGCTCCAAACTTTGAGCTTCTTACAGCGGCCTGGCCACCATAATTCCCGTGGCCGACCTGCTGCTCATCAGGTACTCTTCCAGGGTTTCGTCTGAAAGGACTACTTTTTCTGCTGCTGATGAGGCGTGCAGCAAATGGATTCGTCCGGCTTTACGCATAAGAATTCCCATGTGCGAAATATCGAGCCCTTCAATGCCGGTGGTAATGCCCACAATGTCGCCATCCATCAGTTGGTCTTCCACTTCGGCCAGTTTTTCCTCAGGAATGTAAAAATGTTGCCGGGAGTTGATGTCTTTCTCTTTTTGTACAATAATTTCTACCAGGTGGCTGCTGTCTTTCAACTGCCGGTAGCTGTCAGGGTGGGTGCTCATAAAATTGATTTCCTTTGGATAGGGAGTTGCGCCGATTTTTTTGGACAGATTTCGCACCAGTTTCTTTTGCTGATTATCGAAAATCCAGTCGGTGGTGTAATGCAGGCGCGATGGGTAACCGTCAATTTTTCCGCTGCGGTAGCGCACGTTTTTCAGCTCTTTGGTAAACTGGTCAAAGGTATGTTCGCCGCTTTGAATGGTTTTGGCCAGCGCCAGACAGTTTTCAACCAGGGTGGTGCAATCCAGCCCGCGAAAGTTCACAATAAGTTGTTCCTCGTCGCCTTTTTCCAACGTGTGCGCAACATAAGGCGTTTCCATAAACCAGGTTCCCAGTTTTACCATCAAAACTGAAGTGGGTGAATTTGTGTCTTCGGCAAACAACTCAAAAATTTGTTCCAGAATTTCCTTGTCCTCTTGTGTGGAAACAGTTTTAAATTTTTCGGTTTCCACATTTCCTTTAAATGTGCAACTTGCCAGAAAAAGGTATAAAACAGATAATATCAGTATTCTCATTATTAAATCGAATTAAAATTTATTTCGTAATTCCCGGCCAGTCATCGGTTCTGAACGGGTTGGCCGGCAGTCCTTCTTTATTATACAAATTTACATCGTCGGGGTTGTTGGCCCAGCCGTATCGCACCGCAACCGGATTCGGAACTTCTTCGGAATAGACGACAACGGTTTTCTCGTTAACCAGTTCTGCCTTTGCCCAGTGAAATTTCCGGTCGGGGCTGGCAACGGTAAAACCTTTCAGGTAACCGTAACGGTCTTGCACTTCAAGTCCCGAGCCTGTTTCAGAAAACGAAATGTATGCTTTTCCATCTTTAAACTCAACGGATTCGTACATGGGGCCGGAATGCACCACTTCTTTTCCGTAAGCAATTTTAAAGGCATTCAGCGCCAGACGTTTTCCCACATCCTGTTTGTTACGCGGATGGATGTCATCGGCTTCGCCAATGTCAATGGCCAGTGCCATTCCGGTGTTGGGAAGTGAAAGGGTTTTGGTTTGAGCCTCGCGCAGTTCGGCCCAGTCGCTTTCGCCAGGCTCATTTGGCGGCTGTGTGTAATTCGCCAGCGAAACAAACAAAAACGGGAAGTCACCTTGTTGCCAGTGGTTGCGCCAGTCGGTTATGAGCGACGGAAAAACACGCTGGTACTGTTTGGCCCGCCCGGCGTTCGATTCGCCCTGGTACCAGATGGCGCCCTTTATTCCGAAAGGAATCAATGGATTAATCATCGCATTAAACAATAACGTTGGATATGAGTTTGGCCCCACATTCACCGAACTTACTTCGGCTTTAGAAATCCGGAATTTCCAGTCGCCGGAAATGTCCATTTTTTCATTTCCGATAGCCAGGAACTGATTTTCCGGATCGCCCCAGATACCGCCATTTCCGCCGGTGTCCTGCACACGTACTACAATCATATTGTTCCCTGGTTTCAGGTATTTTTTGTCGATGGTATAAATGCGGTCTTCGTCGTATTTGTTTTCAGTTCTTCCGATTTCGATACCATTAATAAAAGTAATATCCGAATCGTCCACTTTTCCCAAATGGAGGGTGAGGTTGGCGTTGGTTTGTTCTTCGTTTAACTGAATCTCTTTACGGTACCAGCCAATTCCGTCGATGTCGATGTAACCCTGGTTTTCCCAGTACATGGGCGTTTTGATGCTTCTCCAGTGTCCGTCGCTGTAATCGAGCCCGGCCCAAACCGGTTCCCCGTCAACCATTCCTTTGTCTTTGGTAGGAATTTCACCGCCCAGCAATTCCCTAACCTGATCGAGACGGGCTTTCCGGTAGCTCTCCAAATCCATCTGCTGCAGCTCAATCAGTTTTTCCCTGAAATCGGAATCATTGCTGATGGTGTTCGTACTAATCCACGTTTCCGCAACGGTTCCTCCCCAGGAAGTATGAATAAGACCGATGGGAACATCCAGTTCCTGATGCAAATCCCGTCCAAAAAAATAACCCACGGCAGAAAAACCGGCCACAGTTTCAGCAGAACATTCCACCCATTCCCCTTCGGAAATATCATCCTGCGGAAATTGAGCTACTGTTCGCGGAACGGAAAATAACCTGATTTCGGGAAAATTAGCTTCAGCTATTTCCTCTTCAGGATTGTTGCTTTGGTCAACCCGCCACTGCATATTCGACTGCCCTGAACAAACCCATACTTCGCCAATCATCACATTCTGAAATTCGATGGTATTCTTACCTTTTATAATAAGGTTATGCGGACCGCCATATTCCTGTACCGGCAATTTAACCTGCCATTTCCCTTCATTGTTTGCCCTTGTGCGTACGGTTTGTCCGTTAAACGTTACGGTTATCCGCTCGCCATTATCTGCCCAACCCCAAACCGGAATTTCAATTCCCTGTTGTAAAACCATGTTGGAACTGAATATTTTGGGAAGTTCTACATCGGCATTGGCCTGACAAATCAAAAATACCAGGGCAACGGTGGCCCAAACTCTGCTTAATACCTGTTTCATCTCCTCTTTCTTTTTGAATATACAGTCAAATCTATGAAAAAAATGGGTTTGCCCATGCGAAAAATCCCGGCATATTCACAACCATGAAAAATAAATCCGGCGGAATGTAATATCAGATAGTTATATCTTACTTATATTTTATAATAAGATGTCAATAAAAAAAGTGATTTTTTGTAAAAAATAAAATCTTATTAAAAAATTTTAATAATTACTTGGATTTGTTAAAAATGTTTATTTAACTTGCACCTGTTTTTACAACTATGTCCAATGATATTAATTCGTGAAAATAAAGCAACCCAACTCTCCGGTAACGGTTTGAAGAAATACCGTCAGAAAAAGAAAATCATGCATCTGCTTTACAAGCATGAAACGCTTTCCGGACCGGTTATCAGCAAAAGAATAGGTGTGAGCCTCCCCACAGCCATTTCCCTCTTAAATGAGCTTACGGAGTTAAATTACATTGAATCCCGCGGAACGGGAGAATCCCGGGGTGGAAGGAAACCTGCATTGTTTGGGCTTTCGGGAAATTCCATTTTTGTAATTGCCTGTGAAATTGAGCGCTACCGCGGCAAAATAATAATTTACAACGCGCACAACCAGGCGGTTACTGAGTTGCTGAGGTTTGAAACCTCCATCGACGACAATCATTTGGTGGAAAAAATACACAAGTTTTCAAAAGAGCTGATTCATAAGAACAAAATCGATGAAAGCCGGATAATGGGGGTGGGTATAACCATGCCCGGGTTGATTGACGAGGAACAAGGAACTAACTTCACCATTAAAAACAAAGCTTACCGCAATGTGCGCGAACGGCTGGAAAAGAAGTTCGGCAAGCTTGTTTATGTAAATAACGATGCCCGCATGCAGGCTTACGGCGAATATATTTTTGGTGCAGCCAGGGAATTCAGTAATGCCATTATTGTCACCTGGAGCTGGGGTGTGGGCCTGGGGATTATCATCGATGGAAAACTTTACAACGGAGACGCCGGTTTTGCCGGAGAGCTTTCCCATATTCAGTACGAAGAAGATGGAAATCTGTGCATCTGCGGAAAGCGTGGGTGCCTCGAAACCGTTTCTTCTGCATACGTACTGGTTCGTGAGGCCATCAAAGGTATTCACGGGAACAGGGTTTCGCAGCTAACGGAGCAGTTTAAAGAACGGACAAACGAGCTGATGCCCGAGGATGTGATTCGGGCGGCCCGGGCCGGCGACGAATTTTCCATTCAGTTGCTGCACGATGTAGGTCTGGCTTTGGGGAAAGGGTTGTCCATAACACTTCAATTGCTGAACCCCGGAATAATCGTACTGGGAGGCCCCGTTTCGGCAGCCAATCAGTTTGTGCTTACACCCATTCAGCAATCACTTAACAAATATTGTCTTGAGCAAATCTACACCAACACCCGGATTGTGATATCAGAAATATGGGAACAGTCGGGTTTGCTGGGTGTAACAGCCATGATGTATCAAAGAATTTTCAGTGAATAAAATTCATAATACTAAATACTAAAATGAAATGAAAGAGAGAGTGAGTCTAAATTCTAATTTAAATTAAAAAATCTATGCGAAAGATTTTATTGACACTAACAATGTGCATTGTTCTGGCAGCCGGAGCAATGGCACAACAAACAGTAACAGGTACAGTTACTGACGTTGAAGGTATTGGAATACCAGGAACAACTGTTCTGCATAAAGGTACAAACAATGGTACGGTAACCGATGCCAATGGGAATTTCTCAATTAATGTACCCGGTGATGCTACCCTGGTTTTTTCTTTTGTTGGTATGAGAACAATTGAAGAACCAGTTAATGGACGAAGCCGGATTGATATTACATTAGTATCTGAAGATGTTGGTCTGGATGAAGTTGTGGTAACTGCTTTAGGTATTAAACGTGATACCCGTGCTTTAGGTTATTCTATTAGCAGGGTGGAGGGTGTTGATTTGGTAAAGGCTGGTGTTACCAGCAACCCGTTAACCTCTCTCTACGGAAAAGCCGCCGGTGTAGGTATTCAGGCAACAGCTTCCGGCCCAATGGGTGGAATGAAAATCAATATCAGGGGAGCCCAGGGGCTTGAAAGTACTTCAGGGACTCGTCCGCTCTTTGTTGTTGATGGAGTTCCAATTTATGACTCTGAATCAAGTATGGCTTCAAGAAACTACAACCCGTTAAATTCATTTGACTTCGGTTCTGCAGTAAATGACATTAACGTGGAGGACATTGAATCGATGGAGATTCTTAAAGGTGCCAAAGCATCTGTACTCTATGGTAGTGCAGGAGCAAATGGGGTTGTTCTTATTTCTACAAAAACCGGTAGCGGAACACGTGGATTAGGAGTGCAGATTTCTTATGGCCAGGAAATTTATGTTCCCGTCTCTTATATCGATTTCCAAAATGAATTTGGTTCAGGTCAAAACGAATACTCGTTTGATTGGGAAGATGAAGCTCAAACAATTCGTCGGACTGTAAGTAACAGACAAAATTTTGGTCCTGCATTCGATGGATCTCCCATCAAATTTTTCGATGGTACCATGCGCGAGTATCTTCCTTATAAAAATAACTATCTTGATATGTTCAATGATGGTTCTTCCAGGAATTTCCAGGCAGCTATTCAGGGGGGAAGTGAAAAAGGCAATATGCGTTTGGCATTTACAAATTTTGACTACAACGGAATTACTCCAAACCAGGGGCAAACTAAAAATTCGATAAGCTTCAGCGGACAAATGAATGCTTCTGATTTTGCCAGGTTTGAGATAACCCAAAACCTGTATCATACTGAATCTCAAAACCGTATGTCGAATATCCAGCACCTTATTGCCTGGGGGACATTCAACCGTGACTATGACATAAAAACAGCAATGAACGCCTGGAAAGATGAAAACGGATATATGGTGGACCTAAGTACTTTGGGGAATTTGGATGACGCCGGATGGGGATGGCCAGCAGCTTTCCTCGATCCTAACAATATCAACGATGGTTTCTTTAACCTGATGTGGACGATGAATGAAAACCGGTATGTTGATAAACGAATAAACTCAATTACTTCTGCAAAAGCTACGTTTACTTTTCTTCCTTATTTGGGAATGATTATGCAGGGTGGTTTAAACTACACTGATACTGACTATACGAACCAGGTAATGCCTTACCGCAAAAATGAGGAAACAGGTAAATTCCAGGGGGGAAGATTCAGTTTTGAAAGACAAAGAAATGTGATTCAGAACTATGAGGCTTTTCTTACCTTCAACAAGTCATACATGGATGATAAACTGAACATATTTGCTTTTGCCGGCCCTGCCTTCAGAAAGATTGAATACAATAAGGTGAACGTTGGAACCCGTGGCAACAGTAAATTTCCGGGATTTTGGTCATTAACCAACCATGACCAGTGGCCCGCAAGTTACGACAGTTATGTTTCTGGTTATGATTTGGAAAATGAATCTTTGTACAGCGTTTTGGGACAGGGAACAGTTTCCTGGGGAATGGAATATATCCTGGAATTCCAGGCACGTAATGACTGGTCTTCAACATTACCTGAAGCAAACCGTTCCTATTTTTACCCCGGAGCTTCTTTTACCTGGAACTTTACTGAAACATTCAGTATTCCAAACATTAATTATGGTAAACTGTTTTTCTCCTGGGCAGATGTTGGTCGTTCACCAAACCGGTACTATGCTCTGAGAACATACAGTATTAACACATTGCCTGCTCCAAATACGAATGTAAACGATGTTAGCGGTCCAACTGATTTGTTTTCAGGCGACTTGAAGCCTGAACGGAAAAGAGAGTTTGAAGTTGGTACCAGTATGAGGTTCTTTAAGGATAACCGGTTGGAACTGAATCTGTCGTATTACAACAGTATGTGGTATAACCAAATTATGGCCCTGCCAATACCGGCTTCATCGGGAGCTAACCAAATCAGGATTAATGCCGGTGAAATCAACAATTCAGGTATTGAGTTATTTCTTAATGGTGCAATCATTGCAACAAATCCATTTCGTTGGGAAATGACATTTACTGCTGCCAGACAATGGGATAAAATCAATAAATTATATCCGGGGATTACTCAAAAGAATGAATATGCAGGAAACCTGATTAGAAGGAAGGCCGAAGGTGAAAGGATGAATACCCTGTGGATTCAGGATTATGCAAGAGATGATAATGGAAACCGCATGGTAAATGATAATGGTTTGTACTACCTGTCCACAAACCCTGAAGATGAAATTAACATTGGTACAACCAACACGGATGTTTATGGTGGTTTATCAACAAACTTCTATTTGCAGGGAGAATGGGGAATGCTTAACCTGATGGGTGCTTTAGACTACAAACTTGGTGGAAGCATTCTTTCCTATTCTAATTTCTACCTGAAAGGAAACGGATTGACAACAGAAACTCTGCCTGGCCGTCCTGGTCATGGTGGTTTAACATGGACAGAAACTCTCGCTGACGGAACAACTCGTGAGCGTCATGACGGGATGATATTGCCGGGAGTAAAACAGGATGGTACAGCCAACGATATTATGATCTCAGCCAGGGATTACTATTCTACCTATATTCACGATATGGGCACCGGATGGCAGCCTGACATGATTCATGAAAATAACTATGTAAAATTCAGAGAACTGGCATTAACTTACACACTGCCAAAAAAATTCTCTGATGAATTGAAAATGCAAAAGTTATCAGTTGGTATCACCGCCCGTAACCTCTTCTATATTTATAAAAGCATTGATAACATTGATGCTGAATCTATGTTAGGTACTGGAAATGACAGTTGGATTGAAAATACAAACTTTCCATCACTTCGTTCCTACGGATTTAAAGTAAACCTTAGTTTCTAATCTATCAAATTAATTGAATATGAAAAAGTTATTAATATATATATTGATAATCCCCCTATTGTTAGGGTCGTGTAAAGAGCAACTGGACAAAGATTGGCAAGATCCACAGGTATATCAACCTGAACCTGAAGAGGTAGTTTCTGGTTTGTTTACCCACATGCAAAAAACCCGTTTCTGGATGAAAGATTACGGCGAATGGTATTGGTATTTATCGGGTTGGTATTCAAGTTTCGTTGGTATTTCACAATTGGGTGAGTTTTTACCTTATTCTGATGCCTATATCAGTTTTTGGGCAGACTGGCGATTCGGTGAACTGGAAAACTTTGTGGATAATGCAAATGGCAATACGCACGGAAAGTTCACTCGTTTTTATACCGATTTGAATAATTATGGTTTGATTCGGGATGAAGTATCTGGATTAGATGGAGAGGAGCTCGATAATAATATCATCTACCTGAAATTGGCTACAATACTTAAAAATGTTGTGGCACTTCAAACAGTGGATCTATTCAACAGCATTCCTTATTTTGATGCATTCCAGGGAACACAAGGCATCTTTTTTGCCGAATATGATGATCCAATGGAAATTTACAAATCTGTTATCGAAGAGTATCAGGCCATAGCAAGTGAGCTGCCGGGCATTTACGCAAAAATGTCTGATTTATCAAAAAACACTTTTGCTACACAGGATATTTTCTTCAAAGGTGACGTCGATAAATGGGTGCAATATATTAACGCACAAACTCTGAAATCATCTGTCCGTTTATCAGGCGTTGCTGAAGATTTTGTAAAACCTTATCTGGCTGAAGCTATAAAAAACCTCCCCAAAGAAGATTTCACCTTTTCTTCTCCTCAGGTGAATGAAAACCGGATTGGGAACTCTGCCGGTGGAATTTTCCAGCGTGGCTTGTACGAACAGTTTTATGCACTTACCATTCCTGATGTTATTATGACCCGGATGAATCATGGCGAAGATATCTACGAACCAGAGACAGACGACCCGCGATTGCCTGTTATTGCCATGGGATTCACAAAAACAGGGACAGCAGAAAATGTTGAATATCACGGCGTTTCAGGAAACTGGGAACGAAACAGGTATCTCAGGGTTACCCTTCCTGCTGATGAAGGCAGAAAATGGAATGTTTATCCGCAGGATGCTCCGGAATATAATGTAATTACACCTAATCGCTCTATGGACATTATGGTTCAGTCGTGCCCGTGGACTTTTTACAATCCAATTACCTTTGTATTGTCAGAAGCACCTCTTTATATATTTTCACTCGCCGAAGCTGACTTATTATTGGCCGAAGTGGCTTTAAAAGGTTTAGCTTCTACAGGTAAATCTGCCGGGCAGCATATTAATGATGCTGTAATTCACTCTACCGATTTCTGGTATATGATGAATTCGGTTCCAAATTATGCAGGAGATATGTCGGAAGAAACCAGGAAAATTTTAACACCCGACAAACCCGATGCAGGTCTTATTGCCAATTACGCGGCTTTTATTCAAAGCAATTTTGAATCGGCTGGTGGTGTTGATGGTAAAATGGAAATTATCATGCAGCAAAAATACATTCACCTGAATGTGTGGGAAGCATTCGAATGTTTCACTGAACTTCGTCGTACCCGCCATCCGAAATTGGAACCAATAACATGTAAAGGGTCAAGCACTGAGCTTGTAAACGCAACCATGATGCTTGAGCGCTTTAAACTACCGCCGTCTGAAAGGGCAAATAATTTTGATTTTTACTCAAAAGTTATGGCTGATGATGATTGGGGCAAACCAATATTCTGGGTTCCTTCAGATAAAGTAAGTGAAGAGTATTATTTGCCAGAGGCAATTAAACCACCACTGCCTTAATGCAGAATTGTAAAAATGAAATAGAAATTTAAGTATTAACCGCCGCCTGATTCAGGTGGCGGTTAAATTTTTACGGGAAAATAATATGTCGAACAGGAACAATATTGGTTTATTTATTTTTAGCCTTTTGTTTGTATTTATTTCAACTTCTGCCAAACCGGATTCAGACCAGGTCAAAATTACCTACCATACCCTTGTAAACGGAGAGATTCGCGACAGGGGCGGAAACACAATGGTCGTGGCTGGTGCAGAAGCTTCCAAATCATTTACAGAAAATCCCGGTGTAAAACTGATTCCACAAACGCCGGAAGAAGCCGGTTACATCGATTTTACCAAAGAAACAACATACCAGGTGGCCGATCTTTTTGACGGGAAATGGATTTATACTGAAACTCCTTTTTCGGAATACCCGGCTTTGGAAGAAACCGGCGAAACAGAAGAAATTCTGGGCTACACGTGCAAAAAAGTAAAAGGTTCGCTGCGGTCCAATTCCATCGAAATATGGTACACTACCGAACTGAATGTAAAAGGTACGCCGCTGATGAGCCACGGCATTGTTGACGGTCTGGTGATGAAAGTGGTGCGCAACAACAATTTTGGGTTGGTTGCCACCCACATTGAAAAAATTAAAAAACGGGATGCCGGGCCCATTCTCCCGGAAAATCCGGGAGAAAAGGTGGATGCCGCATTGTACCGGCATTTGCTCACCGGCAGTTTTATCACAACGGTTGAAGTATTTAACGACGAGCAAATCAGTTGGGGAAATCCCATTGAAAATCCGGAAGGCATTCAACTCAATAAAACCTACAAATATGCCGGCGGAACCATCATTGCAAAAAAAGTAGAACTACCGGAAGTGACTTCCGATTATCTGGTTTTTGCCGAACTGGAACAGTATTCCAACGGCGATGCTTACGACCGCACCGGAACGGTTTTTATTATTCCTGAAAACAAAGAAAAATCGTTTTTTCATGCGCTGGAAAACGGTGTGGAAACCGTCCCTGCTTTTCAGGCAGCCAACGGAAAAAGTTACCATGGAACCGTGGCCACACCCGATTTTGCCCCGGCAATTGAGCTGGTGCGCTTTTTTACGCCGTTCGGAGTAAATCATTTCAACGAACAGGTGCAGGTTTATGGTCAGGAATGGGAAGATAAAGCGTATTACAAACAAGATATTACCGAACTGTTGCCGCTACTCAAAGGCGAAGTCTGGATTGGAATTTTCATTGGCAACTACGACCAGGGCGGACATAAAGTAAGCCTCGGTTTGAAATATTACCCCGGAAGCCGGGTGGTTCGTGAGCAGGAAGATGAAAAGGAAACCTGGATTTACCCGCTGTTCAACACGCTGAACATTATGGAAATGGCCGGCCAGGATTACGGAACCATGTTTGAAAACGATTCTTTGGAAATTGCTTTTGAAGTACCGGAGGGAGTTGAAAATCTTACGCTTCGCTACATTTCAACCGGCCACGGCGGCTGGGGCGGCGGCGACGAGTTCAACCAAAAACTGAACGAAATATTTATTAACGACCGGTTTGTGGACAGTTACATCCCGTGGAATGCCAATTGCGGTTCGTACCGGAAATACAATCCGGCATCGGGCAACTTCTGGAACGGAGTAACCTCCAGCGACTACAGCCGCTCGGGCTGGTGCCCCGGAGAAGCAACCAATCCGGTTTTTATTCCGCTAAAAAACCTGAAATCCGGTAAACATGTAATGAAAATTGCCATTCCCATAGGAGAAAGGCAAGGCGGAAGTTTCAGCCACTGGAATATTTCTGGTGTGCTGATTGGAGAGAAATAGCTCAATTTTTTCATAGATTTACAAAAAAGAAGCTATCCTGAGAAATCGGGATAGCTTTCTTTTTATATCGTTTCAGAAGATCAGTTAAACATTTAACTGGCTCTCTGCTTCAGCCGCTACCCTGACTCCGGTAGTCCCGCCGCGTTTTAGCTCCACATCCACCGGTTCGTTGGTTTTCCACGAGCCGTTGCTGAAATCAGGTACTTCAATGGAATTGGAACGGTTGGCCACCGACCATTCACTCAACGGTGCAATCACGCTCCACAGGGCAGCATCGTAAACATCCTGGTCCAGTGGAATACCATTGCGCAGGCAGTCTATGAGCCGCCAGTCCATCATAAAGTCCATGCCACCGTGTCCGCCAATTTTTCGGGCCATATCGCCCACCAGCTTCACAATTTCGGGTGTGTATTGTTCCTCGAGAACTTTCATCTCATCGGCATCGAAAAAGCTGTGGCCTTTGGCTATTTTGCCGGGAAGCGGGTATTTGCGGGCAAATCCTTCGGTGCCGCTCACCAGGTGAATGCGCGAATAGGGCCGCGGACTGGTTACATCGTGCTGAATCATGATGGTTTTTCCCTTGTTCGTGCGTATGGTAGTTGTGTTCATATTTCCGCGGTAGCTGTCGGTGGCAAACGATTCATAAAATCCGTCTTCAGCAGCCAGTTCCCGGGCCATTTTACCCATCTGGAAATCGTTGGTTGACATGGAAGTGAGGTAATCCATTTTATCGCCGCGGTTTACATTCAGAATCTGGCATACCGGACCAATTCCGTGAGTTGGATAAAGGCTGCCGTTGCGCTGCTGGTTTTCCCTCAGGCGCCACATGTCGGAATAAGAACCTTTTCCGAAGTTATTTTCCAGCAAATCGTGAATATAAGCACCTTCAGTATGAACAATTTCTCCGAAAAATCCTTGCCTTGCCATGTTCAGTGTGAGCAGTTCAAAGAAATCGTAGCAGCAGTTTTCAAGCATCATGCAATGCTTTTTGGTGCGTTCCGAGGTTTCCACCAGTTGCCAGGCTTCTTCAACCGTTACCGCGGCAGGCACTTCAACCGCTGCATGTTTTCCTTTTTCCATGGCATACACACACATGGGGGTGTGCATGTCCCAGGGGGTTGCAATGTACACCAGATCCACATCAGCACTTTCGCACAATTCCATCCACGCGTCTTCGCTGCCGGTGTATTCTTTGGCTTTTGGCAATCCGCGATTTTCCAGTATTTGCTGGGAACGTTCCACACCGGCCGGGTTTTTGTCGCACAATGCGGTGATTTCCACACCTTCGATGTTCGATATTCTCGATACGGCGCCGGGCCCCCGGTTTCCGAGTCCGATGAAACCAACACGAACGGTTTCGAGCTTGGGCGCGGCATAACCACACATGTTAAACTGTTGCGGGTGCGATTTTTCAACCGACTCTTTTATGGCGGCCAGGGCCGACTCTTCGCTTCCGGCTCCCTGCTTTCCGCATGAGGTCAGACCTCCCGAAAGTACACCGGCGCTGGCTGCCCCGGCAATCTGAAAAAACTTCCTCCTGTTTGTTTTCATTTTGAAACTGGTTTTTAGTTCTGAATTTATTTTAAAAGTATTATTTCTGAATCTAAAAAGTTTAAAAATACAAAATAAAAATACATTTCCCGTTTTTTTGAAAGAAAATTAATCCGGCTACTTACTTTTTTCTATCTTAGTTCACTCAAAAGTAAGAAATTGGTTTGTCCCTTTGGCCGGAACAAGCCATTTTTAACATGATTTTCTAAACGTATTAAACTGAATGAGATGAAAAAGATTTGGCTTACGCTTGTTTGTTCGTTTTTGGTTGTTATGGTTATCGCTCAGGATGAAGTGGCAAAAACCGGATGGAATTTCGGTGCGTTGCCCACCATTACTTTCGATACCGATTTGGGGTTTCAATATGGTGCATTGGTCAATTTTTACCATTATGGTGATGGAACCCGTTATCCCAACTATAATCATTCGCTTTACTTCGAGGTGTCGCGTTTCACTAAAGGAAGTGGAATTAACCGTTTTTATTACGATTCTGACCAGCTTATTCCGGGACTGCAAACTTCACTTGATATTAGTTTTCTTTCTGACATGGCTTACAATTTTTATGGGTTCAATGGTTTCGATGCGGTGGTAAATCCGGGTTGGATTGATGATGAAAACGATGACTACATCACGCGGATGTTCTATAAATACGACCGGAAAATGTTCCGGTTTAAGGTTGACCTGCAGGGAAAATTTTCGGGCGAAAAGCTGAGATGGGCTGCCGGTATTAACTTGCTGAATTTTAACATAGGATCAGTGGATTTGGAAAAACTGAACAAAGGAAAAGACGAAGACGAACTTTTGGATGATGTACCTGGCTTATACGAAAAATACCAGGACTGGGGAATTATTTCGCCGGAAGAAGCCGACGGCGGATTTGTTCCTGAGTTGAAAGCCGGTTTGGTTTACGACACGCGCGACAACCGGCCCAATCCCATGAAAGGAATCTGGACCGAGGCTGTGCTGGTAGGCGCACCTGAGTTTTTAGGCGCCGAAAGCGGTTTTGCAAAACTAAGCTTTACGCACAGGCAATATTTCACAATCATTCCCAACGATTTATCCCTGGCATACCGGCTTGCTTACCAAAGCACCATTGCAGGACATGTGCCGTTTTACTACCAAACACAAATTATAGTTTCAGAACTTAAAGGCTATACGATTGAAGGGCTGGGAGGAGCCAAATCTTTGCGCGGCATTCTTCTAAACCGGATTGTGGGTGACGGATTTTTCTTTGGAAACCTCGAAGCCCGCTGGAAATTTGCCAGGTTCCAGTTCATCAACAACAACTTTTACCTGGGACTGAACGGATTTATGGATTTTGGGCAGATAACCAAAAAGATCGAAGCTATTCCAACAAATATTTACGGTTCACTCGACTATTTCAATCCGGATGCCGAAAAAATGCACTTTTCCTACGGTGCCGGATTACGCATTGTGATGAACCAGAATTTTGTGATTGCCGTAGATTACGGATTGGCAGCCGACGAACGCGACGGCGATTCGGGCCTGTACATTGGATTAAATTACCTTTTTTAAAAAATAAATAACTATGAAACGATTTTACCCGGTCTTGATCATTTTGGTGAGCGCTGTACTCATCCAATTCTCGTGTTCTCAAACGAACAAAAACAATGAATTAAGTGGTCTGTCGGCTGATACGCTGCAACTTGCCACCGAAAAACTGCAGGAGTATATTGACAGTAGCAAGTTTGCCGGAATTTCGGCTTTGATTTACAAGGACGGAGAAACGGTTTACCGTAAAAATTTTGGATACGCCGATCTGGAATCGGAAAAACCGATGGATGATAACACCATTTTTCGGATTTTTTCCATGACCAAACCCATAACAGCCGCGGCGTTAATGACGTTGTACGATGAAGGTAAATTTGTGCTTGACGACAAAGTTTCCAGGTTTATTCCTGAATTTGCAGAAACCAAAGTGTATAACCCCGAAACCAAATCGCTTGAGCCGCAGCAAAACGAACTGACCATCCGGCATTTGTTAACGCACACTTCCGGAATCCCGTATGGCTGGGATCAAAATGCGTATGTCGATTCGCTATACCGGGTTACCGGCGCCGGTGGCTGGGACGGCACCATTGGCGAGAAGGTGAAAATTATGGCATCGGTACCTCTTAAATTTCAGCCCGGAACCAAATGGGAATACGGACTTTCCATCGATGTTGCAGGTTACCTGGTTGAAGTTTTATCGGGAAAGCCGCTGGATGAATACATGAAAAATGTGATTTTTGATCCACTGGGAATGGAAGACACCGGATTTTATGCTCCCGAAGAAAAACATAACCGGCTGGCCGGACTTTACTCACTGCAGTCGGGAAATTTGGAAGAAGCCCGCGGAGGAATGAGCATGGCTTTTAAAAACCCGGTAACCCTGTTTGCAGGTGGCGCCGGACTGGTTTCCTCCACGGATGATTATCTGGACTTTTGTAAAATGCTGCTTAACGGCGGTGAGTTGAACGGAACCCGCATTCTTTCCGAAGAAGCGGTTGAACTTATATTAACCGACCAGTTACCCGATGGCGCGACGTATGAAGAAAACATGGGTTACGGGCTGGCAGGAGGTGTAAGCCTCTCCAACGGCGAATATGGCTGGGCCGGGGCCGCTTCTACCAAATTCTGGCTCAACCCGGAACAAAACATGATTGTCATTACCATGGCACAACTCATGCCGGCAGATTATTCCTATGCCGATGCGTTTAAAAAGATTGTGGATAGGGGAATTTTGGATTAATCATTTATTTTTTACCCGCATAAACCTGAACATTTTCAGCAGCCAATTGGGCAGCAGATGGAGGCCCCGTTTCCAGGAGCTTTATTTAATTCTCCTGGAAATCATTTTATCTTCCGGGTTTCTTCTGCTATCCCATATCAAAATGATTAGAATAAAATCTTCAAAAATTTCATAAATAATTTGATAATTATCGGTTATTAAAACCCTAACAGTTTCAAAATCAGTTCGGACACCCAGAAAAGGATTTTGCTACAACAACTTTATTCGTTTCTGAAAATTTATATAAAGTTTTCTACTGTAGGTTGAAGATACATTTCGTTTATTATAGAAATCAAGAATATCAATCAAATCTTCTCTGGCCGCGAGTGACCATTCTATTTTGTATCGAACCATTTCTGAACCTGATGATGAATTTTTTCGTTTGAGATAGTTTCACACTTTTTTACCTGCTCTCTGGCCATTTGGATTCGCTCTTTTTCAAAGTCATCCAATGTATATGTTTCTGAGGCAACTTTTGATTCCAGCAGATTTTTTAAATCTTGTAGAAATAATTTATCTTTTATATGAGTTAAATGTTCTGCAATGATATGTTTCAATTCTACTGTTCCCATGTTTCATAAATTAACACTCAAATATACATTTTTCCAAAGTGAATTCCAATGAAAGTCAATCAGATGATCAGAAAAAACCGACATACTTCAGTTTTTTACCCGCATAAACCTGAACATTTTCAGCAGCCAGTTGGGCAGCGGATGGTGGCCTCGTTTCCGGAAATCCACAAACCAGCCAATTTTTTTCAGGATGGGAATTTTGTGGGTTTCCACAAACTCGATGAGCGTTCCTTCCGGCGCCTGAATATAGGCGAAATTTCCGGCTGCCTCGCCCATATCGAAACTGTCCGAATCGCGTGCGCTGTCAACGGTAAACGGAAAGCCGGCATCACTCACCTGCGTGCGCAGGTTATCCATGCCGTTTATGTCGAAACAGAGATGGATAAAACCCGGATCGCCCCAGATACGGCCTTCGTAAATATTCCGGGGCTTCCTGCCGGGCGCCTGTACCAGTTCAATGTATGATTTGCCAAAAAAAGGACTGAAGGCGCCACTTTTTTTGTCGGTATGCTTCAGTAAAACACGTCTGAATTTTCCCTGGCCGCCGGGCAATGCTGCAAAATCAGGAAAAATCCCGGTTTCATCGTAAACCACTTTATCGTATTGTAATATATGACGATACATTTTTATGCTCTCTTCCATATTCCTTACGCCAATAACAGCTCCCAGCACCCCGCCGTTTACCGATTTTTCGCTACGGAAAACTTCCCGTTCGTATTTAACTTCCCACAGGTTTTCGTAGGGGTCTTTCAGGTAAAAGTGTTCGTTTCCGGCAGGGTCTTTTGATATGCTCCCCAAAATATTCAGGCCCGATTCCGAAAATTTTTGAAAGGCTTTCTGAATGTTATCGGTTTTCAGTTTTCCCATGTTGATTCCCATATCTCCCAACTGGATTTCAAAACCAGCCGGTTCGGGGGTTTTGCCTTTATGCTGCCAGATTTCAAATCCGCCGCCACCGCGCATATTCAGTGCAAGCACGGCATGTCTGGGTCTTGGCTTTCCGCCGGTGTGGGGTAGCATCAGCTCGGCAACCGCTTCGTCTTCAAACATACGGATGTCCATAGCAAAATGCTCGCGGTACCACCTCCAGGCTTCCTGCAGGTTTTCAACCCCAACACCCAACTGCTGAATTCCGTTAATTTTTACCGTCATTTTTTTCGTCTCTTGTTTTACAATGGTTTTACCTTCGATACCATATAATAATATAACGGTGGAAAGAACCTTCTGATATATACCAAAAGCAAATCCATTCCTCCTACCAAAATTTCTTTGTGTTCTTTTTTCAGCTTGCGGCAAATCTTCCGGGCTGTCCATTCCGCACTTTTGCCTTTGTCTTGTCCTTCGTCCATTTTTCCGTGCGGTTCTCCGCTTTTATTCAGCGCATTAACCGAAACGTTGGTTTTAATCCGGCCGGGGATAATAACCGATACCCGGATGTTGTTTTTTTTGTTTTCGGCGCGCAGGCTTTCGAAAAATCCATGCAGCGCATGTTTTGCCGCCGAGTAGGCCGACCGGTAGGGAAAACCGAATTTCCCCACAATACTCGAGGTAACGGCAATTTGCCCGCCGCCGTTTTCAATCATCCACGGTAAAACAGCCTTGGTAAGTGCCACAGTTCCGAAAAAATTCACCTCGAAAATTTTACGGTCAACTTCCACAGGGGTTTCGGTTACAAACGACCGCTGGCTGATTCCGCCAAAATGGTAAAGCCCATCAATTTTTATTTTTTCTGAAAGCAGCGTTTGAGCTGCTGCAATTATCGATTTTTCATCGCCCAAATCGAAGGGAAGAATACGGGCAGAACTGCCGTTTTTTATGCAGGTTTCAGCCACATCTTTCAGTGCCTTTTCGTTTCGGCCCGAGAGAATAAGGAAGGCTTTCCTTTTGGATAATTCTATTGCCACAGCCTTACCAATGCCTGAGGAGGCGCCGGTAACCCAGATGTTTTTTTCAGAAAAGTTCATTTTTCACCTTCTTTTGAAGTTTGCGAAGATAATAGATTATTATTCTTTTTAATTTATTGCGGGATTTTATTATTTTTAACCGAATTTAAAACCTACACATCATGTTAAAAGAAAGAGTACTGAAAGCGTTGAATGAACAGATTAATGCAGAGCAATATTCGGCCCTGCTTTATTTGTCGATGTCGGCCTGGTTCGAAGACAAAGGATTGCCCGGGTTTGCCAACTGGATGTATGTGCAATACCAGGAAGAACTGACACACGCAAACAAAATTTTTAAATATGTGATTGAGCGCAGCGGGAAAGTGGAGCTGAAAGGCATTGAACAAATGCCGGTTGAGTTTGAAAGCGTGCTTCAGGTGGCTGAAAAAACACTGGAGCACGAGCAGCATGTTACCTCGCTCATTAACAATATTGTGGATATAGCAGTGGAAGAGCGTGACCATGCCACACAGAGTTTTCTGAAGTGGTTTGTGGATGAGCAGGTGGAAGAGGAAGCCAATGCCACTGAAATTATTGACGACCTGAAGCTTATTGAAGGCGAGGGCAGGGGCAATGGCCTTTTTATGCTCGACCGCGAACTGCGTCAGCGTACCTTTGTTGACGAAACTCAGGCAGCAGAATGATTTAACAGTTTTATAACGAAGAATCTCAAGGCTGCCATTGTGCAGCCTTTTTTTGTCAAATATGGAAATTAAAGAACAGGCTTATACACGTTACCACCATTTGCGCGAAATTTGCCAGGCCACCTGGGACGGGCAGTCACTTGCGCGACTGGATGAAACCTTTGAATTTGCCCGGGAAGTTATAGGTGAAAAGCAATTCAAAACCGGAGAATTCATTCTTAACCATTCGCTGGATGTGGCTGCCATCATTGCCGGGGAAATTGGCCTGGAGCCCGATTCGGTGATTACCGGCTTGCTGCATAATATTATGTATGCCGGTCTCGACAGAAAGGTAACCCGCGAAGAAATTGAAACCAAATTTGGTCACCAGGTTTATTCCATACTTGAGGGAATGGCCAAAATAAATGCACTGGGCACCGACACGGTAGAGTTGCACCCCGAAAATTACCGTAAACTGTTAATTGCACTGGCCGGCGATGTGAGAGTGATTCTTTTGAAAACCGCCGACCGCCTGCAGGTAATGCGTACCCTAAGTGTTTATGACGAAGAAGCGCGGCACCGGCTGGTAAACGAAACCTCCCATTTGTATGCCCCGCTTGCCCATCGCCTGGGGCTTTATGCCGTTAATTCCGAAATGCTCGATCTGTGCCTCAAATATCAGAACCCACAAGGTTACCAGTATGTGATGAACCGGTTGAGCGAAACACAAAAGGAACGCGAAAGTTTTGTAGCTGAGTTTGTTAAGCCGGTTGAGAAAACATTGATAGACCGTGGGTTCACCTTTTCAATGAAAGCCCGCACAAAGTCGGTTTTTTCCATCTGGAATAAGATGCAGAAAAAAAAGGTTTCGTTCGACGAGGTAATGGATTTGTTTGCCATTCGTATCATTCTCGACACGAAAACTGAAAACGAAAAATCGGACTGCTGGACGGTTTACTCGGTGGTAACCGAACAATACCAGGCCAATCCTGAACGGATGCGCGACTGGATTACTATTCCCAAGTCGAACGGTTACGAATCGCTGCATGCCACTGTTATGGGGCCGCAGGGCCGCTGGGTAGAGGTGCAGATTCGTACCCGTCGAATGGACGAGGTGGCGGAAAAGGGGCTGGCAGCCCACTGGAAATACAAAGGCGGAAAAGAGAGTTCGGGATTCGATGTCTGGCTGGCCGGAATTCGCGAAATTCTTGAAAACCCGGAACTCAATGTAGTGGATTTTATCGACCACTTCAGTCTCGATGTATATAAAGATGAAACGTTTGTTTTTACGCCGAAAGGAGACCTGAAAAAAATGCCTTCCGGAGCCACTTTGCTCGATTTCGCTTATGAAATTCATTCACACCTTGGCGATAAATGTGTGGGCGGAAAAGTGAATGGAAAAAAGGTTGGGCTGAAATACAAACTGAAAAACGGCGACCAGGTGACCATTGAAACCTCGAACAACCAAAAACCCAAAATGGACTGGCTCGATTTTCTGATCACTTCCAAAGCCATCAGTCGGGTTAAAGCCAGTCTGAACGAGGAAAAGAAGAACCTGGCAGCGCAGGGACGCGAAATTTTAATGCGGAAATTCAAAAACTGGAAGCTGGAACTGAACGACGAGGCCATCCGGAAAATCCTGAAAAAATATGATTTCAGACTGGCCATCGATTTTTACTGCGAACTGGCCAGCGGAAAAATTGAACCACTCGAAATCAAATCGCTTTTAAACGAAAAACCGGAAGAAGAAACAACCCGCAAAAAAGTGGAAGAGCTCTTGCCTAACGGTGAAATCAGGGATTTGACTTTTGACGGAGGCGACGATTTTCTGGTGATTGATAACCATCTGAAAAACATGAACTACAAGCTGGCCCCTTGCTGCAATCCTGTTTTTGGCGATTCCATTTTTGGATTTGTTACCATTAACGAGGGGATTAAAATTCACCGTATGAGCTGCCCCAATGCGCCGCAAATGAAAGAGCGCTTTCCTTACCGCATTATTAAGGCCAAATGGAAAGAAACGGTCGGTTACGGAGCCTTTGTTACCACGCTTCATGTTTCGGGAACCGACGAAGCAGGAATTGTTTCGGAAATTTCCCATATCATTGCCAAAGATACAGGAGCCAGGCTGCGGGGCATCAACATCGACTCGAACCGGGGAAGATTTGAGGGAATATTAAAAATTTCAGTACACAGCCTCGACCATCTGGAGTTCCTCATTCATAAAATTAAAAAAGTGAAGGGAATAGTGTCAGTAACGCGTGGTGAAACATGAAAAGGAAAAGAATGAACATACTTGTGGCGCCCAATTCAATGAAGGGCAGTTTGAATGCATTTGAATTTGCCGATGCGATAGAAAAAGCATTTAACGAAGTTTCTCCACTGTTTTCGGTAAGGAAATTGCCGGTTGCCGATGGCGGCGATTTTACCGGTGAAGTTTTGCGCCGGGCTTTTGATGCACAGGAGATTGAACTGACAGTGCAGGATCCGCTGGGCCGTCCGGTTCGATCGAAATACGGCATTTCCGGAAATACCGCTATTATTGAAATGGCCGATGCCTCGGGGATGAAATTGCTTTCCCCGGAAGAGCTGAACCCTTTGAAAGCTTCTTCCTTTGGAACTGGTCAGCTTATGGCCAATGCCATCGAAAAAGGCTGCACCGAAATTCTTCTGGGAGTGGGAGGCAGTGCTACCGTTGATGGAGGAGCCGGGTTGCTCGAGGCCCTCGGATTTCAGCTTTTTGATGATGACGGCCGGCTACTCGAAGGCAACGGGAAAAACCTCGAACTGATAAGAGAAATGAAAAAACCTGTTATTCCGAAAAATCTGACAGTGAAAATCATTTCCGATGTTGACAATCCGTTGCATGGGACGAACGGTGCTGCCGCTGTATTTGCCCCGCAAAAGGGAGCTGATGATGAGATGGTAAAGCTGCTGGAAAAGGGACTTTCAGCCTGGTGCGGGCTGCTGGAAAAGGAATCGGGGAAAGAGCTTTCGGCCATGAAAGGAGCCGGTGCCGCCGGCGGAGTTACCGTTCCTCTGGTGGCTTATTTCCATGCGCAAATTGTTCCCGGGGCCGGTTTTGTTCTTTCTGAACTAAATTTTGATGAGCATGTTCAATGGGCAGATTTGGTTATTACCGGCGAAGGAAAAATAGACAGTCAAACCCTGAACGACAAAGCTCCAAAAACAGTGGCCGACCATGCACGCAAAGCAGGGAAACCCGTTTTGGCCATAGCAGGAGCCATCGGGAAGGAGGCTTCCGAAGCCTTCGACGGAATGTTCAGTTTTACAAACGGGCCTGTTTCTTTGGACGATTCCATTAAAAATTCAAAAAAACTGGTTTTTGATTTTTCTGTGGAACTTGCACGGCTTTTACACAGGTTTATTGAATAATATCTGTCTGTGTGCAGAACAATTTTCTGACAAAAGTGTTTAGTTATTAGTTGCTTATAAAAGGATTCCGGCAAAAGGGAAATGTGTTTTTTTTATACTGGCAGGATATTTGTTTTATTTCAGCCGGCTCAGTTTTTACCACCGGTTTTGAAATTAGTTGTAGGATTTTTGACCATTATTATTATTTTTGGAACTTCTCGGAAAAAACAATGTTGAAGAAACGTTAATTTGAATATTTTAAAAACAAAAAAATGAAAAATCTATTATTAGTGTTGGCGGCCCTCCTTATTTCTGTTTTTTCTTTCGCACAGGATGTGGCCGAAAAAATCAATCAGGGGAACGAAGCCCTGAAGGCAGAGGATTATGCCAAAGCGTTTGAACTTTACGACGATGCAATGAAAAACCTGGGTGATGTGCAGGTGGAACCTACCATCAATTTCAATATCGGTTTTGCTGCATACCGCTCAAACAACCTGCAGGGCGCGGTTGAATATTTCGATAATGCCATTGAAGCAGGGGTTAACGTATCGAAAAGTCATGAATACAAAGCACTGGCTTACAACGATGCCGAAGATTATGCCAATGCCGTGGCTAGTTACGAGCAGGCCATTGCCACTGCCGACGGCGATACCGATGCCTTGGTTTACAATGCAGCTATTGCTGCTTACCGTGGCGATTTACTGGATAAAGCCATTGAATTGTTCTCGAAAAGTGTAGAAAACGGTTACCGCGGCGAAACAGCCATTTATTACAAAGCGATAACCCTGCGAAAGCAAAATAAAGACGCTGAATACAAGGCAACGCTGGAAGAGGGAATTGAAAAATTTCCGGCTGACGACCGTCTGTCGTCTGCACTGGCTAATGTTTACGTTTCTGAAGGAAATGAGCTGTACAGAAAAGGCGTAGCCATTTTAACTGCAGCCAACGAAAAGGTGAGCAGCGGCGCCATTTCTACTGCCGACGATGCTTACACAGCTGAAGTTGAAAAAGCTAAAACAGAATTCAGGGCAGCAGTGGAAATCCTCGAAAAAGCCAAAGCTCTGGATGCAGGAAACCAGAATGCACAAAAATTGCTCGATGCCTGCAATGCTGTTCTCTAACAATCAGGTTTTATTCTGAATAGACAAAACAGCCGCATGGAATGTACCATGCGGCTGTTTTGTTTCTGTTCGGTTTGTACGGACTTTTCCCATTAAAACTCCTGTTTTCCAGTACCCCCCCCCACCATTTTTTTCGAAGCAACATATTTGTATATAAATAGATTGATTGTTGACTAAGATGCCACATAGTCATGCTGTGGGTGCTGTTTGAGACATTTTGGCGCTAAAATTACCGGTTTTTAGTTCTGCTTGTCATTTTTGATGCATTGGAACAGGAGTTGATTTACAAGCGGCAGAGATTTGGATATAAAGTAATGTATAAATAAAATTTAGGAGGAATAAAAAATGAATTTAGTAAGATTTCATCAACACCCGCACCGCACAGTTAACCAGAATCTGGTAGATCATTTGTTCAATAACTTTTTGCGCAACGATTACGACGAAAGCTATCTGAACGACTGCAATTGCAAACCGGCAACCAACATCTTCGAAACCGACAATGATTTCAGGCTGGAACTTTTGTTACCCGGTTTTAAAAAAGAAGATGTTCAGTTGAATTACCACGAAAACATTTTAACTGTGAAAGTTGAACTTCCCGAAGAAAAAGATAACAACGGAGAAGAGTTCAAATACGAACGCAGAGAATTTGGAGTGTATAACTTCGAGCGGAAATTCAAAGTTCCCAAAACCGTTGATGCCGAGAAAATCAACGCCCGTTTCGAGAACGGAATTTTGGAACTGACCTTGCCGAAAAAAGAAGAAGCACAGGTGAAACCACCTGTAGAAATTAAAATAGGGTAATTGTTTTTAGCAAATAAAAGAAGGATAGGTAGAAAGGCCTGGCAGCAATGCCGGGCTTTTTTTTCGGCAATATTCAAAAAAGTCTTTTATCCTGGTTTTAATTCTGAAAATTAAGTGTTATTTTTACTTTTTTAATAGGCTGCATTCTTTCATAGGATTGATGTCTGACAACAAATGGTTAATGACTGAATCCAGCAACCAAGTAACCAGTAACTAAGGACAAATAAAATGCTCGAGAAATTAAAAGAACAGGTTTTCCAGGCCAACCTCGATTTGGTAAAGCACGGTCTGGTGATTTTCACCTGGGGAAATGTAAGCGGCATCGACCGTGAGACAGGTCATGTAGTAATTAAACCCAGCGGTGTTTCATACAGCAGTATGAAGCCAAAAGACATGGTGGTTCTGAACCTTTACGGACAGGTGGTGGAAGGGAATTTAAACCCTTCGAGTGATTCAGCAACTCACCTGGTGTTATACCGGCAGTTTACAAATATCGGTGGTATTGTGCACACCCATTCCGAATGGGCCACGAGCTGGGCTCAGGCTGGGAGAAGCATACCGGCACTGGGAACCACACATGCTGATTATTTTTATGGCGAAATTCCCTGTACCCGGGCAATGACCCGTGCCGAAATTGAAGTTGAATACGAAAAAGAAACCGGACGGGTGATTGTGGAACGGTTTAAAA
>CAZLGT010000070.1:0-27873 GCA_964559175.1 uncultured Mariniphaga sp. | reverse complement strand
AACGGTGGAGGCACCTATGATCTGGATGCATCAGTTACCGTAACGGCCAGTGCCAATGAAGGATACTCGTTCACAAACTGGTCTGAAGGAACCAATGTGGTTTCGGAGAATGAAAATTACACATTTACGATAACCGAAAACCGGGAACTGGTAGCCAACTTCACAGAAAACCCACCGGAACAGTTCATCGTTGAGTTGTCGAGCAATCCGGCTGAAGGCGGAACCACAAACGGTGGAGGCACCTATGATTTGGATGCACTGGTGAATATATCTGCCAATGCCAACGAAGGATACTCGTTCACAAACTGGTCTGAAGGAACCAATATTGTTTCGGAGAATGAAAATTACACATTTACGATAACCGAAAACAGGGAATTGGTGGCCAACTTCACAGAAAATGAACCTGTTGGACCTGAGGCAATCGATCTGGGATCTGCCGGTGATTTTTCAATCTTAACACAATCAGGAATTTCAACAACAGGAGTTACTTCCGTTCAAGGCGATATTGGTGTAAGTCCGGCAGCAGCATCAGCAATAACCGGATTTGGTTTGATTATGGATACCAACGGCCAGTCGTCACACACGACAATTCCCACGCTTGTTACCGGAAAAGTATATGCTGCTGATTATGCCCCGCCAACACCAAGTATGTTGACAGTAGCCATTTTGGACATGCAAACCGCTTATACTACAGCCAATAACCTGGTAACCCCTGCACCTGTTTCGGAAGCGGGAGCCGGAAATATTAGCGGGCTGACATTGGCTCCCGGTTTATATAAATGGAGTACCGGAGTTTCAATCAACCCTGGTGCCACCGTTATTTTATCAGGTGGTGCAGACGATACCTGGGTTTTCCAAATCGCACAGGATCTTACATTAATGTCTAATGCACAAGTCATATTGCAGGGTGGCGCACAAGCCAAAAATATAACCTGGGTAGTGGCTGGTCAGGCAGTTCTTGGAACAGAAACCGTATTGTTTGGGACAATCCTGAGTAAAACCCTTATTTCACTCAATACAGGGTCAACAGTTACAGGCAGGTTATTGGCTCAAACTGCTGTCACACTGAATGCAAGTACAGTTATTAAACCGTAATAAAATGTGTTTATCCCTTTCGGGGGATTTTAAAAAGCATAAAATATATTTTATAAAAACAAAAAAATGGAAAATACAATATCTAAAACAAATTTAAAAAAGGGATCGCGCATGCCGCGGTTCCCTTTTAACCTGATTCTTAAAAGTGTTATTGCCGGCACTTTTATCCTGGCTGTTGGCCAATCACCCCTTCAGGCTCAGGAAACTTCCAGGGTAACTTATACACAACCATCGTTTCGGTTTGGTGTTGCAGGTGGTGCAAACTTCAATTTTTACCAGGGTACTACCCAGCATTTGACCAATGACTTTATGGTTCCCACAGCTTTTGGCGATGGCCAGGGAATCGGGCTTTTTGCCGCTCCAGTCCTGGAGTTTCATCGTCCCGGGACAATATTGGGATTCATGCTTCAGGCCGGATACGACAGCCGCAGAGGTTCATGGGACCAGGTGCGCACACCCTGCAACTGCCCGGCAGATTTGGAGACCGGCCTTTCCTACCTTACGGTGGAACCAAGCTTGCGCATAGCGCCGTTTAAATCAAATTTCTATATCTACGGCGGACCGCGTCTGGCTTTCAATCTCGACAAAAGCTTTTTATACCAGGAAGGCATTAGCCCGGATTACCCAAATACGCCGGCAAGGCCCGATGAAAGCGGTGATTTTAGCGAAATGAACAAGTCCGTCATCTCGATGCAAATCGGCGCCGGATACGACATCCCGCTTTCAGCAGAAACAAAACAGAATAAAGTGATGCTCTCTCCTTTTGTTGCTTTTCATCCATATTTTGGACAGGATCCCCGGACAATCGAATCGTGGAACATGACCACTGTAAGAGCAGGCCTTGCGCTGAAGTTTGGTCGTGGCAGTAGAATAGGAGTAAAGGAAGATATTTTTGTGCCTGTAGTGATTGCTGATCCTGATGTGACGTTTACAGTTAACGCACCTTTAAATCTTCCGACTGAACGACGCGTCAGGGAGACATTCCCGCTGAGAAACTACATATTCTTCAACGAAGGATCTACTGAAATCCCAAATCGTTATGTTTTGCTTCGGAAGGATCAGGTAGAAGATTTCAGCGAAGACCAACTGGAAGTATTTACACCGAAAGAACTGACCGGCCGTTCAAAACGCCAGATGACAGTCTATTATAATGTACTGAACATCCTTGGCGACCGAATGGTGGAATATCCGAATACAAGTATAACCCTGATCGGATCTTCGGGGGAAGGTATTCCGGATGGCAAAGCAATGGCTGAATCGACAAAAAAATACCTGACAGATGTATTTGAAATTGCCCCGGCGAGAATCCGGACCGAAGGCCGTTTGAAACCTGTAACCCCATCGGAACAACCAGGTGGCAGGCTCGAGTTGGCTTTACTTCGCGAAGAAGACCGCAGGGTTACTGTTACAAGCGGCTCTCCTGAATTGCTGATGGAGTTCCGTAGCGGCAATGATGTGCCGCTCAAACCAGTTGAAATAAATGTTGTTCAGGAAGCGCCAATTGACAGTTATGTTACTTTCAATGTTGCCGGCGCAGAAGAAGCGTTCTCTTCGTGGTCGATGGAACTGGAAGATACTCAGGAAAAAGTTCAGGAATTTGGCCCCTATACCCAGGAATCGGTAAGCATTCCGGGCAAAACCATTTTAGGTACAAGTCCAAAAGGCAACTACAAAATAACAATGGTTGGCCTGACAGAGAGCGGTAAGCAGATCAAAAAAGAAACTACGGCGAACCTTGCACTCTGGACCCCGCCGGTAGCAGAAGAAATGATGAGGTATAGTGTTATCTATGAATTCAATAACTCTGAAGCCATTGCAATGTATGATAAATATCTTACCGAAGTTGTAACACCAAAAATTCCTGAAAACGGATCGGTTATCATACATGGGCATACCGATGTTATTGGTGGTGAAGATTTAAATCTGAAATTATCAACTGCACGGGCAAATGATGTAAAAGGTATTATGGAAAAAGCATTGGCCACAGCGAACAGAAACGATGTTACATTTAAAGTTCATGGATTTGGTGAAGATAAAAGTATAGCGCCGTTCGACAACCAATTTCCGGAAGAACGTTTTTACAATCGTACCGTTATCATTGATATAATTCCTCCAAAATAAGTTTTGATTCAATAATTATTAATTCTCACTATCGAAAGAGGCCGCAATGGCCTCTTTTTTTGGTTTAATTCAAAAAAATATGTTTTTCGATAACCGGAAACAAAATAAATGACCAGCAGGAATGTGTGAATGATGTAAGTAATATTTAAAATTGTGTAACAATTAAATACGCTTCAACCTATACCTTTAATCCATAAAATAATTTAAAAGAATCAAAATGAAAAAAGCTATTTTTTTTGTATTCGTAATGCTATTCACCTTGAGTGCAACAATGGCATTTGCAAACAATTCGGATTCAAATTCCGAAGCGGAAAAAGCTGCAGTTCCCGTGAAAACGGAAAACAAACTGACCGATGAAGAAATTGACCGGATTACCAAACGCGTTGAAGAAATCCGAAAAATGGATAAAAGCGACCTGACAGGTGAAGAAAAGAGTGAGTTGAAGAATGAGCTCAAAGAAATGAAAAAAGATGTAAAGAAAGCCGGCGGAACGATATACATTGGTGGCGCTACGCTTCTCTTGATTATCATCCTGGTACTCTTGTTGGTTTAATTAAGGTAGTATAAAAATTTGTGCAATATTATTTTAATGTTGCACATTTTTTTGTTTATACTCTAATGAATTTAGTTGCAATTCATTGATAACTAAGATGAAAGCCAACGGAGCGAGTCCCCCTTTGGTTTATATTTTCATTTTGGAAACGGATGTTTAATACCAAAGGGGGATTTCAAGGGGATTCAGGATTCGTCTCAATCCCTTTAATTGGTGTCATTTTTTTCATGGCAACAAACGCAATTCAAGGGGGACAAGCTCCAAACAACGCCATAAAAATGGAAACGTCATACACCTGCTAAATAAAAAACCATGGCAGAAATCCAATTATTAAAAATCATTCTGAAAATACCTTCCGGAACCTGTAGTTCCCGGAGGTTATTATTCACTTTTTTGTTTGTTTCACTGTCATTTTACCAAACTTTTTCTCAAAATTATTTCCAGCAGGAAGTCAACTACAAAATAAATGTTTCCCTTAACGATACACTCCACGAACTACATGCGTTCGAAAAATTGGAGTACATCAACCATTCCCCCGATACGCTTCATTTTATCTGGTTCCATCTGTGGCCAAATGCCTACTCAAACAACAACACTCCATTAGCCAGGCAGGTATTCCGGGTGAACGGGAAATCAAAATTGTTTGATGATCCGGAATTGAGCGGATTTATCGATTCACTGGACTTTAAAGTAAACGGCAGGCAGGTTCAGTGGAACAACTTGCCCGGCCAGCCCGATATTTGCCGGGTTGATTTGAACGAACCACTGAATCCCGGCGACACAATACATATTACCACACCCTTCCGGGTAAAAATCCCCAAAGGCGTAACATCAAGGTTGGGCCATATCGGCGAATCCTATCAAATCTCGCAGTGGTATCCCAAACCGGCCGTTTATGATATGGATGGCTGGCACGAGATGTCGTATCTCGATCAGGGTGAATTTTATTCCGAATTTGGAAGTTTCGATGTAAGCATCACCTTGCCCGATAATTACATTGTGGGTGCAACCGGAAACCTGCAAAACCAGAACGAAATGGATAAGCTTGAAAAACTTGCCGCCGACACCTCATGGGTAAATGCCTCGCACATCGGAAAAGTCCCTTTTCCGGCTTCATCAAAACAGAAAAAAACAGTTCAATATATGGCAGATGGGGTGCACGATTTTGCCTGGTTTGCCGACAAACGGTTTAATGTAAAAAGGGGAAAAGTAAAACTTCCCGGTTCGGGCAAAGAAATTACGACCTGGGTGATGTTTACCAACAGGCAGTCAAATCATTGGAAAGACGCTTTGGATTATGTGAATGAGTTGATTTATTGGGCTTCAGAAAAAATTGGCGATTATCCGCATGAAAATTTCACGGCAGTTCAAAGCGCCCTGAGCGCCGGTTACGGAATGGAATACCCGGGGATTACAGTAATTGGCATGGTTGACGATGCCTACTCGCTCGACGAAGTGCTGGTTCACGAAATTCTGCATAACTGGTTTTACGGGGCACTGGCGTCCAATGAGCGAACATATCCGTTTTTGGACGAAGGGTTAACAAGCGCTTATACAGCCCGATATATGAAGGAGAAATATCCCCTAAAAAAGCTTTGGCAGGTTTATTTTAAAGACTGGAAACTGGCCCGCTTTTTAAATATCGACCAGTTGCCTGTAGAACGGATGCAGGAACTGGAATGGCTGGTTCAGGCCCGCAGCAACCTCGAGCAGCCCATGAACCTGCCCGCAACCGGGTACAGCGATTTGAATTATGGCATCATGCTGTACAATAAAGCCACAATCGCCTTTAATTATCTGCGGGCATCTATCGGGGATTCGCTTTTTGACGCAACCATGCATGAATATTACCAAATATGGAAATTCAGACACCCCCACCCCGACGATTTGCACAGTGTATTTGAAAACGTTACAGACAAAGATTTAACCTGGTTTTTTGATGATTTAATGGGAACAACCCAACGGATGGACTATAAAATGGTTCGGATGGAGAATCAAAAACTGCTTATAAAAAATAAGGGTGAACTGGTTTCGCCGCTGGTTATAGCCGGAATGACCGGAGATTCCATTTATTTTGAAAAATGGGTGGATGGTTTTGAAGGAGAGAAATGGATTGAACTGCCCGAAGGTGATTATTCAGAAATAAAAATCGACCCCAATCATGTAATGCCTGAAATTTTCAGAAAAAACAACAACATCCGAAAAACCGGCGCTTTCGCCAAGGCAAATCCCATACAAACCCAACTCCTCTTTACCATCGAGGACCCTGAAAAACACACGCTGATGTATTTGCCGGTTATCAACTGGACCCGCGAAAACGGATTTATGGCGGGTTTGGCGTTCCATAACGGCTTTATTATTCCAAAACCTTTGGAATATTTTGTGATGCCGTTTTATGCATTCGGGAATAATGATTTGGCAGGGTTTGGCCGAATAACTTACAACATTACGCCGTTCGATAATTTCATAAGGCTGGCAGCCCTTTCTTTGGAAGGAACCCAGTTCGGCGCACCGGGCAATCAAAACTACCAAAAGGTAAAAACGGGTGTCGAGTTGCATTTCAGAAACCGGGACATGACTTCCCCGTTAACTCATAGTCTGTTTGGAAATTACATTGCAGCCTCCGACCTTTACCGGATTGAATTTCAGGAGAAGGCAAAAATGGATTCCTATTACCAGTTTGGCTACAGGTTGGAGAGGAACAGCGCGATTAATCCGTTTTCGCTGCATGCTGGTTTTGAATCCGGGAAGTCATACCAAAAAACTTCGGTTGAATTCAATTACAGATTGAGTTACCATGGGCAGGACAATGGACTGGATATGCGGTTATTTGCAGGAAACATGCTGAAAGAAAATTCGGAAATTCCTTTTTACTCATTTTCACCCGGCGGAAGAAGTGGCCGCGAACTGTATCTGTTCGAAGGAACGTACCCCGACCGTTTTGCTGTTTTTCCGACCCGTTTCTGGTCGCGGCAAATGAGCTTGTCCGAAGGAGGTTTGGTGTCGCCGGTGAACGACGCCCTGGGTTACAGCCACTGGCTGGTTTCCCTTTCATTAACAAGCAGTTTGCCCGGCAAAACCAGCCGGCTGCCTGTAAAACCTTTTGTCAGTCTGCTTTTAAACGATAAAGGTTTTAGCAGCGAAAACAATTCACCCGTTTTCTTTGAGGCAGGATTAAAAACAGGTATCGGAAATATTTTCGAAATTTATGTTCCATTGCTGGTTTCCAAAAACCTGGATGCAGCCAGTGGTTCATTCAAAAACCGGATTCGTTTTGTGTTTTCACTCGACACGTTTGGCAAGGAAAAGTTATTCTCAAAAGGGGGAACTTAAATTCCCAAAAGTTTGAATTATGTAACTCTTTTATAAAATGATGTAATACTTTTTAGAATTTAATACCCGACCTTTAAGAGTTAGAATTTAAATTTATAATTGTGCCTGTATCAACAATCGGTATGGACATTAGTGGTTCAAGAGAAACTCTTTGGCTGATCAATAGTTATATTCCTATGCAACAGATAATTATAATGAGATGAAAAAATCAACAGCTACAGACATTCAGGGAAAAAGGGCAAAAAGCAATAAATCAATCTTAAGGAAGGAACTATTTACCTCTGAAGCCCGCTATCGCCGCTTGTTCGAATCGGCCAAAGATGGAATTCTTATTCTCGATGCCGAAACCGGGAATATTGTTGACGTAAATCCATTTTTAATTGATTTACTGGGCTATTCAAAAAAAGAATTTATTGAAAAAACAATCTGGGAAATTGGCGCTTTTCAGGATATTATTGAAAACAAAGATAAATTTCTGGAATTGCAGCAAAGCGAATATGTGAGGTATGAAGATTTACCGCTTGTAACTTCAGATGGACAAAAAATTCTTGTTGAGTTCGTTAGCAATGTTTATTTAGTAAACAAAAATAAAGTTATTCAATGCCAAATACGCGATATCACTGAACGAAAAGGCAAGGAAGATTCCTTAAAAGAAACACATCGTGAAACAAGTGATTCTTTAAACATTCTGTTGAACCTTATGCAAGTACCAATTATTATATGGGACACTTCCATGATAATAAAACGTTTCAATCACAAATTTGAACTTCTGAGCGGTTATGATTCGGCTGAAGTTATCGGTAAAAAAATTGATTTTCTTTTTCCAAAAGAAAAAATTGAACCAACACTTGAACTGCTAAAAAATCATCTTGATGCCGAACATTTGGAAGTAGCCGAAATAACCATTTTAACAAAAGACAATCACATCAAAACCGTTTTGTGGAATTCATCACGTATTTTGGATGAGGAAGGAAAAAATATTGTTGCAACCATTTCACAGGATATAACCGTTCGAAGACAATCGGAGTTGGCGCTTCGAAAGAGTGAATCTCACCTCCGCGCACTTGTAAATACTATCCCCGACCTAATCTGGCTAAAAGATCCGAACGGGGTGTACCTCTCGTGCAATCCAATGTTCGGACGTTTTTACGGGGCCGGAGAAACGGACATCGTTGGGAAAACCGATTACGATTTTGTTGACCGGGAGCTGGCCGGCTTTTTCCGCGAAAATGACAAAAAAGCCATGGAGGCAGGTAAACCTGTGAGCAACGAAGAGTGGGTTACCTTTGCTGACGACGGTCATCGTGCCTATTTGGATACCATAAAATCCCCGATATACGATTCGGACGGAACACTGCTTGGCATTTTGGGCATTGGCCGGGACATTACCGAACGCAAACTTGCTGAAATGGAATTGATAAATGCCAAAGAAAAGGCCGAAGAAAGCGACCGGTTAAAATCGGCCTTTCTGACCAATATGAGCCACGAAATACGCACGCCCATGAACGGCATACTTGGGTTTACCGGGCTGCTGCTTGAGCCCGACCTGACCAGCGAACAAAAAAAGGGATACATCAACATTGTAAACCAGAGCGGACAACGAATGTTGAACACCGTTAACGACATAGTGGAAATCTCTAAAATTGAAGCAGGTATCGTTACCGTCGATTTAAAAGAGGTTGATGTCCAGGCCAACCTCCATGAACTTATCCGGTTTTTCACTCCCGAAGCCACGAAAAAAGGGGTGAAATTAATGTTGGAAAATGAGGTGCCAAAAACTGTTGCCGTAATTTCAACTGACAAAAACAAACTGGACTCCATTCTTACCAACCTCATTAAAAATGCCATAAAATATACACCGGCAGGAGAAATCAGGGTTGGCTGCATCCTGAAGAAAAACGTTCTTGAGTTTTATGTAAAAGATACCGGAATTGGCATCCCCACCGAACGGCAGCAAGCCGTTTTCGATCGTTTTGTGCAGGCAGATATTGAAGACACGCATGTTTTTGAAGGAAGCGGAATTGGTTTGTCTATTGCAAAAGCTTATGTGGAGATGCTGGGGGGCAAAATCTGGCTGGAAAGCCAGGAAAAAAAAGGCTCAACATTTTATTTTACCCTGCCGCTTACCAACTGATGATTTTTTGTAAAAAGTTGATTTTTACAACTTAACCCCGGCGGTCTAATACGTTTTCTGTCAAGGGCATTGTCCAGTTTCCTGCAAAAAATATCAGGGAGGCATGAGTGCAGCCGGAGTCAATGTGGGAATAATGTAAATTATTTACGAAATAATGTAATCCTTTCCTTTTTTACAACAAATACCTTTGTATGGTAAGAAATAAAATTTCATCATTATGAAAACAAGACTACAAGCAATCTTAGTAACAGTTTTTCTGTTTTCACTGCCAATTTTAAATTTTGGCCAGACACCTGACTTAAAAACATGTGCTGACTTTATCCTCTTTACGTCGTCGGGAGGGATTACAAACACAGGGGTTTCTCAGATACTCGGCGGTGCCGTTGGAACTGACTTTGGCGCTTTGACTGGTTTTGATGATGTTAACTGTGTGAAGCATATTCAAAATACTGAAACAGCCCAATGCAATCAGGATTTGCTAACCGTCTATGCTGAAATATCAGCCATCACACCAACAGCAACAATAACAGCAGCAAGCCTTACTGGCACAATTACCCCGGGTGTTTATCAAATCAATACCGCAGTAGATATTACTTCAAACCTGACTTTAGATGCAGATGGTAATCCCGATGCACTCTTTATTTTTAAGGTAACCGGCGCCATTTCAGTAGCCGCTTCAATTGATATTCTTCTAACAAATGGTGCATCCGTAAATAATATTTTCTGGCACGGAACTGCAGCCATTGGTGCGGGCGCGGGAGCTTCACTGAAAGGAACATATATGACAAATGCCGGCGCTATTGCTTTGGGAGCCGGCGCTGTACTCGAAGGACGAGCACTTACAGTTATTGGAGAAGTTACCATGAGTGGCAGTACCTTAACAGGTTGTATTATGCCCGAAGCAACAACAGTTACACTGACCCAGCCAACTTATGATGTGGCAACAGGAACAATTCAGGTAACGGCGCCTTTGGGTGCAGGAATTACCTACAGCATTGATGGTATTGATTTTACGAATACAACAGGCCTCTTTGAAAATGTCCCCGGTGGTGAATACACGGTAACATCGAAAAATAGTGATGGGTGTATTTCGTGGACAGATGTAACCCTGGTAGGTTATGTACATATACCTGACTTAAAAACATGTGCTGACTTTATCCTCTTTACGTCATCCGGAGGTATTACAAACACGGGAGTTTCTCAGATACTTGGAGGCGCCATTGGAACAAACTTTGGTGCTTTAACCGGGTTTGATGATGTGAACTGTGTGAAGCATATTGCAGATGATGAAACAGCCCAATGCAAAGCGGATTTACAAGCCGTTTATGATGAAATAACAGCCATCACACCAACAGCAACAATAACAGCAGCAAGCCTTACTGGCATAATTACCCCGGGTATTTATGAAATCAATGAAGCAGTAGCACTAACCATAGACCTGACTCTGGATGCTCAGAATAATCTCGATGCACTCTTTATTTTTAAAGTAACCGGCGCTATTTCAACAGCCGCTTCTGTTAATATAAATCTGATTAATGGCGCATCCGTAAATAATATTTTCTGGCACGGTACTGCTGCTATAGGTGCAGGTGCCGATGCTTCACTGAAAGGAACATTTATGACAAATGCCGGCGCTATTTCTTTGGGTGCAGGCGCTGTACTCGAAGGGCGGGCACTTACAGTTATTGGAGAAGTTACGATTGATAGCAGTACGTTAACAGGCTGCATTATGCCCGAAGCGACAACAGTTACGCTGACCCAGCCAGACTGTTCGACAGCAACAGGAACAATTGAAGTAACAGCTCCCTTAGGCGCTGGAATGACATATAGCATTGATGGTACAGACTTTTCCAATACCACAGGCCTGTTTATAAAAGTACCCGCAGGCGATTATACCGTAACATCAAAAAACACAGAAGGCTGTATTTCTACGATAGACATTACATTGACAGGGTTTCCCCACCCACCTGAATTAGGCACAGTGACCGATTTTGTGCTCTTCACCTCCGCCGGCGAAATGGGCAATACTGGAGTTTCGACGATTACAGGTGGTGCTATAGGTACACATGCCGGAGCCATAACTGGTTTTGACCCTTCCGTTGTGCAGCATATTGCAAATGAAATAACACTCCAATGCAAGGAAGATTTGCAAGCAGCTTTTGATGAAATAAGTGCTACCCCAACAACAGAGATAATTACAGCTGCTGAGCTTTCGGGAGCTACCCTTACTGCAGGGGTATATCATATCAATTCCGCAGCAAATCTCGCTGCGGATCTGACGCTGGATGCCCAGGGTGATACTGAGGCAATATTCATTTTTAAAGTAACAGGAGCATTTTCAGTGGCCGCAGCAGTAGAAATTCTTTTAATTAATGGCGCATCCGTGAATAATGTATTCTGGAATGTAGATGGTGCTATAAGTGCGGGTGCGGGAGCTACGCTGAAGGGTATATTTCTTGCATTAGCCGGCGAAATTGCTTTAGGAGACGGGGTCGCACTCGAAGGAAGAGCACTTACAATTACAGGTGCCGTTAATATAACCGGCAGTTTTGTTTCGGTATGTATTAAGTCGGATCAGCCAATCGTTGAACTCACCCAACCAAACTGCATCCAGCCCACCGGCTCAATTACTGTCACTTCCCCAACGGCAGCCAGTATGACTTACAGGATTGATTATTGCGCTTTTTCGAATACTACAGGTATATTCACCGACATACCCCCAGGTACATACCTTGTAACTGCAAAGGATGTGGATGGTTGTATTTCTGATGGCACAACAGTGATAATCAATGAGGAGTCGCCAGACATTACCTGGACGGGCGCTGCAGGCAGTGAATGGAATAATATTGACAATTGGGATTTGGCCGAGATTCCAGGCGCCTTCTGCGACGCCATAATTCCAAGTAATTCTGTCGTAAATATTGGGTCCGGCACACCTGCCGAATCTAAAGGCCTTACGGTTGAAAGTGGTGCTACGGTAACCATTCAATCAGATGCTTCAAACAACGGGTCATTAATTGTTAACGGCACTTCCTCGGGAAACGTAACCTACAACAGGTATGTAACTGCAAACAACTGGCATTTGCTGGCTTCGCCGGTAAGCGGACAGTCAATCAGCGAATTCCAATCTGCCAATTCAATTGCTTTTCAGGACCCAAAATATGGAATTGCCCCATACGATAATGCAAACCCGGGCTGGGACCATTATACTACTTCAAATATAGGTTCAGCAGGTAATTTTACACCTGGCAAAGGATACGAGGTACAAAGTACAGCAACAGAGCTTTCGTTTACAGGGAGTATCAATACATCAGATGTTTCCATCGCATTAACAACACCTGCACCCCCCGGAAAAAAATGGAACCTTATTGGGAATCCGTTTACAGCTTCTGTCAATGCCAATAACAAGGCCGGTGGCGCCAATAATTTTATTGATATTAATGCCGAAATTTTGGACGAATTTTTTGTAGCCATTTATGTATGGGATGCGTTAGCCGATGACTATGCAACAATAAACAATTCAGGTACAGCGTTTTACGTTGCACCATGCCAGGCGTTTTTTGTTTATGCTGCCACAGAAGGAAATGCAAGTTTCAACGAAACGATGCAAACCAGCCAAACCGGCGACATATTCAAAAGCAGCCCGACCGGACATCCTGCTATTACCCTGTTTGCTGAAAACGAAGGTCATAAAAAGTCAACCCACATAAAATACATTGATGAAATGACAACCGGTCTCGACCCCGGTTACGATGCCGGACGTTTTAGTGCAGGAGATAACAGCTTCTTTATTTGTACCCAACTGGCAGGCGACCATACCAACCAAACAGATTTAGATATTCAGTGTTTGCCCCCGGGAGAATACCATCACATTATCCCGGTAGGCCTAAATGCTTCGGCAGGCATCGAAATAGTATTCAGTGCGCAAATCAGTAACCTGCCTGTTAATGTTCCTGTAATTCTTGAGGACCGTCAAAAAGGAGTATATACGCCACTCCATAAAAACGGGAGCAGTTACCGAATAGTAACCGAAACCCAACAGGAGGGTACAGGAAGGTTTTATTTGCACACACAACAAATAACAACCGGAATGAACAACCAGGATGAAATGTCAGAGGTGTTTGTTTTACCCAGGCCGCAATACAACAAATTGCGAATAACCGGGGACCTGAAAAAAGGAGCAACTTTTTCGGTTTACGACATTGCCGGAAGGAAACTGGGAACCGGGAAACTGAACCCATCACAAATAAATGAAGTAGATATGCACAACTTAAAAAGCGGAATCTACTTTGTTGAAATCGGTTCTGCAGGGAAAAAGTTCATCAGGAAAATTAGTTGGATAAAAACAAGGTAAAAGGAAACAGTTAACAATCAATTTTTCGTGTTTAACACGGTACTAAAGAATCAAAAAAAAATGCAACGATGAGTAAAAAGAATAATAACGAGGGAAAAAAAATCCCCACAGAAGAAATCAGTCGCAGGGAAGCGATAAGAAAGGCAGGCAAATATGCAGCGTTTACCGCTACATCGATGCTGATAGTATTAAGTCCTAAGGAGTCGCAGGCGCAAAGCCCTACTCCCAAGCCAGGATGGTGATCCTGACTGAATTTTAAAAAGATTATCGTTGTGCTGCCAGAGAAATCCGACCGTTTTATTACTATGAAGATTCATCAGTATAAAAGCAGCAGATCGGAAAAGATTTACACCTTTTCACTGGGTGAGAAACAGGTGTTGTGGTTCTCCGGAATTAATAAATACCTTGTTGCTCAACCCGGCATGGATGAGTTAATTAAATTAATCTGGGAAAATCCGGAAAACAATGCAATAGTTGAACTATGCAAAGAAAAATTTGAGGTTGATGAACTTCAGGCAAATAAAATAAAAGACGATCTCATAAAATACATCGAAGGAAATATAAAAAGCGACAATTTAATCCAACCAGCCGAAGAGAAAGAAGAACGCATTCAATTTGCTGACAAGAAAAATACTACAAAAAAGTATTACAAAATTAACGACACGATATTATTTGTGGAATATGAATCTGAGTGGGCGAAGGAACTTAATCATCCGAAGTTTGCACATCTGGAAATACGGACGGCCGGGCTTTTTCATTACCATTTCAAAGTTTTTCATTCCGCAGGTCAGTTTGCGTTAGAGGTTGACGGAAAATCAACAGGTTCGTGGAAAGAAGCTGACAGTCATTTTTTAGGAGGAAAATTTTCCATGCAAATACTTCAGAAAATAAATGACCTGGAAGAAAAAGAGTGGCTGGGTGTTTTTCATGCAGCGGGCGTAACCGACGGAAACAACTGCATTATGTTCTTTGGCGATTCAGGAAGTGGAAAAAGTACGTTATCAGCAATTCTGATGGCGAATGGCCTGGATGTTTTATCCGATGATTTTTTGCCGGTTGAAAGCAAAAATGCACTGGTCTGCCGTTTTCCTGCTGCCATTTCAATTAAGAAAAATGCGTATGAAATCATTTCAAAACAATTTCCTGAAATCATTTTCTCAAAAGAATACCATAACCCCGATTTGAACAAAACGTTTAAGTACCTCCCGGTTTTTAATTCAGATAAGTTGAAGGTACCCTGCAAAGCCCTGGTCTTTGTTCAATACCGCAAAAACACAGGTTTTCAATTCAATGAAATGAACCGGGAGGAAGCATTCCGGAAACTGGTCCCCGATTCGTGGATTTCGCCCGAACCGGAAAATGCAAAACGTTTTGTCAACTGGTTCAACCAACTGCCATGTTACCGGTTGACCTATTCCGACAACACGAAAATGGTAGAAACAATAAAGAACCTTTTTAACAATGGATTATTCTGAAACCCTTCTTTTTACAGGAAAATGCCTGAGCCTTGCAAAACATCCTGAACGAGAAGAACAAATAAAAGCAGCTATACAATCGGGAAAAGTGGATTGGGAAAATGTACTAAAAGTGAGTAGTGGCCAGTTTGTTTTGCCGGCTCTTTATATCCGGTTACGTGAGGCTCATTTGCTCGGTGAACTTCCACCCGGGTTGACCGAACATTTTGAACACCTGACCAGCCTGAACCGCGAACGCAACCGGAGTATATTGAAACAAGCAGATGAAATTAACCGGCAACTAACTTCATATAATATTTATCCCGTTTTTTTAAAGGGAACAGCCTTTCTTCTCAGCGGCTTGTATGATGACATTGCTGAACGGATGACAGGAGATATAGATTTGCTTGTAGAGGAGAACAAAATGGAAGAAACTGCCAACATTCTGAAATCACACGGGTATAAGCCATTGGCAAAATACAATAAGCACATCCATGGCAACCTGAAACATTATCCCAGGCTCGCAACCGACGAGCACGTTGCAGCAGTTGAAGTACACCGGCAGGTTGTAATGACACCGTTTGATCGAAAATTCAAGGCCAAAGATATTTTGCAACACAAACAAAAAATCTTAACCGACCAAAATATATTTGTTCCATCCTATCGTGATATGATGATTCATAACGCTTTAAATGTACAACTCAACGATAAAGCTTTCATTTATCATACCATTCATCTGAGACACATGTACGATATGCTTTTGTTGTCGATGAAAGAAGATCCGAATAAAGTATTTGAGAGCTTCGGACATTACCGACGACAAGTTAATGCATGGCTCCTGACCACTTCAGAAATAATGGATTTACCCGGGTTACACCCCGAAAAAAAGACCGCTCAGCTTAAATTTTATATAAGCAGGCAACGATTTTTCATAAAACGGCCTTATGCGCATAAAGCTTACAATACGGTCATTTATCTGTTATGGCGCTTTTCACGTTACATAACCATTATGCTAAAAGCCATTTATAAAAAAGAAGAGCGGCTTGGGCTTTATTCCCGTTTGAGCGACCCAAAATGGTATGGAAAACATTTGGCTTCCTACTCCAAATTTCTCAGTCGCTGAGCGAAGAAACAGCCGGAAACAATAAACGATGTGGCCATTAAAAAAGATATCTTCATGGCTTTTAAAACCGATTTTATAGCGTTTAAAAATTTTGAGGGTTTTCATCCCTAAAATGTGTGAATTATGTAACTCTTTTATAAAATGATGTAATACTTTATAACCTTACGAAGGTGACCTTTGTGTAGTAGAATTTATAAACAAATTAAATTTATTATTATGCCCATATTAACAATCATAATCGTCATTATTGGTGTTGGAGTGATACTTTGGCTAATCAACAGTTATATTCCAATGCAACGCACAATAAAAGGGGTACTGAATGCGGTTGTAATAATCATTCTTGTGATTTGGCTGCTGAAAATATTTGGAGTTCTGGACAGTTTACAGAACGTTCAAATTTAATTACGCCATATATTGTGTCAAAATGAATAATTCAATAGTTACAGACACTCAGAGGGAAAAGGCAAAAAGCAATAAATCAATCTTAAGAAAGGAACTATTTGCCTCTGAAGTCCGCTACCGCCGCTTGTTCGAATCGGCCAAAGACGGGATTCTGATTCTCGATGCCGAAACCGGGAAGATTGTTGACGTGAATCCGTTTTTAATTGTTTTGCTGGGCTATTCAAAAAAGGAATTTATTGAAAAATCAATCTGGGAAATTGGCGCTTTTAAGGATATTTACGAAAACAAGGAGAAATTTCTTGAATTGCAACAGAAAGAATATGTATGCTATGAAGATTTACCACTTGTAACTTCAGAAGGAAATAAAATCTATGTTGAATTTGTAAGCAATGTTTATTTAGTAAAAAACAAGAAGGTTATTCAATGCAACATTCGTGATATCACGGCAAGAAAAGAGGCGGAAGCAGTTCTCGAAAAAACCGGAAAGAAACTTGCAGAGATTAAAAAAACCGCAGATGAATTAAGTGAATTCACAGAGAATTTAATCGACACGGTACGTGAACCATTGCTTGCCATTGATAAAAACTTAAGGGTAATAAAAGCCAGCCGTTCATTCTACAAGTTTTTCAAAGTAACCGCCGGAGAGACAATTGGTAAGCATATTTATGAATTGGGAAATCACCAGTGGGATATTCCAAAACTGAAAGAATTGCTGGAGAAAATCATTCCTGAGAAAAATTCCTTTGATGGTTACGAAGTTGAACACAACTTTTCTACCATTGGTAAACGGGTAATGCTTTTAAATGCACGGCAGGTAAAACGGGCTTATGGAAAAGAAAAGGTAATTCTTCTTGCCATTGAAGACATTACCAAGCGAAAAGGCAAAGAAGATTCCTTAATAGAAACACACCGTATAACAAGTGATTCTTTAAACATCCTGTTGAACCACATGCATGCGCCAATGATTATCTGGGACACTTCTTTGATAATAAAAAGTTTCAACCGCAAATTTGAACTGCTGAGCGGTTATGATGCGGCTGAAGTTATCGGTAAAAAAATTGATTTTCTTTTTCCAAAAGAAAGAATTGCTGCAACAAATGAATTGCTAAAAAATCATCTCGACGCTGTACATTTAGAGATAACTGAAATAGATATTTTAACAAAAGGCCACCAAATCAAAACCGTTTTGTGGAATTCATCGCGTATTCTTGATGAGGAAGGGAAAAATATAATTGCAACCATTTCACAGGATATAACAAGTCTCAAGCACACAGAGGATGCATTGGTCCTTTCGGAAGTCCGCTACCGCCGCTTGTTCGAATCGGCCAAAGACGGGATTCTGATTCTCGATGCCGAAACCGGAAAAATTGTGGATGTAAACCCGTTCTTAATTAATTTGCTGGGCTATTCAAAAAAGGAATTTACTGAAAAATCAATTTGGGAGATAGGTGCTTTTCAGGATATTTACGAGAGCAAGGAGAAATTTCTTGAGTTGCAACAGGAAGAATATATTCGCTACGATGATTTACCGCTTGAAACTAAAAATGGGCGTGAAATCCATGTTGAGTTCATCAGTAATGTTTATCTGGCTAATAATTTTAAAGTAATCCAATGCAATATCCGCGATAATACCGAGAACTGGAAAATAAAAAACCAGGTTGTAGAAAGCGAAAAACAATTCAGGACAATTACCGAGAACTCTGCTGATGCAATTCTAATTACCGATAAAGAAGGTAGTTATATATATGTAAATAAGCAGGCTATAGATTTGCTGGGCTATTCCAAAGAAGAATTTCTTACGTTCACCCTTGCCGATATTTCACCCAAAAACAGAATAGAAGAGTATTTTCAAAATTTTCAGCAACTGTTTATAACGGGCAGTTCTTATTCCGAGATAGAACTGGTGAAAAAAGACGGGAGCTATGTCGATACAGACCTGAATGCCGTTCTGCTTCCCAATGGATGGATTTACGGCAGTTGTCGCGATATTTCAAAACGAAAAACTTTAGAAAAAGAGCTGATAAAAGCCAAAGAAAAAGCGGAAGAAAGCGACAGGCTGAAATCAGCCTTCCTGGCCAATATGAGCCACGAAATCAGAACGCCTATGAACGGTATTCTCGGTTTTACAGGGCTGCTTAAAAACCATGGGTTGAGTGGTGAAGATCAGCAGGAATTCATCAAAATTATTGAAAAAAGCGGCGCCCGTATGCTAAATATCATAAACGACCTCATAACTATCTCAACCATTGAATCGCACCAGGTTGAAAATATAATTTCGGACGCAAATGTAAACGAACAAATAACATACATCTATAACTTTTTTAAACTGGAAGCAGACCAGAAAAAACTGCATATTTCTTTCAAAAATGCCCTGCCTGATGAAGAAGCATACATAAAAACCGACCGCGAAAAATTGTATGCAGTGCTAACCAACCTGGTTAAAAATGCAATCAAGTTTACCCAAAAGGGGTCCATTGAACTTGGGTATATTAAAAAAGACGGATTTTTGGAATTTTATGTAAAAGATACCGGGTCAGGTGTTTGTCCTGAACAAAAAGACATCATTTTTGAACGGTTCAGGCAGGGCAGTGAATCACTGACCCGGAACTATGAAGGAGCCGGACTCGGGTTGTCAATTTCAAAAGCCTATGTTGAAATGCTGGGTGGAAAAATATGGATGGTAAATAATGCAAGAAATAATGGAACTGCTTCAGGTTCAACGTTCTTTTTTACCCTGCCAGCCCAACCGGTAAAGGAAACGAATGATGTACCTCTGGTTGCCCCACAGGAAAAACCAATTAAAAATGCAAGCAGAAAACTAAAGATTCTAATTGTTGAAGATGATAAAACCTCGGAAATTCTTATAACCGAAATGGTTAAAATTTTTGCCAGAGAATTTTTGAAAGCAGTAAGCGGAGTTGAAGCCATTGAAATTTGCCGGGAAAATCCGGATATCGATTTGGTAATGATGGATATTAATATGCCTTTAATGAATGGCTATGAAGCTACCCGTAAAATCCGTGAGTTTAATAAGGAAGTGGTAATAATTGCACAAACTGCCCATGCATTAATCGGCGACAGAGAGAAATCAATTGCGGCAGGATGTAATAATTATATCTCCAAACCAATAGACAGGGTTCATTTAAGAAAAATGATAAACAAATATTTTTCTGAAATGCCTGAACATAAGAATGTGTGAATGATGTAAATCATTCTCAAAGTTATGTAAAAATTTGGGGCATAAAGAGTGATACCTTTGAACGTGCGATAAATTAATTGCACCATTAATAAAATGAAAATGAAAAAAATAATGTTCACTCTGGCTGCAACAGTTCTAATGACCGGCATCCTTTTTACAAGTTGCAATTCAACTTCCCGGAAAATTGAAAATGCCGGGGATAAAGTACTGGATGCAAAAGAGGCTGTTGTAGATGCAAAAATCGATTTGACCCTGGCACGTCAGGATTCAATCAGTGAGTTTCAGCAATTCAAAACAGATTATCAAAATCAAATCAGTACCAATGAAAAAACAATTGCCGGTTTAAAATTAAGCATTGCAGATGCAAGCCGGGAAAACAAAGTCCAGTTTGAGGAAAAGCTGGCTTTGCTCGAAAAAAGGAACAATGAACTTAAAATTAAACTGGCCGAATACAAAGCAGATGAAACCGACCAGTGGAAAGCATTTAAACAGGAGTTTAAAAACGATATGGATGAATTGGGAGATGCATTTTCCAATTTCACTGTTAGCAGCAAAAATTAAACGAAAATAAAAAAAATGATAATGGAGTCCCGGTCAATATTTATTCATGGAATTGCCAACGATCCAAAACTCAGGATAACGGCAAAAGTCTGGAAGGTTCTGATTAAATTTCCATGTGGTTTTTGTTTGAAAGAAGATGTTGTCCACTTCAAAACAGTCAAATGGGCCATTTATCAGGTATTAAACTAAAAGAAACTTTTTTGAAAAATATAAAGTTGAATGGAAATTTAGGTTGAGAATAAAAATATAACAATTAAAAAATTAAGGCCATGGGAAATTTACTTTACATCATTGCAGTCATCCTCATCATTGCCTGGGCAGTTGGATTTATCGGGTACAGTGCCGGCGGACTTATTCACGTTTTGCTGGTAATTGCAGTAATTGCAATAATTATTAAGCTCGTTCAGGGAAGAAAGATTTTTTAAAGGCCCAAAACTTAAAACAACAGGTTTTTGGACATTTAATAATGTCCGTGGTTGTTCATAATTTGGTTTAGTTTGGTTTAGTTTTTAAAAATGTGGGCCTCGCGCCCACATTTTTTTAACAAATAACAATTGGCAGTTCTGCATGGCCTTTCCGTAAAATAAGCCCTGACCCGAATAAAACCACTGCCTTGTTAAAACCAGAAAAAATGAAAAAGTTCTGCCCGGCGAAAAAAAATCCGGTACTTTTTGTCACAACCGAATACCTTTTAAAAGTGTGAATGATGTAAGATTATATAGGAATTGTATAACAATCATCCAATCTTCATTTTTTAACTTTCCTGAGAATTAATAAATAATAAAAACGATGAATATTTTACTGGTATATCCTAAATACCCCGATTCGTTCTGGAGTTTCACACATGTTTTGCCATTTATTTCCAAAAAAGCCGCAGTGCCCCCCCTGGGTTTGGTTACCGTTTCGGCCATGTTGCCTTCAAAATGGAATAAAAAGCTTGTTGACCTGAATGTTACGTCGCTTCGGACCAGCGATATTGTCTGGGCCGATTATGTTTTTATCAGCGCAATGTATATTCAGAAGGAATCGGTAAATAAAGTTCTGGACGAGTGCATAAAAAACAAGGTTAAAGTTGTAGCCGGCGGTCCGCTTTTTACCCAGGAGTACGCCAATTATCCCCGGATAGACCATTTTGTACTGAACGAAGCAGAGATTACACTGCCGCTGTTCCTTCATGATTTGGATTTGGGGGAAACGCCGCAACATGTTTATCAAACCGGTGAATTTGCCGATATAACCACAACTCCTGCCCCCGACTACCATTTATTATCGGCAAAAGACTATGCCTTTATGAATATCCAGGTTTCGAGGGGTTGCCCGTACTCCTGCGATTTTTGCGAAATTACTGCCCTTTTGGGGCACAAAGTAAGAATGAAAACCCCGCAGCAGATTATAAACGAACTCGAAACACTCTACAACCTGAACTGGCGGGGCCCGGTGCTGATTGTTGATGACAATTTTATAGGCAACAAACATGAAATAAAGAAAAATCTGCTTCCGGCCATGAAAAGCTGGATGCAGAGCCATAATCACCCGTTCAAATTCAACACGGAAACGTCTATTAATCTTGCCGACGATGAGGAACTGATGCAACTGATGGTGGAAACCGGGTTTACCTCCACATTTGTAGGCATTGAAACCCCCGATGAAAAATCGCTTCAGGAATGCCACAAAACCCAGAACAAAAACAGGGATCTGTTGCAAAGCGTAAAAAAAATACAAAATGCAGGCATGCAGGTATCCGGAGGATTTATTGTCGGTTTCGACAGCGATACCCCTTCCGTATTTCAGCGGCAGATTGATTTTATTCAGCAAAGTGGAATCGTATCTGCAATGGTGGGACTGTTAAACGCACCCAAAAACACAAAGCTTTATGAAAGACTTAAAGCCGAAAACCGGCTGACTGTTGAATCATCGGGCAATAACACAGATGCCTCGATGAATTTTATCCCGAAAATGAACCGCAAGGAACTTCTTGACGGGTATAAAACAATCATCACTGGTATCTATTCTCCAAAACCCTATTACCAGCGGATACGCCAGTGTTTAAACAATTACAAACGTCCCAAAACAAGAAACGGTAAAGTACAATTGAATTACCTGACCGGTTTTGTTAAATCCATTTTTATCATCGGGGTTGCCAGCAGTGGTCGTCGCGAGTATTGGAAATTTCTGTTTTGGACACTCTTCCGAAAACCGGGATTAATGATTGATGCCATAACCTTTGCGGTGTATGGATATCACTTCCGTACGGTATATGGGTTAAGAAACAAAAGCAGATAGTAACGAAAAAAGCAAAAAAATGAAAACACTTCAATCTTTAACACGTGTTAAAAACAGGATAACCGAAATTGGCCTTCATTTCAGAAAACATCTGTTACTGGTTCTGGTTTCCGCTTTATTGGCGGGATGCTCATTAAACCTGGTAACCGGCCGCAACCAGTTAAGTCTGGTACCCGAATCGGAGCTTCAATTAATGGCCTCCGGCCAGTACAATGATTTTTTGTCGGAACACAAGGTGTTAAGCGCTAACAATAAAGATGCTGCCATGGTTAACCGCGTAGGTGCGCGTATTTCAAATGCAATTACAAAATATTACAACAATCAGGGCCAACAATCGGTATTGGAAGGCTACAATTGGGAGTTTAATACCGTAGATGACCCGGCGGCTAATGCCTGGGCTATGCCCGGAGGAAAGGTGGTTGTTTACACCGGGTTATTGCCCATAACGCAGACCGAAACAGCGCTTGCCATAGTAGTTGGCCACGAAATTGCCCATGCCATTGCCAAGCATGGCAGCGAACGAATGAGCCAGGCAATGGTGCAGCAGTTGGGAGGTATGGCTTTGCAGGTTGCTTTGTCGCAAAAACCGCAGGAAACTCAAAATCTGTTTATGCAGGCCTATGGCATTGGCAGCACTGTTGGAGCAGTTTTACCATGGTCGCGGCAGCAGGAAACAGAAGCCGACCAGTACGGATTAATATTTGCAGCCATGGCCGGGTACAACCCGCAGGAAGCAATTCCTTTCTGGGAAAGAATGTCGAATGCAGGCGGGGCAAGCCCACCCGAATTTTTGAGCACCCACCCTTCCGACGAAACACGAATAAGAAAGCTGAAACAGTTTATGCCCGAAGCCATGAAATACTACAGTAAGTCGAAATAATTAAGCTGAATGGGAAATTTGAATTCAGTGAAAAACCTGTTTTTTTCATTTGCCCGGAAACTCAGGAAAAACTTTCACAAATACCGGAAATTCCTGGTCTGGACAGCCGTTGCTCTGGTAGCCATCCAGCTAATACTTGTCGTGGCTTTGGTAATTTCAATAAACCAGGGATTGTTTGGTCCGCTTCCCGATAAACACGAACTTCAAAACATCGAACATCCTGTTGCCACTGAAATATTTACCGCAGACACCGTGATGATAGGAAAATATTTTTCACAAAACAGGATGGACCTCTATTCGCACGAATTAAAACAGGAAATAATAGATGCAGTGATTGCTACTGAAGACATTCGCTTTTATAATCACAACGGAATCGATGTAAAAAGTTTATTCAGGGTAGCAATTAAAACCATCCTGTTGCAAAAAGACCACTCAGGAGGAGGAAGTACCATTAGCCAGCAGCTGGCAAAGAATCTGTACCCCCGAAAAAAATATCTCATTGGGTCGCTGGTTATAAACAAATGTCGCGAAATGGTTATAGCCGTCAAGCTCGAAAATTACTACACAAAACAGCAAATCCTGTTACTCTATCTCAATACTGTCCCTTTCGTTGAAAATACTTACGGATTAAAATCAGGCGCCTTGCGTTTTTTCTATAAAAATCCGACTGAACTAACAACTGAAGAAACGGCTCTTTTGGTGGGAATGTTAAAAGGAACGTCGTTCTACAATCCGAAAAATAATTACCGGCGCGCCCTAACCCGCCGCAATATTGTGTTGAATCAAATGAATAAATACGGCTTCCTAACCGATGAGTTAAATGATTCACTTGCCAACATTCCAATTAAGCTCAACTACTTCCGGTTCTTGGCAGAGCAAAGTATTGCCCCGTACTTTGCAGCTAAAATCAGACCTGAAATAACAGCCATTCTGGATGAGATTAACCAGGAAACCGGGTTGCACTACGATTTGGATAACGATGGATTAATAATTTACACAACCATCGACTCGCGAATGCAAACATACGCAGAGCAAGCAGTTAACCAACACCTTCAGGTTATTCAAAAAACGCTTGATAAACAATGGCAAAATACCAACTGGAATGAAAATGAAAGACTGTCGAATATACTGAAAAGAAAACTGGGAAATATGCATAAGGACAGCTTGCACATTAAACAAAAGTCCTCAGTTTTCGATTGGAAATGGGGAGAGAAAGACACTCTGCTAACTCCCTATGAGAAAGCAATTTATGACGCCAAACTTTTGCAAACCGGCTTTATTGTTATAGAAAACAGAACCGGGAATGTAAAAGCCTGGGTGGGTGGAATAAATCACAAGCTATTTCAATTCGACCATGTTACAGCCCGCAGGCAGGTCGGTTCAACATTCAAACCATTTTTATACTTAACAGCACTTGAATCAGGATACCGCCCTTGTGATTTATTCAATAACCAGCGTTATCAGTATGCAAATTTTGAAGATTGGTCTCCCCGCAATTCTGACAATAAATACGAAGGCATGTACTCCCTGAAAGGGGCACTTGTCAAATCGGTAAATACGGTTAGTGCTAATCTTATTACACAAATCGGTGTTTCAAAAGTGATTAACATGGCCCATAGTGCCGGCATTGAATCTGAACTTCCCGATGTACCGTCTCTTGCATTGGGTACCGCAGAACTTACCCTTCATGAAATTGTTAACGCTTACCAGACTTTGGCCAATAAAGGACACAGGATAAAGTCCAATTACATATCTCAAATAATTACCAAAGAGGGAGATATTATTTTCAAATCCTCAACAGATGTGAAAAACGTTCAGGCCTCAATTGCTTCCAGGCAAAATATTGAAATTTTAATCGCCATGCTCAAAAACGTTGTTACAAATGGCACAGCCTCCCGTCTCAGGTATAAATATAACATTTACTCAGAAGTAGCCGGCAAAACAGGAACTACTCAAAATTATGCCGACGGATGGTTTATTGGATTTACACCGGAATATACTGCCGGTGCCTGGGTAGGCGCCGATTATCCCGACATCCGCTTTAAAACAAAATTTGGCCAGGGAGCTTATACTGCATTACCCATTTGGGCAGGTTTCTTCAACAAACTATACAACGATGAACGCTTCAGCAATTTAGTAACCAGCCGGTTTTCAATTCCGGATTCTGTCACAGCCATGTTGGATTGTGAAGATTACATAGAACTACCTGAACTGAGAGTAATAAACGCCCAGACCATGAAAATGATGAAAAATCTTCCGGCAAAAATGAACAGTGTGGATGTATTAATTACTAAAACAAGTAATTGATGGCTGTAAAAACAAAGCCCTAAAACATGTGAAAGATGTAAATCATTTCCGAAATTATGTAACGCTATTCAGTGCATAGTGGCTGATCTTTGTATGTATAAATTATTTAATCAATTTAAAACAATTAAAATATGAGTTCAGGAAAAGTTTTTTTGGGCGTATTGGCCGGAGCAGCCACCGGCGCGTTGGCAGGAATTTTATTTGCCCCTGCAAAAGGATCGAAAACCCGTAAAAAAATTACAAGAAAGGGGGAGGACTATTTAGATACGTTAAAAGATACATTTAACGAATTAATGGATGCCATCACCGAAAAAATGGAAAAAGTAAAAGATGATGTTTCCGATTATGCCGATAAAAAAATGGGCAAAACGGAAAAACCCGGGAAAGAAGCAAAAACAGTTACAAGTTAGGAAACCTTCGGAATAGTGTTAACATTCCGAAAAGTTAAAATTGGATTATTTTGAAAGAATCATTGAAAATACGACCTCCACGGGAAATGAATAAGTCGTTAATGACCTCATTGAACACCTTCAATTTGCTAACCCTGATTGAAAAGATGAGTCATAAGCCAACCTTGTTCAATGGAGATTTACATTCAATGGTTCTTTTAAATCGTCCCGACAAGCAGATTGTTCTTACTACATTTGATAAGGGAACAGAAATTAATTCATTCCAGTCGAAAGAGTTAATGGTACTTCAGGTTATTTGGGGAAAATTAAGGTTGCATACCCATGAAAAATCGTTGACTTTGAGCCGGGGTGAACTTTACACACTCGATGAAAAAGAACCCTACATTTTAACAACCAGTGAAAGAACCGTGTTTCTTTTAACACTTATTTCAGGAAACATGGCCCAAACGAATATTAATTTCGCTGATAATGATGCACAATAACACAAAAATACGATGGATGACAACGTGAAATTAATTGAATCCCTGCTGGAAAGCACCTTCAAATATGGAGTAAAGGAATTAGAGCTGTTAAAACTTAAAACAATAAACAAAACATCAAATGTGGTTTCCGGTATGGTACCGCATGCCGCTGTTTTTATTATTCTTTTTTTGTTTTTGCTTTTTCTCAATTTTGGCCTGGCCTTTTGGCTTGGTGAAATCCTGGGCAACAATTTCTACGGGTTTTTTGTGATAGCGGCTTTTTATGCAATGGTGGGGCTTGTGATGCACTTTTTTATGCACAAACGAATTAAAAGGAAGATTGGCAATTATTTGGTTAAACAGATGCTTACATAAACTGAAATGGAAAATATATCTACAATTGCCGAACTTAAAGAGGCGATTCAGTTGCGGGAAGTGGAGAAATCGGTTCATCTTCAGGAGATGAGGGAAAACTTTTCACTCACTTACGAAAACCTGAAACCCGCAAATCTCATTAAAAGCTCCATGAAAGAAATCGGATCTTCCCCCTATCTTTTCAATAATGTTTTAAACGTTACCCTTGCTCTGGCCGCAGGCTTTCTTTCAAAGAAAGCACTGATGATTGGCAGGTCAGGCAATAAATCAGGAAAACTTTTAGGCTTAATTTTACAGTTAGGCATCACAAACCTGATTATTTACGCTCCAAACGCAATAAAGTCGTTCGCCCGTGATGTTTTCAGCAAAAGGGAAAAGGAAGACAGATATGAATACCCCTGATAGAATTTATAACACCCATCTACGTCAAAACCAAACTGGTTATCCATTTCAAAGCCTGTTTTTAATTAAATAGTTCCCCCGCAACCGTGGAATATTCGTTAGGCAATGCCATGCTGTCACCATCGGGAATGATACCTTTTCCAACGAAATAAAAACCGAAATATGTGTGAATGATGTAACTTTTATCCTGAATTGTATAACACTTTCCGGCACGTATGGCTTTACCTTTAACAGGTAAATATTATTCGTCAAATTAAAAAATGTTCAGGATGAAAACACAGATAATAAACAAACTGACAAAAAATATCTTATTAGGTATTTTAGCGACTTCGGTGATATTAATACTCACATCATGTGAAAAAAAGATAAAATTTCATTATCAACCGACAAAACCCAAAAATCTGTCGATTTTATTTTTATGTTATT
>CAZLGT010000069.1:0-28740 GCA_964559175.1 uncultured Mariniphaga sp. | reverse complement strand
ATGGTAGCGGAAAGTACTTTTTCCCAGTCATTTTCATTTCTGAAAATAAAATCTACCCTTTTTAATTGATATGAGTATGCCATTGCTTTCTGTTTTTAAATGTTTTCTTTCATGTATTTCGAGAGAATCTCCCGCACCCTTTCGGGTGATACCTCAGTATAAACCTCATCGTTTATAAGCATGGCAGGAGCTTTATGACACCAACCCAGGCAGTTGGTTTCGAGCAGTGTAAACCTTTTATCGGGCGTTGTTTCGCCCGGTTTGATTTTCAGCATGTCCTGAATGGCAAACATGAGTTGATTTTTGCCTTTCATTGCACAGGTAATGGTTTTGCAAACGCGAATAATGTACTTACCCGCCGGTTTTGTTTCAAGAAACGAATAAAATGTAGCCGTTCCAAAAACTTCTGCAGCAGGGATGTCCATTTCACGGGCAATTTCAACCATTGTGTATTCCGAAAGAAATTTTTCACGCTGGACCACTCCCTGCATCACCGGAAGCAGGCTTTCCCGTTTCCTTCCGTATTGGTCGGCCAGGTCCTTGATTAAAGATTGGATGGGATTCATAGGCAATTTTTAAGTTATAAATTCGATTTTATTTGTAAATTTATTAAACCTTGTTAAGGCCGTTTTCCTGAAAATTTTAATTCAACCTTTCGGTAAAATAATTTTCTTAAACGCAGGGTAAAAATAAATAGTTGATTGGTAAAAAACGAAGAGTTTGTTGTGTAACATGCCTGTTTTTCAACATGGTTTTGGTCGTCTAAAGTAGATTAATTTTAAATAATGATTAAATTATGACTTTTGTAAAAAAATGAAGCGGTTTTTGTTGTATAATATTTGTTTAAAAAATCAGTTATTTTTAGAAACAGACGCAACCATTTTAGCCAGATGGCCGTCAAAATTATTAAACAATGAATTTGTAACAGTTAAACGTTCAGAAAAGCCATGAAAACTTTTATCCATTTCTTCCTCTTTTGTATTGTAATTATTTTGCCGCAACCCGGGCAGGCACAACTTTTATCTGTTTCAGGATATGTGAAAGATTACCTGACAGGCCAGGCGGTGGAGAGTGCAACCATTTACGAAACCGGTTCGGGTATCGGTACCATTACCAATTCCGATGGTTATTACAGGCTTTTACTGAACAGGGGACAACAAAACCTGAAGATTTCAAGTACCCGGTTTGAAAAATTCACATATTCATTTCAATTGAGTTCCGACACCATCATTTCAGTAAATCTGAAACCCGAAAACATGCCTGCAACCATTGTTGCAGGAAACGATCAACAAAATGATTCGGTTGATACGGGAAATAAACCGGAAAAAACAAAAAGGCGTAAGTAGCTTTAAATCTAGCAACATCTGGTTTTCTGAAGAATAATTAATATCCGTTTAGAACTTCCAGAATGGTTTTTCCCTGGTGCTTGTCGGGGCTGGGAATATGTAACAGGTCACACAGGGTGGCAGCCACATCAATGGCATTGTATTTTCCCCTGACAATTTGCGGTTGAATTCCTGCTCCGTAAAACACCAGCGGTATATGCGACTGGTCGGTATAGTTAACCTTTTTAAATTTATATGACGGCTGCCAGCCCTCTTTTAACAGATAAAGAAAATCGCCCGACCGGTTTTTAGCATAGGAGTTGTACAGCATTTCAAGTAGTCCGTGTGCAGAGCTTCCCTGCTCCAACTGATGGGCCGGCATAGAAAGCTGGACCCCCTCAAATTGATTTATAAAATCAGAAGCTTCATTTCTCATTTCATTCAAATCGAGTTTGTGCTTTTTAATCAAATCATGGTCGAGGTAAACCTGAAGGTCGGAATAGTGTTCAATCCAGTTTTCCTGTCCGTAGGTTATATTTAAATACGATGTGAGCAGTGCAATGGCGCTTTCGGGTGAAAAATTATCTACCGGAAGGTTAAACTCTTCTTTCAGGTAGGCCACCGGATAAGATGCCGAGGTGTTTGATGTAAGAAAAAACAGAACGTTTTGTTTGCCAAATTTTTGCTCGGCATGGGTTATCAGTTCGGCGATGTACTTATCGAGGTGCAGGTAAGTGTCCTGCATTTCGAGCGATGCCGGACCAAAAGCCCCGTGTTCATAATCCATAGATGAAAAAACCACGGTAACAAAGTCTGTAAAATCATCCTGGCCAATAGGCTCGTTTTCGAGCAGCTGAATGGCAAAATCTTTTATGGCGAGGTTTGCATAAGGGGTAGTTATTATGGGCAGCAGCGATTCGGCCCGGCGGGTGTATCGGCGAATAGCGTGAGGAAAAGTATTCCACCGGTCGTAATAGCCTCTTTCCAGTATATAATCGTCGCGCAAACTTTCGGTATATTCCAGCTCATTTAACAAAGTTACCCAGTTCATCGAGCTGTATCGTTCCAGATAGTTCTCACTGTTAAAATCGCGGACCCAATCGGGGAAAGTATTGATGTAAAACGAACTGGAAACCATTCGTCCGGTTTCCGGATCGAACCAGAAGGCTCCGTCGGCAGCATGCCCTGCCGAAAAAATGGCCGATTCCCGGTTCATTGCGGCACTGTAAACCAGCGATTTTCCATTGGAAAAAATTTTCAGGTTGTCGGTTATTGTATTGGAAAGCAGCTTTTTGGGTGATGCATTGCCGTATTTTGAATCTGCGCCTACCGTAAAATAGAAATTATCTTCAGTACAATCCATCTCACGATTCCTTAACCTGTCGTACCAGCTTTTTCCAACAATACCATGAATGGCTGGGGTTACACCTGTAAACAGGGTTGCCGTTCCACTGGCATAACTGTGGTAGTGCAGGTTCATATTTACATTGGTACAAACCGTTCCGCCGGAATAGAGTTTTTTGAATCCGTTCGGCTCAAATTTATTCCAGTATCGTTGAATATAGTCGGGACGCATGTTCTCTACAACCAAACCAATTACAACTTTGGGTTGTTGGGTTCCCGGAACATAAGAAGGCTGTGCATTTAAAGCCATGTTTGCAGTTAAAAACAGGCATAGTGCCACTGCAAAAACTCTCTTGATCATATTCATCTGTTTTGGCCGCCTAAAGTAACAAAGTCTGTGCTTTATTCAAACAAACGAATGCCTTGCGGAAAAATTTTATCTATTTTTAAGCCGGAATAAACTTAAAAACCATAATATAATGAAGAAAATTAATGCAGTTTTACTATTAATCCTCACTCTGGCGATGCATGTTTATGCACAAGACTTGTCTTTTCGTCTGGAAGAACTTTCTGCTCCGGAATTTGCACAGGCAGTTGAAAAAAGCGACAAAACCTGTATTATTCCCATTGGTGTATTTGAAAAGCACGGAGCCCAGCTGCCATTGGGAACCGATTTGTACCTGGCCCGTGAATATGCCCTGCGGGCAGCCGAACAGGAATACACAGTAATATTCCCCTGGTACTATTTCAGCCAGATAAACGAAGCCCGCCACCAGCCGGGAACCATTTCCTACAGCCCGGAACTGATATGGAAAGTTTTGCAGGAAACGCTGGATGAACTCAATCGTAACGGATTCGATAAAATTATTCTGGTAAATGGACATGGGGGAAACAATGCCTTTCTGAACTACTTTGGAATGGCTCAGTTGTCTGAACCACGAGATTATACGCTGTACTGGTTCAGACCTGAAAGGAGCCGCGAAGTACGAGAAAAAGCCGAAGCTCTTACCCAGCCCGACCGATTCGATTCGCACGCCGGGAACAGTGAAACCTCGATGATGGCGGCTACCCAGCCTGGTTTGACTCATCAGGAACGTTCGGCGCAGCAGTCGGGAGTTGACCAGGAACGGATGAAACACCTCGATTTTATTTATACCGGAATATGGTGGTATGCCAGTTTCCCGAACCATTACGGTGGCGATGGCTCTAAATCAAATGCCGAAGCAGGGGAATTGCTGATAAATGAAACTGTGGATCAACTGGTAAAAATGATTCGTCAGGTAAAAGCTGACGAAGTTGTGCCTGCCCTTCAGAAACAATTTTTCGAAGAATCGGAAAATCCGCTGAAAACCAAACAGTAGGTGTAACAAAAAGAGGCTGCCTTTTGCAAGACAGCCTCTTTTTAATCAGTTCACCTGGCCGGTTATTCACCAACCACATCGAATTCAAGCTCTACAACAACATCTTTAAAGAGTTTTATTTTGGCAGTGTATGTGCCAACCTCCTTGATGCTGTCTTCGGGCAGTGTAATTTGTTTGCGGTCGATTTCAAATCCTTTTTTGTTGATGGCTTCTGCCACCTGAATGGTATTTACCGAACCGAAAATTTTTCCTGCGGAACTTACTTTTGCTCCGATTTTTACTTTCTTATTTACCAGTTTTTCAGCAATTGCCTGGGCTTCATCCCTTAAGCGGGTCTCTTTGTGGGCGCGCTGCTTAATGTTTTCAGCCAGTACTTTTTTGGCCGACGGTGTAGCGGCAATGGCTTTTTTCTGGGGTATGAGGAAGTTGCGGGCGTAACCGTCTTTCACGGTTACAATATCGTCTTTACTTCCCAGTCTGTCAACGTCTTGTATTAAAATAATTTCCATTTCAATTCCTTTCTATTTTAACATATCGGTTACATAAGGCAACAAAGCAATCTGGCGTGCCCTTTTAATGGCCTGGCCCACTTTGCGCTGGTACTTCAATGAGGTTCCGGTAATGCGGCGGGGTAAAATTTTTCCCTGCTCGTTCAGAAACCTTTTCAGGAATTCCGGGTCTTTGTAATCCACATATTTAATCCCGTTTTTCTTGAAACGGCAATACTTTTTCTTTTTAATCTCTACTGACGGCGGGGTCAGATACCTGATTTCACTTGAATTTTGTGCCATTGGTTATGCCTCCTTTTCTGTTTTTTCTTTTTGAAGTCTTTTTCTTTTATCACTGTACTCAACGGCATATTTGTCGAGTCTAACGGTCATAAATCGAATGACACGTTCGTCGCGGCGAAATTCAATTTCCAGTTTGGTAATGAATTCCGGATCGGCTTTAAATTCAAATAAACTGTAAAAGCCTGTAGATTTTTTCTGAATGGGGTAAGCCAGTTTTTTCATTCCCCAGTCTTCTTCATGAATCATCTCACCTCCGTTGGAAGTGATGATGTCCCTGAATTTTTTTACCGTTTCCTTTACCTGTGGCTCAGATAAAACGGGAGTACAAATGAAAACGGTTTCGTACTGATTCAACATAAACATCAATTTTTAAATTAAACAATCTAAATTTTTTGAGGGCGCGAAGATAGGAATAAATTGATATTATTCAAACAATTACAGCGGAATATTTCCATGTTTTTTCGGCGGATTTGTTTTTCGCTTGTTGCGTGTCATTTCCAGTGCACCGATTATTTTTTTACGGGTGTCCTTCGGATGAATGATTTCATCGATATATCCCAGCGATGCAGCCTTGTAAGGGTTGGCAAACTTTTCGCGGTATTCCTCAACCGCTTTGGTCCTCTCCTCACCGGTGAATTTGTTGCGGTAAAGAATATTGATGGCACCCTCAGGTCCCATAACGGCAATTTCGGCCGTAGGGTAGGCAAGGTTCACATCGGCACCAATGTGCTTGCTCGACATTACATCGTAGGCGCCTCCGTAGGCTTTCCGGGTAATTACTGTAATCTTTGCAACTGTGGCTTCCGAAAAGGCATAAAGCAGTTTGGCACCATGTTTAATTATGCCGCCAAATTCCTGGGCTGTTCCGGGTAAAAATCCGGGAACATCCACAAAAGTTATGATTGGCAGGTTGAAAGCATCGCAAAAACGGACGAACCGGGCAGCTTTTGCCGATGAATTGATGTCGAGGACCCCGGCAAGGTGGGCAGGCTGATTGGCTACAATGCCCACCGGCTGACCGGCAAACCGGGCAAATCCGCAAATAATGTTTTGTGCATAACCGGGCTGCACTTCCAAAAAGTGTTTATTATCGATAACGCTTTGAATGATTTCGTGCATATCGTAGGGTTTATTCGGGTCTGCCGGTACCAGGTCCTGGAGTTTTTCATCCACACGGTCCGACGGGTCGATGGTCGATTTCACAGGCGGGTCTTCCATGTTGTTCGACGGCAAAAAACTCACCAGCTCGCGAATCATCATCAGTGTTTGTTCTTCATCGGCACCGGTAAAGTGGGCCACACCGCTTTTGGTGCTGTGGGTTTTTGCACCACCCAGCTCTTCCTTCGAAACATCTTCGTGGGTTACTGTTTTAATAACATCTGGTCCGGTAACAAACATGTGACTTTTTTCGCTCACCATAAAAATAAAGTCGGTGAGGGCAGGGGAGTAAACCGCTCCGCCTGCACAGGCTCCGAGAATGGCCGATATTTGCGGAATCACTCCCGAAGCTATGACATTGTTATAGAAGATGTCGGCATAACCTGCCAGACTTTCAACACCTTCCTGAATGCGTGCGCCACCCGAGTCATTCAGCCCGATAACCGGCGCACCCATTTGCAGGGCCAGGTTCTGAATTTTTACAATTTTATCGGCATTGGCGCGGCTCAGTGAGCCACCGAAAACAGTAAAATCCTGGGCAAAAACATATACAAGCCGTCCGCTGATTTTTCCGTAACCGGTAACTACTCCGTCGCCGGGAATTTTTTTATCCTGCATCCCGAAATCGTAATTCCGGTGAGTTACCAGTTTGTCGATTTCGTTAAACGTACCCGGATCGAGCATTTGAAGAATGCGCTCACGGGCTGTTTTTTTTCCTGCACTATGTTGTTTGTCAATGCGTTCCTGGCCACCTCCCAACTCGGCTTGCTGATTATATTCATCGAGTTGATTGTATTTTTCTGTTAAATCCATAAAAATTCGGGTTTATTCAATTTCAATAAGAATTTGATTGCCTTCGAGGGTATCGCCGTTTTTTACATATACTCTTTTAACAATCCCATCAGCCGGCGCTTTGTATTCGCTTTCCATTTTCATGGCTGCAATAATAATGGCGGTCTCGCCTTTTCTGATAACATCACCTTCGTTTACCAACACTTTCACCACTTTTCCCGGCATGGGCGAGGTAATGGTTTTTTCCGTACTGGCGGAACCATTGGTGCTGCGATTGTTCAGATACCTGGCTTCTGCATCGATTACCTCCAGTTCGTAGGTATTGTAAAGGGTGTGTGCGGTGTATTTTTTGGGCTGACTGTGCGGAACCAGTTCAATATTATATGATCGCCCGCTTTCGATAATGGAAAAAGTGCCGTCGGCGGTATGCATCAGGTCCACCTGGTAGTTTTTACCATCCACCTCTATTTCGAGCAAATTTCCATTCTGCTTTACCAGGTGTACCCAGGCTGTTTTGTCATTAATCTTTATTTCGACTGCCATACTTGTTGTTTAAAAATGGTTGATGTAGGGAATTTTTTTCCACCGGCTGTTCGCCGGGGCAAATTCTTTATGGTTTTCCTGCACTTTGTTTATTTTTGCCATATAATCGATGTATGCGGCAATCAGAACAATGTCGTCGCAGTTGTTACAGTTATCCTTGCTCAGAAGCTGTTCCTGATTTTTTTCAATGAAATGTGTGTCGTAATTTCCTTCAATAAATTCAGGATTGTTCATGATGCGTTCCAGGTATTTGATGGAGGTTTTTACACCTGTAATTTTATACTCATAGAGCGCCCTGCGCATTCGCCTGATGGCTTCGTCGCGTGTACCTCCCCAAACAATCAGCTTTGAGATTAGAGGGTCATAGTAAATCGGTATTTCATAGCCTTCGTAAACATAACCGTCGGTGCGTACACCCAGTCCCAGGGGTTCCGAAATTTTATAAATTTTCCCTGCACTGGGCATGAAATTATTGTCGGGGTCTTCGGCGTAAATACGACATTCGATGGAATGCCCTCTTTGGTACAGGTTTTTTTGCTGAAGCTCCAGCGGCTGACCTTCGGCAATTTTTATTTGCTGTTTAACCAAATCTATTCCCGTTACCCTTTCAGTTATTGGGTGTTCCACCTGTAGCCGGGTGTTCATTTCCAGAAAATAATAATTCAGGTCGTTGTCCACCAGAAACTCGATGGTTCCGGCGCCGGTATAATTTACAGCCTTTGCAGCCTCCACAGATGCCCGCCCCATTTCTTCCCTCAGTTGCGGCGTCATCAGCGGAGATGGAGTTTCTTCAATCATTTTCTGGTGACGTCGCTGTACCGAACATTCACGTTCGAAGAGGTGGACAGCATTTCCGTAATTATCGCCTAATATTTGAAATTCGATGTGGTGTGGCGAGGTAATGTATTTTTCAATGTAAACCGAATCGTCGCCAAAAGCCGATTGGGCTTCTGAACGTGCAGCCCGAACGGCAGAAACGACATCCTCTTCGCAGTGCACCAGGCGCATCCCTTTTCCGCCACCTCCTGCCGAGGCTTTAATCATAACCGGAAGTCCGATTTCCATGATGGCCTGCATGGCCTCCTGTTCGGTTTTTACACTTGTTTCAGTACCCGGAACAACCGGTATTCCCGCCTTTTTCATGGTTTCGCGGGCTTTGATTTTATCTCCCATGCGGTCAATCACTTCGGGCGACGGACCAATGAATATAATACCCTCTTCCTGACAACGTTTGGCAAAACCTGCATTTTCAGAAAGAAAACCATAGCCGGGGTGAATGGCATCGGCGCCGCTCACTTTGGCCACTTCAATCATTTTTTCAATTTTCAGGTAACTTTCTTCCGATGCTGCTTTGCCTATGTACCAGGCTTCATCGGCATATCGAACGTGTTGCGAGGTACGGTCGGCTTCTGAGAATACAGCTACCGATGAAATATCCATTTCTCTGCAGGTTCGCATAATTCGGATGGCTATCTCTCCCCGGTTTGCCACAAGGATTTTCTTGATGTGATTCATTGTAAAATTTCTGTTTTTAAAAAACACAACTTTTAATAACCCTGCTTTACCAAAATTGTTTAATTCAATTTATTCCCGTTCTGTCCTGCCGAAATTAATTCACTGATAACAGAGTACAAATGAATGTATGTTAATAAATGTAAATTCAACGGCAGGTATTCGTAAAATACACCGGTGAATTGGAATCGTGGAAGTTAAAGTTCGAAAATTATAAAAAAAAACCTGAAATATTTTTTTATTTTATAAAACCCTGCTATTTTTAGCATCAAAACTAACCTTAAATGTTTCGCAAGCACTTCATTTTATTAGGAATAATTCTGGTTTCTCTCGGTTCGTCAGCACAGGATTTCGATTATACCCTTTCGGATGATTCGCTGGTAAATTACCATGCCAGCCAGCGTAAAGTGTATCACGCAACCCGCACTGAACTGAAGCCCAAAATCGATGGTCATCTCGACGATGATTGCTGGAAGCAGGTGGGGACCTGGGAAGGTGGGTTTGTTCAGCAGCAGCCAAACCAGGGCCGGCCACCTTCGCAGGAAACAGAAATTAAAATCCTGTACGACGATACCTATTTATATATAGGATTAATTTGCTATGATGATGACCCCGAAAAAATACGGTCAATCCTTGGCCGGCGCGACGAAAATGTGGGCGATATGGCAGGAGTTGCGCTGGATACTTATTTCGACAAACAAACAGCATTTGAATTCAATGTTACAGCTGCCGGGCAAAAGGTGGATTTAATGCATTTGGGAGAATATGGCTGGGATTTTAACTGGGATGCCGTTTGGGATGGGAAAGCGTCGGTTGGCGACTCAGCCTGGTACGCCGAAATCCGCGTTCCATTCAGCCAGTTGCGATATGCCAACAAAAAGGAACATGTTTGGGGTATGCACGTCTGGCGCTGGATTGACCGGCTCAAGGAAGAAGATCAGTGGAAGCTTATACCTATCGATGCACCTGCCATGGTTTATATTTTTGGCGAGCTTCACGGAATAAAAGACATTCCCTATAAACGAAATTTTGAGCTTTTACCTTACGCAAAAGCAAAGTATGTTTCGGAGGCAGTAAAAAATCCAACGGCCGGGTTTGGCCTCGACGGTAAAATTGGAGTTACTTCCGATTTTACACTCGATTATACTATCAATCCCGATTTTGGGCAGGTAGAGGCAGACCCTTCCATTCTAAACCTCACATCATACGAAGTTTTTTACGATGAAAAAAGGCCTTTCTTCCTGGAGGGGAACAGTATCCTGGAATACGGAGCCGGAAGTGATTTACTTTTTTATTCGCGCCGAATCGGTACAGCTCCCGGATACATTCCTGTTTACGAAGAGGCTGAAACCCTGGATATGCCTGATCAAACCTCCATAATAAATGCGTTAAAACTAACGGGGAAAAACCATAAGGGACTGTCGCTGGGGGTAATAAACAGCATGACTGCCCGCGAAAATGCTGTCATATCATTTAACGGACAGGAGCGAAAAGAAGCGGTTGAACCTTTTACCAACTACTTTATTGGCAGAGTAAAACAGGACTTTAACGATGGAAAAACCGTTCTGGGAGGTATGGTTACCTCTACTATTCGAAACATTAAAGATGATCATCTGGAATATTTGCCCGATAATTCACTGGTTGGAGGAATCGATTTTCAGCATAACTGGCTGAACCGTAAATACTTTATCGATGTTAAAAGTTTTTACTCGTCGGTTAACGGCAGCGAGCAGTCCGTTTCTTCGCTACAGAGGAACTCGAGGCATTATTTCCAACGGCCTGATGCATCGCACCTGAATTACGACGAAACACTTACCCGCCTGGAAGGTTGGGGAGGAGAATTGAGAGGAGGAAAACGCAGCGGAAAATTCAGGGCAGTAGGTTCGCTCGACTGGCGTTCTCCGGGTGTGGAACTCAACGATGTGGGGTACCTGCGTCAAGCCGATTATATCAATCAGAGCCTAACCATGATTTATCGGGTGAATAAACCCAAAGGCATTTTAAACAGTTACTATTTCGATGTTGACCAGAGCCACTACAGAAGTTTTGGTGGAGAAAAACTGGGCGATGAAGTACAGGGACATGCCCGGTTTGAGTTTAAGAACCTGTATAAGCTCGATTTGGTTGTCGAACGATCGTTTTACGAAGTGGACACCCGCCAGTTGCGCGGAGGGCCTTCGCTTAGAATTGACGGAGTAACCGGTGGGGAGGTGTTTCTGCAAACCAATTCAAGCAAAAACCTTTTTTTAGCCGGAGGGATTGAGCTCCTTTGCAGCGATGATAAAATATCAAAAGCCAGTGAATACACTTTCTATGTTCAATGGCAAATCGGCAGCCGGTTTACACTTTCCTCCATGAACAACTTCGATGTTGAAACAAACAATAATCAATATGTAACGAGTATATTTCGAAATGTTGATCCTTCAAGGAGATACCTGGTGGGAAAAATTGACCGGAAAACCATTTCCTCCACCATCAGAGCAGAATTTTTTGTTACGCCTGAGTTATCGTTCCAGTATTACGGCAACCCTTATGCTACCATTGGCAAATACTCAGAATACCGCTTTGTTGCCGATTCGAAATCGAAGGATTTGGATGCCCGTTTCACTCCTCTTTCAACGGTGAAACTTGACAACGGTGAGACCTGGCTGCAGGATGAGATGTATCAACCTGTATTGAACCTTACCACCCGCAATCCCGATTTCAATTTTCAGGAGTTTCGTTCCAACTTTGTGGCCCGGTGGGAGTACAAAACCGGTTCAACTCTTTATTTTGTATGGACCAATAACCGGTCGAGGTATCAAAATTTTTACGAACCGTCTATTTTCGAAAGTCTGAAAGGCATTGGCAAGGTTAAGGCTGAAAACGCTTTCATGCTGAAAGTGAGTTTTTGGTTTACGATATGATTCAATAATGTATCTTTGGCGCCGTGAATTTTGCGGCATACATACCATTTTACAAAAGAAACCTCCGGTTGGCCATTCCGGTTGTAATATCACAATTAGGACAGGTTACTGTTTCACTGGTCGATAACATGATGGTGGGCCATGTGGGAACCTTAGAACTTGCAGCTTCGGCCTTTGCCAATAATGTGTTTCTTGTGGGCATGCTTTTCGGGATGGGTATTACTTACGGATTAACCCCCGTAGTAGGAAAAGCCTTCGGAAACAATCAACCGCTTCGGGTGGTACAACTGCTCAAAAACGGAATTTTCACCCATCTGGCAGCTGCTTTGTTGCTTTCGGTTATCATGTTTGGGGTTTATTTTTTGCTTCCGTACATGGGACAAACTTCAGATGTACTGGATTTGGCCCGGCCTTATTACCTTTTGCTTTGTGCTTCATACCTTCCGTTCATGCTGTTTTTTTCGGTAAAACAGTTCTTCGAAGGAGTTGGGAACACCAAAATGGCCATGCAGATAACACTGGCTTCCAACGCAATTAATATCATTGTAAATTACATTTTAATATTCGGGAAGCTGGGGTTTCCCGAAATGGGACTGATGGGGGCGGGGATTGGTACTCTGGTTTCACGCATCATCATGCCGTTTTTGTTTTTTGTGTTCATTTTGAAGAAACCGGCATTCAGAATTTATTTTACAAAAGCTCATGCACAGGCTTTCAGTAAGAAACGAATAATTTCACTGCTAAAAATCGGTGTTCCCATCGGTTTTCAAATCATTGTTGAAATGCTCACCTTCAGTGTTGGAGCAGTTATGATGGGATGGCTGGGCGAAATACCGCTGGCTGCACATCAGGTAGCCATAGGGCTTGCCAGTTCTTCTTATATGGTTTCGCTGGGTATCTCGCAGGCTAATACTATAAGGGTAAGTCATCAGTTGGGGCAAAATGATTTTAAATCGCTAAAAATGGCTGTATTTGCTTCCACGCATCTGGTTTTACTTTTTATGATATCAATGGGATTGCTTTTTGTGTTAGCCAGGGATTACCTACCGCTGGCGTTTACCAGTGATCCGGAGGTAATAGCTGTAGCTTCAGGGCTGCTGGTGATAGCTGCAATTTTTCAGGTTTTCGACGGCTTACAGGTAATAATGCTCAGCACACTTCGCGGCATGGCCGATGTAAAAATTCCCATGTTCATCGCGTTTGCGGCCTATATGCTCATCGGATTACCAACAAGCTACGGGCTCACATTTATATTCAATGCTGGCCCTATGGGGATATGGTATGGCTTTTTGGTTGGACTGGGAACAGCCGGGTTTTTATTCTACTTTCGATTTAAACATAATATCAAAGAAAAAGCATAAAAAAACGGGTTACCATTGGTGGCGATAACCCGATTGTTCATAGTTTAGTTTAGTTAGACCTGGAAAAATATTGGTTTAACAGAGAAAAGGTAGTGTTTCAAATAACGTTCAATTCATATTGAATTAAAACATCGCTAATATAACACAAATTTGTGTTCATAGTGAAATAAAATTAAAAAAATATTAATAAGTGTTAACAGGCAGCTTATAAATATTTGATTTATAGAATAAGCCAAAAAGCAATATGTTAGAAAATACAGCGTCTTTTTTCTGAAAAACCTGATTTTTCACAATTTTAAACACCATTTTTGAGGAAAATTCAGTTGAAAACAATTAAAAAATACTAATTTTTGGGATTTGATCGCAATTATTGTTCATATAACAAAACGTTTATTTCAGCTATCTTAATAGAAAACAGATGAAAAAAATAGTTTTAACAGGCATTCGCCAAATGGAAATGACCACATCGCCCGATCCGGAAATTTTAACCCGTGATGCAGTGAAAATAAAACTGGCTTCTATCGGTGTTTGCGGTTCTGACATTCATTACTATTCCGAAGGAAAAATTGGGACGCAGGTGATTGAATACCCTTTTGCGGTGGGACACGAGTGCTCAGGTACCGTTGTGGAAATTGGCTCTGAAGTGACTCATGTTAAAACAGGTGATCTTGTGGTAGTTGATCCTGCTATTCATTGCGGCCATTGCGATCAGTGTCTGGCCGGGCGGCCGCATACCTGCCGGAACAACAAGTTTCTGGGCTGCCCGGGACAGGTTGAAGGTTGCCTTTCGGAATACATTGTAATGCCTTCGTTTACCTGTTTTCCGGTAACCGGTAAAATGAATGCGGTACAGGCGGCATTAATCGAACCGTTTTCCATTGGGGTTTATGCGGTAAAACTGGCAGAAATTGAAACTACTGAAACTTCAGCTGTTATTTTTGGCGCCGGCCCCATTGGTTTAAGTATCTTACTGAAGCTGCTGGCCGATGACATAAAAAATGTTGGATTAGTTGAACCGCTGGAATACCGCCTGGAAAAAGCAAAAGAGATTGGTGTCCGGTATGTCATCAATCCTGAACGACAGGATGTGGAAATGGAAGTGAAAAAACAGGAAGAACTGCTTGTTGATGTGGCATTTGAAGCCAGCGGCGAACAGGATGCCGTTAACAACGCTGTAAAAATCCTGAAACCCGGTGGCAAACTTGTTTTGGTTGGTATTCCCCCCTCAGCCCAATACACCTTCGATATGGATTTGATGCGCCGTAAGGAACTCACTATTATAAACGTGCGCCGGCAAAACCATTGTGTCGAAGAGGCCATCGATATGGTCGTCAGCGGAAAAGCCGATGTGGAAAAAATGGTTACCCACCATTTTTCACTGGAAGAAACCGGCACCGCCTTCGATATCGTTGCAGGATACAAAGACGGTGCAATTAAAGCGATGATTGATTTTTAATCAGTCGATATCTATTTCAATCCAGCCCGACCGGTCAGGGGGCTCAGGTGTATTAACCTTTTTTACCGGATTTTCCTGCAGTTGTTTCAGCAATACTTCCACCGCTTTTTCAATGCCGGGGTCCTGTCCTTTGGCCAGTTGTTCCGGGCGGTCAACAACTTCAATGTCGGGATAAACGCCAATTCCTTCGATGATCCATTCCTCATTTTCATCGTAAACGCCGAACCGGGGAACCGATATGCTGCCACCGTCAACCAGCGAAGCATTGCCCGAGATACCAATCAGTCCGCCCCATGTGCGGGTGCCGATGAGCGTTCCCAGCCCTTTTTTCTTGAAATAATACGGAAAAGCATCGCCACCTGAAGAAGAATAACCGTTTATGAGCATCACTTTCGGGCCGTCGTGGGCAACGCCCGGCGTGCGCATGGGATTCAGTCCGGCACGTTGCCAGTAGCTCAGTGTTTTACGGTCGAGCAGGTCGGCCATTACATCGGGAATAAAACCACCTCCGTTATACCGTTCGTCGATAATGAGCGCTTCCTTGTCGTGGTAAGCGTACAAACCACGGTGCAGTTCGCGGTTTCCTTCAAAAGAAGTGTTTGGCACATGAATGTATCCAATCCGTCCGTTCGAGAGTTTTTCCACCAACTCGCGCCGCTGGTTCACCCAGGTGAGGTACATCAGTTCCAGTTCGCTTTTGATGGGCTCAATCACCGACGTGCGTGGTTTGCTGCCATCTGCATTGGCTGAAACGGTAATTTCCGTCCGTTTTCCGGCCAGATTTTCCAGGTGGAGGTACGGATTTTCACCGGCTGAGATTTCGTTTCCGTTAACAGAAAGCAGGAAATCGCCTTCGTTTACATCCACTCCCGGCATGGTTAGGGGCGAGCGGCGTGATTCGTTCCAGTTTTCGCTGTCGTAAATTTCTGCAATGCGATATTTACCGGCTTCTTGGTCGGGTTCGAGCCGGGCGCCCAGCAGTCCGCCGTCAATGCGTTTTACATTTTCAAAATCGCCCCAGTTCACATAAGCATGGCCGGCATTGGCTTCCGAAACCATTTCATTCAGTATATGATCGAGTTCGGCGCGATGGCCCACATAAGGCAGCCATTCGCTGTATCCTTCTTTGATTCCTTCCCAGTCAACTCCGTGCAGGTTATTCACATAAAAGTAGTCTCTGAAAATACGCCAGCCGTCTTTAAAAATCTGTGCCCATTCTTTTTCCGGGTCGATTTTCATTTCGAGGTTGTCGAGGTTCAGTTTACCATCGCCCGGTTTAGCACCCGGTTTGATGGAGGTGATACCGTAATCACTTCCGGAACGGTAAATCATCATTTTGCGGTCAGCCGAAACCTGAACCTGCGAAACCTTGTCCATAATTTCCTTGCTTTTTTCTTCGGCAATGTCATACATTTCCAGTTTTCCGCCACTGAGATACAGCAATCCGCCTTCCACCGGAATCAGGTTGCGGTAGCTTCCTGTATTTTGCGTTAAGGCCATAATCCGGTGATTTATGCCGTCAATATCAATTTTTACCGAAACTTCTGCATCCTTTTTGTCCGTGTCTTTGTCATTCTCTTTTTTATTTTCATCCGAATTTTCTTCTTTCACCGGTTCCACATCGTTTTTATCTTTGAACAATTCCGGGCCGTCAGCTTTAAGGATCATGGCATAAATGCGTGTGGCATTGCTGTACAGATAGTCGAATTCAAAACTTGAAAAACTGAGATTGAAATCGCGGTTCGACAGGAAGAAAATATAATGCCCGTCTTCTGAAAAAACCGGTGAATAATCGCTGAATGTGTGGTCTGTCAGTTGGTAAGCCTTTGCTTCGGGGATGTTATACACCCAAACCGAAGGTTGTCCGTTGGACGACTCTTTGGAGTAAACAATCCATTTCGAATCGGGTGAAAAGGAGTAATCCCTGATTTCGGAATCTTCGGCTTTGTCAACAATGATTTCTTTTTGGGATTCCACTTCCACCAGTTTCAAATTCAGTGTACGGTCAAAATACACCAGGTATTTGCTGTCGGGCGACCAGTCACTGCTGTATTTCCATGCCGCTGATCCACTGGTGAGTTGAACCGGTTTTGCGCCTTTTTTATTTTCCAGCAGATAAATTTCATATTCACCGGTAGCATCGGAATAGTAAGCAATGAATTTGCCGTTGGGCGACCAACTGGGGTAAATTTCGCGAATACCCTGTGTTTGTGTCAGATTTTCGATGGAACCGTTTTCAGCAGGAACCGAAAATATATCACCGCGGGCATCGAACAATGCACGTTTGCCGGTGGGGGAGATGGTGTAACTGTGAACGTGGTCTTTTACATTTTTAAAGTATGAAACCAGATTGGGATTGTCGAAATGAATGTTCACCGAAATTTTTTCCGTTTCACCGGTTGCAAGGTTCAGCTTGTAGAGGTGGCCGTCGTTTTCAAAAACCAGTTGCCCGTTTTGTCCCGAGGGCCACAGCACATCCATTTCAGTGAAATGCGTGATTTGTTCGGTTGCTTTGGTTTGAGTATCGTAGCTGTAAATGTTCAGTTTCAAATCGCGGTCAGACGCAAAGAAGATTTTATCGCCGTAACATACCGGCCACTGATCGCTACCGGCAAAATCGGTAATTTGCTCTGATGTATTTTTCTCGAGATCGTAAATCCACAAATCCGTTGCCCGTCCGCCTTTGTAACGTTTCCAGGTTCGGAATTCGCGGTCAACCGGGGTAAAGCATATTTTTTTAGCATCGGGTGAAAAAGTGGCCATCCCACCGTTAACAATGGGCAACGGGTTTTCGAAACCACCGTCAATGCTAACGGTGAAATATTTCCCGTTGCGGTCGCCAAATTCCGTACGGTTTGAGCGGAACAGGATATTTTTGCTATCGGGAGTCCAGTCCAGCACCACATTGTCCCATCCGCCGCGGGGCGGCATCACACCCACTGAGTTGTACCAGGTTAATTGTTTGGGAACACCACCTTCCGACGGCATTACAAACACCTGCCTGTTTCCGGCGTATTCACCTGAAAAGGCAATCCATTTACCGTCGGGCGAAATTTTCGGGAACAGTTCCATTCCTTCGTGCGAAGTCAGCCGGCGGGCATCGCCGCCATTGGAACTGACTGTCCAGATATCACCGGCATAAACAAACGCAACCAGATTACCATTGATGTCGGGAAAACGCATGAGCCGCGAATCAGGGGCTGCATTGGCAGTAAACACTATTGTTAATAAAAGGGAAAGAGCGATTAGAATATTTTTTGTTTTTCTCATAACTGGTACTTTTATTCAAAATTTTTCAAAAGTATAAATATTTTCTTTTTAAAAGGGTTAAATAATCAGGATTGCAAGATGCCGTACCGGCTATTCACCGGTTATTTCCATAACCACAATTTCAGAACGGCTGTTGGTGCGTATGGGAGGCCCCCAGGTACCATAACCCGAAGAAACGTAAAAGTGGGTGTTGTTTATTTTTCCATACCCTTTGCTTATTTCAAACATCGCACTGGTTATGTAATTAAACGGCCACATCTGTCCGTTGTGGGTATGCCCCGAAACCTGCAAATCTACGTTGTGTTCAGCCACTTTTGCCAATTGGTAGGGCTGATGGTCGAGCAAAAAAACCGGGGTTTCGGGGGCTATCCCGGCCAGAAGATCATTCAGCGGTTTTCTGGATTTGCCGTACATCTGTTGAGCAGTAATATCTTCGCGCCCGGCAACAGCAATGCCGTTGGGAAGCAAGACAAAACTGTCGCGCAAAACGGTTATGTTATGGTTTTCAAGATATTCGTGGGCTTCAGTTGCGCTTCCGTAGAACTCGTGATTTCCGAGAACAGCAAAAACACCCTGTTTAGCCTGTAAATTTTTCAACAAATCACCCATGTTATTTTCGATTACCGGCCCCAAATCTTCATCGAAAACATCGCCGGCAAGCAATATTAAATCTGCATTTTCCCGGTTCACCATGTCAACCATTTTGTCGAGCCTTCCGTTTGAAATCATCATTCCCAGGTGGATATCCGAAATAAGGACTACTTTCTGTTTTCCGCCGGGAATTGGTTTATTTATTTGAAAAGACACGTTTCGAATGGTCGGTATTTTGGCATTGAACCAACCCCATACCAGAATAAGAGCAGTTAGTGAATAAACCAGAAAAACACCTGTTTTACCTTTGCCGCTTGCCCAGCTGAACCGGAGAGTGTCTGTTGCCCCCAAAATTCCGTTTAATCCGCGAAAAATATCTGCCAGCAGGAACAACAGGGTGAGATAGACCATGGCTCCCAGCCACCACGAACCCAATTTTACAAATGGTTCAGCAAGAGTCATATAGCCGGTACGTTCGGTAATTCGTCCAATCATATATGCAAAGGCCACCAACCAGAACAGTACAGCAGAAACCCACCAGCCTGCGTTTCCGGCAGGAAAAACAGCCCGCGTTCGTGAAAAAATATAGACGTTAACTATCAAATTAACGACAAAAACAACGACGAAAAATATCATATACGTTTTCCTTTCTTTCATTTATGATTTGTTTGAGATTTAAACCGGAAATTACAACAAATGTTCAACTTGTTTACTTTCCAGAGCCTTAAAATAAAGTTTATTTGAAATGGTTTAAAATTTTGACGACAGTATGATAATTTTAAAAAATTAAGGGCATTTTTGTAAGATATTTCAATTAAAACATTCAAAAAAGAAGCTTTATGCCAAAAAGGGAAGATCTTCACAAAATTCTTATCATCGGTTCGGGCCCCATCATAATCGGTCAGGCATGTGAATTCGACTATTCGGGAACACAAGCCTGTAAAGCACTTCGTTCGCTGGGTTACCAGATTGTTCTGGTAAATTCCAATCCGGCAACCATAATGACCGACCCTGAAATGGCGGACTTTACCTATATAGAACCGCTGAATGAATATGCATTAACAGAAATTATCAAAAAGGAACGACCCGATGCCTTGCTTCCCAACCTGGGCGGACAAACGGCACTGAACCTTTCTTTGGAGCTGGCAAAGAAAGGCATTTTGGAAAAATTTGGCGTTGAGGTAATTGGTGTAAATCTGGAAGCAATCGAGAAAGGAGAGGACCGGACTGAGTTTAAAAATTCCATGAACCGCCTAGATATTGAAATGCCCCAAAGCAAAGCGGTTAATACTGTAGAAGATGCTGAAAAGATTGCCGACGAACTAGGATACCCGGTAGTTATTCGTCCGGCTTATACCATGGGAGGCACAGGTGGCGGACTGGTTTACAATGTAGAAGAACTTCGCACGATTGCCGCCCGGGGAATTGCTGCCAGCATGGTGAACCAGATTTTGGTGGAAGAGTCGGTACTTGGCTGGGAAGAACTTGAGCTGGAGGTAGTGCGAGATGCTAAAAATCAACTGATTACCGTTTGTTTTATCGAGAACGTAGATGCCATTGGTGTGCACACCGGCGACTCTTTTTGCACCGCACCCATGCTTACCATCTCAAAAGAACTGCAAAAACGGCTGCAGGATTATGCCTACCGGATTGTGGAGGATATTGGTGTGATTGGCGGAACCAATGTGCAGTTTGCACACGATCCTCAAACCGGACGGGTGGTGGTTATTGAAATCAATCCACGCACATCGCGTTCATCGGCGCTGGCATCCAAAGCCACAGGTTTTCCTATTGCACTTATTTCTGCATTACTGGCGGGAGGTCTCACACTCGACGAAATTCCCTACTGGCGCGAAGGAACGCTTGAAAAATACACGCCGTGGGGCGATTATGTGGTTGTGAAATTTGCCAAATGGGCTTTTGAGAAATTCGACGGGCTGAATGACAAACTGGGTACCCAAATGCAGGCCGTGGGCGAAGTAATGAGCATTGGTGAAAACTATAAGGAAGCCCTGCAAAAAGCGATTCGCTCCCTGGAAACCGGTCGCTACGGATTAGGATTTGCTAAAAATTTCAATGAAAAATCGCTGGAGGAGCTTATGATACTGCTGAAGGATCCATCCAGCGAAAGACAATACATCATGTACGAGGCCTTGCGAAAAGGTGCAACAGTTGAACAATTGCATCAAAAAACATTCATAAAAGCCTGGTTTATTGAACAGATGAAAGAACTGGTGGAGTTGGAGGAAAAAATTCTTAGTTACCGGGGGGAAAACCTGCCTGAAGTGCTTTTTATTCAGGCTAAAAAGGATGGATTTGCAGATAAATACCTGGCCAAACTTTTGAATTTGACTGAAAGTGAGATTCGTAACCGCAGGTTATCACTCGGTTTGGAAGAAGCCTGGGAGCCGGTACCAGTGAGTGGCGCCGATGCAGCTTATTATTTTTCGACCTACAATGCACCCAATCAGGTGAAAGCTGACAATAAGAAGAAAATTATGGTGCTGGGGGGAGGGCCAAACCGCATTGGTCAGGGCATCGAATTCGATTATTGTTGTGTTCATGCGGCATTTGCCATTCGCAATGCCGGCCTCGAATCGATCATGGTCAACTGCAACCCTGAAACGGTTTCAACCGATTATGATACATCGAACCGGCTTTATTTTGAACCGCTTACTGTAGAAGATGTTCTGAGCATCTATGAAAAAGAAAAACCGGATGGGGTAGTGGTGCAGTTTGGCGGGCAAACACCTTTGAATATTGCAAACGAATTGGAAGAAAACGGTGTGAAGATTATTGGCACCAGTCCCGAAACCATTGATCTTGCAGAAGACCGCGACCAATTCCGGAAAATTATGGAAAAGCTGAACATTCCGCAACCACCATCAGGAATGGCAAGTAACCTGGAAGAAGCGCTGGAAATTGCCGGACGAATAGGTTATCCGTTAATGGTACGCCCTTCGTATGTTTTAGGTGGCAGAGGGATGAAGATTGTGCTCGACGAGGAGATGCTCCGCCAGTATGTAACAGCAGCTGTGGATGTAACGCCCGATCGCCCGTTGTTAATCGATATGTTTCTGGAAGATGCCATTGAAGCGGAAGCCGATGCCATTGCCGACGGGCAGGATGCCTTTGTACCCGCAGTAATGCAGCACATTGAATATGCCGGAATACACTCGGGCGACTCTGCTTGTGTTATTCCGCCGGTAATCATAAGCGAGGAGCTGATTAAAACCATTGACGATTATACCCGCCGCATTGCCATAGAAATGAAGGTGGTTGGACTGATGAACATTCAGTATGCCATTTACAAAGACTTAGTGTATATTCTCGAGGCCAATCCACGGGCATCTCGCACTGTGCCACTGGTTTCAAAAATATGCAATATACCGATGGCCAAAATTGCCACAGAAATAATGCTCGGAAAAAAACTTTCCGATTTCAACCTTGAAAGAAAAAAACTGAACCACTTTGGTGTAAAGGAAGCCATTTTCCCTTTCAACATGTTTCCTGATGTTGACCCTGTTTTGGGGCCGGAAATGCGCTCAACGGGTGAAGTACTGGGCCTGGCCGATTCATTTGGCCTGGCATTTTTTAAATCGCAGGAAGCCACAAAAACGCCACTGCCCATGCAAGGAACGGTTTTAATTACCATTGGCGATCGCGATAAGGATAAAATTGTGCAAACAGCCCTGAATTTCAAAAGTATGGGATTCGATATTATGGCTACCGATGGAACAAAAGAATTCCTGGATAAACATGACATAGAGTCACGGTTCATCAATAAAATTTATGAAAAACGGCCCAATATTGTGGACGCTCTGGTAAATGGCGAAATTGATCTGGTGGTAAATACTCCTGCCGGAAAGCAAAGTGAGTACGATGATTCCTATATCCGGAAAACTGCCATTAAATGTAATGTGCCCTACATTACAACAACCGCAGCTGCTTTTGCTGCAACACAAGGAATTAAGGAACGACGCAACGGTGCCTATCTGGTAAAATCGCTACAGGAATACCATCGGGATATCGTGTAAAACCAAACGAAATAAAAACGGGAAAAGCAGCACCTTTCCCGTTTTAAATTTTCAGAATAACAGATTGTTATACGTTGTAAGTTGACGAAGCTGTATCTCCGCCGCGGCCGGTCCAGTTGGTGTGGAAGAATTCGCCGCGCGGCTTATCGGTGCGTTCGTAGGTATGGGCGCCGAAATAGTCGCGCTGAGCCTGCAACAGGTTGGCGGGCAAACGTTCGGTGCGGAATCCGTCGAAATAGCAAAGCGCCGAAGTAATTGCAGGAACAGGAATTCCATTGTACAAGGCCGTTGCACTTACTCTGCGCCAGCCTTCCTGAGTTGATTCCACTTTTTCTTTGAAGAATGTGTCGAGCAACAAGTTGGGTAACTCCGGATTTTTCTCGAATGCCTCTTTTATATCTTTCAAAAATACGGAACGGATAATACATCCACCTCTCCACATCAGGGCGATGCCGCCGTAATTCAGGTTCCATCCGTATTCCTTCGCAGCTTCCATCATCAGGTTGTAACCCTGTGCATAGGAGATGATTTTTGCTCCGTAAAGCGCCATTTTCAGGTCGTCGAGGAATTGTTGGCGGTCACCTTCAAATTTTGGTTTCGGTCCGTTTAATATTTTAGAAGCCTGAACGCGCAAATCTTTTTGTGCCGACAGACAACGTGAAAAAACCGATTCGCCGATAAGAGTCAGCGGAATTCCCAGGTCGAGTGCCGAAATGCCGGTCCATTTTCCAGTACCTTTTTGTCCGGCTGTGTCCAGAATGAAGTCAACGGTTTCCTCGCCGTTTTCATCTTTGTAACCCAGAATGTCGCGGGTAATTTCAATGAGGTAGCTGTCGAGTTCTTCTTCGTTCCATTTTTTAAACACCTCGTGCATTTCGTCGTTGCTCATGCCCAACAGGTCTTTCATCAACTGGTAAGCTTCGGTAATAATCTGCATGTCGCCGTACTCAATTCCGTTGTGTACCATTTTTACAAAGTGGCCTGCACCATCTTCGCCTACCCAGTCGCAACAAGGTTCGCCGTTTTCCACTTTGGCGGCAATGCTTTGAAAAATTTCCTTCACATGCGGCCATGCATCCGGCGAACCTCCCGGCATAATCGACGGTCCTTTTAATGCACCTTCCTCACCACCCGAAACGCCGGTTCCGATATACAGGAACCCTTTGCTCTCCACATACTTCGCACGACGAATGGTGTCGGGAAAGTGCGAGTTCCCGCCATCGATGATGATATCACCCTTCTCCAGGTGGGGCATGATTAATTCGATGAAATCGTCCACCGGTTTACCGGCTTTCACCAGCATCATTACTTTGCGTGGCCTTTCCAGCGAGGCTACCAGCTCTTCGATGGAGTGCGCACCGATGAAGTTTTTACCGGCACCGCGTCCGTTAACAAACTTATCTACTTTTTCCACTGTCCGGTTAAACACTGCCACGGTGTAACCTTTACTTTCCATGTTCAACACCAGGTTTTCGCCCATTACGGCGAGGCCAATGAGGCCAATGTCTGCTAACTTTTTCATATTTATTTTATTTAATAATTGATATTTCTTTGAACCACATAGGCACATAGGGCACATAAGATTCTATTGTGTCCTATGTGCCTACTGTGGTTTTATCCTAAATCCAAGTTTTTTCAGTTTTTCCAATGTTTTATTTTCAATATTTCTTGCTACTACAGTGTAGGAATCAAACTCCCGTCGTACCGGATAATCACCCCTCAATTTTTCAAACAGCTTCGTGTTTTCCCTTAGCGCTTCATCGTCGTTTTCAATGTCATACGTTGAAAGAACGGCTTCTGCCAGGATGGAATATTCACGTCGCTGGTTGCCGTCGATTTCAATTATTGTATTCTCAGGAAGTTCCACGTTTTCCGGTTCCCAGTTGTCTATGCCGAGGTTGAAAAACCGGCTGATGGCCTGCACACTCATTTTGGTCCCATTGGCTTTTCCGTCTTTGGAATAGCCTGCAATGTGCGGCGTTCCGTAGTCGGCCATTTGCAGCAATCCCAGGTCGATGTCGGGCTCGTTTTCCCAGCAATCGGCAATAAGACCCGAAATTACTCCGGTTTTCAGCGCGTTTTTGATAACTGCTGAGTTAAACACTTCGCCCCGGCAGGAATTGATGAGTAGCGGCTTTTTTTCAAGCTTTCGAATGAATTTTTCATCCGCCATGTGGAATGTTGCGTCTTCACCTTTCAAATTTAGTGGAACATGAAAAGTGATAATGTCTGCTTCCTGCTGAATTTCTTCCAGTGAAACAAATTGTTCGGGTCCTTCAACCCGTTCCCGCGGCGGGTCGTTGAGCAACACCTTCATGCCAATGATTTCGCAAAGCCGGGCCACTTTTGAACCCACATGCCCCACGCCAACAATCCCAATGGTTTTGTCTTTCAGGTCGAACCGTTTTTTCATGGAGTAAGAAAACAGCGCAGAGGCAATGTACTGGTTCACGCTTTCGGCATTGCAGCCCGGTGCGTTTGTCCATTCGATGCCGGCCCGTTCGCAGTAATCGGTGTCGATGTGGTCGTATCCGATGGTGGCCGTGGCAATAAATTTCACCTTTGAACCTTCCAGCAACTCCCGGTTGCATTTGGTGCGGGTGCGGGTAACAATAGCATCCGCATCTTTCACCACCTCCGGAGTTGTTTTGCTTCCCGGCAGGTAAACCACCTCGGCAAACGTTTCAAATGCCCCGCGGATGTATGGTATTTTATCGTCGATGACTATCTTCATGTTCTCTTTTCTACTGTGTTCTATGTGCCTATTGTGGTTTGTTCTTAAATACCACATAGGCACATAGTTATTTTTTTGGTGAATTTCTAAAATATTCTGTTACTAATGTTTTTTGTCCTTCTTTGAAAATATTGGTGCAATTAAAATTGATTAGAATTCCTTTTGGCTTTTTTAGTAAATTCAGATAAGTGAGCAATTTCGCTTCATGTACCGGATGAAATGCATCAACAGTTTTCAACTCAACAATCATTAAATCATCAACAAGCAGGTCGTAACGCAAATCTGCATCGAGGTATATCCCTTTGAATTTAACTGGCACAACTTGTTGTCGTTTAACATCGTGTCCGTTCAACTGCAAAAGATGAGCAAGGCATTTTTCATAAACGCTTTCCAGTAATCCCGGGCCAAGCTCCTTATGAACTTCAATGGCATAACCGATGATTTTGTATGTTAATTCGTTTATGTATTTCTGTGTAATCATTTTTTAACTCTATTGTGCCCTATGTGCCTATGTGGTTTTTCCTCAAGTAATACCCCTTCACCATCTCACCCAGCACCCAACTCGTTCTTGCGGCAGAAACACCCGTATTTGCACATTTGCCCTCGCCACGCAACTCGTCAACCACTTGCTTTACCAGATTTTGCTGAATATGTTCCGGATTATCAAATCCCATTTCAAGCACTCCTTCCTGCGATGTAAATTTCACGTTTTCGTGGGTGAAACAGGGCAACACAATTTCGCCTTTGGTACCGGTAATTACAATTTCATCGGTTTCCGAAGACTTGTCTGCCACAAAACACCAGCTGCCTGAACCGGTTACTCCCGATTCATGTTTCCAGGTTCCAACCACTGTATCTTCGGCAGGGTAGAGGCTGGCGCTGTTGGTTGCTATTCCGGAGACTTCCGTTACCGGGCCGAACAAAAAATCGAGGTAATCGAACTGGTGCGAAGCCAAATCGAAAAAATAACCACCGCCGCTGATTTCAGGATGAACGTGCCAACTCTGTTCTTCCTTTTTCAGGTCGGGTATCCGTGGCGGTTTATGTAGTTTAATGTTGACAACCAAAGGTTTCCCAATAGCACCCGTTTCAATCATCTCTTTTACTTTCAAAAAAGCCGGTAAAGACCTTCTGTAGTAAGCTACCCAAATGGGCATTCCGGTTTCCTCCGATACTTTCAACATTTCCAGGCATTCGCTATGATTTTTTGCCATGGGTTTTTCCACGTAAACCGGTTTGCCTGAACGCATCACTTCAATGGCATATTTTGCATGAAAACCGGGTGGGGTAGCAACGTAAACTGCATCCACTTCCGGGTCGTTGATTAATTCAGAAGCATTGGAATACCATTTTGGAACATTGTGACGGTAGGCGTAATCTTCAGCTTTTTCAGCATTGCGGCGCATTACAGCAATGAGTTCTGAGTTTTCAGTTTTGTAAAATGCCGGACCGCTTTTCACTTCGGTTACATTACCAACGCCTATAATGCCCCATTTTATTTTTTCCAATTTAACTGTTTTTTTGAACCACATAGGCACATAGTTCACATAGCTTCTATTGTGTCCTATGTGCCTATGTGGTTATTGTTAATACTCAAACCTGTCTTTATACGCCCACAGCCCGATTGCCGGATTGGAAATATAGAAAATTTCTTCACCGTCAGGCATGATGTTGAATCCGTCCTTCAGTTTTGCCGGATTGTATTTTGCAGTTATTTGATCAATATCGGCATATTTAAAACCGACACCTTCAATCTCTTGTCGAGTCAGGTTTTTTTCATCTTTACCCGGACAATAGGTAATACTGAAACGGCCTTCGGATGAACCGTGGATGAGATGTGCTGCAGCTCCAAGGTTTGCACGCAGGTCCTCATTTTTTTCCACCATTTTTAATGTATGCGGTGTTCCGAAATAGCCGTACTTTCTGATGAGTTTGTCGATTTGCTTATCCTCACCGAATTCAACCAGTGCCGGAGCCAGAACGATGAGTTCACCACCGTCGGCCAAAGCCATGCGGGTGCGGTACACACTTTTGTTGCCCAGCCACGTGCTTTTAAATTCGGTGGGGTCTAGCCAAACCACCACTTTTTTCAGCGGTTTTTCCACCATTTCGAAATTCACCTGCAACGACAGTTTGGCTGCCTTGTCGAACACATTGAAATCGTCGCCGATAAACAGGCCATAAGTTTGCAGTTTACCATCCCTGTTCAGCCCCACAACCGTTTGAACATACATGATGGGCAAATGAGAAGCAAAATGCTCCGATGCGTAATTGAAAATTTTCCTTACCGGCGTATCTGCCCGGCCCATCATTTTTTCCATGCCGTAAGCTGCACCGATAAAGTGGCTTTTATTTATGCCTTCGGAACCGCCCGTTCCCACAAAAATATTTTTGTTATAATTTGCCATTCCCACCACTTCGTGCGGCACCACCTGACCAATGGAAAGAATGAGGTCGAATCCGCCTTCTACCAGCAGCTTGTTCACCTGTGCCGGCCAGTCGTAATCCACCGCGCCACCGGAAACTTCCTTTACAAATTCTGCCGGAACGGTTCCCAGCGTAATCACATCGTTGCGCCAGTCGTGGTCACGAAAAAGGTTACGTGGTGTTTTGCCAAACATGTGGCTGATTTGCACGTCGGTCATAGGCGTATGTGTACCCAATGCCGGTAAAATATCGGTGAGTTTATCGCCGAAATACTGCCAGGCAAATTCAGTGAGTTCGCCCGAACGCGAAGGCAGGCGGGTGTAATCCGGCGGTACAGCCAGCACTTTTTTCTTCTCACCCATGTTATCCAGCGCTTCGAACAATCCCTTTTTCAGGTCTTCTGTGGAAAGACTGGTATCTTTTGAGCCGTTTTCGTAGTAAATCATATTTATTATTTTTCTTATGTGTCCTATGTGCCTATGTGGTATTTATAACGAACCACATAGGCACATAGGACACATAGTTATCTACCGTTTCACTCTCGCATTTCCTTTCCAGATGCTCCAAACCATATCTTCATCAGTAGGTTGAGCATAGTCGGTGAGAAAAGTTGCAGCCATGGCGCCGGTAGCCCAGCCAAACTGCGGCCATTTTTCCGGTTCCCAGCCCTTAAGTATTCCGTAAAGCATTCCACCTACAAAACCATCACCGCCGCCAATGCGATCGAGCACCACAATCGGGCGTGGTTCTATCACGTGCCAGTTTTCACCTTCAAGCAGAATAGCGCCCCAAAGGTGATCGTTTACGCTGATAACTTCACGCAGTGTTGTGGCAAAAACGGAAGAATTGGGGAATGTTTCCTTTACTCGTGTTATAAGTCCTTTAAAACCGTCGATTTTGGCTTTGATGCCCTCGCCACCTGCCGGCGGTCCTTCAATTCCAAAACAAAGCTGGAAATCCTCTTCGTTTCCGATAAGGATATCTGAAACCGAAGCAATTTCGGTAAAATCTTTCCGTAGTTGTACTTCGCGACCTTTCCAGAACGAGGCCCGGTGGTTCAGATCGAACGAAATTTTTGTTCCGTGTTTTTTGGCTGCCCGAGCCACTTCCAGACAGAATTGGGTGGTATCGG
>CAZLGT010000068.1:0-28766 GCA_964559175.1 uncultured Mariniphaga sp. | reverse complement strand
GATTGTTGATTATCAACAAATTAAAGAGGCTGCCCTTTTGAGACAGCCTCTTTTTTGTAATATTTCGTCAGATAATTTAAAAACAACTGTGCCTGAGGATATAAGATTTTTGTTCAGTTTCCGTTTTTTTGACCCCGGGTATTTTACAGAGAACAAGTCTTTCAATTATTGCTGCAATAAACCGCAGCAGTTTAGTATTTTTAACATCAATTTTTAAAACGAATCAAAAATCAATATGAAAATGAAACAAATAATAAGCGTTGTAATGTTGGTCTTTTTGACCAGTGTAATTTTTGGGCAAGAAAGCAATACCCATATTGTTGAAGATTTCAAACCGTCTGCGGTTAACCAGCCGGGCCAGGAGTATCCTATGGTCAACTCCGAAGGACGCGTACGTACACAAATTCTGGCACCCGATGCCAAATATGTGCAACTCGATATCGGAGGGGTGAAATACGATCTGGTAAAAGATGAAGACGGATTTTGGACAGGCGAATCAGCCCCGCAGGATGTCGGGTTCCACTATTACCAGTTGAACATCGATGGTGCATCGGTACCCGATCCGGGAAGTCTTCTGTTTTTTGGCGCATGTCGCTGGGGAAGCGGTGTAGAGGTGCCTGCGCCCGATCAGGATATTTTTGCACTTAAAAACGTTCCGCATGGCCATGTGCATGAAATCCTTTTTCCGTCGGAAAGTACCAATACCTCACGCAGGGCTTTTGTATATACACCGCCCGGTTACCAGCAGGAAACTTCAAAACGCTATCCGGTATTGTACCTTCAGCATGGTTATTGCGAAAACGAAACATCGTGGCCCAGCCAGGGTCGGGCAAATCTCATAATGGACAACCTGATTGCAGAAGGCAAAGCCAACCCTTTCATCATTGTAATGACCTACGGTATGACAAACGATATAGAATTCGGAGGATTACGCAATTTCGATATTAAACCGTTTCAAACCGTTTTGATCGACGAATTGATTCCATATATCGATACTCATTTTCGCACTTTGGCCAATCAGGAAAACCGGGCAATGGCAGGTCTGTCGATGGGTGGATTCGAAACCAGGCTGATTACCTTAAACCGGCCCGATGTGTTTTCATATTACGGACTGTTTAGCGGAGGTATATATAATCCGGATGAATTGAAAGATCATGATGGATTGAAGCTTGTATTTATAAGCTGTGGAAGCAAAGAACGCCCGGATGGCGTGAAAAATGCTGTAGCCGATTTGAAAGAGGGAGGTTTCAATGCGGTTTCCTACATTTCGAAAGGTACAGCACACGAATTTCACACCTGGCGCAGGTCTCTGTATCAGTTTGCTCAGTTGCTCTTCAAATAGTAAAGCTCCAATTACAGCGCTTCGGTTTGTTCTCTTTTTAAAGGGATAAAAACATTGTTATTCCAACCAGCAGATTCAAATGCAAAATTCATCAGTATCTTTTGCTAATGTCAAAAAAATTCTCAATGGTTTTCATTCCCGGAAATGAAATTCATGGCCATTCAAAAAAAGCACACAAATTTGGCAGTTTCTGAAAAATATATCATTTTTGAAAAAAAGTAGAAACTACCTTTAAACTGAAAACAACATTGAAAAAATAATCAGTAACGGTGTGGTTTTTTAATAAACATTCAACCTGTTCAAAATGAAACGAATTTATTTATTTCTGCTGCTGATGGCAACAACCGGTTTGCAACCGGTATTTGCCGGCGAACCCGATTCGGCCTGGGTTTTTTCCTATTCAACAACCAAAAACAGGGGAAACAATGGACTTCACTATGCCTGGAGTATCGACCGCGAAAACTGGCACGGTATCGGACCGGAGTTCCGTTTCCTGTTCTCCGATTTCGGGGCATGGGGCTCCCAAAAACGCATGATTACGCCTTTTGTTTTTCAGGATAAACACGGGATGTGGCACGCCGTCTGGAGCCTGAATGAAGAGGTTGGCCAGTTTGCTTACGCCCAAAGTCCCGACCTGTACACATGGGACCCGCAGCGTTATCCCTATGTGATGGAAATTGGAAATGTGATGGTGCCCGAGGTTTCATTTCAACCTGACAAAAATAATTACCGGATTACCTGGTTAAGCGAAGTTGACGGGAAAACAAAAATATTCAAAACCACAACGTCCGATTTTAAAAGTTATACGCCAACCCTTGAAGGAACACAAAACGACCGGTTGGATGCCCGCGAAGAGGTTCTGATTGATGGAGAAAAACAGTTGGGAACGGTTTCCAAAGTTTCATGGGAAACGATTGACGGTTTAATCAAATGGTACGAATGGCAGCAATACCGGGAGTTGCTGAACCGCGAAAGACTGACAGACGATGCTTCGCGTTTTGCAGATTTGAAACCGTTGGAAGCGAATATTACTGTTCAACCTGAAAACAACAAACCTATCAGCGATATGCTGATTGGAATTTTCTTCGAGGATATAAACTATGCTGCCGACGGCGGATTGTACGCCGAGCTGGTGCAAAACCGCGGGTTTGAGTATTCACCGGCTGATAAGAGATTCAGGGACGACACCTGGAATAACAAAAAAGCCTGGCGTTTTACCGGGAAAGAGGAAGGTTTTTCAATCGATACGGTACATCCGGTTCATCCCAATCAAAAGCATTATGCCGTGCTGGCAATAAAAAATGTGGGCGAGGCGCTGGAAAACGAAGGTTTTGACGGTATTCCGCTAAAGGCAGGGGATAAATACGATTTTTCGGTTTTTGCACGCGGAATTGACGGAGCCAAAGGCAGACTCCTCGTTCGTTTAGTCGGTGAATCCGGAAATGTGTTGGCCGAAGGAAATACAAAGTCAGTCGGAGCCAAATGGCAGAATCTGGAACTTTCGCTTACGGCCAAAGAAACTGCTGAAAAGGCAAAACTGCAGGTGATTCCGCAGTTTGCCGGGAAGTTGGCGCTGGACATGGTGTCGCTTTTCCCACAAAATACTTTTAATAACCGCAAAAACGGGCTGCGCGCAGATTTGGCACAGGCCATTGCCGACATGAACCCGCGGTTCGTGCGTTTTCCCGGTGGATGCGTAGCGCATGGCGACGGACTGCACAACATCTACCGCTGGAAGAACACGGTAGGTCCGCTGGAAACCCGCAAACCCGACCGCAATATCTGGAACTACCACCAGTCAATGGGACTGGGCTATTTCGAATATTTTCAGTTTTGCAAAGATATTGGCGCCGAACCCATTCCCGTTGTAGCCGCCGGAGTGCCCTGCCAGAATTCCTCCGACGGAGGTCATGGCCAGCAGGGTGGCATCCCCATGTGCGAAATGGATGATTATGTGCAGGAAGTGCTCGACCTGATTGAATGGGCCAACGGCGATAAAAATACCAAATGGGGAAAAGTACGTGCTGAAGCCGGCCATCCCGAACCCTTCAACCTGAAATACATCGGCATCGGAAACGAAGATTTAATTACCGATATTTTCAAGGAACGGTTTGAGATGATATACAATGCCGTCAGGGAAAAGCATCCGGAAATCACGGTAATTGGTACGGTGGGACCGTTTTCCGAAGGTTCGGATTACCGCGAGGGTTGGAAATTTGCCACAGAACTGAATTTACCTTTGGTTGACGAGCACTATTACCAACCGCCGGGCTGGTACCTCAACAACCAGGATTTTTACGACCGTTACGACCGGAACAAATCGAAAGTGTATCTGGGGGAATATGCCACCCACATTCCGGGCCGCAGGCTGAACATGGAAACCGCCCTGTGCGATGCGCTTCACCTCATTAATGTGGAACGTAATGCCGACGTGGTGACCATGACTTCGTACGCGCCGCTGCTGGCCAGACACGGAAATACCCAGTGGAACCCCGATCTGATTTATTTCAATAATACCGAAGTGTTTCCTACAACAGATTACTTTGTACAGCAAATGTTCGGAAAAAATGCCGGCGATAAATACATAGCTTCGCGAATCTCTCTTTCGGATAACCGGAAGGAGGTGAACAAGCGGTTGGCTTCTTCTCTGGTCCACGACAGCCAGACCGGCGATTTCATTCTGAAACTGACCAATCTGCTGCCGGTTGCGGTGGACGCCAAAATCAACCTTGCTGATTTGCCGGTTGCCGGTAGCGAAGCTGTTTTAACCATTCTTCAGGGCGAACCTACTGATGAAAATGCCCGTCCGTCAATTAAAAAATTGGCTGTTAACCCGGAATTTGAATATTCCTTGCCGGCCTATTCTTTTTCTGTGATTCGGATGAAAATCAAATAATTAAAACTTAATATTCAACACCATGAAACCAAAAATGCGACTCTTGCTAATTGCCTCATTTATTTTCTCAGTTCAAACGATGTTTGCCCAGGGATTTGGAGAGGCAGAAAAAATCAACCCAAACTGGAAATTTGTTCTGCACGATGTGGAAAACGGAGAACAGATGGATTTGAATGATAGGCGGTGGCAAACCATCCACCTGCCCCACGACTGGAGTGTGAAACAGCAACTCAGTCCTACATTGGCCAGTTGCACGGGCTATTTGCCCGGTGGCATCGGGTGGTATCGGAAACAGCTTTTTGTGCCGGCTGAACGCGAAGGCGAAAAGGTATATCTCTATTTTGAAGGAGTGTACAACAGGAGTGAAGTGTTTGTGAATGGTGAATCGCTGGGGAAACGGCCCAACGGGTATATCTCGTTTATGTACGACGCCACAGCTCAAATCAAATACGGCGAAGACAATCTGATTGCCGTGCGCGTGGACCACAGCCAGTCGGCAGACTCCCGCTGGTACACCGGCTCGGGTATTTACCGTGATGTGTGGCTGGTTTATGCAAACCCTGTGCACATTGCCCAATGGGGCGTTTATGCCTGGCCCGAAAAACAGCGCAGAGGCTATAAGCTAAACATCGAGGTTGATGTGGAGAACAGTAGCGGAGAATCTTCGGCATTAACCGTTCAGAATGAACTGTTTTCTCCTGGCAACGAGCTTGTTGCCAAAACTTCGGATAAAATTACTGTGGAAGGAAATTTGACGAACAAACTCAAAACCGAATTGAATGTTTCCAACCCTGAACTTTGGTCGCTGGAAAACCCCGCATTGTATGCTTTAAAAACATCTGTTTACCACGAAGGTCAACTAATAGATGAAACCACTACCCAAACGGGTTTCCGAAGCTTCACCTTCGACCCGGACAAAGGATTTGCTTTGAACGACGAATGGATGACGATGAAAGGCGTGTGCCTGCATCACGATGCCGGCGTGCTTGGCTCGGCTGTACCCAGGGAAGTATGGAAGCGCCGGTTGCTTACATTAAAAGAAATTGGCGTGAATGCCATTCGCACAAGCCACAATCCGCAGGCTACCGATTTGTACGACCTGTGCGATGAACTTGGCTTACTGGTTATGAACGAGGCATTTGACGAATGGGAATTTCCCAAACGCAAATGGCTCGAAGGCTGGAACGTGGGTACGCCCGGATTTCAGGGTTCTTACGACTTTTTCGAAGAGTGGGGCGAGCAGGATTTGGCCGACATGGTGAAACGCGACCGCAACCACCCTTCCATCTTTTCCTGGAGCATTGGTAACGAAGTGGATTACCCCAACGACCCGTATTCACACCCGGTACTGGATGGCGGCGGCGACACTGGTTTTACACAGCCCATCTTCGGCGGATTCAAGGAAGATGCTCCCGATGCCATGCGTCTGGGCGACATTGCCAAACGGCTGGTAAAAGTGGTGAAACAATACGACCATTCGCGACCGGTAACTGCCGGGCTGGCCGGTGTGGCCATGTCAAACCAAACCGAATACCCGTTTGCGCTGGATATTGCCGGTTACAACTACACCGAAAATTTATACGATCGCGACCATGAACAGTACCCCGACCGGGTGATATTCGGCAGCGAAAACCGCCACGACATGCAGGCCTGGAAAGCAGTTACCTCGCGTAAATTTATCTCCGGGCAGTTTTTGTGGACCGGTATCGACTATCTGGGAGAATCGGGACGCTGGCCATCCCGCGGCTTCTATTCAGGATTGCTCGATTTTGGTGGCTTTATCAAACCACGCGGTTTTTTCCGTCAGTCGTTATGGTCGGACCAACCCATGGTATATTTGGGCACCTACCCCACTCCGGGCCACGGCAGCCAAAGCCAGATGCAGGATGTTTGGTCGCAACTGGAAGCTGAAAATTCGCGCAGAAATTACGAGGAAAAAGTACCGTCGATGGATGCCTGGCCCATCTGGAATTACAACGAAGACCAGATGATACGGGTGGTATGTTACACCAATGCAGCGAAAGCAAAACTTATGCTAAATGGGGAACAGGTGGGCGAACCTCAGAATTACAACGACCAAACCGGCATTATTTTCTGGGATATTCCTTTTGCCCCGGGAAAACTCGAGGTGGTTGCCATGGATGAGCAGGATCAAACCATCACAACCACTGCGCTTCAGTCATCAGGGCGGCCTTATGCCATAAAAGTGATTGAAGACGAAGAAAAAGTTAAAGCAGGAGGAGTTGTTCAAATTGCCATTCAGGTGGTGGATGAAGCGGGAATTCCGGTGATGCTGTCGGACGACGAAGTGACCTGTCAGATTTTAGGCAACGCGCGTTTACTGGGGCTTGAAGCCAGTAACAACTCCGACATGTCGGACTATACCGATAACAAACACCGGGTTTTTCACGGCCGTATGATTACCTACATCAAAGCCGATGACACTCCGGGAGAAGTGCAAGTGAGGTTTTCGGCTAACTGGCTGAAGCCGGCCATTGCTAAATTCAAAATTGATTAATTTTTAAAGAAATGAAAATCAAAAATATAACAAAATATTTTCTTGCTGCTACCGTCCTTTTTCTGTCTGCCGGGTTCAGCTCGTGCAACACAGGAAACATACAAGACAATGAACTTTCGGCTTATCTCTTCTCCTACTTCACCGGAAACGGACCGGGAGAGGAAGCCGTTCATTTTGCCGTGAGCCTCGATGGATTTAACTACCGGGCGCTGAACAACAACGAACCCGTTTTGGATTCAAAAGAAATCAGCACAACGGGCGGCGTGCGCGATCCGCATATTTTGCGCGGCCCCGACGGCTGGTTCTACATGGTGCTTACCGACTTGTATGTGCCCGAAATGGGCTGGCGAAACTATGCTATGGTGTTGCTGAAATCGCAAGACCTGATCCACTGGGAATCTTCGAGGATTAACATCCCTGAAACTTTTCCTGAAGAATTTGGTGATGTGTGGCGGGTGTGGGCGCCGCAAACGTTTTACGATGAGAATACCGGCAAATACATGATTTACTTTTCCATGAAACAGGGCGATGACCCGGACATCATATATTACGCATTTGCCAACAATGATTTCACAGGTCTGGAGGCAGCGCCCAAACAACTGTTTTACAGCCCCACAAACAATGCGGCCATCGACGGCGACATCATTCTAAAGGATGAAATTTACCACCTGTTCATGAAATCGGAAGACGGTGAGGCGGGAATTAAACTGGCCGTTTCGGAACAACTTACAGAAGGCTTTGAACTGGTAAGCGACCAGCGGGTGGATTGCGAAACCCGCCCCGTGGAAGGAAGCGGGATTTTTAAACGGATTGGTACAGGTGAATACATTTTAATGTACGATGTTTATACCAGCGGAAGGTATCAGTTTACTAAAAGCACCGATTTACGCAACTTTTTGGTAATCGATGAAGAAATCTCCATGAATTTCCATCCGCGCCACGGTTCGGTAATTCCCATCACAGGAAAGGAATATAAACGTTTGGTGAGCCATTGGGGGCGATCGGATGATTTGCTGGTGGAAGCCACTGCGCCTGAATTGAAAAAAATCAATGTGCACATCAATGGCCGTGACAAAACCATTCGTCTGCCAGTGAAACGGGGAACTGATTTATCCAATTTCGATCCACAGTTTCACTGCTGGCCAGGTTTTTCCGCAATACCCGAAGGACCACAGGATTTTACCGGAGGTCCGGTCAGCTATACCTTTTCCATTGAAGGGCAAGCCGATGTGGCATATCAGGCTACAGCTTCGGCCGATCTCAATCCGGTGCTGGAAGGCTATTACGCCGACCCGGAAATCATCTGGGCTGAAAAAACCGGGAAGTATTACATCTACCCCACAAGCGATGGTTTTATGAACTGGAGCGGAACCTATTTCAAAGTCTTTTCGTCGGAAAATCTGGTGGACTGGACTGATGAAGGTGTTATTCTCGACCTGAAAAAAGATGTAAGCTGGACCGACCGGAATGCCTGGGCGCCCTGCATCATCGAAAAGAAAATCGACGGTGATTACAAATATTTCTACTACTTCACCGCAGCGCAAAAAATTGGCGTGGCCGTAGCCGATAACCCAACCGGCCCGTTTGCGGACAGCGGCCAGCCGCTCATCGACTTTAAACCCGAAGGAGTCACCGGAGGGCAGGAAATTGATGCCGACGTGTTTACCGACCCGGTTTCCGGGAAAACCTATCTCTACTGGGGAAACGGCTACATGGCCGGCGCCGAACTGAACGACGATATGGTTTCCCTGAATAAAAACACATTGAAAACCTTCAATATAGACAGAACTTACCGGGAGGGAACCCATGTCATTTACCGCAACGGCACGTATTATTTCATGTGGTCGGAAGACGACACGCGCAGTCCCAACTACAAAGTGCGATGGGCCACTGCTAAATCACCGCTGGGCGATCTGACCATTCCTGAGGACAATATCGTCATCAGGCGTGATACCGATCAGGAAATCTTTGCCACGGGCCACAACTCCACCATCCAGGTTCCGGGAAAAGACGAATGGTATTTGGTGTATCACCGCTTCACCCGTCCCAGAGGAATTGAAATGGGCCCCGCCGGAGGTTTCCACCGCGAGGTGTGCATCGACAAACTGGAGTTCGATGAAGACGACAGAATCACCGAAGTAAAACCCACGCTGAAAGGGATTGAACCGGTTGGGAAATAAACGGCCTGGGTTGAAAATATTATTTCTGTAAGCGAGTGCAGGTTTTTCATGAATATTTCGGGCAAAAAACAAGTTGCCGGTCAAGCTGTTTGTAGGCAACTTTTTCTATCAGGAAAATTAAAATTTCAATCGGTTGAGCTTATTTTTATTTACTTTGCAAAAGTCAGATTAAAGCTAATCTCTTGTTTGAAAAAAAAATAAATACTGAATCCGAACTTTTGAAGGGCCTGAAAAAAGGTGACCACGCCAGTTTCAGAAAGCTGTTCGAAAAGCACAGCAAACCTTTATTTAGGTTTTCGATAAGTTATCTAAAGTCGAGTGAAGCAGCAGAAGATGTTGTGCAGGAGGTTTTTATCAAAATCTGGGACAAAAGAAAAGATATCGACACAAAAAAATCCTTTCAATCCTACATTTTCACCATTGCACTGAATTCGGTTCGAAAACATTTTAATAAACAGGCAGAATACAATCAGTTAAAGCACGATATTATTGTTTCCTTTTCCAAAAATCAGGCAGCATTTGATGAACAGGATGATTTTGAGTTTTACATACGTCAACTAGATAACCTAATTCATCAAATGCCGGAAAAACGAAAAGCCATTTTTATTGGAAAAAAACTGGAAGGAAAAACGCAAAAAGAACTGGCCGAAGAATATAGAATTACTACCAAAACAGTTGAATACCATATTACCGAAGCCATGAAATTTCTGAAGGGAGAGTTTGAAAAACATCGGTTGGGTGGTATGGTGTTTTTTTATTTGTTTGTTAAAGGTTGAATAAGATTTCATTTTTCAGATTTTCCGAATAAAAGCAGAATCGATTATAATACATCTGATTTTCAAACTGTAACTTCTTTTTTCTATTATTCTATAAATAAATTTCATTTTTATACTGGGGATTCTCCAATTTTCAGGATATTACAGTCATAAATACAAAACTATTTGTTTTTTAGCAAAGTTTAGTTATTGGTTTAGCAGAGAAAGGGAGGAGTGTTTTACGCACTCTTTCCTTTAAACAGAAAAGAATGGAGAACAATACTACATACAAAACCCTTAAAAAATTTTCCGAAGGAAAATACTCCTGGAATGATTACCAGATGGTTAAAACCTGGTTTGAAAACATTCAAAATTTTAACGAAGCAAAGTCTTTTTTGAAAGAGCAGTGGAATAATCTTAGTGATTCGGTTTCACCCGACGACAAATCATTGAATCATATTTACAGGCAGATAGAATACCATATATTGCTGGAAGAAAAAAAGGAATCGAAAAAATTAAACCTGTGGCAGATGTATCGTCAGGTAGCCGCTATTCTTTTGATTCCTGTTCTCGTTTTTTCAGCCTGGTATTTTTTCAGAGAGAAAACAGCTACAGATACTGAGTTGGCCTGGGTGGAAATTCAGGCACCCAATAGTTCGCGCATTCAGTTTTCTTTACCCGACGGATCGTCCGGCTGGTTAAACAGTGGTTCTTCTTTGAGCTACAATCCGCAGTTTACAAAAGAACGCCAGGTACAACTATCCGGCGAAGCTTATTTTAAAGTCAAACCCTCCGAAGCGCTTTTTAACGTTAAAACAGCTGACTTCGATGTAAACGTGTTGGGTACAACATTCAATGTAACTGCTTATAAGAATGATTCTTTCACTCAAGTAGTTCTGGTAGATGGAAAAGTGAATGTTACCGGAAATAATCAGATTTTTGATAAAACACTTTCACCCGGTGAAAGTCTGTTGGTGTATCCAGCTAAAAATAAATTTAATGTAAGCAATGTAGAAACCGAAAGCCTCACCGCCTGGAAAGACGGACTGCTTTTGCTTGACAATGAACCCCTGGAGCTTGCTGTAAGAAGAATGGAAAGGTGGTATAATGTGGAAATCATTGTTGAAGATGATTTGCTGAAAGGATACCGGTTTAAAGCCACATTTGAAGATGAACCACTTGAAGAAGTGCTTAAGCTGCTTTCAGTTTCAACCCCAATGGATTACATATTCGAAAAAAGGGAAGAAAACTCGGATGGAATTTATAAAAAGAAACGTGTGAGAATAAAACTGAAATAATAATGCAAAGCAGGAAGGTGTTCGCACCACCCTCCTGCACAATTTGCAGAGCGATCAATAAATCTGTTTATTAACTCTACAAGAATGTAAATGTATGAAAAAATTTAGAGAATTAATGTTTTGGTGCGGGTTCGGAATCCGAAGTCGTACCATGTTAATAATTTTAAGAATGGCACGATTAACCGTTTTTCTGGTTTTGTTGGGAATAGCCCAGGTTTTTGCCCTGGAGGCCTATTCTCAGTCAACAAAGTTAACCCTGAAATACAGCGATATTGAGCTCGAAAGGGTTTTGAAGGAGATTGAAAAAGAATCGGGATTCTTTTTTCTCTATAACAAAGACCTGATTGATGTGGAACAGAAAGTAGAAGTTGACTTTGAGGAAAAGAATATCACCGAAATTCTCGATGTGCTTTTAGCCGGTAAAGACATCCGCTACTATGTGTTCGACAGGCAGATTGTGCTCTCCAACCAGTTCAATGAAGAAGATGCCAGAGCAACAAACAATTTACAGCAACAGACTCCTGTTTCAGGCAAGGTAACGGATTCATTTGGATTGCCGCTTCCCGGAGTTACTGTAATAATTAAAGGTACTACGCAGGGAACAGTTACCAATGCAGACGGGAATTATTCATTATCCAATATACCTGAAAATGCTGCACTGGTTTTTTCTTTTATTGGAATGAGAACCCAGGAGATAGTTGTTGGAAACCAGACAACTATTAATATTAACATGCAAGAAGAAACAATTGGTATTGAAGAAGTTGTAGCTGTTGGATACGGTATTCAGAAAAAGAGGGATCTTACTGGGGCAATCGGATCAGTAAAAATGGATGATGTACCAGTTGCTACTGTTTCAACAGTAAGTCATGCTTTGGCAGGTTCTGTTGCAGGACTTCAAGTTAATTTACAAAGTGCACAACCAGGTGGTGACGTTACATTTAATATTCGTGGAGCAGCTGGGGGTGGAGCAGGAAATAATCCTTTGATTGTAATCGATGGATTTCCTGTAAATCGAGAAGGTGAACCTGGCAGTGGGAATAGGTATCAGGGGGGATCAAAGGATTTTATCCTTAGCTCATTGAACCCAAACGATATTGAATCAATCGAAATTTTCAAAGATGCCAGTGCTACAGCCATTTACGGCTCACGTGCCGGACATGGTGTGATTTATATTACAACCAAACGTGGAAAGATAGGTCACCCTGTTATAAAATATTCAGCTAATACAGCTATGCAAAAAATGCCTGATATATACAGAATGTTGAATGCCGCTGATTTTATGAGAGAGAATAATAAATATGCCTATGAAAGATTCATGATTGAAAATAGAATCACTCCTTATGGGAACAGGACATTCTCTGATTTCCCTGAAAATTGGTATACGCCGGTTTACTCTGACGAACAAATAAATAATCCTTCTCACAATACCGATTGGCTTGATGCAATTACTAGAACCGGATTGCAACAACAACATAATTTATCTTTAAATGGAGGTACAGAAAGTACAATGTACCAAGCGTCGTTAGGATATTTTGATCAGGCAGGTGTTATTAAGAATAATGACATGCAACGCTTCAGTAGTCGACTGAACTTAGATCAAAAAATTTCAGATTATTTCAAAACGGGTATAAGTATATTGATAAATCAAAATAAATTCAACAACATACCACTTGGAGACGGTGCAAACGAATATGCAGGCATTATCCGTTCTGCAACTCAGTTTACACCCCTGATGCCCATTAAAGACGACTCCGGAGAATACTCTTTAAGTTCAGTTAGACCTTTTGTGCCGAATCCAGTTTCACTATTGGAGATTACTGATATAAGTATTGATGAGCGCATAATGGGTATGTATTACTTAGATTTCACTCCAATAAAAGATTTAAAACTTAGATTAAATGCCGGATTCGACCGAAAATTTCGTAAACGTTCAACGTACTTACCTAAAAGCACATTGTATGGAAAAAACGCGAATGGTGAAGCTAGTATAAATCAGTACGACAATCGTGATTATCTGATTGAAACAACAGCTACATACGATAAGGAATTTTCGGAAAAACATAGACTAAATTTATTAGCTGGATACTCATATCAAATGTTCACGAAAGAAGGGCTAAATGCGGCTAATAAGAATTTTATTACAGATGCTTTCCTTTACAATCATCTCGGGGCTGGACAATTCGCCAAACCAATAGTAGGTTCATTTAACGAAATATCGTCGATTATATCTTATTTCGGCAGATTAAACTACTCTTTATTAGACCGTTACCTACTGACTGCAACTTTACGTGCCGATGGTGCTTCAAATTTAGCTGAAGGACATAGATGGGGTTACTTCCCATCTGTAGCACTAGCATGGCGTTTTAGTGACGAGCCTTTCATGGAACAATATAAAAACATTATTTCTAATGGTAAACTTCGCTTGAGTTATGGACATACAGGGAATTCGCAAATTGGAAATGGAGCATTAAATTATTATATTGTTTCATCAGAAGTAGTATTTGATGAAAGTGCTCAGCGTGGCGTACAAATTGGACAAATTGGGAATAGAAGTTTGCGTTGGGAAACCACAAAAGAGTGGAACATTGGATTAGATGTAGGTTTATGGAGAAGGATAAATTTGATAGCTGAAGTATATAATCGCAATATTGTAGATTTATTGCATCCAAGAGATTTAATGAGCTATTATCCCATACGTTCTGTTGCCGGAAATGTTGGGACAACACAAAGTAAAGGATTTGAGTTAACAATCAACACACAAAACCTTGCAACAAAAAATTTTGATTGGAGTACGTTAATTACTTTCTCGAAAAATAAAGATACATGGAAAGAACGTCCCGATTCATGGAAACAAGCATCATACGAGAATGTTAATGACCCCATTAGAGCAATTTATGGATATTCCACTAATGGAATTATTCAGCCAGGGGAATCTGTTCCACACATGCATGGAGCACTTGCTGGCATGATTAAAATGCTTGATGTAAACGGCTTCCAGAGAGATATGAACAACGAAATAATTTACGACAATAATGGAATGCCTATAAAAACAGGAGAACCAGATGGAAGGTTGGATGATGCAGATATGGTTTATTTAGGCACTTGGGATCCAGCAAGTGCATTTGGTTTTGCAAATAACTTCAGATATAAAAATTGGGATGCTAATATCTATCTCTATGGCATAATTGACAAATTGATGCCTGCTACATACATTGATAATGGAGTATGGGGTGCCACTATGATAACTCAGGACATGAATGCTCCTGAAGCAATTAAAGACATGTTTAGACATGATAATTTAACGTCCAATATCCCTGGATATACACAAATGACTAATCAATATGGTGCAGGAGATTTCTTTTTGACTAGAACTTGGTTTGTACGTGTACGTAATATTTCATTAGGCTATAATTTCAAAATCAACAAAGTAATATCAAATTTACGTGTTTATGCTGATGTTAATAATCCTGTTGTATTTACAAACTACAAAGGTTTAGATCCTGAAACCGACAATTCAGATGTTGCTTATCCTAACGTACGTACCTTTAGTTTTGGAATCGATGTTACCTTTTAATAATAAATAGATAATTATCAATATATTTAATATCAAAAATCATGGCTAAATTTAAAAAAAATATATATACACTTATTGTAGTACTGTTGCTTGGAACATCATGTACTGAACTGTCAATGGAAATGTCGGGTGTAATTAATCCAACAAATTTCCCCGAAAACGAAAATGATGCGCAAGCATTAGTCAATGCATGCTATGTGCCTTTCCAAAGCAATTGGTACAATGGAATTTTTACAGTAAATAATGATGGTTATCAGGTTATAGGCGACATGACTACGGACATTGGTGACTGCCAGTGGGATAACAATTTGTGGTATGAGGCTATCAATTTAAGTTGGACACCATATACACATGCTATTATTCATCATTACAGTTATCTACGCAAGTTGAATGAATTTACTGTAGTGTTAGATAAAATCGAAAAAATGGACAACTTAAATCCAGATAAAAAGAAAAGATTTATTGCTGAAGTCAAATGTGCAAGAGGTTTTATGGGATATCTTTTATACAATTGGTTTGGACCTGTTAGTATTGCGACTGCTGAACAATTAAGCGATCCGTTATCAACTGAAATAATTCCACGTCCAACAGAAGAACAAATGGTTGAGTTTATTGAAACTAACTTAATAGATGCTATTGACGGTCTTGAATATAACTATCCAGGCGAATATGGCCGTTTTACTAAAGGGTTAGCAAATATGGTGTTGTTAAAACTTTACATGCTCGAACATAATTGGAGTGCGGCCGAAACTGTAGGACGCGAATTAATGAAGCCTGAATATGGATATGGTTTGGTTCAAGAATATGCAGATATCTTTACATATAACAATCAGCACAATAAAGAAATTATATTCTCGGTAGGTAATGATGAAAAAGTATCACAACTATGGCTAGCACACGTGCTTCCTGGTGTATATCCTACTCAAAACAAGAACATTGTTAAATGGAATGGATATAGGGTTCGATGGAGTTTTTTCAACACATTTGAAACTAATGATAAACGATTAAATGTATTGGTAGGTGACTTTGTTGGTACCGATGGTGTAAGGTACAGCACCCGAAATCGTGGTAATGTGCTGGCTAAAGGTGCAATTCCTGTTAAATACGGAGAAGACCCTAATGCTATTGGAGAAGACAGCTCAATAGATTGGATTGTTTATCGTTATGCTGATGCATTGACCTTAACTTCCGAAGCAATTGTGCGAAACGGAAATTTAGTAACCCAAGAAGCACTTGAAATACTTAATGATGTACGCAACCGTGCCGGACTTGATACATATGAGCTTTCTCGCTATGCTACTTCAGGTGTTGAAGGATTTTTAGAGGATATTCTGACTGAAAGAGGCCATGAACTTTGGTTTGAAGGAGCAAGACGCGAAGATCTAATCCGGCATGGCAAATATATTGAATATGCAATTAATAAAGGTTCTACAACAGTTCAATCCTATATGACCCGTATGCCTATACCACAATGGGTAATAAATGAAGGTAAAGGATTGGTAAAACAAAATCCAGGTTATTAAAAATTATAAAAAATCATAAATGCTTTTATATTTATTATTGTTCTGTTACGAAACATAGTAGTTTTTGCCTCTTTATGGCAATACAGCATTAAAAAATTATATTCTGTTTTTATTAATCATTAATTTAATTTGTTATGAAAAAGCTTTCTTTTCTTTTTGTAATTGTAATTATAACTGTTAATTGCATTAAAGCAAATAATCCAGTTATTATTTATGATGACGACCCCCAAGGTTATAATGCATCTTTTCATGCTTGGCCTTCAGATCATTTTTGGGCTCATTGTGATTTTCCAACAAATGTACAACACTCTGGTGCTAATTGTATCGAATGGAGTCCTGCAGTGAAGGGTGATAATGTTTGGGAAGATTTTAGATTTGAATGGTGGGATAGTGATAGAAATGGTGGAATTGACCTTTCCCAAGAAGCAAACTCAGATTATTCATTGTTGTTTTATTTCAAATCAAGCAGTACCGTAGAATTAACTTCATTCTATGCAAGATTTGAAAATTATACTCCCGATGCTGGACAGGCTAAAGCAAAATATGATTTTCCTTCAGAACAATTGATTTGCGATGGTACATGGCATGAAGTTAGCGTACCTCTTGATTCTTTTCTGGAAAACACAATGGATGGAACATTTACCTGGGAGTACATCAATGCATTACGATTTATTAAAGAAGATGTAAGTTCTATTTCGGGTGAGGTTTTCTATATTGATGATATTTCATTAACTAAAATTACAAGCACCGGATTAACTGCGATTAATGCTGCCAGCAAACTGACGGTATATATGTTGGGCAACGAAGCTCAAATAAACATGGGATCGAAAGGCGGCAATGTCGCTATTTACAACATCAATGGACAGCAGGTCAAAAATTTTGGTTATCTGGAAGCTGAAAGCAGAACTATCTGGAACAAAGCAGGTGACAATGGGAGTCCCCTTCCTGCAGGAATTTATCTTTGCCAAAATCAAAACACTAAAGATGTGTATAAAATTTTTCTCAAATAAACTTTACACTTAATATACCATACAGTACTATTTCGTTATCTTGAAATAGTACTGTAATAAAATATACGAATATCATTACCATTGGCAAAAAACATTTTATCATTACTATTGCTGATTTTCATTTTCTAAAAAGAATGTGTATATTATCTTTTATACAATTTAGATGTTGAATTAATATGGTATTAACCCTTGATATACCAAAAAAATCAAAATAAAAAGATGAATTAATATGGTTAAAAAATTAAAATATACTTTAATTGTCAAAGTGTTATGTATGTTTTTCATTTTAATAGTGATTTCAGCCTCGTGCAAAGACCAACTTGAACCTGACCCAATTTCTCAACCCGACCCTCAAGACTCATTAGATATTGGTTTTAAAAGTGGAGTGAATTTGTCCGATTGGTTTCTTGCTAATTCAGCTCAACAAATCTTCAAAAATGCATACACAATAAAAGACTTTGAAAATATAAAAAGTCTGGGTATAGATGTTATTAGATTGCCTATAAGGTTTCATGCCATGACAGGACCTGCCCCAGATTATACTTTGCCTGATATATTTTTCGAAAAACTCGATTACGCTATTGATCTTGCAGAAGAGGTCGGAATTAATATCATTCTCGATTTTCACTCTTATTTCGGGGGCACACCATTTCCACAATCTTACGGTGAAGAACAAACAACTAAAGCATGGGAGCAGGTTGCAAGACATTGTAAGAACAGATCAATGCTTGTATATTATGAACTAATGAACGAGCCTGATGGTGGTTTTATGAAAACAAACTGGCCTGAAATGCAAGGCAGAATACTGAAAGCAGTCAGAGCTATTGACTCAAAGCATACAATTATTGTTGGAGGTACTGATGCAAACTCGTATAGAACTCTCAAAGACCTGCCCGATTACGGCGATGATAATCTAATTTATACGTTCCATTTATACGATCCGCATTTATTCACTCATCAGGGACAAGATTGGAGTACTCCGTCTTGGAAAGACATTAAAAATGTGCCTTTCCCCTCTGATGCAGGACCAATACCTCCATGCCCTCCATCGCTTATTGACGAAACTGATGGATGGTTTAATGTTCCTCAATTGTTTAACGATTATTGGAAAATGGGAACTATTGCTGCTGTTAAAAACAGCATAGACGAAGCAATTGATTTTGCAAAATCGCGTAATGTACGACTTTTCTGTGGCGAATTCGGCGTGTTGATGACAAACGTTGATAATGTGTATCGTTGCAATTACTACGAGACTGTTCGTGAGTATTTTGAAGAAAACAATATAGCTTGGACCATGTGGGATTATCGCAACTCATTTGGTCTTTTTGTCAAAGGTTCAAGATATAATTTTGAAACAGACCTCAATGTACCTTTGCTTAAAGCACTGGATTTTAAAGTGCCACCATCGTATACTGATGAATCGGGAGATCCTATGCAACATCCATTTATCATTTATGATGACGACCCCCAAGGTTATAATGCATCTTTTCATGCTTGGCCTTCAGATCATTTTTGGGCTCATTGTGATTTTCCAACAAATGTACAACACTCTGGTGCTAATTGTATCGAATGGAGTCCTGCAGTGAAGGGTGATAATGTTTGGGAAGATTTTAGATTTGAATGGTGGGATAGTGATAGAAATGGTGGAATTGACCTTTCCCAAGAAGCAAACTCAGATTATTCATTGTTGTTTTATTTCAAATCAAGCAGTACCGTAGAATTAACTTCATTCTATGCAAGATTTGAAAATTATACTCCCGATGCTGGACAGGCTAAAGCAAAATATGATTTTCCTTCAGAACAATTGATTTGCGATGGTACATGGCATGAAGTTAGCGTACCTCTTGATTCTTTTCTGGAAAACACAATGGATGGAACATTTACCTGGGAGTACATCAATGCATTACGATTTATTAAAGAAGATGTAAGTTCTATTTCGGGTGAGGTTTTCTATATTGATGATATTTCATTAACTAAAATTACAAGCACCGGATTAACTGCGATTAATGCTGCCAGCAAACTGACGGTATATATGTTGGGCAACGAAGCTCAAATAAACATGGGATCGAAAGGCGGCAATGTCGCTATTTACAACATCAATGGACAGCAGGTCAAAAATTTTGGTTATCTGGAAGCTGAAAGCAGAACTATCTGGAACAAAGCAGGTGACAATGGGAGTCCCCTTCCTGCAGGAATTTATCTTTGCCAAAATCAAAACACTAAAGATATATACAATTTTTCCTTAAAATAAATTCCACACATAACATACCCTACAGTACTATTTCGTTATCTTGAAATAGTACTGTAATATTGTATCCCCTCTACCAGGTAGGGTTTGAAAAGATTTTTAAGATATTATAGTTTTGCTTAACGACGGGGAGTTTGTTTTCTGTTCGCGCTTAAAATTTTCCCTAGTTTTGGGGCAAAAGTAATTGTAGCCTATTGGCTTTGCAGGTCGGTATCATTTAGCGCATCTTTTAACCATTCAAAGGGGGTTAAAGTGTTTTTCCTGCGTATTCCAATAAACGAATAAAACATAGCCGCCATTTGAGTTTCCTCAAGTAAACCGGAGAACATGTAATTATTTTGCATAAAGCGAAGACAGGGGTACGCAGAAAAATGTCAAGCCCCAATTTTTTCCAGATAACTTTCAAACACATCCCGGCATACCGGATAAAAATTTGTACTTTTGTTTAAAAATCAGCACAATCAGCAACGAAAAATCACGACTGGCAACCTTTATTCGATTTAATTCCTGAAATTGAAAGTGCCAAGCAATTCGGGAAAATGGGTGGCGGCAAGGACGAAAACGGCATATTCCACATGCCTTTCTGGATCGAAAATCAGGTTGTATCAGAATTCAGAGAGTTAGCACATGAACTCCAAGTAATAAAAGACTTTGACTGGCAGTCATGGAATGAAGGAAGGGAAATGTTAAACAATCCCTCCTTCGATTATAATGCGGTTGATTTGGAAACAAAGCGCAGGCTTATCACCTACCTCGTTAGAAACGACCGGTTTAACGAAGGAACATTGATTTCAGCTTTTGAGTCGGGAGTAGTTTTGAAAATTTTGAAGGCATTGGAATATAAAAATTGAGAATTCTTCCACCTTGGAGCACATTTGCCACGTAAGGACAAATCATCTATGAAATATCAAGAACTATCTCTACGAAGAAACGGATTGATTTTTTACTGGTTTTTTGTAACTTTGAAAAAAATAATAAGAATGACATTCGAAAAAACATTCGAAATAAGCAACAATGAATTGACGATCAAACTTCCTAAAAAATTCAATTCAGTTAAAAAGGTTCGTGTAATTGTGGAGGAAGCTGAAACCGAAAGAAGTAAAAAAATTCAGTTACTCAAAAAAGCTTCATCTGATTCTCTTTTTAATTCTGATATTGAAGAAATAAAAAATGACTTCCAGTATTCAGATAAGGAAGCGATATGAAGTATCGAAAATTGTGCATATTAACATTGTTTCTGCTTATTGTTACCTCCTTGTCTTCCGGTGCGCAGCCCAAAAACAAATTGCATTTTAATTCAGACGGCACTTTCAAAATTGCCCAGTTTACCGATATTCATTATAAACCGGGTGTGCCGGAGTCGGAGCCGTCGGTGGAGTTAATAAAGTACATTCTGGAAACGGAACAACCCGATCTGGTGGCGTTTACCGGCGACATCGTTACCGGGCGTCCGGCTACCGATGGTTGGAAAACGGTTTTGGCCCCAGTTGTTGAAGCCGGTATTCCGTTTGCCGTTACGCTGGGCAACCACGACGACGAGCACGATTTGTCGCGGCAGCAAATCCGTGAACTACTGAATACTTTTCCGGGTTATGTGGGCAAAAAACCGGATTCAAAATCTGATTTTGGCGACTATCTGATAAAAGTAAATGCACGTAATAAAGAAGAAAATGCACTGCTTTATTTTCTCGATTCCAATGCCTACAGCACCCTTGACAGTGTGGAAGGGTACGGCTGGTTTTCGCACGAACAGGTAAACTGGTACCGGATACAAAGCCGAAAAAATGCCCTGAAAAACGGCGAAAAGTTGCCAGCACTGGCTTATTTTCATATTCCACTGCCGGAATACCGCGATGCTTTTGATGGTGATGCCAAACGCGTTGGTCAGCGCAATGAAGATGAGTGTTCGCCTGACATAAACACAGGCATGTTTACCGCCATGTTGTTTGAGGGCGATGTGATAGGAACATTTGTGGGGCACGATCATGTGAACGATTACATCGTTAACCATTACGGTATTGGTTTGACTTACGGGCGCTGGTCGGGTGGAAAAACCACTTACGGCGATTTGCAGCACGGCTCGCGCATTGTGGTTCTGGAAAGAGGAAAACGGCAGTTTAAAACCTGGATGCGATTGCGCGACGGGCAGGTGATTGACGAAGTGCTCTTTCCGGATGATTTAAAATAGAAACCGTATTCTTTTGAAATACTTTAAACGAAAAATAATATGACACGTAAATCCTGGCTTTTTTTGCTGCTTTTTTTTCTGTCGTTCAACCTTTTTGCACAGGAAATACAAATTTCGCATGGTCCATATGTTCAGGCTGTAGCCGAAAATGAAGTGACCCTTGTATGGACCACCGATGTTGATGCGGTATCGTGGGTGGAGGTTGCTCTTGCCGGAACAAACAGTTTTTACGGAAAGGAACATCCAAAATATTACGAAACCAAAAACGGCAACCGGGTGGTTGGGCAGTTACACAAGATTACCATTCCCAATCTGGAAGAAGGCACGGAATACCGCTACCGGGTTTTTTCAAAAGCCGTTTTGACGCATGAAGGCCACCGGGTTTTGTACGGAAATATTGCTTCAACCAATGTGTACCGGCAGAAGCCATTGCGGTTCCGGACTTTGGACAAGCAAAAAGACTCCGTTTCCTTTTTGGTTTTAAACGATATTCACGGCAGGGTAGATGATTTGGCTGCGCTGAGCAAAAATGTGGAGTTTGGCAAAACCGATCTGGTGTTTTTTAACGGTGATATGGTTTCATCAATGGATAACGAACAGCAGTTTTTTGACGGTTTTATGGATAAGGCGGTGGAACTTTTCGCTTCGGAAGTACCGGTATATTTTGCCCGTGGAAACCATGAAACCCGTGGCCCGTTTAGCGTCTATTTCCCCGATTATTTTCCTACGCCAACCGGAAAACTTTACTATTCCTTCCGCCAGGGACCGGTGCATTTTATCGTGCTCGATTGCGGAGAAGACAAACCCGATTCCGACATCGAATATTCCGGCCTGGCGCAGTTTGACGCGTACCGCACCGAACAGCAGGAATGGCTGAAAAAGGAAGTTCAAGAAGAAGAATTTAAAACAGCTCCTTACAAAGTAGTTATCATTCATATTCCCCCGGTTGGCTCCGACTGGCACGGTCCGCTGGACATCCGCAAAAAAATATTGCCGGTGTTGAAAAACCAGGGCATTACAGCTATGATTTCCGGTCATACACATCGGTATCAATACATTGAACCGCAACCCGAAGAATTCGATTTTCCAATTATTATTAATGCACATACCACTTCACTCGAAGTTGATGCAACTTCAGAAAAAATGACAGTTGTCCGCAAAGATACGGCTGGAAAAGAACTGAACCAGTTTAATTTTTAAGTCAACCGGATAGTCATCAAAAAGTGGGTGACGAAATTTCATTTTACAACACGGGGACATTCATCTGATGAATATCCCCATGTTAAGTTTTCCTGTGTGCAATGAAAATCAGTTCATTGCAGGTGTGATGACAAATTTGCGGAATTCCACAGGTCCGTGGTCACCCTGAATCATAATCGGTCCCGGGTTTCCTTCGTTGCTGTCGAGCGAACCTCCGGTAATTCCGGGAATGGGCCGGTTGGAAATCACTTCGATGCCGTTATGCACAATGGTCACATTACGTCCCACCAGTGTAATTTCGAAGGTCTGCCATTCGCCTGGTTTTTTAGCTGCATTAACTGCTGGAGCTATAAATCCGTAGATACCTCCGATACTTACATCATCTGCTCTGCCCCTGGAATCTTCAATTTGAATTTCATACCGGCCACGGAGATATATTCCACTGTTACTGCCTTCAGGATAACGAAATTCTACACTGAGTTTAAAATCGTCAAACTTTTGATTGGTAATCAGATTACCTCCTTTTTCAGGATTTACCAATACACCATCTACCATCTTAAATTTATTGTTCTCCGGAATTATCCATCGGTCCATGTTTTCAGTAAGTAAATTTATTGGATTTCCCCAAACCGGTGGTTCTTTTCTTTCCAGGGAAGGTGCCCGAACACCAGTGAATTTGAGTTTATTACCATCAAGCATTTTAAATCCTTCCAGCTTGTCATCTTTTAAAGTAAATTCAAAATAGATATCATCAATATCCATCCATTGCGGAGGAATGGTAAAATGATATTTGTCTTTATCGGCATCGTAATGCACTTCAGCAACTGGCCTTGCACTTCCTTCATATCCCACATAATAACCAACAAGTGTAGAGAAACCTGATAATTTAACTTTGAGCCATCCGGGGAAACCACTGGAGGACATTAATCCATGTCTGAAAAGTCCAAGATTATCTAACTGATCCTGTTCCATCATTATGGTAAGATTCCATGAACCAATCAATGGGGAATCACTTTCAACGCGTTGCGCATTACACACAAAAACTGAAATTAAAATAAAAGTCAGGGAAAGAATTAAATTTCTTATTTTTTTCATAGCAATAGTTTTTCAATTATTTATTTAATATTAAAACACAAATCTACTGAAAAAACTAAAAAAACAGATAAAAAACCAAGTGAATTAACAAGACGCTATTCTTCGGGCCGTTCAACATACAACTGCGAGGTCCCAACCCGTGTAACCACAATCGTTTCATTACGGTCGATAAAACCACTTTCTGCAACGGCATCATACACTTCACCGTCGATGAGTACCTTGCCTCCCGGTCGCAAAACAGTTTGGGCAGTCCCGGTTTTTCCCTTTAGCGCAATAAATGAAGCATCCACATTCAGGTATCCGTCATTCACATCCTGCACCGCATGTAAAGCCAGGTTTTTAAACGGCCCCGAATGAGCAGAAAACAATTTGTTGCCTAAATAAAGCGAAAGGGTAAAACCTCCGAATATTCCCACAACCACTGTCATTATGGCCACACCAAGCCTTTCGGCATCCACCGGTTCAAAATCGAAAACCACATTTTCTATCAGACTTAAAACCAGCGCTACAAAAACTATCAGTACACCAGAAATTCCGGCCACACCAAAACCGGGGATTACAAAAATTTCAATGGCAATCAGAATAAGCCCCACCAGGAAGAGCAAAATTTCCCAGTGCTCAGCCAGACCTTCGAGGTATAGCGGAGCAAAATACATCACCGCCGCCAGAAGGGCAACGCCCAGCGGAAAACCGATTCCTGGAGTTTGCATTTCGAAATAAATCCCTCCGATAATGGCCATAATAAGTAACCCTGAGATTACGGGACTCACCAAAAACCCGATGATCCGCTCAATGAAAGACGGCTGGTATTCTATTATGATATATTCCTCGATACCCAGCTTTTGCAGTACTTCCGGCACATTTTCAGCAACGCCTTCGCAAAAACCAAATTCAATGGCCTCGGTAGGTGTGAAAGTCAACACTTTGCCGGTATCGATAATTCCTTTGATAAAAACAGACGGATCGACCATGGCTTCGGCAATTTTTGGATCGCGCCGCCACTGCTCCATGGTATCATTGCCCAGAATGACCGTTTTTTTTCCTTTGGCTTCGGCAGTAGCTCGCATGGTAGAACGCATATAGCTTTGGTACTTGTCGGGCATCGACTGTCCGGTTTGGTTGACCACCGTTGCAGCGCCAATACTCCCTCCAGGGCGCATGTAAATGCTGTCGCAGGCAATGGAAATCAACGCTCCGGCAGAGGCCGCATTGTTGTCTATAAAAACATGCACAGGAATACGGCTTTGCAAAATTTTGGTCCGGATGGAATCGGCATCAAGCACCGTTCCCCCGTAAGTATTCATGTGAATCAGGAAAATATCTGCGTCCAGCGAATCGGCTGCTTCAAAAGCCTGCAGGGTTTGCCGCCAGGTAGCACGTGTAATGTCGTCCTTCATATTCAGTTTGTAAACCACTTTCCTGTCGTTGCTCCCATTTTCTGCAAACAGCGTGACCGGCAAAAACAACATCACGGCAAGTATAATCCGAAGTTTATTCATCTTTCAAATTTTTCAAAATAGTATTTAATCCGTAAGACGGTATCAGCAGCGAAGTTAAAAATAAATCGGCCATGTTTGACAATAAAAATCCAGGCTTCAAAAAAAAACCTAATTCGCCTATTTTACTACCTTTGCCGTGCAATTTAATTTCATCAAGATGAATCTGAACAGCTTGACAGCCATTTCGCCGGTTGACGGCAGATACCAAAACAAAGTGGAGAACCTTTGGAAATACTTCAGTGAATTTGCCCTGATTAAATACCGGGTGTTTGTTGAAATTGAATATTTTGGAGCGCTTTGCGAACTACCACTGCCTCAATTAAGTAAAATCACCAGGGAACAACTCCTTCAACTCCGGGAAATCCACCGGAATTTTTCGGTTGAAAATGCGGCGCGGGTAAAAGAGATTGAAAGCGTAACCAACCACGATGTAAAAGCGGTTGAATACTTTATGAAAGAAGAATTCGACAATATCGGTCTGGGCAAATACAAAGAGTTTATCCATTTTGGCCTCACCTCACAGGATGCCAACAACACCGCAGTACCGTTATCCATTCACGATGCCCTGAATGAAGAATATTATCCTCTTCTGCACCAATTGACTGACAAGCTGGAGGAACTGGCTGACCAATGGAAGGACGTTCCCATGCTGGCCAAAACCCACGGACAACCGGCATCGCCTACCAAACTGGGGAAAGAAATCCGGGTGTTTGTTGAGCGTATTCATGTTCAGTTGAACCAATTGAAAGCGTTGCCTTGTTATGCCAAATTTGGCGGTGCCACCGGTAATTTCAATGCCCATTTTGCGGCTTATCCGGAAACGGACTGGCAGCAGTTTGCCAATAGTTTTTGCAAAGAAAAACTGGGATTGGAACGGTCGCAATACACTACGCAGATTGCCCACTACGATAATTACGGCGCCATTTTCGATGCCATGAAACGCATCAACAACATTGTGCTGGACCTCGACCGCGACATGTGGAGCTACATATCCATGAACTACTTCAAACAAAAAATAAAAAAGGGCGAAGTGGGTTCATCCACCATGCCGCATAAGGTCAACCCCATCGATTTTGAAAATTCGGAAGGAAACATCGGCATTGCCAACGCCGGACTTGAACAGCTTTCTTCAAAATTGCCGGTGTCGCGTTTGCAGCGCGATCTGACCGACTCTACCGTTACGCGTTTTATCGGCGTTCCTTTCGGGCATACCATAATAGCCATGAAATCAACATTGAAAGGACTGGGCAAGTTGCTCCTGAATCAACCAGCCATTGAAAAAGACCTGGAAGACAACTGGGCGGTGGTAGCCGAAGCCATTCAAACCATTTTGCGCCGGGAGTTTTTTCCCAATCCCTATGAAGCGCTGAAAGACCTAACCCGCAAAAATGAAGTGATTGACAAACAAGCCATTCATCATTTCATCGACGGACTGGACATTGACATGAAAGTGAAACAGGAACTAAAAACAATTACACCTCATAATTATACAGGAGTATTTTAATGAAAGACTTTTTGCATCTTTTACGTCGGTTCATTCCACCATACAAATGGAAACTCATTTGGAACATCGTTTTCAACTTTTTGAGTGCCATCTTCGGGGCATTTTCTTTCCTGCTGCTTATTCCGTCGCTCCAAATCCTTTTTGGAACGCAGGAGCTGGTTACCGCTAAACCCGAATTTAACTTTAGCATTTCATCTTTTTCCGAATATTCCAATTACCTCATCAGCCAGGTTATTATTCAATACAGCCACGAAAAAGCGCTGGTATTTATCGGTATTTTTATCATAATCACCGTTTTCCTGAAGGTTGGTTTTCAGTACCTGGCCAATTTTATGATAGTCGTTATCCGCAATGGTGTGGTTCGGGATATCCGGTCAAAAATTTACCGGAAAATACTGAAACTACAATTGGGCTTTTTTTCCGATGAACGCAAGGGCGACATTATGGCGCGCATGACCGGGGACGTTACCGAAGTGGAAAATTCCATTATGAACTCCTTGGAAATGATGATAAAAAACCCTATCCTCATTCTTGTTTCGGTATCGGTAATGGTTTACATGAGTTGGACCCTGACGCTGTTTGTTTTTGTGATGTTTCCCGTTGCCGGATACATTATTGGCCGGATTGGAAAAAGCCTGAAAAAGGAAAGCCGAAAGGGTCAGAACAAAATGGGCGATATTTTGTCAGTTATCGAGGAAGACCTCTCGGGCCTGCGCATAATTAAAGCGTTTAATGCCGAAAAAAAAGCCACCGAACGGTTTGAAAAGGAAAACGAAAGTTATTTCCAAATTATGAACCAGTTGATGTGGCGCCGGTTCCTCGCCCATCCCATGAGCGAATTCCTTGGCACTACAGTTATCATTATCGTTCTTTGGTATGGCGGCCAGTTAATCCTGAACCAGAAAAGTTCGCTCGATGCAGCCGCATTTATCGGATACCTGGTTTTCTTTTACAATATCATTAATCCCGCAAAAGCATTCAGCACAGCACTTTACAGCGTGGAAAAAGGGTTGGCATCAATGGAACGCATCGATAAAATCATGAACACGAAAGAAAGTATTAAAGAAAAACCAAATGCGGTTTCCATCAGCGATTTCAGTTCAAAAATTATTTACGATAATGTTTCCTTCGCCTACAATTCAACACCGGTTTTAAAAAATATTTCAATTGAAATTGAAAAAGGAAAAACCGTGGCCTTTGTGGGGCGTTCAGGAAGTGGAAAAACTACGCTGGTTGATTTATTGCCCCGTTTTTACGAAGTTACCGGTGGGCGGATAACCATCGACGGAACGGATTTGCGCGACCTGAAACTGAAAAACCTGCGCAACCAGATTGGCTACGTGAACCAGGAACCCATCCTGTTCAACGATTCGTTTTTCAACAACATTGCGTTTGGGATGGAAGATGTAACCGAAGAACAAGTAATTCATGCCGCCAAAATTGCCAATGCGCACGATTTTATCATGGCTACCGAAAATGGTTACCAAACGACTATCGGCGACCGTGGCGACAAACTTTCGGGGGGCCAGAAACAACGCATTTCGATTGCACGGGCCGTAATGAAAAATCCTCCCATTCTGATTTTAGACGAAGCCACCTCGGCGCTCGACACCGAATCGGAACGTCTGGTGCAGGATGCCCTGGTGAAACTGATGCAAAACCGTACCTCTCTGGTTATTGCACACCGGCTTTCCACAATCAAAAATGCCGACATCATTTACGTACTGCATAAAGGCGAAATTGTGGAACAGGGAACACACGATGAGTTGCTGGCTTCAGACGGGCGATACCGTAAATTGCACAAAATGCAAATGTTTTAAATACTGGGAGATAGTTGCTGGTTGCTGGTCATTAGGTGTTTGCCACTAGGTAAAGTAACTTGCTATAAACAAAACCATTACAAAAAACGAGGTTCAGCATTTTGCTGAACCTCGTT
>CAZLGT010000067.1:0-29180 GCA_964559175.1 uncultured Mariniphaga sp. | reverse complement strand
GTCCAGTTCGTGAAGGAATAATTTTCGTTTGCGCTGGCCGTTACGGTCACTGATTCACCAGAATCATAGGTGCCTCCACCGTTTGTGGTTCCACCTTCAGCCGGATTGCTCGACAACTCAACGATGAACTGTTCCGGTGGATTTTCCGTGAAGTTGGCTACCATTTTTCGGTTTCCGGTTATCGTAAATGTGTAATTTTCATTTTCCGAAACCACATTGATTCCTTCGGTCCAGTTCGTGAAGGAATAATTTTCGTTTGCGCTGGCCGTTACGGTCACTGATTCACCAGAATCATAGGTTCCGCCACCGGTTGTGGTTCCGCCTTCAGCCGGATTTTCTGTTAACTCAACGGTGAACTGTTCCGGGGGATTTTCCGTGAAGTTGGCTACCAGTTCCCTGTTACGCGTTATTGTAAATGTGTAACTTGCATTTTCCGAAACCACATTGGTACCTTCGGTCCAGTTTGTGAACGAATATCCTTCGTTTGCACTGGCAGATACGGTCACTGATTCACCAGAATCATAAGCGCCGCCACCGGTTGTGGTTCCGCCTTCAGCCGGATTTTCTGATAACTCAACGGTGAACTGATCGGGGGCATTTTCTGTAAAGTTGGCTACCAGTTCCCGGCTTTCGGTAATTGTAAATGTGTAATTTGCATTTTCCGAAACCACATTGGTTCCTTCGGTCCAGTTCGTGAAGGAGTATCCTTCGTTGTGAGTGGCGGTTATATTAACAGAAGAGCCTTTGTCAAATGTTCCTGCCCCGCTGACTGACCCTCCTGCGGCCGGATTTGAAGATAAAGTCAAAGTTACCTGCCCAATGGTTGTAAACGACCAATTGTAATCTTCCATTAAGGCTTGATCGATTAAATCTTTGGCCAATGTTGTAATTGTACCTGAATAAAGTACACCTGGTAAAAGTGGACTTGAAGGAGTAAAGGTTGCAGTAAGTCCGCTGTATGTAACTGTTCCGCTGATTACCGTTTCGCCTTGCTGAATGATAAAAGACTCCAGATTGATAGTTGCAGGATTCATTACCTCATTAAAGGTTGCAGTAATTATCTGATTAAGCGGTACATCAATAGCATTGTTGGTAGGAATTGTCGATACCACTATCGGGCATAAAAATACCTCTGCTTCATAATCGTCTTTTTTACAACCGTTAAAAAAGACAACCATAGCAATGGAAATAATTGCTAAAAGTTTTAATTTTTTCATTTTTTATATTTTTGGTACAAAATTTAACTAACGATACAAAGTTGCGAACTTTATATTGGTGAATCTTACACAATTCAGGGAAAGAGTTACATCATTCACACATTTTGATTGTGTTTTGAATAGCAGGTTAACCCCGTATGGTAGAAAAAATTCGAATTTGTTCATAGGGAAAGTTATATTTCCGCTCTTCGTTTGCAACGAAGGCAGCCTTGCGAGACAACGTGGAGAACGTTGGATTATAAAGCAACTGAATAGAAAAAAGAACCAATGCGGATAATGGCGTAAATTGGTTTATTACGGGTGAAGTGGAAACGTTGGTGGATTACTGCTTTACGGTAAAACCGGCAATGATACCATAATTTGAAAAATGATAAAAACGAAACTTGCCAAAGAAGTGACTGATTCGGAGTGAACTTGTTTTGAAAACTATTTTGATTTTTTCAGCTCATTCAAAAGCTCACTCAGATTAACGGTTGCATACGTGGATGCATAATCGGACATGGCATAAGGTATTATCAATTCATCATTATGAATCATTGACCCGCAGGAATAAACCACATTGGGAACATATCCCTCCCGTTCTTCGGCGTTGGGAATCAGCAGCGGTGATTTTAACCTCCCGATTTCTTTCTCCGGATTTTCAAGGTCGAACAACGAAGCCCCCAAAGTGTATTCGCGCACAGGTCCAACTCCATGTGTTATCACCAGCCAGCCTTCCGGCGTTTCCAGGGGCGAACCTCCATTTCCAATCTGAATAAATTCCCAGGGAAACCTGGGCTGTTGCAGTAATTTAGCTTCGCGCCAGATGTTGATATTATCAGAATAGGAAATGTAATTATTGGACCCATCCAGCCGGCACAGCATGGCATATTTTCCGTTCACCTTCCGGGGGAAAAGCGCCATGCCCTTGTTTTGGGCAATTTCGCCGTGAAGCGGCAATATTTTGAAATGATAAAAATCACGGGTTTCCAGCATTTTTGGCAATATGGTGGTTCCGTCGTAGGCGGTATAGGTGGCATAATAGATGGTTTCGCCGTTATCATCGGTAAATTTAACAAAGCGGGCATCTTCAATCCCGTTCCTCTCGTTTACCGAAACCGGGAATATAACCCGTTCGGAAATGTTGGTATCCAGCGAAAAATCAAGTTCGTAATGCGACAAGGCCAGCCACATAATTTGATTGAAAAGAATTTCTGTATCGGCAGACAGGTGGAGAGTATTCCTTGCATCTTTAACACAATCCCGGAGTTCTCCATAAGTAAATGTATCGTTTAGCTTGTCAAGGATCAATTCCGGAGGGACCAAATCATGGATATCCTTCATTTCATCGAGCTTGCTTTTAAACGATGCCTTATCGTAAATATGTTTTCGTATTTGCTGAGCCTCTTCCAGCATATTGCCAACCGGTTCAATGGAAAGATTGTTGTTTTTATCCAGCACGCCGGTGCGGAAAACGATGGAGGAAATATGTCCTTCTCCGGTTGCCCTGAAACTGAGTATAACCCTTTTTTCGTCCCGTCCGGTCTCCGACTGATCGGGGTGTTCCACAATCGACGGATTAAAAAAAGCGGCCGATTCAATGGAATACTCCATGGTAAAGTAGGAGCCGATAAGCGACTTTTGCGAAACATCCAGCGACTCAGGGTCAACATCCAGTTGCTTCAACAAATATGAGATTTTATTAAAATGTTTTTCAAAAATTCTGGAAATGTTTCTGTGCCGGAGGGAGAAATCCCTCAGAGTGGGATTCAATGCCTGCGACGCTGATTGTTCAGGCATATTTAGTACATAGCGTATCGTATTAAGCGCCTTTTCCTCCCCGGTATAAAGGAACCGGGCAATAACCCTCGATGAATCCGGAAGGAATTTTATATTCTTCCTGTTTACTGCAACCTGCATTGTTTATTTATTTTATTCACGCTAAAGGTAGTTGCTATAATTGGATAAATCCCTATCATTTATGAATATCCGTAATGTTGCTGCCTTTTCTCTTTTCGATGATAAAGATCGTAATGGCTTCGTTATTTGATGTTAAATGGAATAATATTAGGTAGCAAATCCACAACTCTGATCTCATAAAGTCATATCGTTGAAATTTTTTTTTGCGATTTTTTGTGAAAATTACCGGTTAATGATAATATTTACCATCCAACTTAATAGCTTGCAATTTTGTTGAGCTTTTCAAAGATTAATTCTTATAAAAATACTTTCATGATGAAACAAATAATTTTATTTTTCTTCTTATTCAGTGTATTCAGTTTGGCAATCGGGCAGAACAAAATCCTGTCTGATAATGTGATGATAACATCCAACGGGAATAAAACTAAGGTAACTACAAATGAAAACGGGGAATTAGTTATAAATGTATCCAAAAAGGATATCCGTAAATTTAAAGCCAATGGGATGGTCCGTTACAGTGACTTTGGCGCCAAAGGCGACGGTAAAACCGATGATATGGATGCCATTGCTGCAACCCATGCATTCGCCAATCAAAACGGTCTTTCTGTGAAAGCCGACGATGGAGCTACATATTATATCAGCGGTAAGGATTGCACGGCGGTTATCCAAACCGACACCGATTTTGGAACGGCTGCCTTTATTATTGACGATACCGACGTGGAAAACCGAAATGCACATGTTTTTTTGGTTAGTTCTGGACTGCAGCCCTTCAAACCTGAAGGGATAACTTCACTGGAGAGGAATCAGGAGAAAGTGAGTGTTTCGTTGTCCGGAACTTGTCTGATAACCGTCAACGATGCCAATGTAAAACGATACATCCGGTTTGGACCGAACCAAAACAGTGGATCCCCGCAAACGGATATTTTTATTGTTGACAAAAACGGCAGTGTGGATATGGACGCTCCAATCATCTGGGATTTTGACCAGATTACGGAAATCACAGCTCTTCCCATAGACGAAACAGCGCTGACCATTACCGGAGGACGCTTTATCACCATGGCCAACAAGGCAGAATCGAAATACACTTACTACAGCCGGGGCATTGCCATCAGGCGGTCCAACGTGCTTGTGGATGGGCTGGAACATCGCGTCACCGGAGAGGGAGACCATGGCGCGCCTTATGGCGGCTTCATCAATGTCAGCAACTGTGCATACGTGACAGTACAGAACACTATTCTGACCGGACACAAAACCTACCGGACCATTGGCTCGGCAGGAGTTCCGGTATCCATGGGCACCTACGACATTTCCCTCAACCGGGCCCTTAACGTGTCATTCGTAAACTGCAGTCAAACCAATGACATTAACGATGGCACATATTGGGGAATTATGGGGTCCAATTTCTGCAAAAATCTTGTTTTGGACAATTGCACCTTTTCCAGGTTTGATGCTCACATGGGAGTTGCCAATGCTACCATCCGCAATTCAACCCTGGGTCACATGGGAATAAATGCTATCGGTACCGGGACTTTTACCGTAGAGAATTCCATCATCAGGGGAAGGAACCTCATCAATCTGCGTCGTGACTACGGCAGTACATGGCAGGGAGAATTCGTCATCCGAAATTGTTCTTTTGTGCCTGCAGGAGGCAGGACGACCAGCGCCAGCCTGATTAGCGGTTCCTATTCCGGACAGCACGATTTTGGTTACACCTGTTATATGCCTGAACGGATTACCATTGAGAACCTTAAAATCGACGACTCCAACCATCCGACCGACTACCAGGGACCCGCCATTTTTGCCAATTTCAATCCAAAAATGACCGATGAATCCTATGTAGAGGAATTTCCGTATGTCATAACTAAAGAAGTCATTCTTAAAAACGTGACCACTGCCAGTGGCAAGGATTTAAGAGTTAGTGACAATCCGTTTATGTTTAAGGATGTGAAGGTAAAAAACGAATGACGATCACCAACCGGCGACTTACCTGGCAGTGGAACCAAATGAAGTAACAGGAATCAGCAAAAGTTAATTTTTTGAAGGCAAAGAATAAATCAGAATAAATCTGGATGGGTGCCTGTAGCCATGAAGCAGGGTAAACTTTTCGTCGTTTTGCCCCCATACAAGAAGCCAGTGGGGTTTTAAATGGCATTCTCACAAACCGGCGTATTGGCAAGTAAACTTGTCGGAATAGTTTATCTTTTTAAACGGCTCCGGTATTTAATTACAGAGGAAAACAGCAATAAATACTAATTTTTGTACAACGTATTTTACTAAATATAACACAAATTGCATATGAAATCAGGTTAATAAAATATGTTGTAGTTCTTATTTTCATTCGGTATATTTGTTTTATTTTTTTGAAAAATCCATTGAAAAATAACAACTTTTTTGAGCTCTTCCGGAATGGTGACAAAAAAGCATTCGACGAAATGTTTCTCCTGTACTACAAAGAACTTTGCAGATTTGCTATTGTATTTTTAAACGACAGAGATGATTCAGAAGAAGTAGTTCAAAAACTTTTTGTTCGATTGTGGGAGAAAAGAAAACATATAACCCAACCGGAAAATACCAAATCTTTTCTTTACAAATCGGTTTACAATGAGTGCCTAAAGCATTTAAAAAGCAATGCTACCCGAGAGAAATACAATCTAAAATTTGCTTTACAATCTAAAATGGATGGAAATTGCACAGAAACCAGTGATTTATCTGCATTCCTACCTCATCTGAAAAATGCAATTGATAAGCTACCGGCTAAATGCCGCGAAATATTTGTACTCCATAAATTAGAAGGATACACACAAAAAGAAATTTCAGAAATTCTGGGTATTTCTACAAAAACCATTGAAAACCAGATTGCAATTGGCATTTCAAAACTTCGAACTGAACTAAAACCTTTTTTGCATTTATTGTCTATGTTTTTAATGTAAAAAAAATATTTTTTAGGGGATCAGTTTTTGGCAGCGCTCATATGTCAAAAAACAATGAATTCAATTCCAATTGAACAAATAATAGCTTTTCTTGAAAACAAACTTTCGGCTGACGAAAAACAAAATCTGGAAAGTTGGATAGCTGAAACGGAAGAAAACAGGATACAGTTTAAAGAAGTAAAAAAGCTAAGCGAAAACAGCAGGAATTTCAGAGTTGACTTTCAGCCAAATCCGCAAAAAGCATTGGAAAAAGTTAATCGGGTTTTAAATAGAAAACGATTTATTCATTGGTCGCAAAGAGCTGCTGCCGCAATTTTATTCATTTTTATAATTACCAAACTTTTTTTTCTGATTTCTCCAAAAACGGAATGGATTGAAATTACAGCTCAAGCAAAGCAGGAAATATTACTCCCCGATAGTTCAAAAGTTATACTTGTAAAAAATACCAATTTTAAATATCCCCAAAAATTTGTTAAACAAGGACGGAACGTTTTTTTAAAAGGCCAGGCGTATTTTGAAATTCAACCAAATAAAAAACAACCTTTTGTAGTAAATACAGCAAATACAAAAACAATTGTACTGGGAACAAAATTTCTGATAAATGCTACAAATATAGGAAGTGAACATGTTATTGTTGATGAAGGAAAGGTTTCTTTCAGTCCGTTAAATCAAGAACAAAACAATAAAGTTTATCTCACAAAAAATGAGATTGGAACGTGGAATGCCGGCAATTCTAAAATCATTATAAGTGAGGTTGCGATAAGAAACGTAAATTCATGGCTTTCGGGAACTATAAAATTCAAGGACAACTCTTTACTGGAAGTAATCAACGATTTTAAACGTATTTACCATATGAAAATAGAACTTGCTGAAAAGGATTTTGAGTTTAAAAAATACACGGGAACTTTTAATAATTCAGACCCCGAAAAAGCACTCGAAACAGTTGCAACTACATTTAATCTTTTAGTGGAAAAAAGAGATAACACCTATATTTTAACGAAATGAAACAAATCGTCAACATCTTGGTATTAAATGCACTGGCAACAACTTTTTGTTTTGCACAAACCACACAAAAAACAACCTTTTTAAATGTGCTTTCCAATCTTGCAAAATCAAATAACTTGGAGCTTAGTTACAGTTCTGACTTTGTTAACTTGAATGATAGTACCAGCTTTAATTTCAGTAATAACTTTGATAGTTGTATTGTTCAGTTTGAAAGCCTTACACAGTTAAAAATTCAAACTACCACAAGTCATTTAATTGTTTTACCAACTCCAAAATTCATCCATTTAAGTGGATTGGTTATCGATTCGAAAACCAAAGAAACATTGCCATATGCCCATTTATTAATCAAAACAGCCGGAACAGGTACAATCACAAATATAGAAGGGAAATTTGATTTTAATATCAGCAACCAATTGGCAGGTAATGAAATCCAATTTTCGTTCATAGGTTACAAAAATGGAACATTGGAAATTCCCGTTTCCGATGCGGATAACTTAATTATTGAACTTGAACCAAAACCCTATACAATAAGCGATGTATATGTTTTGCCAGATGGAAGCGAGGTAGTGGATATAGTAAAAAGAGCTGTAAAAAATATTAAACGGAATTATCACCGTTCAACGGTTCAAATGGATGCATTTTACCGGAATACAAGTTTCAGCAACGGCAAGGCATCTCAACTTATTGAGGCGGCTTTATTGATTGAAGATAAAGGAATTGGCAACACTTCGAATGCAAGCAAAATAGAATTACAAGAGATAAGGAAAAGCTCAAATTATCTTATCCCACGACCCAAAAAGTACGAAATTTTAGAAAAGTTCTGGGGTCACAAAAATATTATTCATCGTTGCTATAATAGAAATATGGTAAGATTTTACCGGGAGGATTGGTGGTTTAGCCCCTTGACAGAATACAACGATTTTATTTATGAGTTTGAAGGCCCGGTTTGGTTGGATTCTGTTAAAGTATATAAAATCAAATATATATGGAATGCGATGCTTCCCGATGGCAAACGGGTTACCGAACGCGAACAGCATGGAGAGTGTGGAGGCTACTTTTATATTAACGCAAAGGATTTTGCTATTTTGAAAATTGAACAAATGTGCTGGCCACATGAAAATTCTCAGTTGCCTGAATTAGAATCAAACCAAAGAAGCAAAACACCAAATGAGATTTGCTATCAACAGATAGACGGGAAATATTATTTAAAATATATAACCGGTGTTTCGACGCCCAATGGGTCATTTGGGGAATTTGAAAACGACAATGGAAACAGGAAAGATATAATAGTGAAAACAAGGCAATGGGCTGAAGAAATTTTGCTTGTAATACATATACAAACTGACCGCAAGCAATTCGACAAAATAAAATACCGCGAGAAATTGGCAAACAATGAAAACACATATCTGAAAAACTATCCTTACAATGTAGATTTTTGGAAAAAATACAATGTATTAAAGGAAAATCCAGTTGAAAAAAAATTTGTAAAAGAGATGGAATGGGAAAAATCAATGGAAATCCAATTTGAAGAAAACGCAAGCAGGCATGATAAAAATTAATCAATTATCAAAACATTTTGGCAGTCTGGTTGCAGTTAATAATATCAAACTGGAAATTAACGAACCCGGATTGTACATTTTTGTCGGTGCAAATGGCTCCGGAAAAACAACTCTTTTTAATCTAATAAATGGCTTAATTTTACCCAGTTACGGAGAAATTGTTTTCAACAATACTGCAAAGGGCAACAAGATTGAAGCGTTCACTGGAATATCAACCGAGCCGTTTAAAACCGAGCCATATCTTACCGTTGAGGGAATTGCGGAAATTTCCAGGTTTATTAAAAAAGTACCGAAAAGCGAAATAGAAAAATGGCTTTCGTTTTGGGGACTTCAACAAGCAAAACAAAAGATATTTAAAAACCTTTCAACCGGAATGAAAAAACGTCTCAGTTTGGCCTTGTCGTTGTTTGGTAATCCAAATCTCATTTTCTGGGACGAACCATTTAACGGTCTTGATCCTCTTGGTATAGAAATACTTATTCAGCTTATTTCTAAATTATTGCATCAGGAAAAATATATTTTTCTTTCCACGCATCTTTTGAATGAAATTAGCACAGTAGAAGCAACCTATTTTGTAATGCATGAAGGGAAAATAATTGGGACTGTTCATAAAAACTCAAAAAATAAGAAAACATCAATCCTTAAACTTCTAAAACAAATTTAAATGCTGCAAATAGAAATCAAACTTATAAAAAGCAAAAAATTCATTCTTCCGGCAGTAATTTTATTTTTGGTGCTATTATTCCTGGCATTTACAAATTATTGGGTAGGAGCAAAAAGCAAAGAATTAGAAGGAGCTAATTTAGCGGCTTTTGTTTCCACAAAAGCAACACAATCTACAATTTTGGCTTTGTTTTTTCTTTTTTGGATGCTGCAATTTTCAATTCATTTGCAAAATTCCGGTTTCTACAAAATGCTCGTACTTTTTGGTTGGTTACGAAAAAAACTCTTCATCTATAACATTTTTCAAATTGGTTTGTATGCATTGCTCTTATTGCTCTTAAACTATTTATGTTTTGCTGTACTCAGTTTTTTTTATGGCACAAATCCTGTTCAACTCATTTTTAACAGCGAAATAAATGGACTTTTATCTCAATATTTTTACCTTTTTGCAATCGGCTTATTTGCTGTATTCGTGGGTTATGTTTGGCCAAATTACATTTTAATCCTTCCTGTTTTTATTTACTGGCTTTTTGAAGGTTGGATAAACAACTTTCTTGTCAAACGATTTGAGTTGGATTTTGGTAAGTATTTTCCTCTACAGTCAACTCAACAAATAATTTCTGAAACCATACTTAATTATACTCAAATTCTAACAATTGGAATTTATGCAAGTTTACTATTTGTGTTTTTGAATTTGTCAATTCAAAAAAAAATGTTCGTTTAATAAAATGAGAAAATTATGAAACTTAAACTTCCGATATTCTATAGCCTTGTGTTTATAACTCTCATTTCTGCTAACAACGAATGGGCGAAACATAGAACATACAGCTTTTACCAAAATGCAGAAAATCAGGCTCACCCCATACGAGAAGAACTCAAAAAAGATAAATTTTTAAGCGATGAAGCTGGTGCCGTAACTTTGGTTATTAACCTTTGGGCAACCTGGTGCGGCCCTTGCCAGAAAGAAATTCCTAAGCTTAACGAATTGGTTAACAAATATGAAAATGAGAATACACTTTTTCTTGCAATTACCGACGAAAAAGAAGATGATGTTTTGGACTGGATTGATCTTCAAAAAAATGAACCTGAATATTTTATGTTATTCGAAAACAAACGACTGATTAACTATGTATTTACTATAAATCCAGACAAACAAATAAAAAAAGGACGAGCACCAGAACTTCTCCCAACTAATTTAATCATCCATAATGACCAAGTTATTTACTATGAACAAGGATACTCAGAAGATAATATTGCAAAAATGGATTCTGTATTAAATAAAATTCAAAACTAATGGCACAAAAAAACCTCCCGCTAAACAACCAGCAATTCCGCAGTAAAATTAAAAAAGTAATTACCACGGTCGATCCGCAATAAAAGACAATACATTAACCCAACTTGTTAAAGACACCCCTTAAAAACAAGGAAAATGCACAAATTTCGGTTATATTAATTTTTAAATGCCTGATTATCAGTTGTAATATTTTCAAAAATCATTTGTAGGCCCCGATAATTAGGTTAATGACTTGAAAGCAAAAGTATTTCTTATTTGTAATCTTGTATTCAAAAAAAAAGGCAGTTACTTTTTTGTTTGTGTAACTGCCTCATTTTCAAGTAGCGAGAGGCGGACCCGAACCGCCGACCTCGTGATTATGAATCACGCGCTCTAACCAGCTGAGCTACCTCGCCATAATTTTATTCAGAACTTCAAAAAAGTTTGCTCTGCCCACCTTCCCGAAATAAATCGGTGTGCTCCCCGCCCGTATGACTCCGTTCGGACGGGTAACCAGCTGAGCTGCCTCGCCATTTCCTTCCAAATTTTCGAGGTGCAAATATAGTATTTATTTTTTTTGACCATGAAGAATTGTTGAAAAATCGGACAAATTTAATGGGTTGTTGTTTCTTTAAAACAGAATACCTATATTGCCAAAAAACAGAACATGGCAGAGAAGGTTAAAGTTCAATTTGAATATGTAATCAATTGTTCCCCTAAAGTGTTGTTTAACAGGCTAAGTACGGCATCGGGTCTGGCTGAATGGTTTGCCGACGATGTGCGTGTTCAGGGAAAGCGATATACATTTTTCTGGGAAGGATCGGAACAAACTGCTGAAATGACCCTTCGAAAGGAAAACCGGCTGGTACGTTTCAGCTGGATTGATGAAGATGACACCTGGTTTGAATTTAAAATTTCGCAGGACGAATTGACCGGCGACGTATCCCTGATTGTAGTGGATTTTTCTGAAGAAGATGAAGTTGACGAAACCCGCGAGCTTTGGAATACACAAATTTCCGACCTGAAACATATTCTCGGTTCCTGATGAAGGATGCTTTTACCTGCTGTTTCAGCACCTGTTTCTTTCCTGAATGCTAATTCAGGATTAAAGCGAGCTCATCTTAACCTTTTTTTGCTTTTCTTGTCCTCAAAATAACTTAGTTTTGTATATGTTTTACTATTTTGAAAGGTATTGATGAAGAGGTTACACTGGTACATCATAAAATCGTTTTTAGGGCCATTTTTTATGACCTTTTTTATTGTGGTGTTCGTTCTGCTCATGCAGTTCCTCTGGAAGTATGTAGATGACCTTGTGGGCAAGGGACTTGATATGGATTTGCTTGCCGAAATGCTTTTTTATGCTTCTTTCGGGCTTTTGCCTTTCGCCTTTCCTCTGGCTATGCTGCTGGCATCAATAATGACCTTTGGTTCGCTGGGCGAAAATTACGAACTGGTTGCTATGAAGTCGTCGGGTATATCCCTTTTTCGCATCATGAAACCCTTGCTGTTTATTGCTCTTATAGTTACCGTCACTGCCTTTTATTTTGCCAATAATATTCTTCCACATACCAACCTAAGGTTCACCACACTGCTGTGGAGTGTGAAGCAGCAGCGTCCTGAACTTGTGCTTCAGGAGGGGGTTTTTACCAACGAAATTGATGGCTACAGCATTCGTATCGGGAGTAAGGATAAAAAGACAAATGTGCTTTACGATTTGCTGATTTATGACCATACCCGCAACAAAACCAATGAAAGTGTTACCATGGCCGATTCGGGGTTTCTGCGCATAACCGAAGATAAAAAGTATATGGTGCTGAACCTGTACAATGGCATAAACTATATGGAGGAAGGCACCCAGAACCGGCGATCGGCAGAAACCTACCCATTCAGGCGCGATAAGTTTGAAGAACAGACCATACGTGTGAAGGTACAGGGATTTGATTTTAACCGGCGCGATGATAATATTTTCAGAAATACTTACCGGATGCTGAACATTGCCGACCTTCGGTTTATGGAAGACTCGCTGGGAACCGATTATTACAACAGACTCCGGAATTTTATGATGCAGATAAGGCTGAATTCGCCGGTAACCCAGAAAATTCACGACTTAACCGCACCACACGACTCACTGAAACGCAACATCGTAATTCAGCCCGATTCTGTTTTTGATTTCAATGCCTTTTTTGAAAACCAGGACAAATGGGTAAAGGCAGAAATAACCCAGTCGGCACTGGCCGAAGCCCGGAATAATGTGCAAACATTGAATATGTATGACGATGAACTGTATAACCGGAAGAAATACCTGAACCGCTTTTCCATGGAGCGGCACCGGAAATATACTTTGTCAGTTGCCGTTCTGATTTTCTTTTTTATAGGAGCACCTCTTGGCGCCATTATCCGAAAAGGGGGGCTGGGTATGCCTGTGGTTGTTTCCATTTTATTGTTTATTGCCTATTATATTGTTTCCATGACAGGAGAGAAATCGGCCAGGGAAGATGTTTGGGAAATGACGACTGGAATGTGGTTTTCTACGCTCATTTTTCTTCCCATAGGTATCTGGCTCACATACAAAGCGGCAACCGATGCTGCTTTAATGAGTACGGAAACTTACGGTAAGTTTCTTGAAAAATTTGGGCTGGGAAAGTGGAGTAAAATGTTTAAAAAACAGTCATGAAAATATTACAGGTTACAAATAAGGTTCCTTATCCTGCCAACGATGGCGGCGCTATTGCCTGTATGAACCTGACCCGTGGCTTTGCCCTGCTGGGGCACGATGTTACTGTGCTGGCAATGAATACCCGAAAGCACCACACCGATTTGTCGGATATTCCCGAATCGGTAAAAGACTGGGCTGAGTTTCGACTGGTCGATGTTCCGGCAGGTATTTCTGCCATTGCAGCCACCATCAATCTGCTCTTTTCAGGAAAACCATACAATGCAGTCAGATTTATTTCCGATGCCTTCTCAAAAGAACTGAAAAATGTTTTGGAACAAAAGGATTTTGATATTGTGCAACTGGAAGGGCTGTATGTATGCCCTTATATTCCACTGATTCGGAAATACTCCAAAGCAAAAATTGTTTACCGGGCACACAACATCGAGCACGAAATTTGGGAACGCACAGCCTCGTTAACCCGTGGAATAAAAAAAACTTACCTGAAAATTCTGGCCCGGCGCATAAAAACATTTGAACGGGAGTTTTTAAATCAATACGATCTGATAGTTCCCATTACCGAGCGAGACGGAATCATTCTCGACAAACTCGGCAACACCAGGCCTGCACATGTCTCTCCCACGGGAATCGACACCACAGTCCTTATTCCTCACTCCAAAAAACTGGAGCATCCTTCACTGTTTCATATTGGTTCGCTGGAATGGGCACCCAATCAGGAAGGAATGATATGGTTTATCGACAAATGCTGGCCAAAAATTCATGAAAAATTCCCCGATTTGAAATTTTATATTGCCGGAAGGAAAGCTCCCGACTGGCTGGTTCGCAGGTTTAAAGCCCCGAATATTGTTTTTATGGGCGAAGTTGACGATGCCTATCAGTTTATAAATTCCAAATCGATTATGGTGGTTCCGCTCTTTTCGGGAAGCGGTATGCGTATTAAAATTATTGAAGGGATGGCGCTTGGAAAACCCATTGTATCAACTCCCATTGGCACTGAAGGCATTTCAACCCAGTCGGGTAAAAACATTTTAATTGCAGACAACGAACAGGAATTTATATCTGACATTGAACGACTGATTACCGATAATGAACTGTTTCTTTCAATCAGCAGAAATGCCATTGAGTATATCCAGGAAAAATTTGATAACTTAGCCCTCGCCGGTGCACTTACCGGTTTTTACGAAAAGCATATTCCATGATTTTAAAATGGTTATTCTGGATATTTTTTTCTCTCCTGGTTTATGCCTACCTGGGTTATCCGCTTATTCTTTTTATTATCACACGTTTTCAGAAGAAAAAGAAAAATAGGGGAAAGAAGCCAGCAAATTACGAACCGGATGTTTGCCTCTTTGTAACGGCATACAATGAAAAAGATTTTATAAGGCAAAAAGTAGAAAATTCATTTCAACTCGACTACCCGCGTGAAAAAGTGCAGTACGTATGGGTTACCGACGGTTCCGACGATGGTACTCCCGATTTGCTTCAGGAGTACGAGCGTCTTGAAGTTTACCATGAACCTGCACGCTGCGGGAAAATGCATGCCATGAACCGGGGAATGCAGTTTGTGAAGGCTCCCATCGTTATTTTTTCCGATACCAATACACGCTTGAATAAACAGGCCATCAGGGAAATTGTGGCTTGTTTCAGTAACCCCAAAACAGGTTGTGTGGCAGGCGAAAAACGCATTATGGAGAAAAAGGCTGATGCGGCTGCTGCAGCGGGCGAAGGCCTTTACTGGAGGTTTGAATCGTGGGTGAAAAAGATGGATGCCGAGTTGAACTCGGCAGTGGGGGCTGTGGGTGAGCTGTTTGCCATCAGGCGCGACCTTTTTGAAGAGGTTGAAATCGATACCATTCTCGACGATTTTATTATTTCGCTGCGAATTGCTCAGAAAGGATACAAAATCGATTATACTCCCAACGCGTATGCCGAAGAAACTGCATCGTTAAATGTAAAAGAAGAGTTGAAAAGAAAAATTCGTATTGCCGCAGGCGGAATTCAAACTTTATTCAGGTTGAAAGATTTGCTGAATCCTTTTAAATACAGTGTGCTCTCATGGCAGTATTTTTCTCATAAAGTACTTCGCTGGACACTGGCTCCCATTTCGCTTTTTCTGCTGTTGTTTACCAATGCAGCTATTGTTTTTACCAACGGTACAGCAATCTCGCTGAATTTTTATGCCCTGTTTTTCTATGTGCAGGTTGTATGTTATTTACTTGCATTGGTAGGCTGGTATTTAGAGAACCATGAACTGCGTTTGAAACTGCTTTTTGTGCCTTACTATTTTCTGGCCATCAACTACGCTGCCATTCGCGGTATATTCAGGTATTTCAGGGGAAAGCAACCTGCCAGCTGGGAAAAATCAAAAAGAGCCGGTTCAGTTTAAAGAAATGGATAAGTTGTTATTTCATTAGCCTATCATGGACAATAATCAATTTTATTGTCGATTATTTGTTATAATTTTGCCTCCCATTTAAAGCAGGGACAACCATGACAGATATAAAATTGAATACCATTCCCGAAGCAGTTGCAGCCATAAAAAACGGTGAGTTTGTGATTGTTGTTGATGATGAAGACCGTGAAAATGAAGGCGACCTGATTATTGCTGCCGAATGTATTACTCCCGAGAAAATCAATTTTATGGAGACACAGGCACGCGGGCTTATTTGTGCGCCCATCACTTACGAGCGTTGCGAAGAGCTGGATTTGCCGATGATGGTTACTCAAAATACCTCCATACATGCCACTCCGTTTACCGTTTCGGTCGATTTGCTTACCCACGGATGCACAACAGGAATTTCTGCCTACGATCGTGCACAGACCATTCTGGCTCTGGCGCGCAAAGAAACCAAACCTGAGGATTTGGGACGTCCCGGCCATGTTTTTCCACTCAGAGCACATGCACGCGGGGTTTTGCGCAGGGCCGGTCATACAGAGGCTACTATCGATCTTGCCCGTCTGGCCGGACTTTATCCGGCAGGCGCACTGGCCGAAATTAAAAACGAAGATGGCTCCATGGCCAGGCTGCCCGAACTCGCACGACTGGCGAAAAAATTTGATTTGAAAATCGTTTCCATTAAAGATTTGATTTCTTTCCTTTTTCAAACCGAAAGCCTTATTGAACGCGGAGAAGAAGTTAAACTGCCAACACAGTTCGGGAGTTTTAAAATTGTTCCTTTCCGTCAGAAATCCAATGGTGCAGAACATGTGGCCCTGATAAAAGGAGAATGGGCGGTAAATGAGCCGGTATTGGTCAGGGTACATTCGTCGTGCATGACGGGCGATATTTTTGGTTCACTCCGCTGTGAGTGTGGCGACCAGCTGCATAAATCTATGGAAATCATAGAAAAAGAAGGGAAAGGCGTTGTTGTATATATGCTTCAGGAGGGACGTGGAATTGGCCTGCTGAATAAAATTGCCGCATACAAGCTTCAGGATCAGGGACTCGATACGATTGATGCCAATCTGCATCTGGGATTTAAAGCCGATGAGCGAGACTACGGGGTAGGAGCTCAGATTTTACGAACCTTGGGGGTTACCAAAATGAAACTCCTGACCAACAACCCGGTCAAACGCGTAGGGCTGGAAGGCTTTGGCCTCGAAGTAGTTGAAATACTCCCCATTGAAATTGAACCCAACAAACACAATCAAAAGTACCTGAAAACGAAACGCGATCGGATGGGACACCATCTGAAAAATTTCAATTACGATATTTAAGGATTTTTACTTCCAGATTCTCCGTTCATTCAGGGCAGCCCGGTACCTTGCAGCATGCCGGTTATGTTCGGCCAGAGTTCGGGAAAAATTGTGGTACCCCGAAAAATCCTCACGTGCAACCATATACAGAAAATTATGCTCTTCGTAATCCAGCACGGCTTCGATAGCCGAAACTTCGGGGAAGTTGATGGGGCCGGGCGGCAAACCGGCATTTCGGTATGTATTGTATGGCGAATCAATTTCAAGGTGCACATTCAGAACACGGCGTAACGAAAAATCGCCAACGGCAAATTTCACGGTAGGGTCGGCCTGAAGTAGCATTCCTCGTTTTAAACGGTTGATGTATAAACCAGCCACACGGTTCAATTCATCCGACTTAACGGTTTCTTCCTGAACAATGGAGGCGAGTGTTGTGACTTCAACAGGTGTCAGCCCGATGGCTTTGGCTTTTTGCCGGCGGGTTTCGTTCCAGAAACGGTCGTACTCCCGCTTCATGCGTGCGGCAAACTCGTCGGCCGAGGTAGTCCAGTAAAATTCGTAGGTGTTGGGAATGAACATCGACTTGAAGGTTTCAGGAGTAAACCCGAATTCTTCGATTTTTTTTTTATCGTCGAAAAGTTGCAGGATGGAAAGCGAATCGGCCTGAATGTAGCGACTTACCTTTCCGGCCAGATCTTCCTTGAAACGTGCGTAGTTGAAAGTAACATCCAGCGGCTCCTGTTCGCCGGCGCGCAACTTGTTTACAATCTGGTTGGTGTTCATCCCCTTTTTAAAAAGAAATCGTCCGGGTTTTATCAGGTCCGGGTAGTTTTTCTTTTTCGATACCCAACGGAATGCCTTGTAGTTGAGCAGAATATCGTTCGTTTGCAATGTGTCGAGCACCTGGTTAAACGTGGCGCCATCAGGAATAATAAACGCTTTTTCGGTTTTTACATTTTCATTGAAAACGTACATATAAATCTGGTAGCCCCGCAATCCGGCAATAATAAATGCGATAGCAAAAAATACAATGATAAATTTTCCCACCCGGGGGAATAACATGAGTTTGCTTTTTTTGTCAATGGTCATTTATTTATTTTTTGATCCAAAGATAAAACAATTTTACCTTTTGATATTTCTGTTCTACCTCTGCTGTCACTTTCCCTGCAAAATCATTAAATTCGCAAATTGAATCTAAAAGTGAGAAACCATGCAATATGTAAATCTTTCAGAAGACATTTATTTTTTGGGACACAACGACCGGCGTACCCATTTGTTTGAGAACATCTGGCCTATTCCGCACGGCATTTCATACAATTCGTACATTATTGTTGATGAGAAGATTGCTCTGATAGATACGGTAGAGCGCTCGTTTATAGACGAATACATCGAGAGCATTGAAGAAATCATTGGCGAACGAAAAATTGATTATTTGGTGATTAATCACATGGAGCCGGACCATTCTGGTGCGCTGAAAGCCATTGTTCAGAAATATCCGGAAATTACACTGGTGGGGAATAAAAAAACCTTTGCTTTTGTGGAAAGTTTTTATATGGAGCCTGAAAATGTTCATCTGGTGCACGACGGTTCGGTTTTAGAACTTGGAAAACACCGTCTGCAGTTTCAGACCATTCCGATGGTACACTGGCCCGAAACGATGGTGACTTACGAAGAAACCAACAAAATCCTTTTCTCGGGCGATGCATTTGGCAGTTACGGCACACTTGACGGCGGTATTTTCGACGATGAAATTAACCTTGATTTTTACGAGGTCGAAGTAATGCGCTACTTCACCAACATTGTGGGAAAATATTGTCCGCACACCCAACGTGCCATAAAAAAACTGGCGCCGCTCGACATAAAAATGATTGCCGCCACCCACGGACCAATCTGGCGCAGCAACCTCGACTGGGTGCTTACCCGTTACAACAAATGGAGTTCGTATGATTTGGACAAAGGTGTGGTTATCGTTTACGGTTCGATGTATGGGCACACCCAAAAAATGGCCGAAGTGATTGCCCGCCGGCTGGCAGAGCGCGGAATTAAAAACATCCGGGTTTACGATGCCTCAAAAACCCATGCGTCTTACATTATCAACGATATTTTCAAGTACAAGGGATTTATTGTGGGAAGTCCGGCTTACAATAACGCACTGTTTCCCAACGTGGAGATTTTACTTTCCACCATTGAGCACATGGCACCTAAAAATCATTACCTTGGAATTTTTGGCAACTACTCGTGGAATGGCGGCGGTGTGAAAAACCTGAAACTGTTTGCCGAAAGAATCAAATGGGAACTCGTTTACGATCCGGTAGAGGAACTCGGCGCCCTGAAAAAGGACAACAAGGAACAATTGCTGAAACTGGCCGATGCCATGGCAGATAAGTTGCTGTGATTATCCTCGCGTAAAAACCGGTTTCCCCGGTTTCGACAACCTCGGATTAAAAACATACCCATCCGCATCGAACGCCTGCAAATCGCCTGCATTTTCAATGTGGTTTTCCAGAATAAAGCGTGTCATCAGTCCGCGGGCTTTTTTTGCAAAAAACGAAATCATTTTGTACTCTCCGTTTTTCATGTCTTTGAAAGCGGGTGTTACAATTTCGGCATCGAGCTTTTTGGCATCGATGCTTTTGTAGTATTCATTGGACGCCAGGTTGACCAGAATTTTACTTCCCGATTCCCCGATGGCCTCCTGAATCGTTTTTGTGATTTTGTCGCCCCAGAAACTGTACAAATTTTTGGCCCGGCCCACGCCAAACTTCGTTCCCATTTCCAACCGGTATGGTTGCATCAGGTCGAGCGGTTTTAAAACACCGTACAATCCCGATAAAATCCGCAATTTTTGTTGCGCAAGTTTCAGTTTTTCCTCGGAAAGGGTAGGAGCGTCCAACCCGGTGTAAACGTCGCCGTTGAAAGCCAGTACAGCCTGTTTGGCATTTCCGGGTGTGAACGGAAGATGCCAGGTTTGGAAGCGTTCAAAGTTAAGGTTTCCCAAATCGGCCGAAATATTCATCAAATTCGACAACTTTTTGGCACTCATTTTCCGGAGTTTGGCAACCAGTTTTTCCGATTCGTCCAAAAATTTGGGAATCGTATATTCCGATATTGTCGGTTTTGTTTCAAAATTCAGCGACTTGGCCGGTGATATTACTATTAACATACTTTTTCAGTTTCTTGAAGTAAACAGGTTTATTGCCCAAATGTTTAAATGAATCTGGTTAGTTTTGGCTTTTTATCGCATTCAGCGCCTGTTGAATGGCAGTTCTGTCCTGCGCCGAAATACCTTCTGTTTTTAAGGTTTGTTCGTAAAGTGTTTGAACTTCTTTGGTTCTGCCATCCCGCATATAAATGTCGGTCAGAAAACTTACGGCATTCAGATAGAGCGGATGATCGGCAATCAGCTTTTTCAGTGTTTTTTCCGCTTCGGATTTCTTATTGTTTTCCAGTTGGTAGTAGGCCAGCGTGTACGCATATTTGGGCTCTTCGGGACGTGCTTCGGCAGCAATTTCAGCATATTTTACGGCTTCATCCATACTGCGTTGCGAAACAATTACGCTGAGGTTGTAGGCTGCCACGGCCTGTTCCGGATTGGCATTTAGTGCAGTTAACAACGCTTTTTCAGCCTCCTGTAATTTCCCCTGTTCTGCCAGCAAAAGCCCGAGGTTTAAGCTGGCTGCCTCATTATCAGGGTCGATTTCCAATGCTTTTTTCAGGTTTTCTTCGGCTTTGGCCTGATTGCCGATATAGGAATAAAGTACGCTGCTGTTGATAAACGGCATCAACGATTCCGGGTACAACCGGGCAGCTGTTTCGTAGGCATTTAGCGCGTCGTTAGCGTTGCCCTGATTCTGGTGATAAATGCCAAGGTTGTAGTGCGAACTCCAATCGTCGGGGCGGGCCACCATCGAATTTATGTATTCGTCGGTAGCATTGGAAACTACTTGTTTTTCTGCAGCTGAAAACCGGTCTTTTCCAAAACCAGCCAGGGATGCGGCAGCCGAAATCCGCACCAGCCGGATTTCATCCGCGGCTGCGGTTACCAGTGCACTTTTTGTTTGGTCAGACAGATTGCCGTTCATTGAAGTGGCTGCTGCTGCGCGGGCCAAAGGCGAGGGATTGTTTTTAGCAGCATCCAGCAGGGTTTCCCACTTTTTATCATCCGGGCAGTTGGCAAGCATCCGGATAAACGAGGTAACCACCACTTCGTTGTATTTGTTTTCCTGAATGATTTCCAGCATTTCACCGAGGCGGTTCCAGTTTTCTTCCCGTGCTTCTTTTATCAGTTGTGCCCAGTAAAGGGTCTCTTCCTGGTAATCGCCGTTGGGGCGCATCTTTACAATTTCATTTGCCCATTCGGGCGTTTTATCATCGTGGCACTGATTGCAGGCGTTGGGTGAGCCAAATTTAATGGTTGCCTCGGGCATGGGAGGCCGGAACGAATGGTCGCTGCGGATAAAATGTCCCACAAATTCGCGGCTGGGTGCGTGACAGTTTACACAGGTTGAGCCGGGACTGTCGGGTTGGTGCATGGTGTGTGCAATCAGTCCGCCATCTTGTTTATCCTGGTGGCAGGAAAGGCAGGCCTGGTTGGGATTTTCTGCAAACCGGTTTCTACCACTGGAAGTGTGACAGGTTACACAATGCATGTCGCTTTTCTGAATACACGGATTCATTTTCCAGCCGGTCATGGTGTAATTTTCGCCCAGGTCGCGGCCATCGGGATAAAAATCAGGGTCTTCGAGCGTGGCTAAAGTGAAATGGTCGAAATAAGGTTCCGGTGGTACATAATTTTTTGTAATCGCGCTGCCTTTGGCATGACACACCGCGCACGACGAGTTGTGTTCCTCCGGTGTGAAGGTGCTGGTAATAATGATTTTTAAATCGTCAGGCACTTCGCCTTTTTTCTCTGCTTCCAGACACACCCGTACATGCTCCGCACTCGGCCCGTGACACGTTTCGCAATTGATGCCGGCCTCTTTCCAGGTGGTGTGGTACGTATCGGTTTCCAAATCGTAATTGGACGACACCTGGCTGACGTGGCAATTGTAACATGCGGTATTAAAGGCATACATCCGGTCGCGCCAGGGCAGCGCTTCATCTTCATCGCCGGCATCGCCAAAATGCCGCACTGCCGACTCGGGATAGTTGAACCAGGTTTGGCGGTTCATGTCGTATGCCAGCGGACTGGTTTGCAACTTGCCTTTTTCAAAGGGAACAAGGAAGGTAAAAACATTTCGTCCTCCGAGTGACCACTGCAACGGGTATTTTTTTAAACGGTTATCTCCATCCTTTTCCAGCATCACCATTGATGAATCTTCGTAAACAATTTCGTAGAACCTGCCTTCAATTTCCATGGGTCCGCTTTCCGGTAATTGGTATTCTTTAATAAAACCGGCATGTACCGGCTGCATGGCTTTTCCATGCCATGATGGCGCCCACAATTCGTAAAAGCGTTCGTGGCACTGGATGCAACTTTCAGAACCGGAAAATCCGTCGGTTGCCACCTGTTCGTTTTTGCGCTGAACACAGGAAATGGTTAATACAAAACAGAAAACCGCCGATAACCAGATGAATTTTTTGGCTGCCATGTTTTTTCCTTTTATCTTCACAAAGATTGAGATAATTTTACAAAGAATGAATTTAAGTTAGGGGCGAGTAACCTGACTTGCTTCAAAAAAATAAATGATTATTTTATGAAACTTGGAATTCTACGCGAAGGAAAAACGCCCCCCGATAACCGGGTGCCGCTCTCACCGGAACAGTGTGTGGAAGTGCAGCAAAAATTTAAAAATGTTCAGGTTGTTGTGCAAAACAGCAACGTCAGGTGTTTCAGTGATGAGGAGTATCATGAGAAAGGAATTCCGGTGCAGGAAGATGTGTCGGATTGCGATGTTCTGATGGGCGTAAAGGAAGTTCTTGTAAATGAATTAATATCGGATAAAATATACTTTTTCTTTTCGCATACCATCAAAAAACAGGAATATAACCGAAAGTTGCTGCAAACGATTCTTCAGAAAAAAATTCAGTTGGTAGATTACGAAGTGCTGACTGACAAAGAAGGTTTTCGAATCATCGGTTTTGGCCGGTTTGCCGGTTTGGTGGGCGCATACAACGGACTGAGGGCGCTTGGATTACGCCGGAATATTTTTGATTTGAAACCGGCTCACCAGTGCGATGGTTTGGAGGAGATGCTCTACCAGTTGAACCTGGTGAATCTGCCTCCGGTGAAAATTGCCTTTACCGGCGACGGTCGTGTGGCAAACGGTGTGCTGGAAGTGTTCGAATTCATGAAGATCCAGCGGCTCTTGCCAGAACAGTTTCTTGAAACTGATCAGCCGGAAAAACCGGTTTACACCCAGCTTTTACCGCAACATTATGCCCGGCGAAAAGACGGTAGCGCATTTGATTTACACCATTTTTTCCAAAATCCGGGAATGTATGAAAATGCCTTTTTGCCTTTTGCCCGTTCCACCGATTTGCTGATTGCAGCGGCTTACTGGGACCCCAAAGCGCCGGTGCTGTTTAAAGCCGAAGATATGAAACAACCGGATTTCAGGATTAACGTAATTTCCGATGTCACCTGCGATATAGAAGGTTCCATTCCCTCTACCAAACGGGCATCGACCATTGCCGAGCCATTTTACGATTACAATCCGGAAACGAGCGGCCTGGAACCACCGTTTTCTTCCGAAAAAAATATTACGGTACAGGCGGTGGATAATCTGCCCAACGAACTGCCCAAAGATGCCTCGCGTGATTTTGGCCGCAACCTGATTGACAAAGTTTTTCCATCGCTATTTGGAGAGGATTCAGATGGAATCATTGAAAGGGCATCGGTTACAATAGACGGCAAACTAACAGAGCGTTTTTCGTATTTGCAGGAATTTGCGGAAGGAATGTAAAATTAAGGCGCCAGCCGTTTCAGTTCCCACTTTGTTTCTTTTCTGGTATAAAGAATCCGGTCGTGCAACCGGTTGGCACGGCCCTGCCAGAATTCCATTTTTTCGGGAACTACCCGGTATCCTCCCCAATATGGTGGCAGAGGAACCGATTGTTGCAGGTAAGCATTTTGGAATTCAGTAATTTTTTGTTCAAGGGAGTCCCGGGAAGGTATTTCACTGCTTTGTGCCGATGCCCATGCACTTATCTGACTCTCCCGGGGGCGCGAGTGAAAATACTTTTCGGAAATTTCACGGTTCGTTTTCTCTGCAAATCCGGTTATACGCACCTGTCGTTGCAGAACAGGCCAGAAAAAATTCAATCCCACTTTCGGATTTTTCGCAATCTCTTTGCCTTTTTGAGATTGATAATTGGTGAAAAACACAAATCCGTCTTCATTGACAATCTTCAGCAAAACAATGCGCGAACTCGGAAAATTATCAGTTCCACAGGTTGATAAAATTGCAGCTGTTGGCTCCGTTTCTTCCGAATTCAGGGCTTCATCCATCCATTTTTCAAAGAGTTTGAAGGGGTTTCTTTCTTTCCCTTCCAGTGGAAAATCAGAAAAAGTATATTCATTTCGAATGTTGTCAATTTTAATCATTTCAGTTTAAACCGTTATTAATCACAATTATTCTTTATACACCAACTTGAACATTTTTTCAGGAGTAAATGTTTTAATTAAAGAGTTGGAAGTGTTTTATTGAAAAAATTTAAAGTTTTTAGTTATGAAAAAAGTATTGATATTATTAATGGTTATTGCATTTATTCCGGCAATGGCAGTTACCGGAACCATTGGAATAGGCGGAAAAGCCTCGCTAACCGATGTTAAAATGCTCGATGTTTCAGGAGATAAACTCTCTTTGGCCGATGCAGCGAAAGAAAACGGACTGCTTGTTATGTTTTCGAGCAATACCTGTCCGTTTGTGGTTCAATGGGAAGATCGTTATCTCGAATTGAAAACCTGGGCCGACAGGCATAATGTAGGTATGATTGTACTCAATTCCAACTACAACAACCGGAATGGAGTTGATTCCTACGAGGAAATGAAAAAACGGGCCAGCGAGCAAAACTACAATTTTCACTATGTGGTTGATGAGGAAAGCAAAATTGCCAATGCTTTTGGCGGACAAACCACTCCGCACGTATTTTTGTTCGACAGCAGCATGGAGCTTGTTTACAAAGGTGCTATCGACGATAGCTACAAAAGCGCCAAAGATGTAAAACAGGCCTATGCAAAAGATGCCGTTGCAAGTTTGGCCAACGGACAGAAAGTTGCTGTCGCAGAAACGAAACCGGTTGGTTGTAGCATTAAAAGGAAAACCGATTAATTGAAAAGATTCTTAGACCATAAAGCCTTGTTCATTAAAAATACCTGAACAAGGCTTTTTTTATGCCGAAAAAAAACTGAAATTCACTTTTCCGTAGGCTCGCAGTTGTTTGAAGTGGCTGTTGCCTGAAAAATTAAAGCTTTTCGGATGTTCCAGAATGAGAAGTCCGTTACCGGTTAGTACTTCTGAATTGAAAATTGCTTCCGGAATTTCGTTGAGGTATGGCAAATCGAACGGTGGATCGGCAAAAACAATGTCGTATTTTTCGCGTGGATTTTTCAGGAAACGAAATACATCGTCGCGAAAAACGCGGGCATTGGTAAATTCAAGCTTTTGAATAACTTCGTTTATAAACCGGACGTGTTTCGTGTTTTTTTCAACAAAGGTAACCTCCATTGCGCCCCGGCTAATAAACTCGTAACCAATACTTCCGGTTCCAGAGAACAGATCGAGCACCTTCATTTCAGAAAGGTCGTGATGGTTTGCCAGAATGTTGAACAAAGCTTCTTTGGCTATATCGGTAGTTGGACGGGCAGTGAATTTTTTCCCCGGGTGGAATATTCTTCCTTTGTATTTGCCGCCAATAATTCGCATGGTTAAAGCAGGGGAATGAAACGGTGCAGCGACTCATTGAATGACTCCCGGTTGTAACTGATGTCAGAAACAAAAAAATCGACGCCATTAAACCATTGGTCAAGCTTTTTATAAATTTCTCCATCACCGGAAACATCTCCTGCCAATAGTAGCTTTGTATTTTTTGGACTTATTTCTTTCTGTTTCAGAACGGATGAAATGTAAAATAATACGTCGGTTGGATAGCTGGTGCTGAATGAATTTACAACCTGAAGTTGTTCACCTTCATAAAGCAGCAAACTGAACCAGTTTTTTTCAAAATAAGCTGCCACCAAACTGCTGCCTTCACTCTTTTCCTGCAAAATTCGCTTGTTGTAAACAGAAAGCGGATGCACAACAATGATTCCCGGAAATTTTTGATCAAAAATTTTCTGCAGCGATTCAGGAATGGTAAAAACTAAATTTCCCTCAACGCCAGGCCAGTAATTATCGCGTATTGCATTTGCGCCCAGGTTGCCGAAAACCAGTTCGGCCAAACTGCTCTGTTTTTCGTAATCGTAAAAATTAGCTGGTACCAGGGTGATTTTCGGGGAGCTGAAAAGCAGGCGTGTTTTAGAATATTTCTTTTTAAGCAACTCCTCATTCCCATACCATTCTCTGAACCTGCGGCCCAGCAAATTTTCGGAACTAACCGGAACCGGAGAATGCTGAAGGGCAAGTAATCGTTTTTCGCGGGGGTGAATTACAGAAAAAGAAAATCCATCCAGGCTTACCTGGATGGATAATTTGTATTCTTCAGTCCGGTTACTATCGAATGTTGGATCTGTTTTCAGCCTATCCATTTCGGGTTATTCCCAGTTACCGGCGTTGTTAACTGTTTCGGTAAGCGAACCCACTTTCAGACCGGGATATCTGTCGTTCAGCCTGCGCTGTTCGTTCAGGTTAATCACATATTGCCTGTCGAGTCCTCTCAGAACAATATTATTGTGGGCTTTTGCTTCAAAAACGGGCACTTTAATACCAGAGCCGGTGGTAACCACATTGGCACCCATTGTAAATTCAGCTACTGTATCGGGCACCGGAATATATTTTAACTTATCGGCATCATACGATGGGCCGAAAAGAGCTTCAAGCACACTTTCCCTTATGGTGTCGCGAATAAGCAACCCCAACTCCATCGCTTTTCTCTCCGTCAGTCCTGCTTCAATCATACTGTCGGTTAATTCGCCCACCTTTCTGATGTTGCGAACAGAATCGTATTTCACGAAATGAATCAGGGTATCCCAGCTCCCTGTAAATCTTCCGTGAATATCGCGGTAAGCGACCTGGGCTTTCCGGATATCCTTCAATTTTTCAATGGTTGCCTCATACCGGGCGTCTTTTTCATTATCAAACTCAATGGGGCTCTGAATTCCCTTGTAAATAAAAAATGCCAGAACTAAAGCAGCGATAAAAAGTACAATCTGAATAATGGTTCTCATCTTTATAGTTTTAATACGATTATTGTCGAATGCTTGCAAAATTATAAAAAAAAATAAATTACCTTCCTTTGTAGTTTGTTATTTTAGCAGGTATGATAAAAAATCATGTAAAAGCTTTATTGCTGCAAAACCTTCATTTTTTGCCAACGGGTTGCCAGTCAGAGTTAATGGATGGTTTGGCTGAATTTATTACTTCAGACAGACAGGATAAAATAATGTTGATAAAAGGTTTTGCGGGAACGGGAAAAACCACCATGATAAGTGCGCTTACCCAAACGTTAAGGTCGCTTCAGATTCGTACAGAGCTGATGGCTCCCACCGGACGCGCAGCTAAAGTAATGGCCGGTTACACTGGTCTGCCTGCTTATACCATTCACAAAAAGATTTACCGCCAGCAGTCGTCAGCCGATGGAATGGGGCGCTTTGTTCCCGACAGGAATCTGTATAAAAATACCTGGTTTATTGTTGATGAGGCTTCCATGATTTCCAACGAGAGCAATGAAAATTCGGTTTTTGGCAGTGGGAAACTGCTCGACGATTTGCTGGAGTATGTTTATTCCGGGCCCAATTGCCGGTTAATTCTGGTTGGCGACATTGCACAGCTTCCGCCGGTAGGGCTCAGTATCAGTCCGGCACTGGAGGCGGTAACTTTCAGGGAACATGGGTTTGAAGTGGCGGAATATGTGTTGACCGAAGTGGTACGGCAGGCCGCTGATTCCGGTATCCTTTCGTGCGCAACACAAATCAGGAAAGGAATCGAAAACGGAAGACATTCCGGGTTTATTCAGTTTGAACTGAATAAATTTGAGGATGTTTCCCGTGTTTCAGGCGAAGAATTGATTGAACGAATATCCTCCTGCTACGACAAATACGGCCTTTTTGAAACTACGGTGGTGACGCGATCGAACAAAAGGGCCAATTTGTTTAACAAAGGCATCAGAGGTTCCATCCTTTACCGTGAAAATGAAATTGAGAGAGGCGATTTGCTGATGGTGGTAAAAAATAATTACTATTGGGCAGATGAAGATTCTGAAATGAAATTTATTGCCAATGGCGATATTGCCGAAGTGATTTCCATTTACGGATATGAAGAATTGTACGGTTTCCGGTTTGCCGACGTCTGCCTTCGGATGGTGGATTATGAGGACATTGAAATTGATTGTAAAATTTTTCTGGATACCCTTGCTATCGAAACGGCATCTTTTTCTTATGAACAAAACCGGCAGCTTTTCGATTCGGTTTCAGAAGATTACCTGGAAATAAAAAACAAACGGGAGCGCTGGAAAAAAATGAAAGAGAATCCCCATTTTAATGCGCTTCAGGTAAAGTATGGGTATGCGCTAACCTGCCACAAGGCCCAGGGCGGGCAATGGAAAGCAGTGTTTGTTGACCACGGTTACCTGGTGGAAGAGATGCTGGATGTGGAATATTATCGCTGGCTTTACACGGCATTTACCCGGCCCGTGGAAAAGCTGTTTCTGGTGAATTTTAATAAGAATTTTTTTGAAGAATAGGGTTGTAAAAAAACAGGGATTTTTTATGATTTTGTTTTAACGTATTGATTTTATGCCTACTTTTAATCCACCAAAAACCAAAATATTGATTGAACAACCTGAAATAACACGAAAAAGTGGCATGCTTCTTAACCCGGAATATGCTGATACCACCGAAATGACAGTCTTTGTCAGCGAATACTACTTTGACATGAATACAAAGAACTCCCGGCCAGTGATTTACGGTTGGGAAGCCCAAAATGTCCGTTTGACGATGCTTTTTTTAATGACGGATAAACGATGTAACTATTTTATTCCAATATGTAGGGGTATAACCACAAACCATGTAAAATGATAATGGCAATATATTTACCTATAGACTTATAACAATGTTGAACGAAACCGCCTCTGGCGGTAACCCTGATGGTCGTTTTCCCGTTGCTC
>CAZLGT010000066.1:0-31038 GCA_964559175.1 uncultured Mariniphaga sp. | reverse complement strand
CGACCCGTTCCTGCAAAAAGAGGAAAACCGCGTGCTGCTCGAAAACCTGAAAGCAACGAAACAAACCGAATTCGACTGGAGTTCAATAAGCTAACAAATCTTTTACTCTACTACCCTCAACCAGGCTTCTGCCATTAGCTGGGCTCCGGCCATGGAAGGATGAACCCCGTCGCCTGCCCAATAGGTACCAGGAGCATATTTTACTGCCTCATCAAAAACCTCCTGAAAGGGAACCCACAAGGCGTCGAACTCACCGGCAAGTTTTTTGGCTGCTGTCTGGTATTCCTTCATGGGCTCAACCCACGATTCATCCACGGCAGAAGTGTTCAATACATAAAACGGCTGGCAAATTACCAGTGCCACATTGGGCAAATTTTGTTTTGTCCGTTGCAGCAATGCACGGAAATCGTTTTCGTAAACCTCAACAGTACCGTCGTACTGGCCGTTTCTTTTATGCCAGTAATCGTTCACCCCTATAAGAATGCTCACCAGGTTTGGGTTCAGGTCGAGGCAATCTTTCTGCCAGCGGTCTGCCAGCTGATACACTTTATTTCCGCTGATTCCCCGGTTATAAAGGGTCAGATCAAGTTCGGGCAACGCATTCATCAGTGCCGAGGCAGCTAAAAATGCATAACCTGAACCAAACGACTGCGGATTGTTTGGCAGTTCTCTCTGCTTTTCTCTGCCGGCATCGGTAATGGAATCGCCCTGAAAAAGAATTGTACCGCCTTTTTGAAAGCGGAAATATTTATCGGTTTCCTTTTTTTCAGCAGAAATGCAGGATGAAACAATGGCAGGAATACCAGCAATGGCAGCCGCTCCGGCAGCCGATTGTCCTAAAAATTTTCTTCTGGAAAGGTTCATTTATTGCGATGATTTGATTATTAGCAGATCGAATTAAAAAGGCAAACCATCCCCCGGACCGTCTTCGGGCTCAGGCGGAATATCGTCTGGCGTGTATTCCGGTGGTGGTTCAGGCAGATTTCCTTCTCCGGAAACCCGGTCGATTTTCCACGCATTGATGTTGTGATACCATTTGCCGTTAAATTCCCTGGATTCAAGGTTGAAAGAAACATCAACCTCGTCGCCTTCCCCGAAGCCTTCAATTAGGGAAGACTTATCGTTAAACAATGTAAAACAAACCTTCCGGGGAAACTGCTCGTCTGTTTCAATTACAAACTCTTGTTTTTTCCACTCTTTTCCTGCACGGCTAACACCCGATTCTGACTGCAGGATTTGCTGTATTTTTCCTTTTACCTGTAAACTCATGAAGCGAAAATAAAAAAAGAAACCCTTTGCAAGACTTTTTGCAAAGGGTTTTTTATGCAAAAAATATCAACTGTTTACTGTTCAACAATCTCAAGCAATTCCACTTCAAAAACCAAAGTGGTATTCGGACCGATATCGGCACCGGCTCCGCGTTCGCCATAGGCCAGTTCCGATGGAAGGTAAATTTTCCATTTTGAACCAACCGGCATCAGTTGCAGAGCTTCGGTCCAGCCCTGAATAACCTGTGTTACACCAAACACAGCCGGTTCACCACGTTCAACAGAACTGTCGAAAACTGTTCCGTCGATGAGTGTTCCATGATAATGAACACGCACTCTGTCGTCGGCCACAGGTACAGGACCATCGCCTTCAACGAGGACTTCGTACTGCAATCCGCTGGCAGTTGTATTTACACCTTCGCGGTTTTTATTTTGTTCCAGAAAAGCATTTCCGGATTCCAGGTTCAGCTGCCCTTCGCGCTCACCTGCTGATTCAAAAAACCTTCTGACTACCTGGTCGGCCTCTTCCACAGTCATTTCACCTTCCTGTTCCAAAGCGGCCACACGAAATGCGGTAGCCATCGCTTCCAGGTTTATGTCACTTCCTCCGGGGGCATTGTCAACCTGTTGTTTGTTGTTTGTTCCCACCAAAATACCAATAGCATATCCAGCTGAATCGGCAGCTGTTTCAAGTTTAACTTTTTTTGACGAGCCAGATTGCTGGCAACTCATGCCGGCAATCAATAAAATGATAACTGGCAAATAAAAAAAACTGTTTCTCATAATTCACTAATATTTAAACGATTTCCAATAATTCAACATCAAAAACCAGAGTAGCATTGGGACCAATTACGCCACCTGCACCCTGTTCACCGTAACCAAGTTCGGGCGGTACATAAAGCCTCCATTTCGAACCGACCGGCATTAACTGCAAGGCTTCCACCCAACCCTGAATCACTCCGTTCACCGGAAAAACAGCCGGCTGGCCGCGCTCCACTGAACTATCGAAAACAGTGCCATCGATAAGGCTGCCATGGTAGTGGCATTTCACCTCGTCTTCCAGCGACGGAAGTTCGCCGTCACCTTCTTCCAGCACATGGTACTGAAGTCCGCTGGGCAGTTCAACAATTCCGTCTTCTTCGCGGTTTTTGGCCAAAAACTCAAGGCCTGATTCCAAATTCTGACTGGCCTCCTTATTGCTGGCTTTTGCCATAAAACTTTCCAGAATTTTATTCGCCTCATCAGGCATCATCTCTGGCATTTCACCTATGTAGGTGTCGTTTACTGCCTTTAAAAAAGCTTCCGGATTTATGGTTTTTACTCCTGATTTGATAAGGTTTGAGGCCACACTCATCCCCAATGCATAACTGAACCGTTCCAATTCGCCGGTCAATTTTTTCTCCGTCATAACGTTCGTTTCAATTTTAAAGCTGCGAAGATAACTTAATTTTTTGGCAATGAAATTTTTGAACCTACTTTTATTCCCCTGAGCATCTCTTTTTTACCGGGAGGACCAGGTAATCTTTCCACGGTAAAACCTGCTGATAACAAGCGCCTTCGAACTTCTCCCTTGGCACTGTATGTGACGAAAACACCGCCGGGAAGGGTAATTTCAAAAAGCCGGTTTATCAATTCAGCACTCCACATTTCAGGTTGTTTGTCGGGTCCAAAAGCATCGAAATAAACAATATCGCAACCGTTGGGCAAATTCCAGTAGTCTGAAACAAAATCGGCATTCATTTTTAAAAGAGTGAACCAGGCAGAAACCTGCACCTGTTCGCCCCATGGTGCATCAATTATGTCGGAATAAAGCTTTTTCCCGTTAACAGGAAGCCACCGGTCATAATTCAGCTTTGCGGTTATACCGGCTTCAAGGGGATATTTTTCGATAGCCGTATAAATCACCCTCCGTTTTTCTTTTTCGGCCAGATGAGCGGTAAGGAGGCAGTTCAACCCTGTGCCAAACCCCACTTCAAAAACGGAAGGAACAGGAGCCTTGTGGAAATGAAATCCATTTTCAATAAAAACATGCTTCGACTCGGTAATGGCCCCGTTCAGCGAATGATACTGCTCATCCATTTCAGGGATGTACAGGGTGGACGAACCGTCGTTGGTTTTTCTTAATTCAAGCTTCATTGCTGCAAAAATGTTGAGAAATACCGAAATATAAAACTAAAATGGTAATTTTACCATCCTAAATTTTTTAAGATGCTCTTACGGTTGTACAACGAAAATCCAAATCCCCGTGATGTGCGCAAAGTGGTAGATGTTTTGCGCGACGGCGGAATAATTATTTATCCAACCGATACGGTATACGGCCTGGGATGTGATATTACCAATGTAAAAGCCGTTGAAAAAATTGCGCGTTTTAAAGGAATCAACATCGAAAAATCCAATTTCTCATTTATTTGCAGCGATTTAAGTCACATTTCAGATTATACAAAACCCATTTCAAATACGGTTTTTAAACTGATGAAAAAAAACCTTCCCGGTCCGTTCACATTTATCCTTCCAGCTAACAATAATGTGCCCAGGTATTTTAAGGGAAAAAAGAAAACCGTGGGAATCAGGGTCCCCGAAAATAACATCATTCGCGAAATTGTTTTGGAACTGGGGAATCCGATCATGTCAACATCCATCAGGGATGAGGATGAGATTATAGAATATACTACCGATCCGGAACTGATTTACGAAAAGTACCAGGATATTGTTGATATTGTTATTGACGGTGGTTATGGTGAATTGGTTCCTTCAACGGTGGTTGACTGCACCGGCGACGAACTGCAAATTGTTCGCGAAGGAAAAGGAATTTTGGAGTTTTAAAAAGGAAGTCCTACTCTTTCCAGAAGGAAGGAGTAAATATCACCAAAACGGTAAAAAGTTCCAGCCGGCCAAGCAACATCAAAAACGATAAAAACCATTTTCCGGCAGGTGTAATGTGAAAAAAAGTTTCAGCCGGACCTACATTTCCAAGTCCTGGTCCAATATTACCCAAACTGGTTGCAACAGCTCCCATTGCAGATTCGAAATCGGGTTCCATAAAAGAAAAGACAATTGTGCTGGCACCAAATATAACCATGTAAAACATAAAAAAAGCCAGCACATTGGTAATAATTTTAGAATCAACCGAATGATTGTTGAATTTAACAGGAATTACCGCGTTAGGATGAACCATTCGCCGAAGCTCGTAATAGCTGTTTTTTAAAAGTAAAACTATGCGCATAATTTTCAACCCCCCCCCTGTTGATCCGGCAGAACCTCCAAAGAAAAACAATCCAAAAAGGAAAATGGTTAACACTGGTGTCCATTTCAGATAATCCACAGTGACATAGCCCGTGGTAGTAATAACTGAAACGACCTGAAAAAGAGAATCTCTGAATGCCAACTCAGCGCCGGTATGTGTGGAGATTAATAATCCTGTGAAAATAACCAGTGAAAAACCGAGTACAAATAGTGCGTAATATTTAAATTCTTCGTCCTTAAAAACTCGTTTAAAATTTCCCCTTAATGCCATGTAAGACAGGGTAAAATTGGTACCTGCCAGGAACATAAATACAACAATGATGTATTGAATTGCAGGAGATGACCAGTAGGCAATACTCGCCTGCTTGGTAGAAAAGCCACCGGTAGCCATTGTTGTAAATGAATGACAAACGGCGTCAAACAACTCCATGCCGGCAATCCATAACAGGATAGTTTCGGCAATTGTAAAAATTAGGTAAATTCCCCACAGGGCTTTGGCGGTCTGCCTGATTCGCGGACTTAACCGGTCGGGGGTAGGCCCGGGAACTTCGGCCATAAAAAGCTGCATACCTCCAATGCCAAAAACCGGCAGTATGGCCAGCGATAAAACAATAATTCCCATTCCTCCCAGCCATTGGGTAATGCTCCTCCAAAACAAAATACCATGTGGCAGAGCTTCAATATCATTTAAAATTGAGGAACCTGTGGTTGTAAATCCAGATATCGTTTCAAAAAAAGCGTTTGTAAAATTGGGAATGGCACCGCTGATAACATAAGGCAAACTTCCGAATAACGAAAAAACCACCCAAACCAGGGTAACAATGATGTAACCCTCGCGCCGGCCAATTTCCCGTTTTGCATTACGCGTGAGGTAAGTTATGCCAGCCCCCAGGGCAATATTGAGTCCCGAAGATATTAAAAAGGCTGCCTGGTCGTACTCTTTATAAATCAACGATATGCCAAATGCCAGCAGCATGGCTACTCCTTCAACAACAAGCAGCAACCCCAATACTCTGACTATGATTTTGACATTCATTTCAATTCAAAATAATTGCTGAACTTATTTGAAAAATTTCTCCAGTTTTTTAATGCCGGATGGCAATGTAAATACCACTACTTTGTCGCCTTCCTGAATATGTGTGTCACCATGCGCAATATAACCATCTTCGCCTCTGATAATCCCCCCGATTTTGGCCTCATCGGGGAAACCAAGGTCTTTGATGGGTCTCTGGGTAATTTTGGCATTGGCTTTGGCAATAAACTCAAAAACTTCGGCGTCTGATGCAGTAAGGCATTTCACTTTTGAAATGGCTGCATTCAATGTAAATCGGTAAATATAACTCGCCGCAATAAGTTTTTTGTTTATAATGCTACCAATATTCATATTTTCAGCAAGGCTCATAAATGCAAGATTTTCCACTTCTGCAACCGTTCTTCTCACACCCAGGGTTTTGGCCAGGTGACACCCTAAAATATTGGTTTCAGAGTTGCCGGTGGTTGCCACCACGGCATCCATTTTTTCCAGTCCTTCATCTTTAAGCAACTGAAGGTTGCGGCAATCACCGTTAATTACCAGCGCATTACCGTATTTCCCGGCAACTTGTTCACATTTTTCAATGTTCTCCTCTATCACTTTAATGTTATACTGGTCACCCAGTTTTTCGAGGGCTTTTTGGGCAATACGACTTCCTCCAAGAAACATGATGTTTTTTACCTCGAACGGCTCTTTGGCAGTTAATTCAAACACCCGTTGCTGTTCCATCCGTGTGGTTACAAAAAACACAATATCTCCATTTAAAATGAAATCTGCCCCTTTGGGAATAATGGTTTTACTATCGCGATTGATGGCAACTGCCAGAATATGCTCGTTTTCCTGAGCCAGTTCTTCAAATGTCCGGTTAAGAATTGGAGCATTCTCTCTTACTTTTATGCCGAGCAGCAACAGTTTGCCCTGCGAAAATTCAATATGCTGGCGTGTAACGGTTTGTTTAACCGAAGCAACAATTTCTTTTGCAGCCAGGCTTTCGGGATAGATAAGCTCGTGAATGCCCAGGTTATTTAATTTGGCACGATACCTTGGCTGCAGATACTCCGAATTGTTTATGCGGGCAATGGTTCTGCCCACTCCCAAATAGGATGCCATGGAGCATGCCAGAACATTTCGTTCTTCAAAAGGGGTTACAGCAATAAAAAGGTCTGATTTGGCCAAACCGGTCTGCTTCAGGTCCTGAAAGGAATGTGCCGAACCAACCACGGTCATCAGGTCCACATCCCCACTCACTCGGGAAAGCTTTTCAGGCGAATCGTCCAGCAAAACAATATCGTGTTCTTCGTTGCTGAGCATACGGGCCAGGTGAGTTCCCACTTCTCCCGCACCTGCAATTACAACTTTCATTTTTTAACCCTGTTTAATTAATTCACTGCAAAATAAAAGATAACTGATCGATTTATCAGCATACAATCCCTAATTTCGGTATAAAATGGAATCATTTTAAAATACGACGTAAGAAAACTACCATTTTTCACGGAAAGCACCCTCGTACCTCAGGTAAAATACAGAATCATCTTTGGTTGCAGAATTATCCCTGTACCTTCTTGTTGAAACTACCTGCAAGCCGGGATGCTCATTTTCAGACCCTTGTTTTTGAGAATAAGGCCCAATTACCAGTACCGGGAATTGTGTAGATTTCAAAGGAAAATTTTCCAGAGCAATGAGCCTGCCTTCAAAAAACAGCAATCCGTTTTTCAAATACAGTATTGAATCGTAAAAGGATTCCTCCTTTTCCAGAAAAACCGGCGGATTTAAACGCATTTTTCGCACGGTATTTTCAATTATACCGGCGGCAGTTCCTGTTTCCGGCAGGGCAGTTTCGGAAACTACATAACTCCGCCTGCCTTTTACAAGTTGAATAACGGTTTGGTCGGGATAGTTGTAAACAATGATTTCTCTTCTGCGCAAATCAGCTGTTTTCTGAACCAGTGAGGTGGCGGGCAAAAACAAAAAAGCAAGCAATGCCAGCTTGAAATGCCTTTTATGAGCTGTTTCAACAAACAGAAAAACAAACAACAGCAATACCAAAACAAGAAAAAGTTGAACCCACGAAAAAGATAAACCAATAACTGAATGTGGCAGTTTTTCGATTCCACCGAGAAAACCGATGACAAAACGCAGGACATAGCCAATGGCAAGCGCTGCCGCACCAGACAAAATTTTAATCCAGCTGAAGAGCAAAAGAATTATTCCGGCAGGAATAAGAAAAGTGACAGCCGGGATAACCAAAAGGTTTGAAATCCAAAAATAAACAGGAAACTGGTTAAAATAGAATACCGAAACCGGAAAAGTGGCAATTTGTGCTGCAACCGAAACTGTTAAAAGGACATAAAAGTAGTTCACAACCTTGTATTTGAAGGTAAAAATCTTTTGAAGCTTTGGCTGCAAAAAAACAATTCCAAACACAGCCGAATAGGAAAGCTGGAAACCGGCTTCGAACAAATTATTGGGATTGACAAGCAGCAGAAAAAAAGCAGAGGCCGCCAATGAATTGTATATAGCTGCCTGCCTGCCAATACCTTTACCCACAGTAACAAAGGTAAACATTGTAGCTGCCCGCATTACCGAAGGAGAAAGTCCGGTAATAAACGCAAAAGACCAAAGAGCCAAAACAACAATAATTATGAAGGCAATCCTGCCGTATTTTTGCTTGTTCAGAAAGGCTAAAAGCGTAGCAAATATAAAATAGACAATTCCAACATGCAGACCCGACACAGCCAGTACATGCATTGCCCCGGCCGAGGCAAAAACTCTTTTTGTTTCCGGGTCGAGGCCTCGTTTATAGCCCAAAGTGAGTGCAGACAACACATGCAATTCTTTTTCCCCAAAATCCTGGTTCCGGTATATTTCAAGCAGGCGCATCCTCACCCTTTCGGCAAGTATGCCTGCCGTAACTAACGAATTTCCCTCTGCTTTTACCCAGCTGTGTTCCGGAAGATAAACCTGCCTGTAAATCTTTTTTCTTGCAAGATAAGACTGATAATCAAATTCGTACGGATTATTTGCGTTGGCAACCATTTGCGGAGTTTGCTGAAAGAGAACGATTTCCCCTGGCTTCAGTTTTTCAGCTTTTTCGCTTTTGGCAAAATAAACCATTACCTTTTCTGAAGTGTTAAAAACCGAATCGTTCCGGTAAAAAGTGTTAATTTTCAGCACCGACTGCCATGAGTTAGGTTTCTCCTGCACGATTTCCAGTACTGCGGCAGAAAATTTTCCGTTAGCATAAAACACAGGCTTTTGGTTATATATATTGAATGCCAGTATTCCTGCAACCGCAATGGATAAATGGCCAACAATGCCAAATAATGTTGAAATTCGGTAATTGTAATTGAGATTCAGCCAGGCCAAAAAGCCCGTTAGAGCCAAAAGAACACCAAGCAACAGGGGTGAGTTAAGTTGAATTACTGAACCTGCAATAACTCCCGTTGCCAGTGCAGCAGTCAGCCGCAAAAAAGGTATTCGCTGAACTGTTTTATCCAATGGTTCCCAGTGTTACGGACAGTTAAAAAGGGTTACTGCCCGGATTATAACATTGGTATTAAAAACGGGAATTTTAATAAAAGGTTACGCTGATTTGGCAGGAATTTTAATGCGGTACCGTGGTTGCACTTTTCCTGTGGCAATGTTGCGTAATTTGCTTTTCAGCAACCTTTTCCGCAGCGGAGACAAACGATCAATAAAAAGAATTCCCTCCAAATGATCGTATTCATGTTGAATAATCCGGCCTGCATATCCTTTAAAAACTTCTTCGTGCGGTTCGAAATGCTCGTCGAGGTATTTAATTCTCACCTCGTCGGGCCTTTTAACATCTTCTCGTATTTCGGGCAAACTGAGGCAGCCTTCGTTCATAACCCACTCTTCCCCTGTGGTTTCAATAATCTCAGGATTAATAAATACTCTTTTGAATTCTTTCAGTTCGGGTTCTTCATCGGCTCCCGATGTAGCATCAACCATAAACATGCGTATTGACAAACCAACCTGTGGAGCTGCCAGGCCAACACCATCGGAGTTATACATGGTCTCCCACATATCTTCGATTATTTCGCTTAGTCCTTCGTGGTCTTTCCCAATGGTTTTTGCCTTTTTTCTAAGTAACGGATCACCATAAACTGTAACCGGATATATCATTTTTTCAAATTTCTTTTTTGTTCCATAAAACTTTGTAAAATAATAGTAGCACTAATGGCATCAACCAGTGCCTTATTTCTCCTTCCCATCTTTCCAATTCCCCCGTCAATCATGGTTTGCATGGCCATTTGCGATGTAAACCGTTCATCTACAACATGTATCCTGATTTCAGGGTATTTTTCCTTAAACTTTTTCAGAAAAGGATTAATGTAAACAACAGCCTCGGAGGGTTTGTTGTTCAGTTGCCGGGGATAACCAACCACCACCTCTTCAACCTGTTCGTTATGAAAATAGCTTTGAAGAAAATCCCAAAGCGTATGGGTAGCTACTGTAGCCAGTTTATTGGCAATAATCTGTTGCGGATCGGACACCGCAAGCCCTACCCTCTTTTTTCCATAATCAACAGCCAAAATTCTTCCCATGAAACATTTGTTTTGAATGGCACAAAATTAGAGAGAATTCCCGAAAAAATAAAAATTTAAACACACTGATTTTCAAAAGGTTTTAAAAAGCACTTTTTACATTTAAATGTATTTGGCATGTGCTTTGCTTTTTGTGCAATAACATACCGGTATTGGAAGGCGCCACAGAGCAAAGCATTTTAATTGTTGAATTTAAAAATTTTAAGTCATGAAAACATTAACTTTAAAACTGATTGCCACCCTGTTTGTGGTAGCAGCAGTATCAGCAACCAACCCCGCTCTTGCTCAACGCCGGTCAACAGGTAATAACAACACAGAATCCCGGGTTGAAAAAAGCGAAAGAAAACACACCGAAACGAAATATAAAAAAAGCACGAATGAAAAAAGTGCTGTGAAAGCAGAACCCCGGACCAGAACATATACCAATTCGGGTGTGAGAACAAACACAGCACCGCGAAATGAAAGTGCAACCGTTAACAGGAAACCGGTTGATGCAAGAGCCCGCACAGAGCATAACCGCGCCGTTTACAGGGTAAATGAAAAGGACAACCGGTACACTCCCACCCCGAACTTTAAAGGGAGCAAAACCTTATGGTCGGTTAACGTTACCAAAGGACATGTACCTTACAACAAGCGCGAAGTAAAATATTACAACAACTACGATCACAGAAAATATTCGCACTGGAACAAAAGCTGGGAAAATTACCGCTGGAGCGTAAACAGCTGGAGAGACTATTACAGCGGGTATCATCCGTACTCATACCGCTTTAACAAGCACTATTACTATCACCCGCAATTCGGTCATGTAGTTCGCAAGTTTGAATACCGACCGGTGTATTTCATCCACAACAACGTAAAATTCTACAACTACAACGGCCACTTTTTCAGGCACTTCAAAGGAGTTGGTTATGTTTTGGTGGATATCCCATACGGAATTGTTTTCAGGCAGCTGCCGGCCGGTTACGATAAGGTTTTCGTTAACGGCTATCTGTACTTCAGAGTTGGAAACTTATTTTTCGAAAGAACACCGCACGGCTATTCCCTGGTTCATTACCCGGAAAGGTACTTCGCACTGGAAACGGATTTTTTTAACGGAGGATATTATCATTCTGCCAGTTACAGACTTCACTTTTAAAGAATACATTTACATCCCATTGAAGGCTGTCTTTGCAGGCAGCCTTTTTCTTTATTATTCTTTACCAACCCAGGATTTAATCTCCCGGAAACTCTTTTTTGCTTCACATTTTTGTTTATTTTTAGGCTTCCAAACAATGCTGAAATTATGAATTTAAATTTAAAACGCGATCAGGTGCCCCCGGAACAGGCTGAAAACTGGGTTCTTAACATTGGGGAAGAGGAAAACCTGACATTTAATCTGCAAACTCCACCAATTGTTCTTCAAAAAGATACTTACAAAATACTTGCAGGTGAAAATGAAAACCGGGTAAGAATTTATCTGGGACTTGAACCAGAAATGAAAGAGGGAAAGCACGTATTGTGCGCTTATGCCGTTTCTGCATTTCTAATGGGCAGTGGCGACGTATTCAGAGATTACGAAAACCCTGTGTTTAAACTGGAAAAAGAAAACAAAAACTGTTCTCCTAAAACAACCGAAGTGCTTGAGAACATAAGACGGTACCGCAAATGGAGAGCCGGCGATCTGGATGCAGACAACCAATGGGCACGGTTCAGAAAATTCATTTACCCGAAAGCTTTCCTCATCAGTAAATACGAGCTTCATGAAATATTTATCATGCAAAACAAGGAGGAGGCGCAGATAAGTTTTGGTATAGCAAAAACCATGAGTGCACTTATCTATCCCGATGTAAAAGAGAACAGAGCTGCAAAAGACCAGGCAATGGTTTTCGATTTCAGCCAACCTTGTCCACCTGTTTGCGACGAATCGAGCATTTATAATTCTGAAGAAAATGTTTCTGATTAAGAATGTATGGATAACCGTTCTCGTTCCATTGGTTATCGGTTCATTTCATTTTTCAAAATTAAGCAAAAGTGTCCGGTTCGTCTATTGGTTCGTTTTGTTTGGTGCTATAACCGAATTGACGAATAAGCTTTTTATTTACGAACTGGAAATAAAAAACACCATGCCCTTAGGCCATTTCTACATTGCTGTTTCATTCATTTTTGCCGGTTTATTTTATGCCCATGAACTTCATGGATTCATTCATAAAAGAATAATCTACACCGCTCTCATCATTTATGAGCTTTTTTGTTTACACAATGTGATTTTTTTTCAAAGTCATCTTTCCTTTCCAAGTATCCCGGGGGCAGTAAGTGCTTTTTTGATCGTCCTTTTTTCAATACTGCTCTTTACCAAAATTATGGTTGAAGGAAAAATCCGTGTTCTTACCCGGGTTCCGGCGTTTTGGATCAACACAGCAATGCTTATCTATTATACCGGAAATTTTTTCTACAACATTCTTTATAACATGAGTTTGAATTACTCTGTTGAATTTACATTGGTTACCATTAAATTCTCTTCCATTTTTCATGCTGCCTTTTACATTCTTATTTCTGTTGGATTCTGGAAAGCAGGATGTTACGAAAAAAAATAAACCCGTTTGTTCAGTCGGTTTTTTTTTCATGGAACCCCGGACAGCCAATTGTATATCCATTCGGGTTTTCAAGGGTATCCAACAAGAAAAAGCCCCGGACTCTTCAGACCGGGGCTTAACAACCTTCAACTACTAACTGATTTTATAACCCAAAAAATTATGAAGCAATAGTTATGAACTCATTTCTTGTTTTGTTCGATACAAATAAAAAGGAAAATTCAGGACTGGTCTGTAATAAAAGTCACACAAGTCCGTTAAAATCAATAAAATTTCGTGAAAGCTCCAGTTTTCTGTCTTTTTCCAGCTTTTTCAGCAGCCGGGAAATCACTTCACGCGATGTATTTAATTGCAGGGCCAGTTCCTGATGGGTACCTGCATAGGTGGCTTTTCCGGTTTTCCGGTAGCGGCCAATAAAAAATTTAACCAACCGTTCATCGAGTTTTAAAAAAGCAATGGAATCAATGGTTTCAACCAATTCGCGAAACCGCGACTGAAAAGTCTGCATAACATACTGGCGCCACGACGGATATTCGCACATCCATTTATCGAGCAGAGCAACCGGCAGCATGATTGCTTCGGTTTCTGTTTCGGCTACGGCTATTATATTGCTTTTTAAGTGAGCCATGCAACAGGTCAGCGACATGGCACATACCTCATTCTCCCTGAGGTAGTATAGCAGCAATTCATTTCCTTCGTCGCTGGTGCGCGAAATGCGAATTATTCCTTTTAGTATTACCGGAAAACTAGATATGAACTGTCCTTCGCGAATGAGTAGTTCTCCCGGCTTAAAAGATTTTTGTGCTCCCTGTTCACGGATTTCCTCCAGCAAATCTTTTTCAAAAAACGGATACATTTTTTCCAAACCATCCACAGCACCAAAAATTCAGATTAAAATATATCCTTCATCTTTTCAAAAAAGGTTTTTTCAGAAGAAGAGGGTCCTTCCTGAAATCCGGGTGATTCCATGAGTTTCTCCAGCATTTTTCGTTCTTCTGCATTCAGTTTTTTCGGAATCCACACATGAATTCTTACCAGCAAATCGCCCCTGCCATACCCGTTCACTTCGGGTAATCCTTTTCCGCGCAGCCGGAGAATTTTTTCGGGCTGTGTTCCCTGTTCAATTTTTACTTTCACCTTACTTTCCACTGTGGGAATTTCGGCAGTAGCTCCCAGAGTAATTTCAGGAAACGATAAGAAGAGGTTGTAAATAAGATTGTTACCATCGCGAACCAGTTCCGGGTGTTCTTCTTCGGTTATTACCACCAAAAGGTCGCCATTGATTCCCCCGCGCCGGGCTGCATTTCCTTTTCCGGTTACATTCATCTGCATGCCTTCGCCCACTCCGGCCGGAATTTTAATGGTGATAATTTCCTCGTCGCGCACAACGCCTTCTCCGGCACAATGGGTGCATTTATCTGTAATCATTTTTCCGTCACCCTGGCAAGAAGGGCATGTTGAAGATGTTTGCATTTGCCCGAGCAGTGTATTGGTAACACGGGTAACACGTCCTGAGCCGCGGCAGGTTGAACATGTGGAATAGGCCGATGCATTTTTAGCGCCGGTACCGTTGCAATGCTGGCACTGAACGTATTTTTTTACTTTTATTTTTTTCTCGGTTCCGTTGGCAATTTCCCTGAGGTTTAGTTTCACCTTTACCCGAAGGTCGGACCCACGGGTTACCCTGCGTCCACCGCCGCTGCCTCCGTACGACCGGCTTCCGCTAAAACCGCCAAAACCGCCAAAATGACCACCGAAAATATCGCCAAAAGCAGAGAAAATATCCTCAATATCGGAGAAACCGCTAAATCCACTGCCATTGGCCGCGCCACCCACGCCGGCGTGCCCAAACTGATCGTAGCGTTGTTTTTTATTGGGATCGCGAAGCACCTCATAAGCTTCAGCTGCCTCTTTAAATTTATCTTCAGCCTCCTTGTTGCCCGGATTTTTATCGGGGTGATACTGCAGGGCTTTCTTCCGGTAGGCCTTTTTTATCTCCTCAGCTGAGGCATCCTTACTTACTCCCAGTACTTCGTAATAATCTCTTTTTGCCATGTTATAATCTTCAATTTTATTCTCCCACCACTACCTTGGCATAGCGGATCACTTTGTCGTTCAGGGTATAACCTTTTTGAATTACGTCCACCACTTTCCCTTTCAATTTCTCTTCCGGTGCCGGTATCTTGGTCAGAGCTTCATGATGGTCCACATCAAAATCCCGATGCAGTGATTCAATTTCCTTTACGCTATTTTGCTTTAAAAACTCCCTGAACTTGCTGTAAATAAGCAATGTTCCTTGTTTTCCGGGGTCTTCTTCAGGAATTTCCTTCAACGATTCAATGGCACGTTCAAAGTCATCAATGACAGGCAGAATGCCGGTTAATACGGTTTCACCTCCCGATTTTATCAAATCAGCCTTTTCCCTGACGGTACGTTTTCTGAAATTGTCGAATTCGGCCTGCAGGCGCAAGTGTTTGTCTGATAAATCTTTCAGTTTATCTTCCAGTTCCTGAATTTTACTTTCCTTTTTATCCTTTTTCCCTTTGCGCTTTTTATCTTCTTTTTTTCCTAAAGTATTTTCTGCACCAGCATCAGCTTCATTCTTTGCTTCTCCGTTGCCATTGGGGATTTTCGTCTCGGCTGCTTCTTTCACTTCCTCGTCGTTTTTATTTTTTTTATCGTCTGACATATCTTTTCTGTTTGATTTTGCAACATGCAATAGCAAAAAATTTGCCATGCGCATATAAAAGACAAATTGACACCCGAATCTATACCGGATGTCAATTTGTGTCAGTTAATCGGCTAAAAACTGGTTTAGCGCTTTATTTTTTGGCCAGTTTTTCCAAGGTTGCCTCCAAAGCAGGGCCACGGAGTTTGCGGGCAATAATTACCCCGTTTCCATCGATTAAAAAGTTATCGGGGATACTACGAACTCCGTAAACTGCGGCATGTTTTGACTGCCAGTGTCTCAGGTCACTAATGTGGTAAGGCCACTCCAGTTTGTCATCATCAATGCCTTTCTTCCAGGCTGCTTCCGTACGGTCAAGCGATACACTGAAAACGGTAAAACCTTTTCCGTTTTCAAACTCCTTGTCTTTGTATTTTTTATAGGCCTGTACTACAATCGGATTTTCGCGCCGGCAGGGTCCGCACCAGGCTGCCCAAAAATCGAGTAAAACCAACTGTCCGTTGGTATCCGACAGTTTCAAAGTTTCTCCTGTGACCGATTTTCCGATTAAATCGGGCGCTTTGTTTCCAATGTTAATGCCAAGTGGCTGACTTTGAGAAATACTTGTTCCGAAGATGAACACAACGAATAAAATAAATAACCGTTTCATAAACTACCTGACTTAATATTGAACGTTCAAAAATAAAATTTTCTGTAAAAATAACACCCGGACGACCGGAAGGTTTACAAAAAACAACTTAGCATCTTGTAATCCGGGCACCTATCTGTTGCAAGCGGGTTTCAATGTTTTCGTAACCGCGATCGATCTGCCCGATGTTGTCGATTATACTTTTTCCGCGGGCCGATAAGGCTGCAATAAGCAATGCAATTCCGGCACGAATGTCGGGAGAGGTCATTTTGGTACCCCTCAGGCAATGCTCGCGGTTCAGTCCAATCACCGTTGCCCGGTGCGGATCACACAAAATAATTTGTGCCCCCATGTCGATCAGCTTATCCACAAAGAAAAGACGGCTTTCAAACATTTTCTGATGAATCAGTACACTTCCTTTGGCCTGGGTAGCCACAACCAGAAATACACTCAGCAAATCGGGAGTCAACCCGGGCCATGGTGCATCCGAAATGGTCATAATGGATCCATCAATGTAATTTTCAATTTCGTAGTGCTGAGTATCTTTTATCAGCAGGTCGTCGTTTCGCTGCTCTACTTTTATGCCCAGCCTGCGAAACGAATCAGGGATAATCCCCAGATGTTCCATCCCTACATTTCTAATGGTAATTTCAGATGCCGTTAGTGCGGCAAGACCGATAAAACTCCCCACTTCAATCATATCGGGAAGAATGCGGTGTGAACACCCCTTTAAAGTTGTAACACCAGAAATGGTTAACAGGTTGGAACCAATTCCAGAAATATCCGCCCCCATGGAAACCAGCATTTTACACAGTTGCTGTACATAAGGTTCACAGGCGGCATTGTATATGGTTGTAGTTCCTTCGGCCAGCACAGCAGCCATTAAAATATTGGCTGTTCCTGTAACAGACGCTTCGTCAAGCAGCATCCAGGCCCCTTTCAGTTTTTTTGTTTCAACCGTGTACCATTTTTTTTGGGAATCGAACAGAAATGTTGCGCCCAGTTTTTGGAGGCCGGTAAAATGGGTGTCCACTCTCCGGCGACCGATTTTGTCTCCTCCCGGTTGAGGAATAAGGCCTTTGCCAAACCGCGCCAGCAAAGGGCCAACTGTCATTACCGAACCCCGCAGGCTGGCAGCCTGTTTGGCGTAGGTCTCCGTTTTCAGGTAATCCATATCTACCGACGATGCATTGAATTGGTAAACTCCCTTCTTCAGTCGGGTTACCTCAACACCAAGACCTTCTAAAATCTTTATAAGGTTAAGCACATCGCTGATTTCAGGGATGTTGGATATAGTAACAACATCGGTGGTCAGCAATGTGGCGCAAATTATCTGCAACGCTTCATTTTTGGCTCCCTGAGGCTCCAGGATTCCGCTTAGCGTTTTTCCTCCTTCAACCAGAAAAGTTGCCATTTGAGGTTTGAAATTTTATTTTTTCTTTTTCTTCTTTTTACTTTGAATTTGCACAGGCGCCACTTTTACCTCGGCCAGTTTTAAATCCCTCGATACTTTCAGCTTATTTCCCGACAATTCTTCCAAATCGGAAAATATTTTTTCATCCTCAACAGCATCCTTATTCCAGGCCATATACAATTTTTTCATTTGATTGGCTATCTGTTCAATGAGTATTTGCTGTTCTTCTCCCTCCATTTCAGTTGCTTTCTGAATCAATTTCTCAGTTATCAACCCATAATGCTTAAGCTTTATATCATTCTGGTTATAAGGAACCCTTCTCGGTTTTTCAGTCAAAATATCCGGGGATGGCGGTTCATAAGGATAATCAATATCGAGTTTAAAATCAGACATAATAGCAATGTGATCCCACAATTTATGTTTGTATTCAGCAACATCGCGCAGGTAGGGATAAAGGTTTCCCATTACGTCGATAACAGCTTGCGCCGATTGGTTTCGTTTTTCGCGGTCTTCAATGGTAAAAAGGTGATCTACCATATTTTGAATGTTCCTGCCATATTCAGGCATCGGAAGTTTTTTTCGTTTTGTATTGTAGTCCATGAAATGAATATTTTATTTACAACTATTTTATTTACAGGAAAATTGAGGGATTTTATATTTTCCGTTTGCAAAACTAATGATTTCTTTACAATACGCAATTTTTCGCCTTTTGTTGTCCCCGTTTTAATCTTTGATTTTCAGTTTGGCAAATTTCAGCAGCAGTTGTTTCTGGCCTGCATTCTGAAAAAATACCGTTGCTTTTTTATTGGGTGGAATTCCTTCAATTTTTATAACCTTTCCAACGCCAAACCGCTGATGCTCTATTGTCATTCCCTGTAAAATTTTTTCGGGATCATCGCCTGCAAACTCCGTTTTGTTACCTGCATCATTTGCCTGGGTTTCCATTTTCCTTCGGAAAACATCCTGCCGGTAGGGCTTTTGTATCGACGAGTTCTGGCGGTTTGCCAATGTGCGTGCACGGTAACCGGTGGCAACTTTTTGTTCTCCGGCGAACGAAGAACGGGTAGCTGGCTGAAACCGGCTGTTGTCAACCATTCCGTCGATGTATTTCTCTTCCATTTCGAGCAGAAACCTGCTGGGAGAACAAAACTCCAGGTTTCCCCAGCGATACCGCTGATTGGCATAGCTAAACCATGCATTTTCTTTGGCACGGGTTAAAGCCACATAAAACAACCGGCGTTCTTCTTCCATCGCCTCGGGAGAATTTTTCTCTTCGGCCTGTGCAGAGGGAAACAATTTATCCTCGAGCCCAACCACAAATACATTTTTGAATTCCAGTCCCTTAGCCGAATGGACCGTCATTAGCGTTACTTTATCGCGATCTTCATCTTTGTCGGTGTCCTGATCGGTAAGCAGAGCTACATCTTCGAGGTAGTTTTCAAGTTTTGCCGGACGACCTTCTTCCAGGGCATTGATGCTGAATTCCTGGATGCCATTCAACAATTCCTGAATATTTTCGTGGCGGCTCAAACCCTCGACCGATTTATCGCTGTGGAGTTCTTTCAGAATATCGGTTTTTTCGGCAATGGTTTTGGCCGCTTCCCAGGCATCGTATTCGGCCACCACACGCGCAAACTCCTGAATCAATGCAACAAATCGCAAAGTTTTGGTCATTGTTCCCTTATTTAAATTTGCAGGATTCTCCCCAGGCATTGCAGTAATTATATTCCAGATTGAAGTTTCGGCATCCACAGCAGCCGTTTCCAGTTTGCTCAACGTAGTTTGCCCGATTCCCCTTGCCGGATAGTTGATGATGCGTTTAAGTGCTTCGTTGTCCCACGGGTTAATTACCAGGCGAAAATAAGCCAGTATATCCTTAATCTCTTTTCGCTGATAGAAACTCAATCCGCCATAAATTTTGTACGGGATATTCCGTTTGCGCAAAGCTTCCTCAAAAATCCTGGATTGTGCATTGGTGCGGTAAAGGATGGCGTAATCCTGATTTTTATAATGCTCGCGCAACTGGGTTTCGGCAATTTCCTGCGCTACCAGAAATCCTTCTTCGTTATCGGTAAGGGCCGAAATAACCTTGATGCTCTTTCCTAAATCATTTTCGGAAAAAACGGTTTTGGGAATTTGCCGTTTGTTTTTGGCAATAATACTGTTGGCCGCATTTACAATGGTTTGTGTGGAACGGTAATTTTGTTCGAGTTTAAATATTTTATGATTCGGATAATCGGACTGAAAACTGAGAATATTTTCAATGCGTGCTCCCCTGAACGAGTAAATGCTTTGGGCATCGTCGCCAACCACACATATATTATGATGTTTTTCTGCCAGTTTTTTCACAATCAGGTATTGCGCATAATTGGTATCCTGATACTCGTCAACCAGCACATAATCGAACCGGTTTTGATATTTTTCCAGAATTTCGGGATGGTCGCGAAAAAGCAGATTGGTTTTCAGCAGCAGATCGTCGAAATCCATAGCTCCGGAAAGCCGGCATCGTTTCACATACTCTTTGTAAATTTCCGAAATAGCAGGCATTCTCATTCCTTTATCTGCAAGTCTGATTTCTGAGTTTTCTGCATAAACAGCCGGAGTAATCAGGTTATTTTTAGCCATGGAAATGCGTGCGGCAACACTGCCCGGTTTATACATTTTATCATCGAGCTGAAAACTTTTGATGATGGTTTTAATAAGACTTTTACTGTCGGCTGCATCAAAAATAGTGAAGTTTGAAGGGAAATTGATTGTTTCATATTCAGCCCTTAAAATGCGGGCAAAAACGGAGTGAAAAGTGCCCATCCAAAGGTAGCGGGCTGTATTTTCGCCAACCACGCCGGCAATGCGTTCCTTCATTTCACGGGCTGCTTTGTTCGTAAAAGTGAGAGCCAAAATGGAAGAAGGCCGCGCTCCCTGTTTCAGCAAGTGAGCAATACGGTAGGTCAACACACGGGTTTTTCCCGAACCGGCACCGGCAATAATCAAAGCCGGGCCTTCAGTTGAAACCACAGCTTCCAGTTGAGCTTTATTCAAATCTTTGAGGTAATCCAAAATCATTCAAAATCAATTTTCAGATAAAAAAAACAAAAATAGATGATGTTACACGTAATTCCTGTTTTTTCTTCATGCTTTTTTCAACAACTTTACATGGCACTGGTTTTTCCTGTCAAAAACTGCATTTTTGCAACACTGCAAACAATTAAATAAAAATTATACGTTAATATTGTAGCTCAAAGAATCAGTGGAATTATATGATGAAAAAAGGCAGCTTTTACTTGTTTATATGTGCATGGTTTTTGTTTAGCCTGCCCGCAGCGCAAGCTCAACTCACGGCTCCGGGTGCAACAGGCGCAACTGAAACCGAATACACCACATTTCCCGAAACCGATAATATCTTCATTTTCTGTACTGAAAACGAAGTCACCGAGGCAGGTGCCTTACAGGCGCAAACCTCGCTGGAGGGCACCATAACTTTTACATGGGAACAATACAATGCAGAAACCGGTGATTTTGAGTTTTACTTTTCGGAAAGCACCGAAGCTCAAACCTCTGCCATTTCGTCGCTTGAAAACGGAGGCTACCGGGTTACCATCACACAGGGTGAAACCGAAATTATTCACCGGGCGTGGGTTTTCAGCAACTGGATTTCGGCCAGTGCCAGTGTAACCGAATCGAATTGTGAATCGTTCACCCTGACCGGCACCTTTCTTTCGTCGCCGGTGATTTACTACGATCTGGCAACCAATGCCGAAATTGAAGTTTTTAAAGACCTTCGTGTGGAATGGAAGCAGGGGGAAACAACTGTTGCCAGCGTATTAACGCCTCAGTTTTTTGATCCACCAACTTCCGATACGGAATATTCGCTGCGTGTTTACGACCGCTTCGGATGCGAAACTAACACCTCTGTTATGTACGAATCCATTGTTACCAAAGCTAAATTTTCTGTCGATCCGCAAAATGGGGAAGCCCCTCTTACAGTAGCGTTTTCCAATGAATCGGAAAACGGAGACCCTGGCTTGTATGAATGGTTTTTTTACCGCAGCCTCGATGATATTAAACGCGAAGCAGAAACAACCCAACAGCCAATCGACAGTATTATGATTGTGGCATACGATGACAATCCGGTTTACACGTATGAAAACTCGGGTACTTACAATGTAAAACTGGTTTCAAAGAAGGTTTCTGAATTTCACACCTGCGTAGATACCTTTTATATTGAAGACCACATTGTGGTTGACACCTCCTTTGTTGCTGTTCCCAATGTTTTTACACCCAATGGCGATGGTGTAAACGACCTGTTTGTTGTTAAATTCTGGTCGATGAAAAACATTAAAATTTCCATTTTCAACCGCTGGGGTAAGCGCATCCATTTCTGGGAAAGCAGCGATGTGCGCGGATTTGAAGACACCTACACGGCAACGGTTTGGGACGGAAGACTTGGCGGCGGTCGTTTTGCCAGTCCGGGAGTTTACTACTACATTATTGAGGGCCGTGGTCGCGACGACAAATCACGAAAGGCACACGGTTTTTTTCACTTGTTCAGGGGAAAGGACTAATTCCGGATTTCATCCTGTTCATATTTCATCGAAAACCAAAAAGTACTTCCTTTTCCCTCTTCGGATTCCACCCAAATTTTTCCATCCAGCATAGCTGCATAAGCTTTGGCTATGGAAAGCCCTAAACCCGACCCCTCATAAGGTTTGGTAACTGTTAAATCGGCCTGAACAAACCGGTCAAAAATGGCTTCCTGCCTTTCGGCTGCAATTCCAATTCCGGTATCTTTCACATAAAAATTTAACGCCCCGTTCTCGCGGAAACATCCAAATTCAATGTGTCCATTATGGGTAAATTTAATGGCATTTTTAATGAAATTAATAAGAACGGACTCCAGCTTGCTCTTGTCAGTTGATAAAAAAATTCCGGATTCAGGAAGTTTGTTCTGTAATATAAACTGCAATTCCTTTTCCTGAATTGCGGGCTGGAAAAAACCGTACAGAAACTGAATGCTCTCATTCAGGTTAAAATCCGACTTGCTAATAACCGCTTGTCCGGCTTCAATTTTTGAAATTTCGATAATGTCGTTAATCGTTTCCAGAAGCCGGTTGCTGCTCTTTTTTACAAAGCCAAGGTACAGCGTATGTTGTTCCTGATCAATATCTACTTCCTCCAGAAGACGCACAAAGCCAAGTATTCCGTTCATCGGAGTCCGTATTTCGTGACTCATATTTGCCAAAAAGTTCGATTTCAGCCTGTCGCTCTCTTCCGCTTTCCACATCGAATCCCGAAGATGCTTTTTAATCGTTCGCTGACGGTTGTTGTAATGCCTTGCCAGACCATAAATAATGAGCGTACTGATTACAACGTACAGTATTCCCTTATACGACTGAAATCTGGTCCATTTGCCGGTATCATGCACAACTGCCTCCAGCAGAATATCGGAAAATACAATCCAGCATACGCCAAAAAAGAAATAAGTAAGGGTTATCCTGAATTCAAAACTCATTTTCATTTTCATCTTTGTGCGTTTCTAAACCATTGGTATATTCCGTTAGTTCGAAAAATGTTCAACAATTCTCTGTTTACCATACAAGGCTGTGAACCTGTATTATTCAATTAATGTTTTGTAAATGTATGAAAAAAAACATTTTCCCAAGGCAGTTTCTGTTTATTTAGGCATCATATAGTGAATTTCTGCGCCGGGACCAAGCGGAATTCCAAGTAAAAGCCAAACAACCAACAGTAAAATCCATAGCAACAGGAAAACAATGGAATAGGGCAACATAGCTGCCACAATGGTTCCAATACCGGTTTTGGGATCGTATTTTTCGAAAAACGCAATGATTAGTGCAAAAAAGCTCATCATGGGTGAAATAACATTGGTAACGCTGTCGCCAATACGATAAACCACCTGCGATAACTCGGGTGAATAGCCCATAATCATAAACATGGGAATAAAAACAGGAGCCAGGATGGCCCATTTGGCCGAGGCGCTTCCCATCAGCATGTTAATAGCTGCCGATAACAAAATAAACAATATCATCAGAGGAATAAGCCCGATGTTTGCCGACATGAGAAGGTTAGCACCTTTCACGGCTAAAATGATACCCAGGTTGCTCCATTTGAAATAAGCCACAAACTGCGCAGCAAAAAATACAAGTACGAGGTAGGTTGCCAGCGTTTTCATAGAACCTGCAAGGCCTTTCATCACGTCGGCGTCACTTTTAAAAACACCGGTGGTAAAACCGTAAGCAAGCCCCATGGCTCCGGCAGTAATAAACAACATTGCTACCACCCCTTTGATTAAAGGCGAGCTTAAAAAACCACCGTCAGTCCCCCTGAAAAAACCATTTTCGGGAATAAGTCCAATAAGTGTTACCGCAAAAATGACCAAAAAAGCCAGACCTGCCATAAGCAGCCCTTTCTTTTCAATTTTCGATAACCGTTCAAATGAATTTTCGGCTTCGTCAACTTCACCGGTATATTTCCCCAGCCTGGGTTCCACAAGCTTTTCGGTTACAAAAGTGCCGGCAAAAGCAATCATAAAAGTTGAAACTACCATAAAATAATAGTTGGCCGTAGGATTTACGTGATAGGAAGGATCCAGGATGTGAGCCGCCTCCTCCGAAAGTCCTGCCAGCAGCGGATCGATGGTTCCCAGCACCAGGTTGGCACTAAATCCGCCTGAAACTCCTGCAAAGGCGGCGGCCATACCGGCAATTGGGTGCCGCCCGACAGCCAGAAAAATCACTCCTGCCATGGGAATCAGTAACACGTAGCCAATATCTGAAGCTACGTTGGAAAGAATTCCTGTGAAGACAATGACGAAAGTAAGAAGGCGCCGTGGCGAATTTAAAACCAGCAACCGGATGATGGTGTGAACAAGTCCGCTTTTTTCAGCAATACCAATCCCCAGCATGGCTACCATTACAATGCCCAGCGGGGCAAAACCGGTGTAGTTATCCACCATTTCCAGCAGTATGCGATGAATTCCCTCCTGCGAAATGAGGTTCACCGGCCTCACAATCTCTTTGGTACCCGGGTGAACCACTTCCCATCCGAGCAAGTGCCCGATTAGTGAAAAGACAAGTGCCGTCAGCGCAAACAAGGCAAATAATGTTGCAGGGTGAGGCAGTGCATTACCTGCGCGCTCGGTCCAGTTTAATATTCTTTGAAATAATCCCTGCTTCCCTTCCTTATTTTGTCCCATAAATTGTGTTGATTCTTTAAAAATTTCGTTTCGATTTTTCTATTTCACCTTTCAGAATTTCAGTTCTGTGTTTTTTTGATTTGGGAACCACTCTATTTCCATGAAACCTTTTCGGAAACGGGTCCTCTGCCGGGTGAAGGATAATCCATTGCTATATGTCCCACAAAAAAGAACCCTAATAATTTTTGGATTGGCTTCAATTCAAACAAAGGCTGAATGAGAGGCAAAAACGGAGGAGTTGCCCAAAAAGCTCCCAATCCTGAATCAGTAGCCGAAAGCCACATGTTCTGCACGGCCATGGAAACGGCTGCTATCTCTTCCCACTCAGGAATCCGCTGTGCGATATCACGCTGCATAACAATAGCAATAGCCACCGGAACATGCAACAAATTGTCTCTGAAATTAACTGCTTTTTGCATGTTCACTTCCAGGCCCTCTTTTTGTTTTTCTTCCAGCAAATTAAATATTGATTTGGCCAGCGTCTGTTTGCTGTCGCCCTGAAAAACAATAAACCGCCAGGGTTCGGTGTTTTTATGATTTGGCGCCCAATTGGCATTTTCCAGAAGGTTTAGAATTAAATCCTTTTCTACCTCTTTTTTAGTTAAAAATTTAGGAGGTGTGGCCCGTCGGTTTCTGATAATTTCGCTTAAATTCATTTATCCAATAATTTTTTATTTCCTTTAAATAAGCCCGTTAGACCTTCCGGCGAGGTTACAGAGCTTGTAGATGATGCGTGCCGCCACATTGGCATCCCATTCGTTGTTTCCGGTTTCACACACATCGAATCCGATGATTTTCCGTCCGCTTTCCACTACTTTCTTCAGCAGAAAAACAGCCTCCGGAAAATCGAGCCCACCGGGCACCGGTGTTCCGGTATTCGGACATAGTTTCGGGTCGAGACCATCGATGTCGAAACTTACATAAACCAATTCAGGTAACTCTTCCACAATTTTTCCGCACTGCACATTCCAGCTTTTACCATTGAAACGGTTTTCCTTCAGTTCCTGGTCGAAAAAAACCGAAATCCGTTCTTCTTCTTTTTCCACTAATTTCACCTCCTCTTCGCAGTAATCGCGAATGCCCACCTGCACCAGTTTAGAAACCGCTTTTTCTTTCAGAGCATTATTAAAAATGGATGCATGTGAAAAGGTAAATCCCTCATAACTACCACGCAAATCGAGATGCGCATCGATCTGTAAAATCCCAAATTCTTCATATTTTTCAGCGAGTGCCTGAATAAATCCAAGCGGAACACTGTGGTCGCCACCAACAATTCCAACCAGTTTTCCGGCAGCGAGAAGTCTTTTCGATTGATTGAAAACCCATTTATTCATTTCACTGCAACCCGTATTCATTTCGTCCAGCGCTTTCCGCATCGACAATTCCCCGGTAACATTTCCTCCCTGTTCCAGAAATTGAATATAGGGCCAGGCGAGCTGGCGCAGTTCATCCCGTTTTTTCAGAACGACCTGATCTGTGGGCTGCATGAAAATTCCAAGTTTCCAGGCATCTTCCACATCAGAATCAAACAAATCCAGTTGAGTAGATGCATCCCGAATGGCTTCAGGCCCCAACGCCGTTCCCTCACCATAAGAAACTGTTACATCCCACGGTACAGGTAGTAAAATCAAACGGGCAGATTTTTCAGTGAACGGTAATCCGATAAAATTCCCGTTTTTCAGTCCCACCCCACTGGGGTTAAATTCCGGGTTATGTGCTGTGCTGTTCATGAAAATTTGCTTATTTTGTCTAACAATAAACCAATGGTATCGCGTGCGAAAATATCACCATTCGTTTAAAAAACATTGATTTTTTGCAAGTTAATTTAAAAATAAACAATAAAATGAGTAAAGTATTAATTATCGGAGCCGGTGGAGTTGGCCGTGTTGTGGCCAGCAAATGTGCCGACAACCCGGAAGTTTTTTCAGAAATTATGCTGGCAAGCCGCACCCTGGCGAAGTGCGAAACCATTGCCCGCGAAGTGGGTAAAGGACGGATACAAACCGCGCAGGTAAACGCCGACAATGTACCCGAAGTGGTGGAACTGATTAACAGGTTCAAACCCGAACTGGTAATTAACGTGGCCCTTCCCTACCAGGACCTTCCAATTATGGATGCCTGCCTGGAAACTGGTGTGAATTACCTCGATACAGCGAATTACGAGCCGAAAGATGAAGCCAAATTTGAATACAGCTGGCAGTGGGCCTACCACGATAAATTCAAGGAAAAAGGAATTATGGCGGTGCTCGGTTGCGGTTTCGACCCCGGTGTCACCAGCATTTACACGGCTTATGCGGCCAAACATCATTTCGATGAACTGCATTATCTCGACATTGTGGACTGCAACGCCGGCGACCACGGAAAAGCGTTTGCCACCAACTTCAATCCTGAAATTAACATCCGTGAAATTACGCAAAAAGGAAAATACTGGGAAAACGGAAAATGGGTTGAAACCGAACCACAGGAAATTAAAAAGGTATTGAACTATCCCAACATCGGACCCCGCGATTCTTATCTGATTTACCACGAAGAGCTGGAATCGCTGGTGAAAAATTTCCCTACACTGAAGCGTGCCCGCTTTTGGATGACATTTGGCCAGGAATACCTCACACACCTGCGTGTGATTCAAAATATTGGCATGGCAAGAATCGATCCTGTTAAATACAAAGGTGTGGATGTGATACCGCTGGAGTTCCTGAAATACGTTCTCCCCGATCCGGGTGAACTGGGAGAAAACTACACGGGGGAAACATCCATTGGCTGCCGTATTAAAGGCATCAAAGACGGAAAAGAAAAAACATATTACATCTGGAACAACGCCAGCCATGAAATAGCTTACAAAGAAACCGGCACGCAGGCTGTTTCCTATACTACAGGAGTTCCGGCCATGCTGGGCGCCATGATGGTTTTGACTGGAAAATGGAACGGCAAAGGTGTTTTCAACGTGGAAGATTTCGATCCGGATCCGTTCATGGAAAAAATCGGCGAACACGGATTGCCGTGGAATGAAAAATTTGATATTGATTTGGAACTTTAAATACTTTAAATTTGGATTACTCAAAAATTCCTTCACCGGCCTTTGTGCTCGATGAAAAGTTGCTCCGCAAAAACCTTGAACTCATCGATTGGGTTCAAAAAGAAGCCGGGATTGAAATCATCCTGGCTTTTAAGGGATTTGCCATGTGGAGTGCATTTCCGGTGGTGCGTCAATATTTGAAAGACGCTACAGCCAGTTCGCTGAACGAAGCCCGGCTTTGCTTTGAGGAAATGAAAACCCGTGCACATGTGTATTCTCCGGTTTATTTCGAAAACGAATTCGATAAATTACTGGAATATACCAGCCATATGGTTTTCAATTCGTTCAGCCAATTCGAAAAATATTTTGAGAAAACGCAACAGGCTGATCATAAAATCTCTTGCGGAATACGTGTAAATCCGGAATATTCGGATGTGGAAACCGATTTGTACAATCCAAGTGCAGCGGGTTCGCGGTTGGGTGTGGGAAGTGAAGAGTTTCCCGATGAACTGCCGGAAGGTATTGAAGGCATCCATTTTCACGTGCTGTGTGAATCCGATTCGTTCAGCCTTGAAAAAGTACTGGCAAACCTGGAGAAAAGGTTCGGGAAATACCTGCATCAGGTGAAATGGGTAAATATGGGCGGCGGTCACCTGATGACCCGCGAAGGATACGACCACAATCATCTGATTCAGCTTTTGCAAAATTTCAAAGAAAAATACAATGTGCAGGTCATCCTGGAGCCTGGCAGCGCCATTGCATGGGAGACCGGCGTATTGGTTTCCACTGTGCAGGATGTGGTGGAACACAGGGGGATAAAAACGGCTATCCTCGATGTTTCGTTTACCGCCCACATGCCCGATACGCTGGAAATGCCCTACCGTCCCAAAATTGTCGGAGCGTCCGATCCTAAGGAAAACAGCAAAAACCTTTACCGTTTGGGAGGAGTAAGTTGTCTGGCCGGCGATTTTATGGAAGCGTATGATTTTGGAAAAGTGCTGAAACCCGGCGACCAGGTAATTTTTAGGGATATGATTCATTACACTATGGTAAAAACCACCATGTTCAACGGTGTAAACCACCCGGTCATTGCCATCTGGACCGAAGACAACCACTTGAAAATTGTGCGGGAGTTTACGTATGAAGATTTCAAGGGGAGATTGTCATGATAATTCGAACATAAGATTTAGTGACACAAGTATCAGGACTACATTTTCGTCTTGATACTTGATAATCATTTTCTTGATACTAAAAACAACTACAATGAAAAATGAATTCAGCAAGGTATTAATCTTTCTTTTTTTGGGATTATTTTCAATACCGGTATATTCCCAATCCCAAACCAACGAGCGGGCCCGCTGGTTTACCGATGCTCGTTTTGGCATGTTCATCCACTGGGGCGTTTACAGCGGAGCCGAAGGATTCTGGAAAGGGGAAAAACTTCGGAACGACAATGATTACGCCGAATGGATTATGTACCGCAACCGCATTGACCGTGAGGAATACCTGACACTGCTCGACCGCTTCGACTGGGATGAAATCGACCCCGAAAAGTGGGTCATCCTGGCTAAAAATTCGGGTATGAAATATGTAACCATCACTGCCAAACACCATGATGGTTTTGGATTGTGGAACAGTCAGATTGGCAATTATCATGTGGGTAATTTTACCAATCCGAAACGCGACATTGTAAAAGAGCTGGCCGAAGCCTGCAAAAAACACGGACTAAAACTGGGGCTTTATTACTCGCACTGGATTGACTGGGAGCATGAATACGGCTGGGATCATACCATGGAAATCACAGGCATTGCACCGAAAAAATACGACCGGTACTGGCAGGAAAAAGTGATTCCCCAGGTGCGGGAGCTGCTCACCAGTTACGGCGAAATTGGCATGTTCTGGTTCGATATGTGGATTCACCATTCAGAAACAGTGGTTACAAAAGAACAACTTTTACAGTTAAAAGGGCTCATACGGGAACTGCAACCCAACTGCATTGTGAACTCGCGGCTGGGACTTTCCATCGAAGAAGATCCGGATGTAGATTTCAAAACGCTGGGCGACAACCAACTGGGCAGCCAAAAGGAAGATTTTCCCTGGCAGTCGCCGGCAACGGTGGCCCACTCGTGGGGATTTCATTCTGCGGACACCGAATGGAAATCCACCACTACCCTACTGAAATCGCTCATCAACAATGTAAGCCTTAACGGTAATTTTATGCTGAATATCGGGCCACGGGCCAACGGCGATGTGCCCTTCGAGATTTCGCAACGCATGCTCGAAATGGGAAAATGGCTAACCGTAAATGGTGAATCGATTTACGGTGCGGAGGCTTTCGATCTGGACAAGGACCTGCACGACTGGGGAAAAATTACCTGCAAAAAAGAGGGAAATAAAACAAAACTTTACCTGCATGTTTTCAACTGGCCACTAAACAAAAAGCTCAATCTCACCGGCGTTTCCACCAGACCGGAAAAAATTTTCCTGCTGGCCGACAAACAGAAAAGACCAGTAACTTTTCATCATACAGAAGTGTTTACACAAATTAAACTGCCTGTTTTGGAACCCGATCCTTACATTTCGGTCTTAGTGATGGAATACGATGAATATCCGCAAACAGAACAAAATCTGGTGGCCAAAACAACCGACGGCGGCTTTTCGCTTACGCCCCGAAACCTGATGCCATCAGAAAAAGAAATAGAAATTCAGCCCAAAACCAGAAGGGGTACCATTCCTGAATACATGCCTGTGTCCCGTTCACAAAAAATGAAATGGAAAATTTACGTAGATGAACCGGGAACTAAAACCGTAGATATTTCATACAGTTTTCAGGAAGAAAAGCCGGGTGGAAAGTTGAGTGTAAGTGCTGCAAATACTGTCCTGAACCACCCATTTGAATCCACCGGAAAAACGGTAGGTGAACCCAATTCCGACTGGGTAATCGATAATTTTAAATCGTACCGGCTGGGAAATCTTCATTTTCCGGAAAAGGGATTTTATGAAATTGAAGTGGATTTGAATCCTGAAGAAGAAGTAAAATTCCAATGGATTTGGATTGAATAGTCAGTATTGACAACTCTTTTGTGAGTTACCAACAATTGTTAATAACGCGGGTTAATACGAAGTGAATACAAACCGCTGAAAATATTTGGTTTGAATGAAGGTTTTATCCTACATTTGAACTTACCAGGTGAGCGATAAATGGCAGCTCCAAAAATGTGGAAACGGGGAACGTTTCTTAGTTGAAACAGGAACCATTTCTCCCCTTCCTTCGGGAAGGCACATCAGAGGAGCCGAAGTTTGAACCAGGAAGTCTGGAAACCATCGGTTCATTCAGTCAGCTGGAAGAAAACCAGACGTTCTTTCAAGATTGAGTCTTCAGGCAGGAGGCCGCCA
>CAZLGT010000065.1:0-31072 GCA_964559175.1 uncultured Mariniphaga sp. | reverse complement strand
CACTCACCCTGGCTATTATTTTCGGGTTGTTTTTTGCCACCCTGATTACACTGTTGTTTGTTCCGGTGTTGTACCGCCTGTTTTTCAAGGTGCCGTTTAAAGATTATGTGTTTAACCGTGAAATATTACAACAAAAGGAATTGGCAGAATCATAGTAATAAAAGAAGAAATGTATGCAACAAATGAAAATATCTCAATAACTCTCCCGGAATTATTGATTTCTTTGTTTTAAATTGCAATTTAAAACAAATCATCATGCAGAAAATTCTGATTTTAATTAACGATGTCCCTGACGGAACAGAGAAAGCATACAACGGATTCTGTTTGGTCAACGAGTTGAACAAAGCCCACGAAAATATGGTATTGACAGCATGAGATATAAAGAGATTGAAACCGAAAGCGCATTGGTGGAATTGCTAACGAACAACAAGCAAATTGTTTATTATGCCTTTCAGCATCTGGATTTTAGCAAGGTTGAGCATTTGGCAAAAGAGAAAATTTTTTCTGACTGCATTTTTTTGGGATGTCACATTCCCGGGTCTGTTTATGCGCTTCTCGAAAAAGATTGTCTGGAATTTCCCATGATTGATGTGCCTTTCAATCCATTTATGAATTCGCTGTATAACCGGGAAACCCTGTTTAAAGGTTATCAACCGGGAAATCCGGAGAGTTATGAAGACACACCCGACCAGGTGATTTACCTGAATTACCTGAATTAATAGCCTCGTTTGTTAAACAGAATATACCCAAAATTAAATGTAACATAGAGGTTGGTGTTGGGCTTTTCGTAATAACTGAGCGAGAGGCTTACCGGGCCAACACCGGTATGATATACCATAGCTGCCATTCCCTGAAGGTAATAGTTTGAGATGTATTTGCTGTTTCTGAACGTTTTTAACTCTTCATCGGGCAGCTCTTCCCTAACAGGCAAAAACCCGTGCCCCTCGAGCCGCAGGTGCAACGAAGGATTGAAATGATACAAAAACTTGAGACCACCGGCGAGGTAATTGTTTGAATGAAAGTTCTCGATAAACAGCGATCGGCTGTGCGGGGTAGGAGTATAGCCCGGCGCCGACAACATGGTGGACCGGTAGTTTTTAAATGCTTTTTTACTGCTGTAAACTCCTTCCAGCTGGGTTCCCAGGGTGAAATTTCTTCCTATTCTGAAATAGCGGGAGGTTTGGCCCTGTGCCAGAAAATAGTCGTGATGACTGCTCGATTTCACGGTGGTAGCAGAGGTTGTTCCGGGTTTATTGGTTTCTTTGCCTGCAATGAATTTTAGCGTGAAAGAACTGCTTTCTCCCTCGGTAGCGTATTGTTTGTAGTTGAGTGAGTTTTTTTCAATTCCGGCCTGGCCAACAAATGCATTGAAGCTGGTTACATCGGGAGTATCCTGTTTTTTGAAAATATCGGTTTGGTAATACTCATCCGAAGAGTTGGCAAAAGCTGCGCCTGCGTAAAGTTTGGAATGCAGTCCCAGCGGGATGCCTGCTTCCGTTCTGAAATTATATTCTCCCTGAATAATATATGGAGGGCGAACATCTTCGAAAAAAAGTTCGGAACTGGAAGAGAAAAAATCCCACCGGTTGAAGGTGGAATAACCAGCCAGATAAAAGGGTGTGGATGTAGGAAAATCAATCCTTCCTCCAACCTTGAACGAACTGTAGAATCTTCCGAAATAAATGTTTGAACTCAGCGTGTAGGCTCTGCCCTGGTAAGTTCTGAAATCGAAACTGGCAAACCCCTGGTTAATGGGTTTGGTAGAGATGTTTCCACCGATATTGATCCTCATTTTTTTTTCGGGTTCCACTTTCAGGTGCAAATCGTAATAACCGGTTTCCTCGTTGTAGTAGGCAACCGGTCTGATTGATTTCAGGTGTTCATCGGCAATCAGTTTGAAATAATCGGTTTTCAGCGAACTAAGCGGAACAATATTGTAATTGTGTTTGATCGACTGAATGATAAACCTTCGTTGCATGGGGTCTTCAACACCTTCAACCTGAATATTCTGGAAGTAAAGTTCCGGTTTTTTTGCGTTGAACTCTCTTCTTTTTCTGGATACCATTTCCGGAGATATCCTTCTTTTTACAAGCATTTTTATGCTGTCGATGGAGTTTTCTGCGGTTTTTCGTCCTTCGCCGGCAATAAAATCATATTTCTGAAAATCGAGAAGGCTCACGTTTTGCAGTTTGGTTTCCATCAGTATTCCCTTTTCGGGAGGGATTTCGTAATTGGTAGGCCGCATCACCATATTGGTAATTTGTTCCATCACATTATCGCTCGATGGTGCCCGGGTGTCGTCGGCTACTTTATGCCCAATAATAATGTCGGGATTGAAAATTTCCTCCATCAGATCTTGTGGGAAATTGTTCACAATTCCCCCGTCGAAAAGCAATTTTCCGTCAATTTCTATGGCTTTGAAATAGAGAGGGAAAGTCATGGAAGCACGGATGGCTTCACCCAAATCCCCTTTCTGTAAAACCACAGGCTGGTTTGAGTGTACATCGGTTGCCACGCAAAAAAAGGGAACCATGAGGCTGTCGAAATTATTGGTGCATGCAGCATTGGTTGCCGCCAGCAGTTCCATAAAGGCAAAATCCATCTGCTCTTCGGGGATGATGTTGGTTGGGGGAAGCAGCGTTATCCTGTCTTCTCTTCTGGCTATCCGTAATTCGAGCCACGAGGGGGCGGGCTCGGGCCGGGAAAAATAATAACGATATTCTTTCTGTATGCGACCGGTTGACCAAAAGTAAAAGTCATCTGAACGAAACAATTCCTCCATTTCGTCAGGAGAATACCCGGCGGCATACAAACCGCCCACTATGGCACCAATGGAAGTGCCCGCAATGTAATCGATGGGAATGCCGTTTTCTTCGAGGGTGCGGATTACTTCAATGTGCGCAATTCCTTTGGCACCGCCTCCGCTTAAAACCAGCCCGACAGATTGGGCCTGAAGACCGGTCGCCACTAATGTTGCAACAATAAAACTAAACAGACTTTTCCACATGGCTTTTTTAATGCTTTCTGAACCGTACCAAATGTACAAAATTTGCCTGTTATTTTCATTCCACCAGGGGAAAAACCCGAATAATTTCGGCGAAAAGTCGAAAAAGGGAGGCGAATGAAGAGATCCGTTTTTTTATCCGGCCTCTACCTTTTTCCCCAGGTTTTGAAACCCTTCGCCCAAAATTTCGCGGGCATCCATCACTGTAATAAATGCATCAGGATCAATGGTCCCGATGTATTCCTGCAAAACTGCCATTTCACGGCGGCTGACCACGGTATAAATGATCTGTTTTTCCTCACCGGTAAACATTCCTTCGCCCCGCAGGTAGGTTCCGCCCCGTTCCAAATCAATCAGAATTTTGTTTTTAATATCCTCATGTTTTTTTGAAACGATAAGAAGTGCTTTATTGTAATCTGCTCCTTCCAGAATCATATCTATGGCACGGCCGGTAATGTAAATGACCACCCACGAGTAGAGCGGAATGTGCCAGTCTTTGAATGCAACCAGTCCCATAAGCACAATCACCGAATCCACATATATCATCAGTTTTCCCAGTTGCAGGTTGGTGTATTTGGCAATAATCATGGCAATAATGTCGGATCCGCCCGAAGTGGCTCTCGATTTAAATATCAATCCCAGTCCTATGCCAATCAGTACACCGGCAAAAACACTTGAAAGCAGCACATCGTTCACAAGCGGGGCATTGCCTTCTGGTCTGAGATATGTTATCCCATCAATAAAAAACGAGGTGAGCACAAATCCGATTACGGTTTTCACCCCAAAACGCGGTCCCAGAATTTTAATGCCTGCAATGGTGAGCGGAATATTCAGAACAAGGCCAAACAATCCGATGGGAATCCCATCGGGCCAAAATGAAAACATACCGGCAGTAAGGTAGTGCACCACAATGGCAATACCATAAACACCTCCGGGCACAATTTTGTGTGGCGTTACAAAATACACAAAACCGGCTGCCAGAATGAAGGAGCCAAACAGTATAAGCGTGTAGTCGATGAACCACTGCTTACTGAACATTTTTTGTTTTGACAGAAAAGCCATAATTTAAAATTAAGCAGGTTAAGTACTTTCAGTTTTTAAAAGAGGTAACCGAAGATGGAAAACTTTCGGATGAATTCCAAAGTTTTTTGTTGGGGTTTGGTCCCATTTCAAACCGGATGCTTCCGCTATTCAGCAAATCATCGTGGGTGAAAAAGGATTTATTCCATGTTTTTCCATCCCTGGTAGTTTTTTGAATGTACTCCGATTGGTCTGCTCCCGGCGCTTCGATGGTGAGTGTTTTGCCGTTGGGTAATTCCATCTGCACTTTTTCAAACAGCGGCGAACCAATCACATATTCCGGAGTTCCGGGGCAAACAGGGTAAAACCCGAGCGAAGAAAAAACGTACCATGCAGAAGTTTGCCCGTTGTCTTCGTCTCCGCAATAACCATCGGGTGTGGGCTGGTATAGTTTGGTCAGTACTTCGCGAATCCATTTTTGTGTTTTCCAGGCTTCTCCGGCATAGTTGTACAGGTAAATCATGTGCTGAATGGGCTGGTTGCCGTGTGCGTAGTTCCCCATATTCACAATCTGCATTTCCCTGATTTCGTGAATGGGAAAGCCATAATAGGAATCGTCGAAAATAGGTGGAACCACAAAAATGGAGTCGAGCATGGATACAAAATCTTTGTGGCCGCCCATGAGTTGCGCCAGGCCTTCCACATCGTGGAAAACGCTCCAGGTGTAATGCCAGCTGTTGCCTTCGGTAAATGCATCGCCCCATTTGTAGGGATTAAATGGCGACTGGAATTCTCCGTTCTCATTTTTGCCGCGCATCAGTTTCGTTTCCGGGTCGAAAACATTCCGGTAGTTTTGTGCCCGTTTTTCAAAAAGCTGAATCTCTTCTGCCGGTTTCCCCAATGCTTTGCCCAGTTCGGCAATGCAAAAGTCAGCGTATCCATATTCCAGTGTTCGGGCGGTATTTTCGCGGATTCCCACATCGTAGGGAATGTAGCCCAGGTCGTTGTAATATTCTGCTCCGTATCTGCCCACCGAACTTACCGGGCCATGTCCTTCGGTGTTTTTCAGAATGGCTTCGTACAATGTTTCAATGTCGTATCCACGGATTCCTTTCAGATACGAATCTGCAACCAGCGAAGCCGAGTTGGATCCAATCATGCAGTCGCGGTGACCGGGACTTGCCCATTCCGGCAGCCAGCCACTTTCTTTGTATGCGTTCACCAACCCTTCCATAATCTGGCTGTTCAGTTCGGGGTACATCAGCGTAAAAAACGGGAAAACGGCGCGGAAGGTGTCCCAAAAACCATTGTCGGTGAACATGTAACCGGGCAGCACTTCTCCGTTGTACGGACTGTAGTGCACAATTTCTCCCGCAGCATCGATTTCATAAAATTTACGAGGGAAGAGCAAACAGCGGTACAATGTGCTGTAAAATGTGTGTGCGTTGTCGATATTTGAAGTTTGTATTTTAATCTTTTCCAGTTCGTTGTTCCATTGGTTTTTTCCTTCGGTAACCAATTGCGCAAAAGTTTTATCTGCAATTTCCTGTTTCAGGTTGAGTTCGGCCTGTTCGAGGCTGATAAATGATGAGGCAATTTTCAGTGATATTATTTCTTTCCGTTTGGTTTTAAACTGAAGTACAGCACCGGTGTGCAGGTCTTTCAGTTCTGTTTCTCCGGGATAAAGGGTTTCGTTGTCAGTGGTGTAAAACGCATCGAACGGTTTATTAAACTGCACTACAAACCAGTTTTTGAAGTTTCCGGGAACGCCGCCGCTGTTTTTGGTGGTATAACCAACCACTTTGTTTTCTTCGGGAATGATTTTAATGTAGGAACCTCCGTCAAATGCATCGATCAGGATGTGTGAACTGTCATTTTCTGGAAAAGTAAACTCAAAAAATGCAGCCCGTTCGGTGGCAGTAAAAGCAGCTTCCACATCGTAGTCGGCCAGGTAAACTTCATATAAATAGGGTTTTACTGTTTCGGCCTTGTGTGAAAACCAGCTGGCGCGTTCGTCTTCATTAAAAACCGGCTTACCGGTAGTTGCAAAAACCGAAAACTGCCCATAGTCATTAATCCAGGGGCTAGGCTGGTGCGTTTGTTTGAATCCACGCAGTTTGTACGCATCGTACTGGTACATCCAGCCGTCGCCCATTTTATTGGTTTGTGGCGCCCAGAAATTCATTCCCCATGGGCGGGCAATGGCAGGGTAGGTGTTACCGTTACTCAATTTGAATTCTGAATCGGATCCCATCAGCGGGTTTACCAGCTCAACCGGGTCGGAGTAAAATTTATCTGTTTCTTGTTGAGAACAGGCTGAAAAGAGGAACAGGATTGTTATAAACAGAGAAAAGTACTTCATTTTATTTTGTATTATCAATTCAATTATACTTCATTTTTTCGCGGGTCAAAAATAATATAATCGGGGATATAAATTTCTGAGGGTTTTCATAAAACAGATTATATATCTTCATGCTTTTAGTTTTTAGTCGTGGCCGGTTTTTATTATTAATCCCTATCTTTGTTGTTACTCAAAAATCTCTTAAAGAAGTTAATGGCAAGAAGAAAAACAGTAAATAATACTGGAATACTAAGAGTTAGCGGCATTCCTTACCACGATGCTTGGGTAGCATACAAGTGTGTGAGTTGTAAAGAAATGAACTATGTTCAAATTGGTCAAAATTTAATTACACCAAATGAAGCCCTAAAAAATGCTGTTTGGAAATGTAAGCATTGTGGATTTATACACTCGAAAGAAACTGATTTGCCATTTGATAATTGGAAGGAAGAATTTAACAGTGCCGATTCTAAAACGGCTTTGCGATTTTGGGAAGGTTTTTTTCGAATTGCTACAGAACACCCAGAATCATACTGGAAACAATGTAATGTTTGTACTCGAATTTTACCTTTCAATGCTTTTAGTAAACATACCGGTTGGGGACCTTTAGAAAAGCAAATGGAATGCAGGAGTTGTAAGGGAGCAATTAATGCGGTTTTAAATCCTAAAAGAACCATAGAGCAATTGCACGAGTCAGCCGTTCGAAGGCGGATAGCTGACCTATTCCTGGAAGAAGAAAACGAGCCAATAGATATTCAAAATTTATTTGACAGATTTGAAAGTCGCTGTTTTAAGACTAAAGAACCTTTAGATATTAAACAGCGTGAAACCTGGGCTATTGACCACATTTTGCCATCAAAATATCTTTATCCACTTAAAAGGGAAAATGCTGCCTTACTTTCAAGAAGTGCCAATGAGAATAAAAGAGATAAATGGCCAAGTAAGTTCTACACAAATAATGAATTAATAGAGCTTGTCCGAATTACAGGAGCAAATATTGACTTGATTTCAAATATACTCCCAATAATGAATCGTGACATTGATGTCAATAAAGGAGTTGAACGTTATTTGCAAGTCAGGGAGAAATCCGACCTTCCAAAACGTATAAAAGAGATCAAAAAGATTTTACTTGTCTATGAATTGGTTGATAATCTTTCACCCGAAAATAAAAAACTGTTAGGCTTCAAATAAGTTAAACGAGAATCAGATATTGATGTGAAGTTACCGTTCCTTTATCTCTTATTCCGTGAGATTCACAGTGTTGCACGCTTTCATCAAACAAGTCAGCAGTTTTAAACCAGCGTTTGCTAATTTTCTGAAGCTCTATTGCCATATCACATTTGTTGCTTTTTCCAAGATGTAAGACAAAAGCCCCATCCTTTTTCATTCTTTCTTTTGCTTGCCTAAATATTGATTCATAAATAGCAAAATCAACTTTTTGTCTTTCATCTACGAAAGATTTTGGCTGTTGCTTAAAATCAATTTCTGACCATCCAGTGAACCATATCCTAATCCAATTAGCCAAATAAAATCTTGTGCTATCAAAAAACGGTGGAGATGTAATTATGGCATCTATTTCATTTATTTCTTGAGGCCAAACAATGGTTGAGTCTTGATTAAATACTTTACCATTTTTAAAATTAAGCGGTAATTCTTCGTCGATTACTCTATTTACTTTTTCACAAAGTTTTTCAATTAGACTTTTGTATATAAATTCACCGGTTGGTGCATATGGAACAATAGGGTGTGAACGTCTGCTTAAAGCATAAGGTCTATTTCCGTGAAGAATATGAAGTAGTGAGGCAACCACCAGCATTTCGCTGGGAATTGATGGATAATTTTCTTTCACAAATCTACGAGCAAGCAATATTTCTTTTAAAGTATTTTCTTCATAGTATTCAGATAGTTTTTTATTGAAGCCGAAATTTTTCGCTTCGTCAATTTCCTTTTTAGTGCATTTATTGTTTTTAATATAGTTGTCTAAAGCGTCAATGTAGGCAAAAGATGCAGATGAAATTGGTGTATTTACCTTGGCATAAGAGATGTAATATGCTGGCAAGCTAATATCAATGCCATAAGATAATTTACCAGCTAATGCTGCTTCAAATGGGATGGTTCCCACTCCGGAAAAAGGATCGAGAACAGAACCATTTTCAGGTACAAAGGTCTTGACAAGTTGATGAGCAATTGATGGCTTCAACTTACCTTGATATGAGCAAAGTGAATGGTTGTTGTGCCCCCAATTTCTACTAGAATATGGTTTTTGTTGATGTGGAATTTTATTTCGGAAATTATCCCAATTTTTTTTCCAAAAGAATTTTGGGTTACTAATTTTTGAGTTCAGTGATTTTACTTCGTACTTAAAAACCAATAAAGATTGAGTTAATATTTCTTGATTTCTTGATCGTCTTTTTCTTAAGACTTTATTCTCAACGAATTTATATCCCAGCTCCTGCATTAACTCGATTAAGATATCGTCTGTATTAATATGAACATTACTAAAAATCGAATCTCCAATATCAATTAATATTTTCGCATTTTGATTCAATAATGGTTTTGCGTCATTAAAAATTAGATACATTTCTTCAAAATAACTTTTTGCCATTATGGGAATTCTTGAATCATAAGCATTTTTATTTAATTCAATAAGTGTAGATTTCAGCAAACTGCTTTTTGAAGATATGTCAAGCCCATTAATGTAGGCATATTCTTTTTTAACATCATTAATTCCACTTGTCAACGCTTGGTTTCTGAAAAATCGTAAATCATTTTCAAATTGTAAATACCGTAAAAACCATAGTTCAATTTTAGTATTTCTAAAATAATTGGTGCCATTTAGATAAGGTGGGCTCGTAATAATTGCTCCTATTTTCAGATTATTCACCCGACCAACATTTTTGGCATTTGAAAGAATGAATTCGGGCTTTCCTTTTAGGGTGTATTCAAAATTTAGAACGTCATCTGCTATATTACCTATCTTTTCAGGCAAAATATCATTAAAAGTCTTAAGTTCTTTTTCAATTTCTTTTGGTGTTTTAAACCTGACATCACCAACTTTTTTAAGATAAGATACTGGTAGTAAACATGAAATTACAGCCACCGTTAAAGTGTCGGCAAGAAGTATATCTTCTAATTTAACAATATCTATGTAGGACCTAAGTTTTAAAACTTGTTCAAGAGTATCGTCAGGAAAATATTTTTTATCAGAAAATAGTGATTTATAGGATTCCCTTAATGACTTATCTGCTTCAAATTTATTAATGTTTTTCAATATGGCTTTTTGAATATCCTTAAGTTCTTTAGATAGCTTCTTTCTTTGGGTTACTTTTGCTTTTAAAACATTTAATTTAGTTTGAATTAGAAATTGGAGTAAAGGATTTACTTCTGAATAAACGGTTGATAAGCCTAACCCATCAGCAGCAATTAGTGTCGTGCCTGTCCCTGCGAATGGCTCATAAATGATTGAATTCGTGATACCGTAATTTTTAATTAAAGATTTCACAAAGTTAGGAGAATAACCTTCAATATATGGATACCATCTTTGAAAGGGAATGTCTTTACTTTTAACGAATGTTACATCTTTTTCTGTAACTCCGTCAACTTTGTCAATTTTAGGAAGTTTTTGTTTTATCAGTCGTTTTACAACTTGATTGATAGACCGTTCTTGTTTCTCTGCAAAAAGTGATAGCTGTTTGTATGTTTGTATGCCAATAAGTTCCTTTAATTCTTGAGTTGTCAAGTCTTTTACCTTGGAATAATAAGGTTCTTCAGGTTCACTAAATGCAAGTGTTACGGACTTGTCCTTTGAGTCGTCAGAAGGATAATCACTGAAATAGACAGCTTTATAAAATTGTTTTGCCATAATGAAACAAGTATCAGTTTATGATAGTTACTTCGCAAAAATAAAGACAATTTTCGATTATTAGAATGCTTTTAAGTATTTTTTTTTGAATAAATTTTCAATAGTATTTGTTAAGGTATCAAAGTTATTTTTTAGATGTCTTTTTTTGTTATCCGGTCGTGTTCCTTGTTTACAAATGTCTTGTAAGTTAACTTTACCTGAAAATTAATCTTTGACGCTACCTTTAATTTCATCTGTTCAGATTGAACAAACCGCGTTTCAATCTGTATTTTTGTTGAAAATTCAGATCATGCAATTCAAAGAGCGCTGGAATAATTTCCCATTTCAACCCGGCAAGATACCTTTTTTTTATGGCTGGGTTATTTTGGTTGCCTCCACCGTTGGCGTTTTAGCCAGCGCCCCGGGGCAAACTATGGGCGTTTCCACTTTTACCGACTTTTTAATTGATCACATTCATATCAGCCGGACGCAGATTAGCACTGCCTACATGATTGGCACCGTAGGCAGTTCGTTTTTGCTCACCTGGGCCGGTAAACAATACGATAAATTTGGCGCCCGGTGGACGGCCATCGCTGCTTCGCTGCTGCTTGCTTTTGTTTTGCTGCTGTTAAGTCAGGCCGACCATTTGGTGCGTTTGTTTGTGAAGGACACGGAATCGGTGATTTATAGTGGTTTTGCCTTAGCAGTTATGGTTTTTCTTTTTTTCCTGCTTCGATTTTCGGGTCAGGGCGTGTTAACCATGGTTTCGCGCAACATGCTTATGAAATGGTTTATTGCAAAGCGTGGTTTTGTAAACGGAATTGCTTCGGTGTTAATTACCCTCGGTTTTTCCATCGCGCCCCTTACCTTCGACTGGCTCATTCATGGAACATCCTGGCGGTACGCATGGATTATTATGTCTATGGGCATTGGCGTGGTTTTTATGCTGATTGCCTTTTTGTTTTTTCGCGACAATCCGGAAGACATGGGCATGGTACCCGACGGCGAGAAGCACCGGCATCGCGAGCGCAATGTAACCATCAGGCCATTTAAGCAATTTTCGCTTTCTGAAGCGCGTAAAACATTGCCCTTCTGGCTTTACTCCCTGCCGCTGGCTTTTTATGCCCTCTACATTACCGGGTTTTCCTTTCACCTGATTTCCATTTTCGACCAGGCCGGGCTCGACCGCGAAAAGGCACTGGCTGTTTTTATTCCCATTTCATTTGCATCGGTTGGAATTTCGTTTTTCGGCGGCTGGATTAGCGACCGGATTAAATTGAAGTATCTGTTGTACGTTTTTCTGGCAGGTGAATTTATTGCACTTTATTCCCTTGCAAAAATGAATGACGGATTTTATTATTACGGATTTATTGTGGGCCACGGAATGGCCAACGGATTATACAATGTGCTGATGACCGTTACCTGGCCGCGGTTTTACGGGCGGCAAAACCTGGGCCGGATTTCCGGTTTCGTTATGTCGCTCATTGTATTTTTTAGTGCTATGGGGCCGGTTTTGTTCAGTTTTTCGTTAACCCGTTTAGGAAGTTACAGTTTTGCCAGTTTTTTCCTGGCATTCTTCATTTTTGTATTGCTCATTTTAAGTTACAAAGGCAATAATCCGCAGGATAAATTTGAAATGGATGAACAGGATGAGTAAGATTTTTTACTTTTGTCTGGTTGTCTTGCATCTTTTTATCTTGTGTCTTGATACAAAATTTTTAAAACATGAAAAAATCAGTAACTTTTTATCTTTTATTTGCTACTCTTTTTCTGGGAGCCTGCCAGCCCAAAGTTCAAACCGGTGAATGGATTGAAATTTTTGACGGCCAATCCCTTAAAGGATGGAAAAAATCAACCGAAAACACTGAAAGTCTGACTGTTGAAAATGGCGCAATTAAGTGTTCCGGCGAAAGGGCTCATCTTTTTTATGAAGGTGAGTTTAAGAACTTTGAGTTTGAAGCCGAAGTGAAAACTTTGGAAAAATCCAATTCAGGAATTTTTATTCACACCAGTTACCAGGCTGAAGGATGGCCACAAGAAGGATACGAAATTCAGGTGAACAATTCATTTCGCGGAAATGAAAACAACCCCGAACGCCGCAAAACCGGAAGTGTTTACAATATCCGCAATGTGTATTTTCCGGTAGCTGACGATAACGAGTGGTTCAAAATGCGCATAAAAGTGGTGGAAAACCACATCGAAGTTTTTGTAAACGACGTAAAAGTGAATGAATACGTTGAGCCTGAAAATCCCTGGCGACCGGAAGGTGGCGAAGGGCTAAAACTGAGCAGCGGAACATTTGCCTTGCAGGCACACGACCCGGGAAGCACCACCTGGTATCGCAACCTTAGGGTGAAAGCATTGCCCGATGGCGAACGAAAAGCACCCGAAGTGGATAAGGAGTGGGATACTTTGGTGACCAAACTCATGCGCGCCGGATTTCCGCTCGTCGATTACCATGTGCACCTGAAGGGCGGACTGACCATTGAAGAGCTGGTGGAGAACTCGCAAAAGCTTGGAATTAACTATGGCGTGGCGCCCAATTGTGGTCTGCATTTTCCGGTAACCGACGATGAGTCGCTTTTCGAATACATCGAATCGGTGAAGGGAAGTCCGACATTTAAAGGAATGCAGGCCGAGGGCCGCGAATGGATTACCCTGTTTTCACCCGAAGCAGTGGCGAAATTCGATTATGTGTTTACCGATGCCATGACATTTACCGATTCCAAAGGGCGGCGCAACCGAATCTGGATTCCCGAAGAAGTTTGGGTTGACGACAAACAGCAGTTTATGGACCAGATGGTGGAAAAAATTGAGGCCATTATGTCGCAGGAGCCGGTTGACATTTACGTAAATCCAACGGTCCTTCCCGATGAATTGATGGGCGAATATACCGAACTGTGGACCAAAGAGCGCATGGAACGTGTGATAAAAGTTTTAGCCGATAATAATATTGCTTTAGAAATAAATGCCCGTTACAAAACGCCTTCAGCTGACATGATTAAAATGGCCAAGGAAGCGGGGGTAAAATTCAGTTTTGGCACCAACAATACGGGCCGCGATTTGGGGCGTCTGGAATATTGCATTCAAATGATTGAAGAATGCCGGCTCACCCCAAACGACATGTTCGAAATTAAACCCGACCACCTGAAACCGGTGAATGTAAAAGGGTTACCCGAGAAGATTACAGGTTGATTTCGATGAAAGATTCCCTCTTTTTTCAAGAGCAAAATATTCACAGCGACTGGCTTTCGTTCCTGACCGGCGAAAACCGGTCGCTGGTTTTTAACATCGAAAAGGAAGTGAAGAAAACCGGCTTTACTCCGCCGGCCGGCAAAGTTCTGCGGTTTTTATCTTTTCCGCTCTCTTCTGCAAAAATTGTAATTATCGGGCAGGACCCTTATCCGCAACCAAACGTTGCCACTGGTCGTGCTTTTGAAGTGGGTACCTTGAAATCGTGGAATCAGCCTTTCAAAAACATTTCACTTAAAAATATTTTACGGGGTTTATACAAAGCGCACACCGGGCAGGTGATTAAATTCAGTCAGTTAAAGGAAAAACTGGACAACGAATTTCCGGTGTTGCCGCCAGAGAAACTATTTGCACACTGGGAAAAACAGGGCGTTTTGCTGCTGAACACGTCGTTTACCTGTGAACCCGGAAAACCGGGAAGTCATCAGAAAATCTGGGCAGAATTCACCCAAAAGTTGCTTTCGTTTATTCAGGAAAGCGCACCTCAGGCCACCTGGTTTTTGTGGGGAAATCATGCACACGAAGCAACAAAACATTTTGAACTGCACAAAAGCATTAAAACCATGCACCCGATGATGTGCCACGATGCGCCGGGCAGGGATTCCGATTTTTTGTATGGGAAAATCAACTGTTTTGAACCATTTACCGGTGAAATTGACTGGACCGGTTTCAACCTGAAAAATGGTGTAAAAAGCTCACCTTTGCTTTTTTAGTAAAAGTCGATGTGTTTTCCGTAGTCCTGAAATATGTTTTTCTTTTCAGCACCCAGCTCAATAAGCTCAATGGCAGCTTCATCCTGAAAAGAAGCCCGGTTAATCCATAAATCAAAAATCTGGCATTCTTCGGTTTCTTTTTCTTTCCGTATGGATTTTCTGAAAGCCCTTCTTTCTTTTTCAACTTTTTCAATGAAATGGAGCGCCTCTTCGCGGTTCAGGTGGTTATTGTCCATGATGGTTTTTACGCGGTATTCGCAGGGAGCCACCATGCGCAGGTGCAGTGCGTTTTTGATGTCGCTGGCAATGATATGTGCCGCGCGGCCTACAATAATGCAAAAACCTTGCTCGGCAAATGTCCGGATGACCTCGTTCACCGTACGGATTACTTTTCGTTCGCTTTTGAATTTTCGGTTTCCAAAAGCATTCAGAATGTCGCTGATGGCATAACTGTCGGCATACTTGAAAACCCTTCTTACCTGGTCCGGTTCCATGTCGAGCTCTTTGGCGCTTTCGAAAAAAACTTCCTTGCTGAGTACTTTCCATTCAGGCCCAAGGTGCCGCTGGTTAAGCTTTGCAGCAATTTTATGGGCTAGTTTTACACCGTTGCAGCCTACCTCCCTCGAAATGGTGATGAGCGGACCGGGAACGTTATTGGCAGTGTCGTAAATATGGGCGTGCCCCATGCGTTTGGTTAAATATTCAAGCAGTGCATTACTCATGATTTTTTCTTTTCGACCAAGTTACATGAATAAAATGAATTTTCATAGACCGGAAAATAAATATTTGTTCATTCATTTTGAACACAATTTTAAACAAAATTGTTTTTTGTCTGTTGGGTAATTCAGTTAAAGTAAAAAACAGATTAAATTGAAATAGGATGAAAGAAGAATTGCTTTTAAAAAGCATAAATGGGAATGGAAAGGCCGGATTAAACGGAAACGGACATTCGCACGAAAAAATAAATAGCTTTGAAACGATAGGTGAAAATCACATTGGAACCTCTGCCGGTACGCCGCTTCGAAAAGATGCATTTGAAAAATCGGATGATGAGAAAATAGCCGAGATTGAAGATAAATTTCGCGATATAATGGAAGTTATTGGCCTCGATTTAACCGACGACAGTTTGCAGGGGACACCACACCGGGTGGCAAAAATGTTTGTAAAGGAAATTTTTTACGGATTGAACCCGGCCAACAAGCCCAAAATATCGGTGTTCGATAACAAGTTCAAATACAACGAGATGTTGCTCGAACGTGATATTAACATGAATTCCTTTTGTGAACACCACTTTTTACCGATAGTTGGAAAAGCGCATGTGGCTTATATTTCAAGCGGTGAAGTGATTGGTCTGAGTAAAATTAACCGTATAGTGGATTATTTTGCCCGCCGTCCGCAGGTTCAGGAAAGGCTGACCGTACAAATTGCCAACGAACTGAAAAAAGTTTTGAAGACCGACGATGTGGCTGTTCTAATTGACGCCAAACACATGTGTGTTTCGTGTCGTGGAATTGGCGACCAAAGCAGTACAACCGTTACTGCTGAATATTGCGGAAGGTTTAAAGACAGGGCTGTCAGGGAAGAGTTTTTAAGGTATATCGGATTGTAAAACGGTTACTTCATCCGGAAACGGTTGATAAATTTAGACAGGGATTTTTGATGGCGAAGCGGGCCACCAAGCTGAGTATAAATAAAATCGCGGTGTTTTTTATTAATGAAATCCACGGTTTTTTTTCTTCCGAAGTTATCCACGCTTTTGCGCCGTGAGTTTTGTTGAATACGATAGTAAAACCCTGTAAAAGGGAGTTTTTTTACTTTCCCGCCCGATTTTAACAGTGAAATCCAAAATTCCCAATCCTCGAAACCCCAGGTCATTTCTTCAGCGAATCCTCCGGCTTTTTGCCAATCGGTTTTTTTGAAAAGGGCCGAAACAAAAATCATGTTCTTGTAAGCCAGTTTCTCCAGTGAAAAATCCTCCAGCTTCCATTTCCCGGATTTGGCGCCAAATTTTTCTGCCTCGCAGTAAACCAGTTTCAGGTCCGGGTCATTTATGAATTCTTTTACGGCTGCTTCAATGTAATCCGGTGAAATCAAATCATCCGCATCAAGAGGCAGAATCAGTCCGCCCCGTGCTTCTGAAATTCCATTGTTTCTGGCCACAGAAGGACCGGCGTTTTGCTGATACAGATATTGTATATTTTTATGTTGGTTAACCAGCTTTTTGGCCACGTCTTCCGAATCATCAACAGAACCGTCATTTACAATGATGATTTCAATGCTTTTCCAGGTCGATTTTTGAACTGACTGGATGGTCGCTTCCAAAAATCTTCCATGATTGTAACAAGGTACAACTACACTCACCAAAGGTTTTTTCATTTAAATTTTTCTTTTTTTATTCAGCTAAACGCCCGTCCATATCATTTTTGTTTTCCGGTTCCAGCGGGAATTTAACTGGCTTGTTGTCGCGTGTTGAACGGTAAATGGCTGTAAAAAGTTCTACGGTTCGCCGCCCGTCTTCGCCCGATACCAAAGGTTCTCTGTTGGTTTCCAGGGCTTCCAGAAAATCTTCGATTTGCCTTTCCATATAAAAAACAGTTGGATCGATGGAATTGAACAGTTCCGAATCTTTTTTTACCCATTTTGCAAGCAGTTTTTCCTCGCCCGGCACGGTCCACAAATCATTTACCGGCGGTTCCAAAACGTTTGACATGCCGGCAACAAACATGGCCCCGCCATCGGTTTGCACACCTACCGAAGCTCCGTTTTCCCCATGAACATGCACTTTTCCGTAGATTCCGGGTTTTTGTGAATTGCTGACGATAATGTTTCCAATACCACCGTTTTTGAATTTTACAATGGCAACGGCCGTGTCTTCCACTTCAATGTACGGATGGTTCAGGTTTTTCCACAATCCGTAAACCTCGTCGATTTCGCCCATGTACCAAAGCAGCAAATCGAGTTGATGCGGTGCCTGGTTTACCAGCACTCCGCCCCCCTCCATTTTCCAGTTACCGCGCCACACATCGGCATCGTAATAATTTTTATCGCGCCTGCCCAGCATGTTAATGGTTCCGAAAACCGGCCTGCCTATTTTACCGGTTTCAATGGCTTTTTTCACACGAATTACCGGCGCATACCAGCGCCGCTGACTGATAACACCTAATTTAGCGCCGGTTGTTTTACATGCATTCATTATTTCATCGCAATCTTCGAGCGTCGATGCCAGGGGTTTTTCAACTAAAATATGTGCACCGGCTATTGCAGCTTCAATGGCAGGTTCGCGGTGAAAAGGGTGGGGTGTGCATACAATGGCCAAATCAATTTGTGCTTTTTCCGCCATTTCCGAAATGGTTCCGAAAGGTCGTGTTTTGTATTGTCTGGCAAAATCAACCGCCGTTTGTTTGGTGCGGCTCCAAACCGCTGCCAGAGATGCATTCGGTAAATTTTGGACAGCCTGTGCATGGAGATGGGCCACTTTCCCGCATCCGAGGATTGCAATGTTATACACTTTTGTTTTCATATATTTCCGGTTATCTGATGATTAATTTTTGAGTTTCAGTAAATGCAGCATTGCCAATGACAACGAAATACAATCCCGGCTTTAGCGGCGGTAAATTGAACGAGTGTTCTTTGCTTCTTACTTTTCCGGTATAATGCAGGTACCCTGAAAGATTAAAAATCTGTATTTCAAACGGCAAAGCCCCGGCGCCAATTTTTATATCCAGGTGTTCTGTTGCAGGGTTCGGGTAAAGTTCGATGCGTGGTTTGGGATCGTCGAAGGAGAATTCCCCGGGCGGAACGCAATTTTTGTTGAATTCGTTGTCGAGCCAGGAAAGCCTGCCGGTTAGCCAGCCTGAAATATAGTCCAGATGCTGAATAGAAAAACCGTATTCATTCCATGCCAGCTCTTCACGTTCGTAAACGCCGTTCATCAGTAAGAAATCAACATTTTCCTGCACCAGGCTCATAATGTTTTTATGGCTCAGAATAACTTTTCTCAGGCTGAACCATCTGTTTTGCAGTTTTTTGTAAAAACCGTTTTCCCGGCAGTCGCCCAGCAACCGGTCGAACAGGCCGTTCGTTAAAATATGCGTTGTTTTATCGTCGTTGGTTCCGTCCCACCAAAGCCCGAGAACGCCATCCAAATCCCACGGAACGTAAAAATAGGGTTCGCCCTGGTCGTAACGTGCTGTATAAATGTTTTTGCCGGTATTGTCGGACGCGCGCAGCAGGTTCAGAAAAATGAAATAATCTACTGCATTGTCTGTGTGAAAATACGACGGATAATCGGAATAGAAAAAGTAATCGTCTTCATTCACAGCAAAATCGACAAAACCAAACAAATTTAGCCAGTCAATTCTTTCTTCGGGAAAGATATATTCAAATCCACCCCAGATCAGGTCTTTATTTTGAAATTCCGGAATATCGCTAAATGTGGTTGCTCCCCAGGATATGCCTTTGTACAGTTCCCCGCGAATTGAGCCGTCGTATTTTTTCAGCTGAAGCTGTTTGCGGTCGATTCGTTCGCCAACCGCATAGAGGCCCCGGTATTCGCCATTCAGGAAAAGTTCGGCGTATTCCATTTGAACTCCGCCTGAGGCATCGGGTTCCAGTTCGTGATAATACAACTGATGTATTTGCTCCCACAGTTGGAAACTTGTTTTATTTCTGATTCGCAACGGCTCGTTATACATGGCCTGAAGGTTCCAGTCATCGTCGTTTCGCATTCCCAGCAGGCTGAAATCCCGGGTGAGGGTATCTGCTTCGGTGGGGTCTTCCCAGAATTCGATGCGAAATGAAGTTTTTGGATACGATTGCGAATGTCCACCCCGTATTTCAATACCCATCTGCGAATGAAAAACGGTTCCGTCGGGAGCCGACATTGAAAAATCTGCCAAAACCCGGGGTTTATCTGCAATGGTGTTGGGGGTATTGATTTCAATGATCGGAAGCCGGGTGAAATATAAGGTGTAGATTGCCGAATCAGTGCCGGAAACAAGGTAGGGCATTCCGACTTTCAAAGTGGCAGGCTCATCCGGCAGCCTGTAATATTCGTCGAGCAACAACCCTTTTTTTGTTCCGGAAACACTGCCGTTAATCCGGCTGATATCTTCATTTACCAGAATCAGTTTTTTTGAATGGTCGATTTGGTAAAAATATTCAGGAATGGTAATAAATTCGCCGGGCATTGCCGGTGATGAAAGCAAAAGCAGCAGTCCGGCGATAAAAAGTGCGGTTTTCTTTTGTTTTCTGAACAGGTAACCGGTTGAAAGAAATTGGCATTGCATACTCTCCGTCATATTTTGGAGGGTAAAGGTATAAAATATGTACCAAAAGGCCACTTTCTTTCCCTGTCGGGGAAAAGAAACCGGGGGTTCCTGGCGGAGTGAAATCAGGTCTGAAACAGCGATTCCAGTAAATCCTGTGTTTCACTGTTGTAAATTCCGTCGATGGTCAGGTTTGGTTTGCGCGTTTGCAGTTCTTTCACACCTGCCTCGGTTTTGGGACCAAACGCACCGTCGGAAGTTCCAACATCGATGTTCAGCAGTTTTAGTGCATCCTGCAGGGCAACTACGGCTTTTCCCCGGCTGCCCTTTTGAAGCACAGGCTCGGGTATTTCGAGCGATGCTGTTGGCGCCAGGCGCTGGTAGGCAAGTACCGTATTCATGCGATATGCCGACACCGAAACCCGGTTGCCCTGGTTGCCACCCAGGCAGTAAACCCGCTTTTTGTCGTGCGACATGCCAAGGTAAAAACCAACATGCCCCTTCCACGACTCGGGACTTTCGCGCCAGAAAACCACAATGTCGCCGGGCTCGGGCGCAGTTACCCGGGTGCCTGTGTTCAGCCACGAACGGGCGTTGGGTTTGCCCGAGTACTGAAGGCCGGCTTTCCAGGCCACCCAGTTTACAAAAGTGCTGCACCACGGAATTTCGTCGCTGGTGATGCCTGTAATGCCGGTTTCTTTGGCGTATTTCAAAACCTCAGGATTGTGCTGGTCTCCGGGAATTTCTTCGGTTCCCAGCTGGCTGAATGCGATTTTCAAAAGTGTTTCCATTGTTCAGAATAATTTTTTTTTGTGGTGAAATATCAACTATATGGAAAAGCAATTTAAGGTAATTTACTCTTAAATGCAAGTTTTTTTTGATGTCAGCAAAAAGAGGCATTAGTATCTTAACAATTATTATCGTGTGTTTTATTGTTAATTATCATTTCTGGCTTATTCAGGATAGGTCAGGCATTTTGAGGTTTTTTCATTCAATTGTAACTGTTAGGGTTAACCATGTGTCCGGCTGTTCAAAAAAGGTAAACTTTATTTCTTCCATTTGTGCCTAATCTTTCGTAACTTTAGGGAATCTGTAAATTGCGGTTTTTGAAAATTTTCATTAAAAATATGGTTTGTATTCGCTGCCAGATGGTAGTGAAGGCCGAGCTTGAGAAACTTGGGCTGAATTACTCTCAGGTTAAAATCGGAGAAGTGGATTTGGTTGGAAAAATACAACCCGAACAGCTGGAACAACTAAATGCCGGGTTAAAAAAAGCCGGTCTTGCATTGATGGATGATAAAAAAAGCATTCTGGTTGAAAAAATCAGAAGTGCCATCATCGAATTGGTGCACTACTCCGAAGACCAGATTAAAGTGAACCTTTCTGATTTTTTAAGCGAAAAACTCAATTACAATTATACCTATCTCGCCAATCTTTTTTCAGAAGTAAAAGGAATTACCATTGAAAAATTTTACCTCACCCATAAAATTGAACGGGTAAAAGAATTAATCGTTTACGATGAGCTGAATCTTTCTGAAATAGCATACCGAATGAACTACAGCAGTGTGGCCCATCTTTCAAATCAGTTTAAAAAATTTACCGGATTAACCCCAACCCACTTTAAAATGCTTAAAACCCAAAAGCGCGACACACTTGAAAATGTGTGAATAATACAATTCTTAAACCGAATTGTGTAACACTTCCGATATATTGCAGCCTACCTTTGTTGAGATTATATCTTAAAAAGTGTAATACAAATGAACGATATTGAAAAATCGATAATACATATTCTCATTGAAATTCTTGAGTATGTTCCAAATGCGGTAGTCAGCAAAACTATCATTAAGAAAACTACGGGAACCATTCGTGTTTTTGCTGTTGATTCAGGAGAAACACTTGTGGAAAAAATTTCGCCCTTCGACTCTTTTATTCAGATTATTGAAGGGACAGCCGAGGTGGTTATTGAAGATAATTCAAACACACTTCAAACAGGGCAGGGAATAATTATTCCGGCACATTCATCGCATGCTATTAAAGCGAATGTACGGTTTAAAATGATTTCAACCATCATTAAAAGCGGTTATGAAGGGATACTATTATGAAAATAGCTTATATTGCAACTTATCCGCCACGCGAATGTGGCATTGGCACATTTACAAACAACCTGTTTAAATCGATGCTGACCGGGAATGCAAACCTTAACGATGAGGGTTTTGTGGTGGCATTAAATGACAACGAACTTGAATATAATTACCCTGAAGAAGTTAAAGCCACTATCAGGCAGGATTATCAGGAAGATTATTTGAAAGCGGTAAAGTACATTAATTTAAGTGGCGCCGACGTTTGTATTCTCCAGCATGAATTTGGCATTTTTGGCGGACAGAGCGGAGTTTACATCCTTCCCTTGCTTCACCGGCTTGAAATTCCGCTTGTTGTTACGCTGCACACCATTCTTAAAGCGCCATCGTATAACGAAAAAGCCATTCTGAAAGAAATTTGCAAAATGGCACATAAAGTTGTGGTGATGAGCCACAAGGCAGTAGGGTTTCTGTCCGCTATTTACGATGTGCCCAAAGAAAAAATTGCATTAATCGAACACGGAGTCCCTGATATTCATTTCGATCCCGAAAAATCAAAAAAAGAGTTCAAACTTGAAAACAAGAAAGTGCTGCTAACTTTCGGTTTTATCGGGCGGAGCAAAGGAATAGAAACGGTTATAAAAGCACTGCCTGAAGTGGTAAAAAAATATCCTGAACTCATATACATTGTTTTGGGGAAAACCCACCCGAATGTGTTGCGGCACTCCGGTGAAGAATACCGTATTTCTCTTTTGCGTTTGGTGAAAAACCTTCATCTTGAAAACCACGTTCTGTTTCTGAATGAATTTATTGACGAACAGAGTTTGTTCAAATATTTATATGCCTGCGATATTTACATCACCCCGTATTTAAACGAAGCCCAGATTACCAGCGGAACACTTTCCTACGCGGTTGGAGTGGGGGCTGCTGTTCTTTCAACTCCATACTGGCATGCGGCAGAATTACTGGCGAATGAAAGGGGTCGGTTATTTCCTTTTAATGATTCGGATGAATTGGCGAAAACATTAACCCAACTTTTCGATAACCCGGAGGAACTGAAGAAACTAAAAAACAAAGCCGGAGAATATGGTAAAAAGATAACCTGGCCAAAAACAGGAGAGAGATACCTGGCACTTTCTGAAAAAATACTTGAGGAGGAGCATTTGGAAGTTGATAAAATTGAATCGGCGCTCGATTTGCTCATCCTCCCCCCTTTTTCACTCACACACATCAACCGGTTAACCGACGATACCGGCATTATCCAGCACGCCAAATTCGGTATTCCGAACTTAAAAGAGGGGTATTGCCTCGATGATAACTCGCGCGCTTTGCTGATGGTGCTCATGGCTTACCGGCAGATGAAAGATAAACGTGCGCTTGAACTGTCGCCCATTTATCTGAGCTACATTCATTACATGCAAAATCCGGACGGGTCTTTCAGGAATTTCCTGAGTTTCAGCCGGAATTTTCTGGACGAAAAGGGGTCTGAAGATTCGTTTGGCCGGACAATCTGGGCTCTGGGCTATTTGCTGGGCAACGCACCAAATGATGCTTATTATCAAACGGGAAGACTTTTATTTTTTAACGCAGCTCCCTATTTCGAAAAGTTAACCTCCATCAGGGGAATTGCCAACACCATGATTGGCATCAGTTATTACCTGAAAAGCAATCCTTCGGACGATTCAATGACGGAAAGGTTAAGAAACCTCGCGAATGGTTTAATAAAACATTACGAGGAAAATCAGTCTGACGGCTGGAACTGGTTTGAATCGTTGCTGGCTTACGACAATGGAATTCTTCCTTTGGCCTTGTTGCATTCAGCCGAAATATTAAACGATGAAAAAATTACACAAACAGCTCTCGATTCCATGAAATTTCTCACAGAGCATACGTTAAAGGATAATTATTTGTCGGTGATTGGCAATGAAAAATGGTATAAAAAAGAAGGCGAACGTTCGGTATTTGCCCAGCAGCCCATTGATGCCATGGCCATGGTTTTAATGTACCACCAGGCATTTCACTTAACAAACGACAAAGAGTACCTGAATAAATTATACACTTCATTTCTGTGGTTTTTGGGTGAAAACGATTTGCGCATGAGTTTGTATGATTTTGAAACCAAAGGATGCTGCGACGGGTTTGAAAGTTACGGCGTAAACCGCAACCAGGGCGCCGAAAGTTCGCTGGCTTATTTAATTTCCCACTTAACCGTATTGCAGGCCTACGAAGAATTTCACAAGTCAGATTTAAAATTAGTGTAAAAAAAATCCCGCCAAAAGCGGGATAAATTTATAAACTGTTGCAGTAGTTAAAACTAAACCAGTTTAACATTCACTGCATTTAATCCTTTTTTTCCTTCTTCCAAATCAAAAGTTACTTCATCATTCTCTTCGATGTTTTCTTTAACACCTGTTGAATGGACATAATACTCTTTCGATGATTCTGCGTCTTTAATGAATCCAAATCCTTTGTCTTCATTGTAAAACTTTACTGTTCCTTTATTCATTTTATTAAATTTTATGCTTGTAAAGTTAGGAAACCTGGTTTTTGAAGTGTTACACAACTTTTTAAAAAAATTACATCATTCACACATTTGCACGTTTTAACCGTTCCCGGATTACTGATAACCTGGCGAACTGCCGTGAACGAGACCCGTATTCCGTCTAATGGATAACTATGAGGAGTGAAGTGAGAGGAGCTTTGGTAGGCTTAAAAGCACACCGGCCATCTAGTCGATTGGGGGTTGGTGTTTTATTTCCCTTTCAATCTATTTATTAAATTGTTTATTTGAGTGAAGTTAAATAACGGGTTGTCACTACCTTTTTTTTCTTCTTCAAGTCTTGTCGCAAATTCATTTGCCTTTTCAAAATTTCCTTTTTTATTCAAGTATTCATAAAGACGAATTGTTTTTAAAAATTTTGTTGTTTTTTCATAATTTGGAATGTAATTTTTTAGTGGTATACTCACCTGTTTATAATCTATATAAACTCTTGATGAATAGCTTTCTAAAAAGTGAAGTAAAAACCAAAGTTCGATGCATGGCATAGTTTCAATAAACTCGATTCCTTTATTTGCTTTTGCTTTTGACTTTTCTAAGGTATATCCCTTTTTCTCTGTATCATTAGTAATTATTCTATCCAGGTCAAGGACGCAAAAGACTAAATCATTCCCCTCGTTTATTTTATCTCTAGCTGTTTTTATTATAGACTTATAATCTGAATGTTTGGGTAAGTCAGGCGCTACTTTAAAACTGAATTTCTCATCCTGCCTCATATTATTAAAATAAAACCATTCAGTTTCTCCTTCTCCAACAATAGCAACTTGAAATTTTGGTGGTCGAGGTTTAGTTTTCCTTGCCATAGTCCGATATTAAAATTTCACCTAATTTTGGTTTAGCCCCTAATTTTCCTACTTTGTACGCATTATAAGCAGATAAATTTTTATGTAATTTAAAATCTAATAAAGAATATAACTCTGAGGCTCCAAATTCATTTTTATCTGCAAACCAAACAGTATCTCTTCTTAAAAAATCTTCGTTTAAAAGATTGATATCGTGAGTAGAAAACAATAACTGAGAGTTATTTGAATTCATTAAAAATGTTTTTATAAAATGAGCAACTAAATCATAGTGTAATGAATTTTCAATCTCATCTATACAAAGAAAGGTGTTAGGTGATAAAAGTTTGTTTAAAACACCTCCAAGTCCATAGAATCGAATAGTTCCATTAGATTCAAGTTTTCTAGGTAAGTTCTTTTCCATTAGTTTGGTAGTATGCTGAAACGAAATGTCTTTTGCTTTCAACATCTTTTTTTGAAGTATTTCTTCTTTCAATTGTTCAGGCATATCCAAACCTGAAATTCTGGATTCAAGTTCTTCGTCAATTGGAATTTCTTCCTCTTTTATATCTATTTCCGAAATATTGAAATCAGCTTTTTGTAAAACTTCTAAAACAAAATCTTTACATAAATTTTCTTTTTCCAATCTTGAACTTGTCCATCCAAATAAATCTGTTTTGGGTTGAATCATTTGCATGAAGTCTTCTTTAAACCAGTTAAAAACCTCGTCAAGAGCTGATTTCTCTACATTAGCTTTTGAAAAAGCTGAAAAAACAGAACTATTTGAAATTGTTAAACCTTCAATTAGTTTTTTGTCAGATGATTTTAAATCAATAGTCCCACCAAATTTTATTATAGATTTTTCTTTTTCTTTATCATACCATCTATCAAAAAAAACAGCAGGTTGTATTCCCGGATAGTAAATCAGGTTCTCTTTAAGTACCCTTTTTTCATTGAGAACAACCGAATAAACATATTTTATTTGATTTAAAAAAAAAGTTAATTCAAAGCTACTTGGCTTGTTTGAATATAATTCATCAAATTGAAATGGAATACTCCCAGTTGGTTCTGTTTTATCTTTTTTTTGTTGAAGAATAAATCTTCTTAAAAACTCTAATGACTTTAATAGGTTTGTCTTACCTGATGCGTTTGCGCCATAAACCAATCCAAGTTTTAAAACTTTAACTCCTTCTTTTACTTCGACACAATATTGAGATTCATATTCTTTATCGGAAGAGGGTTCGAAACTAAGTATTTGTTCTTCTCTAAAAGACAAATAGTTTTCAACTCTAAATTCTAAAATCATTTCTTTTTCTTTTTTTGGTAAATATATTACAAATATTTACAATAGAAACGACTTTTCGTGAATTTTGTTGTATAATACGCCAATTATGTTGTCTGTCTTCCAAAACTATACAATATTTTTTTATATCAAGTGTATTATTTTTTTGCGTCTGAAAATGTATTGTTCACAGGTTGTTCATTCAATTTGGTAAAGTTCCATGAATGGTCACCTGTTTATTATCTCCAGGGAACTAACCTGAGGTTTTTAGCGTCAAATTATATTTTCCGGGCCTCAACATGGAGTCTTTTTACCTCGTGCTGTAAAACATTTTTTTGTGGCGGATGGGTGGGGAAGTTTAAAAGGCTCCTGATTTTTGCCTTTAAAAAGTAAAAACGATTTTGCCGGCAAACAACATTCGAATTGGAATTTTACAAAACAAACCGTCACAAGCTACTTCTTCATTCTTGCTGATACTTTCTTTTGCTTTAACTTAAGCTTCAAATCTTCCTTATCCAACTTAAGTTTGCTGTTTTCTTTAACCAGTTTTTCAATGGTTTTCCCTAATTTTTTATTTACAACATCGGTTTCAATTTTTGCATTAATTACGTCAAAGCGCAAATCCTGTAACTGAACCAGTTGTTCTTTTAATTGCCGGTGTAATTCAAGAAGTTCAATTTCTTTTTGTTTCAGTTCTGTAATATCGGTAGCTATTATAATATAATTATCGCCGTGCAGGTAAGCGGGCAATAACCGAACAGACAGTTTTAGCCAGGTTGAGTTGGTTAAGGATATTATCAGCGCTCTGTTTTTGCGGGAAGTCAGTTTTTCCAGCAGGTTTTCCAGGTTTAATTTGTCAATGGGAACGATATAATCTTTAAAATATGTACCAATCACAGAATTAGCCGGTTGTTTTACGAGTTCAGCAAACCGGTTATTGCAATACAAAATCAGACCTTCTTTATTCAGTGTAACTGCCCCTCCGTGCATTTCTTCAACAAACGTACGGTAGGGTGTTTCAGCCGAAGAAATCGAGTAAACCTGTTCTCCTTTGTCACCGGAAATTACAATTGCATCTACTTCTCCACTTCGTATGGCTGAAAGCATTTCTTTTGCTTCCAACAGGCGCGAATGCAATTCTGCATTGTCAGCTATTAGCTGCTCTTTTGTTTTGGATGTTGCTGTATTTGTCATAAATCGAATGTTTTAATTCGTTAAAAACATTACGTTTTTGCTAATTTTCTCAGGTCTAAACCTATAAGCACTTTCTCTTCGTTTGACATATCGCCAATGATACGCCTGAAAGGAAGCGGCAATTTTTTAATCAGTGTTGGGGCTGCAATTATCTGTTCCTTTTTTGCTGCCAGTGGATTTTGGTATAAGTCAATCACTTCCAGTTCATATTGTCCTTCAAGATACTCTTCACAGATTTTTTTCAGGTTCGATATAGCCAGCACCGATCGGCTCGTAGCACCAGTGATGTATAAACGCAAGATATATTTATCCGGATCCTTATCAGCGGAGGTAAGATTAAATTCATCTGTGGCACTTTTTACTTTTACTTTTTTCTCTTTCATAACTATATCTTACGAATTTTGTATTTCCATCAGTTCGCTTCCAATAAATCCAACCCAATCAAAACACGCTCTGTATCTGAGAGGTCACCGATTATCTTGCGGACAGGTACCGGTAATTTCCTGATTAATGTTGGCAGGGCAACAATTTGGTACTCGTTGGCCAAATGTGGATTTTCCAACAGATCGATCACTTCAATGGAGTATTTTCCGTCCAATTGTTCTTCACAAATTTTTTTCAAATTGGTAAATGCAGTTATGGCTTTTGGTGTTTGTCCGGCTACATATAACCGAAGTATCCACATATCTTTTGTTGTTTTACGTGGTTTTTTCTCCTTCATTTTTACATCCGGGTTTTCTTTATCTGGCATCATAGTATCGTTTTTTTATAGTTTCTTTTGTTGTATTGTTGTTCGGTTTTAATTTCAGCATTTCGGCTTTCTGCCATTTTTACTTTATCCAGTTCAAGGCTTTTAATTATATCCTGCTCTGTTTCTATCATTTTTAAGGCTTCCGATTCTTCCGATTCAAAATCGGCATATAAAGAAATAATCTTTGCTTCCAGTGTTTTTCGCTTTCGTTCTATTTCACGTTTTTTCCGTTCAATATCATTCTTTCGTGTCAGCACTTCGGCATTTTCCAGCGTTTCCTGTGCAATACGGGCCGAGCCGGTTAAAACACCACCTGAACCTATATAAACCTTACGTAACTCTACGCCGTGGTTGGTTAAAATGAATTCCCGAATTTGGTTGGAATTGGCCATCCCCCTTGATTTAAGGACGTACATTCCCCTGTTTCGTTCGCCGTTTAATTCTATATCACGAAGCAGCAGCCAGGTATCAATAAGCGATGAAATGTTTGTGTCAGCATGCTCCAAAATAGTCCCGCCGGTTGTTAAGCTGGTAAATAAGGCCGTTATCTGATTCAACTTCAGGAAATCGACAATACGCATGAGCATTGTTTTTACTTCGAACTCTTTATCGTCAATCAAAAAAGTATTTATCGGATCGAAAATTACAACTTCAGGTTTAAAATCATTAACCGCCTTGTGTGTTGCAACCAGGTGCATTTCCAAACCGTAAAAGGTAGGACGGGTTGCCTGAAATTTTAAAAGACCTTTCTGCACCCAGGGTTCAAAATCAATTCCAATAGAAAGCATATTCCGAATAAGCTGGTTTGGAGATTCTTCGAAACAGAAATAAAGAACACGTTCGCCACGTTTACATGCTGCATCGGCAAAGTGTGCCGCAATACTTGTTTTTCCCATTCCGGCAGTTCCCGAAATGAGTACGGTACTCCCCCTGAAATACCCTTTTCCTTCGAGCATTTTGTCGAGTGCAGCTATACCACTGGAGATTCTTTTATTTGTAACCGTGTGGTTTAATCCCAGTGAAGTTACCGGTAATATCGAAAACCCATCTTCGTTTATCAGAAACGGATATTCATTGGTACCGTGAATCGACCCACGATACTTAACAATTCGCAACCTGCGGGTGGAGTTCTGTTTGGTAACCCGGTGATCGAGCATAATAACACAATCTGAAACATATTCTTCCAAACCCTGACGTGTTAAGGTTTCGTTACCGCGTTCGCCGGTTATAATTGCGGTAACCTTTTTTTCTTTCAGCCAACGAAACAAACGCCGCAGTTCGGCACGCAGAATCAGTTGGTTGGGCAATCCTGCAAACAAGGATTCAATGGTGTCCAAAACAACGCGTTTTGCTCCAATGGAATCAATGGCATAACCAAGCCGAATGAATAACGCTTCCAAATCGTATTCGCCGGTCTCTGCAATTTCACTGCGTTCGATGTGGACGTGTTCAAGCACAATTTTTTTGCTTTTGACCAGTTCGTCCAAATCGAAACCAAGTGAAGAAACATTTTGTGTCAATTCTTCATTTGTTTCTTCGAACGACATAAACACGCCGGGTTCGTTAAACTGTGTTGCACCACGCACAATAAACTCCATTCCGAACAGCGTTTTTCCACAACCTGCGCCACCGCAAACGAGCGTTGGCCTGCCGGCAGGTAATCCGCCATCGGTTATTTCATCGAACCCCTGAATTCCGGTTGGCGACTTATGTAGTTCATGGCCAAAGGGTTTCTCTTCCGTTTTTTTCATTAACTCAATATCTTTTAACTGACCGTATAAAATTATGGAGTACTACATAAGATGTTGTTATACAATTATGAAAAATATTTACATCATTCACACATTTTTAAGCTTATTCAGGAATATTAAATAATTCGCAAATGTCTTTGTACGACATACTTCTCAACTCTATTTCGCTAATATCTTCTAATGACGCCGATTTTAATGTTTCGGTGTTTCCGGGAATTGCAATGAACCGAAAGTGATTGCCGGTAGTAAACAGTTGTGAAATTAATAACGAAATATGGCAGCGAGCCCTTTATCGGAAGGCATCTTTTCGGTTGGGAGCACCATCACCTGTCCGCCCATTTTTAGTACTAATTCTCCCATATCGTCCAGCAGATCATCTACTCTCGGATTATTCATATTTTTTTTCTGTGTATTCCCCGTTACCAGATTTGTTACCCTGACTGCAATAATCCGGTCGGCTTCAACAATAAGCGTATCAATCCGTCCCTCAACTGCGGCTACGGCAACTTCCTTATAGTCATCGCTGCCTTTGCCGTTTGCCCTTGCCTGTTCAAACCGGTCAACCAGGCTGTCGAGTTTTTGGTTATACTCCGGTTCCATTATTTCCCATGCCATTTTTGCAAGTTGATCGGGTGAAACGGATGAAGGATTTATATCAATTCCATCGGATAACAACAAAGGATTTTTATTTACCCTTTGAAAAAGGTTATGGTGTTCGGGCAACGCAGTAAGAATAAGCGGCCAGTCTGTAGGTTTCGAATAGTGTTCATAAATTGCATTGGCAACCACACGAAAAAACCGCTCAGCATCTTTTTCGGATTCTTCCTTATAACCACCATGTCCATGATGCATGCTTGTGCTTTCTCCCCCAACACCGCCATAAGATGCTGCCGTTGAATGCTTTTCGGTCAATTCATCACCCAGCGCTTCTGTTATGGTTTTTGGAGTATCAGAAGTGAGTTCAACCTCCGAAAGTGAGTGACGGTTGCCTTCAAAAAGCCGGATATCGTGAAGGGTTAAAGCCAGTAAATGGAACTGGTCGAGCGATTGCAAATACTGCCAGAGCGGTTTGGTATGGAAACTGTCGGCCACCATGGCCAGTTCTTCAACTGATTTATGCAATCCTACAACTTTAACCATCCCTTTTGCACTAAAAACAGCCAGTCCATTTTTTGTGTAATTCCAGATATCATTGTCGTTAACAAGGGATTCCAAAGGCTCCATATATTCTTTTGCCTCACTGGC
>CAZLGT010000064.1:0-31735 GCA_964559175.1 uncultured Mariniphaga sp. | reverse complement strand
TTTCATTTTTCAGAAATTTTTCAGTTTATAAAATAAAAGAAATTCTGTTTGATTAAAAAATCTGTGTTAATTTGCCATTCAGATTTAATTGAAAATGGATTACATTTTAATTGCATTAGGTGTACTTTTTATAATTGGCGGAATTTTAGGTGGAGTTTTGCCTGTGTTGCCCGGACCGCCGTTAAGTTACATCGGTCTGTTACTTTTGCATTTTACCGAAAAACACCAGTTTTCAACCCGGTTTTTAATTATCTGGGCTGTTGTTACCGTTGTAGTTTATCTGCTCGATTATGCGATCCCGGTCTGGGGGACCAAACGCTTTGGTGGCAGTAAACGGGGAATCTGGGGCAGCATAATTGGATTGGTAGTCGGTCTGTTCTTTTTCCCACCCTTCGGAATTATTATCGGCCCCTTTGCAGGAGCCGTAATAGGCGAGTTATCCACAGGTAAAGATTCTGGTGCGGCTCTAAAATCGGGGTTTGGATCATTTGCCGGCTTCCTGATTGGTGTAATCCTGAAATTAACCGTTTCCGGCATGATGGCCTGGTACTTTGCAAAAGAGTTGTTTCTCAGTTAAAAACCAAAACAAATTTCGGCGTTTATTTATAGTTTTGGGAAATTTAAATCAGATAACGATGAACGGTTTTAAAACCTTTGGTTTGATGGCTATTTTAACCTTCCTGTTTTTGTTTATTGGCGGTGCCATTGGCGGTCAGGCGGGAATGGTAATTGCCCTCATTTTTGCCGGTATTACCAATTTTACAGGCTACTATTTCAGCGATAAAATGGTGCTTAAAGCCTACAAAGCACAGGAGCTACCGAAAAACCATCGTGTAACGGTTATGGTTGAAAAACTTGCCAGAAACGCAGAATTGCCCATGCCAAAAGTGTATATGATTCAACAGAATCAACCCAATGCTTTTGCAACGGGAAGAAATCCGAAACATGCCGCCGTTGCAGTAACCAAAGGTCTGGAGCAGAGCATGAATGATGAAGAATTATCGGGTGTTCTGGCTCACGAACTGGGACATATTGCCAATCGCGATATTTTGATTGGAACCATTGCAGCTACGCTGGCCGGCGCCATTTCGTACCTGGGCTATGCCACACGCTTTGGAATGGGCAACCGTAACAACCGCGGCGGAAATGTTATTTTTATGTTACTGGCCATGATTCTGGCACCTTTGGCAGCCTCACTTATCCGAATGGCCATATCAAGAGCAAGAGAATACAAGGCCGATAGTTTTGGCGCTAAAGTGAGTGGCAATCCGCTGTACCTCAGCAATGCGCTTTCAAAACTCGAAACCTACAGCAAACAAATTCCCATGTCGGGTAACCAGGCCACATCGCATATGTTCATTGTTTATCCTTTTTCGGGAAAAACGTTTTCGGCATTATTCAGTACCCATCCGCCTACTTCTGAAAGAATTAAAAGGCTCAGGCAGATGGCAAGTTCAAAGTATTAATTTTTAATCTTCCTTTCTGCTCCAGTACTCCCGGCACCTTTGTTCTTCTGCAATTCTTAAAATGGAAAAACCCAGATCAATTGCCCTTGAAAAATCGTCGCAGGCCTTTTCTTTGAACCCCAGTTCCCAGTTAGCCAGCCCGCGCAGAAACCAGGCATTTTTATTTTCCGGTTCCAGTTCGATGGCTTTGTTGCAATCGTAAAGAACTCCCTCCATATCGTGCGGAAACCGTGTTCCTGCCCGGTTTATTAGTGCCTTGTAATCATTCGGATTTTGCTGAAGGTAAACATCTAAATCTGACTTAGCTTCAATTGCTTTGCCCAACGCCAGGTTTATTCTTGCGCGGGATAAATACAGTTCAGTGTTTTCGGTTTCATAAATCTTTTTGGTCAGATTTCCAAGAAGTTCTTCAAAGTTGGGTTTAGTCCAGAATCCAATGGTCATTTTAATCCGGCCGTTGCACATATCGTCAACCAAATCAAATGCAACGTAACAATCTGTAATTTCCAGTTTATAAATTCCCGGCTCCGGGCACATTTCTCCATTTCTGTCAATAAAAAAAATCGTATCGTTTCTCATTTCATATTCCGAAACCACATCAACGGTACCATCTATTCCAAAATCCACTTCTACTTTGCCATCTCCGTTAAACTCAAGGCCAACCGGCCCCGATTGGGTCATCCGAACCCATTTGCCTTCAATTGAACTGCTTTTGTCAGGTTTATTTGTTTCGTATCCCCTACCCGCCCAAACACACTGACAGAAACTTGTCAGAAAGATCAGTGAAATAAATACTTTCATTGCCTTACTCATTTTTTAATTGTTCCAAAACTGATTTTTTCGCCAAAGCCACCAAAACAATGATGCCTAAACGCGCTACCACAAAAACAAAAATTCCGAAAAGCGGATCGACCAGAGCCATTTTTAAACCATCGGAAAGAAGACGCGGTGTCAGCTCTCCATGCGCAGCCACCATATCAAAGGCTTTTATTAAACCGAATGTACGTCCCAAAAACCCCCATGCAACGGCAAACCAACCGATATGTTTCATAAGTAAAATAACTTTCGCCTGGTGTTCCATTTTCAATATTCCCCAAACAAAAAGAGCAATGATTACAAAAAATGCCAATAAAATAGTGACTGTAAAAACCGGGCCACCATCGATAAATTTTCCAACAATACTTTCCATGATAATTGATTTTTTAATTCATACTGAATCAAATATAAATCAGAATTTTACCGGATTATTTTTTTTGCGACGGTTGTACATTTCCGATCCTTTTTCAACAAATTTAGAACTTTAAAGCGGGAATAAACCTCGTTTCTGCAATATTCCGGAAACAATTGGTAATTCATCGATAAAAAAATGCAGTTAGCGCTATTTTCTGTAATATTGTTCTAATGGAATTATTCAGAAAAATAAAGGCCAAATCAATCCTGCTCCATTTCCTTTTTTGGATAGCCGTTTGGTTTTTCTTTTTCTATTTTTTCAGTTACAATTCCGACGATACCGCCTATGTAACCTGGTTTTCAAGTTTCCTGCTGCCATTAACTATGGTAGTAACCTACTTTGTGGTTTACTACCTTATTCCCAAATATCTACTTACAAAAAAGTACCTGCTTTTTGCACTTTACGGTTTTTACACAATCGTTTTTACATCCTACTTCATTGTACTTATCATTTACGGATGCCTCATTTTTTTGCTGGGGTTCAATATTGCCATAATGCCGCCAATGAGCAAAAATTTCTATTTCATTCTCATTCTTGTTTATCTGGTTACCGGAATTGTAAGTTTTGTGAGTCTGCTGAACCATAGTTTTAAAACTGTGTCGCGAAACAAGGAACTTCAGAATAAAATTCTGGCTGCTCAACTTCAGTTCAAGGAGCAGGAACTGCATTATCTGAAAAGGCAAATTCATCCGCATTTTCTTTTTAATACGCTGAATACGATTTACGGATTTGCCCTGAAACAATCGAAACAAACTCCTGAAATTATTCTGAAACTTTCGAACCTGCTCGATTATATTCTGTACCAGGTGAACAAACCACAGGTGAACATCAGTGAAGAAGTATCGCATATTCAGGAATATATTGAACTTGAAAAAATACGTTTCAAGGACTCACTGAAAGCAGAACTCACGCTGAACATCGATAATGAGGATATACAAATAGCGCCCATGCTTCTCATTCCGCTCGTGGAAAATGCCTTTAAACACGGAACCATGGAAAAAGGATTTTTAAGAATTGACATCCGGATTTCGGTTCTGGAAAGCCGGCTTGACTTTTACATCGAAAATACTTTTAAGAATCATGCGGACAATCATCCGGAAGGCGGAATAGGATTGGAAAACGTGCGGAAAAGACTGGATTTGAATTACAAAAACAATTACCTTTTGACCAACAAAATAAAAGATAACCGCTACGCTGCAAAACTTACCATTTTTAACTTAAACAACTGGAAAAATGAGTAGAACGATTCACTGTTTAATTGTTGATGATGAGCCGGTTGCCCGGGAGATTATGGAGGACCACCTGGCAAAAATTGAAGCCGTTAAAATTGAGGGCAGCTGCAAAAATGCCATTGAAGCCTTTAATATTTTAAACCGAAAAAAAATTGACCTGATTTTTCTCGACATCAGTATGCCGGAAATTTCGGGACTTTCGCTGGCAAAATCGGTGAATAAAAACGTAAAAATCATTTTTACCACAGCATACCGTGAATACGCGGTTGATGGTTTCGATTTGAGAGCAGTTGATTACTTGTTAAAACCCATTTCGTTTGAGCGGTTGTTGCAGGCCATTTCCAAATATTTAGACGAAAATGCTGTCATACAAAAAACTGAAAGGATTGAACTGATTCCGGAAAAAAGCGAATCGTTCTTTGTTCGGACCGAACGAAAAATGGTTAAAATCTGTTTTTCTGAAATCCTTTACATCGAGAGTCTGGCCGATTATGTTAAAATCCATCTGGCTGACAAAACAATCGTTACCCGCGAAACGATATCCGGTATCGAGGCCAAACTTCCCCAGCAGGAATTTATCCGTATTCACAGGTCATTTATTGTTGCGTTATCAGCAATAGACTCGTTCACCAACGAATATGTGGAAATCGGCAAAAAACAAATTCCCATTAGCCGCAGTTATAAAAAGGAAGTACTTGAAACACTTGAAAAATAACAGAACTAATCCTCCTCGTCAATCAATAGCAAACAAATATTTTCCTGATTTCAGTTTTAAAACAACCTTTCCGTCTTTGTTTTCTGTAATCTTTATCAACTCATTTTTATCGAGTGGTTTTCCGCTTTCACTAATTTTCCCTTCATCCAAAACCAACGTTGCTGTGCTGTTGGCCGGAATTTCCACTTTGTACTCCACACTTCTTCTCTGTTTTTCCCACGAAGAAACAACCGTTCCGTAAGGTCCGTCGTGTGTTGCTTCAAAATGTTCCAGTCCCGGCACAAAATTGGGTTTCAGAATGACATTTTTAAAGCCCGGCTGGTTTTCATCGGGAAAAATGCCACCCAACGCTTTGTAATACCAGGCGTTTATTTCGCCAAACATAATGTGGTTCATGGAGATGTCGCGCGAAGCATCCAGCGGCCAGTTTTCGTAGAAGGTGGTTGCACCATTCACAATCCACCAGCCCCACGACGGAAAGGTTTCCTGCGAGGCCACTTCGTATGCCAGCTCAGGATAACCGTTTTCACTCAGGGCATTCAAAATGGTTTTGGTGCCCAGCAGTCCCACATCGATGTGTTTGTTGTCGGCCTCCACCCGTTTAGCCAGGTTTTCGGCCACTTTTGGAATTAACTCGTCGGGAACCAGCCCCCAGTGCAACGCCACGCTCAGTTCGGTTTGCAAGCCGCTGCCGTACGTTCCGGTTTCGCGGTCGAGGTATTTTTCATTCACCGCTGTTTTAATTTTTTCGGCCAGCGCTGCATATTTTTTAGCATCCTCGGTTTTTCCGAGCAATTTTGCAGCTTTCGAAAGAATGGTGGCATCAACAAAATAGTAGGCAGAGGAAGTAAATTCTTTCGGTGTAACCGATTTCACCGGCACCCAGTCGCCCAGGCCCCAGTCGGTCATTCCCGACGGATAATTTTCATCGATGTAATCCACGTACCGTTTTATGTTGTCGTAATTCTGCTCCAAAATTCTGGAATCGCCGTAAAACAGGTAAATGTTCCAGGGAATGATGGCGATGGTGCTGGTCCAGTCGGGACCGTTGGCCCAGTGGTAGCCCCAGCCGCTTGTAGGAATGATGGCCGGAAGCACGCCGTTGGGTTGTTGCTCGTCGCGGTGGTCGTCCAGCCATTTCTCGTACACCGTAATTCCTTCGAAATTGTATAATCCGGTTTCGATGGCAATGTGTGCGTCGCCGGTCCAGCCGTTTTTTTCGCGCTGCGGGCAGTCGGTAGGAAACCCAAAAAGGTTGGAAAGATACGATGCGTTGGCAGCCTCCCATATTTTATTCAGCGTGTTGTTCGATGAATTGATTTTCCCCACCGGCGGCACGTCGCTGTGCATAAAATATGCCATCAGGTTCTCTTTTGTGAGTTTCAGCGGCTGATCGGATGTAACTTCCACATACTGAAATCCTTTGTAGTTGAATCGCGGCATAAACTCGTCCTCCCCTTTTCCGCTCAGAATAAAAATATCGGTTTGAAACGGGTCGGAATCGTCGGTAGGCCGGTAATGCACATCAATGTTCGACATATCGGCACGGCCGGTGGAATCGAGCCGCTCCACGTGTTTTAACCGAATAGTGGTTCCTTCCGGGCCGGAAACTTTCATTTTGGTTACTCCGGCCATATTCCTTCCGAAATCGAAAAGCCAGGTTCGTTCGTCTTGTTTTTTCATTTCCACTGCCGGAATTTCAGTTACATTCCGGATGGGATGCAGTGCCTGAGCCACAATGTTTTGCGATGGAGCTCCGGTATTTGCTGCGTTTCGCCAGCCTTCGGCATTAAACCTGGACTTGTCCCAATTAGGTTGCTCCAGCCGGGCATCGTAATGCTCAGCGGTATAAATGCTGTTGAAAATCACCGGACTGTGCGCAGTTTGCCAGTCCTGACCGGTGGAAATTGTTTCCACCGAACCATCGGAATAGGTAATACGCAAATCCATGCAAAATTTGGGACGCGCACGCCACGGCGCCTGGTCGAAAAACCACACAGCGGTTGACTGATGGTTGTACCAACCGTTGCCCAGCAACACGCCAACGGCATTTCCGCCCTGTTGCAGGTTTTCGGTGACATCGTAAGTAACATAAAGGTTTCGGCGGTCGAAGCGGGTATAAGTCGGGTCGAGCCGGTGGTCGCCAATGCGCTGCCCGTTAATGGAAAGCTCGTACAACCCGGCCACGGCAATGTAAACTCGCGCCGATTCTATTTTTTTTCCTGCGCTGAATTCTTTTCGGAAATACGGCGCCGGTTTTACGTTGTAGTCGTGCGTGTCGGTAATCCACTTCCCTTTCCAGTTAGCCATTTCCATCATGCCGGTTTCAAAAAAAGCAACTGGTGACCAATCCGACCAGCCTCCTTTTTCATCCTGCACCCGGACACTCCAGTAATATTGGGTAAACGGCTGAAGTTCCGATCCGTTATAAACCACGGGAATCACTGAAGAATTGACAGTTCCCGATTCCCAGACATTGCCATCCCCGGATGCAACTTCGGCTTCTTCAGTTCCCACTGCCAATTGGAAAGCTTTCTGAAAACTTCCCGGTTTTTCCGAATCAAGCTGCCAGGTAAACCGCGGGTGGGTTTCATCGATGCCAATGGGATTTTGGAGGTGTTCGCACTTAAGATTATTTACCTTCAGTTGGGCTGAACTCTGAATATTTAAAAATCCCAAAAAAAATAAGATGGACAGAAATATTTTGTTCATGATTCAATTTTTTAAAAAGTCAAGGCGAATTCACAGCAATAACATAAAAAAGTCAGGGCAAACTTAAGTTATTTTTGTAGAAAAGTCGGGGCAAAAGAATAATAACCTCACGGAAAAACCGGTTTTACCGGTTCAATTCCGGCCTCTTTGGCAACAGAAATATTGGTGATAATATCATTCGCCAACGGGAAATCAATCCCATAATCAAACAACATTTTTATTTCATCCGGAGAGTCGGTGCCGTAATAATTAATGCGAACTCCGTTTTCCTTCAAAATTTTGGCGTACTCAGCAAATTCAGGTGTAATTGAACCGCGCAGTTGAATAAAGTCTGCATCCATTTCAATGGTTCCGTTTACATAGTCAAAACTCGCTTCCTGCCGGTCCATGTTACAAATCATAATTTCGGGAACCACGCCGTGCGCCTGTTTGGCGGCTTCGGCCCCGCAGGCAAGAAATGCCTGATGCAGGCGATTTTCTTCTTTCAGAATTTTCGCAATCATTTGCGGAGCTTTTCCTGCACCTTTTAAATGAATATTCAGCCACACATTCACCGGCATTTCATCCAGCACTTCCTGGAAAGTGGGAACCTGCAAGCCTTTAAATTCGGGAGATTTCCAGCTTCCGGCATCCAGATTTTTGATTTCTGCAAGTGTAAGTTCCGAAACTTTCCCGGTGCCGTTTGTGGTGCGGTCAACGGTAGCATCGTGCATCACAACCAGTTCGTTATCTTTGGTTAGTTGCACGTCGAACTCAATCATGTGCGCACCGGCTTTCACCGCTTCGCGAAATGCAGGAATGGTGTTTTCCGGATGCGTTTCCATGGCGCCCCGATGGGCACAAAGTCCGCGTTCAGGCATTTTTATTTCCGCCGCAGACTTGGTGCCGATTTCCAGAACCTTTCCTTTTTTCTCTGTGATTTTCCCGTTTTCAAGAGTCAGTTCCACTTTGCCCAAATAAACCGGATGCTCATCTGAAACGAAATGCGGATTTCCGCCGGCGTGGGCAATTAATACTGAATTCTCAATAACTGCTTCCTCCAGCAAGTCGTGTGAATGGCCTCCAATTATGGCATCAAACAACGGGTAATCCTCTGCAAGCAGAAAATCCTTTTCCAGACCGAGATGCGACAAAACCAGGTAAACATCTGAAAAATCTTTCAAGGTTTTGTATTTGTCAACCGTTTCAGTAAGGTCAAATTCCTTAACCCCTTCCCTTCCGGCATTGTCGGTGGCCAGGCCCAGAACTGCAATGCGGCGTTTTGTTGTGGTATTTAACACAGTAAATGGATCGGGCTGAGGCAATTTATCTGTACTGATTTCAATATTTGCTGCCAGAACCGGAAAACGTGCTGCTTCGAGGGCAATCCGGGTGTAATCGTTCATGTAGGCCAGTTCATGATTTCCCAATGTCATCACATCATACCCGAGTTCATTCATCTTTTGAATCATGTACAATGCCCGTTCTCCGTACCATGCCGTATCTTTTGCCAGACCGTCGTTTACAACCCACCGGTGGGCATGACGAACAAACACATCACCGGCCTCAAACAAAAACACATCGTCGTATTTTGCCCTGATTTCTTCCAGCTTCCGGGCAAATTCATCCTCGTGGTTTAAATCGAAATGCTGGTCGTTTGTATGAAGAATAACTATTTTTTCGGTTACCGGATAAGTTGCATCAATTCTTTCCTGTAAACTTTCAGCAGGCAGAAAAACCCTTCCCGAACCTTGTTCACCATTAATTTCCAAAATATAGGAGCGATTAGGTTTTGCCTTCATTTGAAACGAACCATCCGGCTGAACCACAGTGCGTTTATATTGCCTGTTTGGTTTTATTTCCTTATCCCGATGAAGTTTTACTTTGAGGTTTTCTGCCAGGTCTTCCGTCTTATTATAAACATGGCCTGTCACCAATACTTTTTGCTCCATGCAGGCAGTTGAAACCACCAACACGGTTAGCAAAAGCCATAAATTCAAACCTCTTTTATTCATTTGCAAATCATTTATTTAACTCTGTCATTATCTTTTTACCCTTTTTGCAATTAATGAAAATGTAATTGAAAGATGGGCAGCATAATAAGTGGGCAAAATCAGGAAATTCAATTCCCTGTAACCCACAAATTCGCCAATGGCAATAATGGTGTCGGAAAGCAGTACCAGAAATATTCCGAAAATAAACGACCATTTTTCGGCAGGACGGGCATCAATACCCGCTGCTGCCCCCATGGAAAAACAGGAAATGAGCAAGTAACCAAGTACGGCAAACATCAAAAGCAGGCTGTTGATGGAAGGATAGAGTAATAACCAGAAAAACACCAGAAATCCTGCGAGAACAATAGCTGTAAAAATCCACCGAATCCTGCCGTTCATAAGGGCATACAGGAGATATCCGATATGGGCGATAAAAAACAAGGCAATGCCTGCAACAAACATTTCCGTATTGTCGTGCCGGTTCGACATAAACCAGTCGCCGCCAATGGAAAAAAGAAAGGCGCCGATAATCATCCAAATATCCTTTGAATGTTTCAATTGCCTGAACCAGAGAAGTAAAATGATTAAAATTCCGCCCCCGGCAGAACCCGATTTGTAGAAAAAGCCAAATCCATTGAGTGCCAAAATGGCCAGAGCGGCAGGAATGAGAAGAAGGAAAAATAATCGATAACTGTTTGGAATAATACTGTTCATAAGGCTTTGTTAATTATTTATTGCGACCAGTTCAAAAAGTGTCTGGTTTTCAATCTTCACCGTAAAATCGTCCGGAACATTCAGCGAATAGTGAATCTGATTGCCAGCGTGTTTCCACTGCAACTCAATCACCCCGTCGTCAACCGGAATGGAGCCGGAACATTCGTCCAGACCGATGTCGGTAAACCGCATGGTTACTTCTTTTTCAAGGTAATCGATATTGCTGATTCCCAGAACATCTCGATATAAAATATGTCCCAGGTACGAGGCAAAACCATGATTGCAACTGGCATGTGCGCTCATATTTTCCCACAAAGTGCCGGTGCGCTCTGCCATATAGTAAAAATAATCCTGGACTTCGTTCAGCAACTGACTTTGCAAACCATATTTAGACAGGATGTCCATGCGGAGGTAATTGCCGATAAATGCATTGGCTCGAAAAACATCGGGAAACGTTTTTGTGTCGTCGCGGTTTGGACCAAATTCGGTGGTCAGTTTTTTCCACAAATCCGGGTGGGTTTCGGGTGTGGCTATGTTAAAAAAGAAAGCGTAGTACTGACAAACTTCTGTAGTATTTTCGGTAACAACAAGCTCACCGTTTTCACTGCGCACGGCATTATCCACAAAAAAATCGCCGTTAAATGATTGTTCCAGAATGGCTTGTTTTACCTTTCCGGCTTTATTTGACCATTCGTCGTTCTGATACAGTTTTCCGGCTTTTTCCAGGGCGGCGGAGTACAGCATATTGGTTGGGTAATTTACATCCTGCACAAAATCGTTGGCGCGCGACCACTCCACAAAAATCCAGCTATCCAGCTTTTCCAGCAGGCCGGATTCGTTTTCAAACGCTTCGAAATAGTCGAGCAACGCCGCAATCCGGGGTTCCAGTTTTGCAATCAGCTCCGGGTCTCCTCCCCTGCTTGCATAATCTTCAATCTGAACGATAAACCACATGGCCCAGTTGGGAATAAACACCCCGTCGTTATGGTCGGCGGGAAAGCACATGGGCAGCATGCCATCGGGCAAAAACTGAAAGCTGTCGGCCAGCGCATAGTTCTCATAAAAATTGTGAGCCACGTCCGATTTGCCGGTAAATCCTTTTTCCATGATGGCCATAAAATAGCTGTCGCACAGCCAACCGGCCCGTTCGCGTGAAGGACAGTCCATGAAAATATCCACTGCGTTTTGCCTGAACGTTTGCCGGGCGGCATCGTAAATGGCGTTCAGTTTCGGATTGCTGCTGGCAAAGGTTGCGTGTTCGTTATCGGGATACGCATATTCCCGGATGTAAACATCGTGAATGGTGCAGTTGCCGGCTGTTACAATGGCTTTCAAATATTTGAATGTGTAGGACTCAAAAGTTTCCAGCGCGTAAGTGCCCGGCTCCAGTTCGTACACAACCTGGTTGTTCACATCGGCCATTCTTTTTTTGGAATTCACATCGTCGTCGGTCAGTATTTCATCGAAATGGAAAATGATGGTGGAGGGCTCGGAGCAGCTAATGCGACTTCCGATAAATCCCGACAGATTAGTGCCAAAATCGAAAGTGACAAACTTATTTTTAGCCAGAACAACCGGATTACCCGAATATTTTTCCGAAACCTGTGTCATGGTTTGGATTGTTATTTCCTGCATCAGTTGCGAAGGTAAAACTTCGATTTCCGGTTCCGGGTAGCCTTTAAATTGCTCGCTGATGCGCACCAGCGACCGGTCTTTGTAATACCGTTCGGGTTTTTGAAAATCAATAGTGCCTTTGGCATAAATCTCTAATGGCCGTAAAGTTTCAAATTCAGGCATGAACAGGTTTCTTGGAATCAGTTTTCCTCCGGGCTGTTCGGCAAGATTCAGGGGAGTGAGCGGAACATCTGCCGACGTTTTCCAGTCGTCAAAACCTTCACCTATCCGGTAGTATTCGGTAAAGGGGCGTTGAAAACTGTACCGTTCCACATTCTGCAGGCGTTCTTTCAACTCAAATGCTTTGAATCCCCGGTCATTTCCGGTGGCCAGAACAATTTTGCCGTCCGATTCCAGCTCCGCCTGCAAAAATGAAGGCTGGTCGAGGGTGTAGTAGGTGTTCACATTGTAACCGGCCACTTCAACGGCCAGTGTGTTTTCGCCCGATTGCACAACATCTCCGATGTCGTATTCATCCACCCTGAAAAAACCGTGGGCTGTCCGCGCCGGACCGTACCCCAAAAACTCGCCGTTCAGGAAAACACGGTAAAGGGTGGAAGCGGTTATCCGTAAGGTAAACCCGCCGCTTTTTTCAGCCTGGAAAACACCCTGAAAACCCAGTGTCAGATTCATTTCCGTTTCGCGACCTTCGGCCCAAACGGGCACGGCTTCTTTCATCAATTCCGGTTCGGAAACGCCGGGAGATGTACACGCCAGTGCAAAAATTAAAAGGAGTATGGAAAGATTTTTCATTTTTGGCTATAATTTTATAATTGATTTTATCTGTTTTTCTTTTTGTCATCCAGATTTTTTAATCCCTCTTCAAGCTCCTTTATTTCCTGAGCATCTTCGGTTTCAATCCGGTTTTTGCGGTATTTTTCAAATTCCGATTCTGCCAGTTCTTTTGCCATTTTTGCCGAAATCCGACCTACATGTTCCAAAATTTCTCTGTCGTTCAGAGTCAAAAAATCGTTGAGTTTATTAATCCAGTCTTTCATATACATGGGTTTCCGGTTACGGGCCTGCAATTCGGCAAAAGAAAGGTACTGGTCAACAATCAGGTTCAGGTCTTTCAATTCATCTTCACTCAGGTAATTTTTGGCAATTGAAACATCATGTTTCCTGATTTTTCCATAAGGTGAATTTTGCCAGGTTGTCAATCCCATATTTTGCTTTTTAGAACTTGCCCGCTCGTAAATAATCTCCGATGCAGTGTGCCCGTGAATAGCCCAGTGCATTTTGTTTTGCACCGATTTAAAAAACAACTGGCTTTCCTCTGTTGCCGGGTCGTAATCAATGGCAGTTGTATAAATATCTTTGATTTTTGCATAAAAAATTTTCTCCGAACTACGAATATCCCGTATTCTTTCCAGCAGTTCATCAAAATATTTGTTGGTATGCCCGGATTCTTTTAAGCGATCATCGTTTAGCACAAAACCTTTTATCAAGTATTCACGAAGTTGAGTAGTTGCCCAAATACGGAATTGAGTTCCACGGTGCGATTTTACGCGGTAACCTACCGAAATTATAACATCGAGGTTGTAATATTTTGTTGAGTAATTTTTACCATCTGCGGCAGTTGTCAAGTAATCCTTGACAACTGAATTTTCGTCAAGCTCGCCTTCTTTAAAGATATTTAGAATATGCAGGCTAACATTTTGTTTTGTGGTTTGAAACAATTCAACCATTTGTTTTTGGTTTAGCCAAACCGTTTCATCTTCCAGCCGGACATCTATTTTGGTTTGCCCGTCTTCGGTTTGGTACAGTAATATTTCTGAATTATTCATCACTTTACTTTTCTAATTCTCCAATAATTATTTTATGATTCATTTAAAAGAAATTTTTTTACAAATTCATCCATCGTCTTTTTGTATTTTTTAATTTCTTTTTGTTTCTCTTGTACTTGAATCAAAACTCCTGTTTTTCCAGATTCGAGTAACTCTTCATGCAAAAAACGATATTTTTCGAAAACTCCAATCATCTCATTATGCGTAGTCCGTTTTTGTACTGGAACGACAACACTCTTCAATTTTAATTCTTTGTCCGTTATATAATTAATTAGCTTTTGTAAATTCAATACTGTTTTTGCAAGCTTTAATCCATTGTTTGTTTCAGATTGAATTTCATCATCGGAGAAAACCATTTCAAGCTTATTGCTTAACATGATTTCTTTTATTTGAATCTTCCAATTATCAATTAGAAAATGAGGTAGGATTTCTGGATATTTTTCAGAAATACCAATTAGAATGAATTCGTATATTTCTTTTAGCTGTTCTAAATTTACTGTCGATATATTTCTATTATGTGCTTCTTCTCTTCGAATTGAATTAAGTTCTAATATTAATTCTTCAAATCTAATTTTATTGGGAAATAAGTCAGAAAAGTCTTTCCAGTTAGTACAGATGATTTTTTTTAATTGTAAAACAAAAGTGTAATTGATTAAAACATCACCTTCCTCAGTCTCAATTCCAAATTGATTATAATAAGTACTAATTACGCTTTCTCTAAGTTTTTTCCCAACAGAGCTAATAAACCAGTCTTTTCCATGTTTTTTTGATAATCTATCAACGATTACTTTTCTTAGAGCATTTTCAATTTCAGAAATTTGTTTCTTTGCCACACTTAATCTGTAATCCGTTGTATTTTCCTGAAAAATTGAACTTTTCATCCAATCCACAGAATCGCCTTGTCCAATTAAAGCAGCTACCTCTTTTGAAGAAATAACATACATTAATTCTGAGTCTTGTTTGTCAAAAGCACGAACAGCATAATAGTTAAGTTGCATATTTTTAAAAGAATCGTCTTTGAAGAATCCATGTATTGCTCCCATGACAGCAGCAGCTTCAATTTTTACATCAATTGAATTATTCGAATTTGCGTAAAATTGACATTCTAAAGTTTTATTATTCAATAAATCAACTTTTTTTACTGCAACATTTGATACTTCCTTATCTACTATGTTTAAGTTTTGAAGAGCAGTTTTAAGAAGTGAAAGAATTCCAGGAATAGAAAACTCTTTATCTTCAATCTTGGAATTCTCTGTTTTATTCATGCAGCACTTTTTGTATTTTAATCCACTACCGCATGGACAAATATCATTTCTTCCTATTTTGCTCTTTTTGTAATTCATTTCAAGATTTACAAGCTTTCCACAATCCTAATTTCTTCCTCCGTCAAGCCATATAACTCATAAACCATTCGGTCAATTTCTTGGTCGGTTTTTTCGATTTCGGATGTTAATGAAATGGCTTTTTGTTGTTCTTGAAGAAAATAATCTTCCCATTCTGCTTTTTGAGAAAGGGACAATTCAACTTTTTGCTTTTTTAATTCTATGAGAAAATCTGTATAGTTTAACTCAAACCAATTTTCTAATTTTTTGCTTAATTTTTCAAGATTAAATTCTCTTTGTAAAGTTCTTTTAAACTTTGCTGAAATTTCCTGCAAGTCTTTGTTTAAGGATAAAATAGAATTTACTTTATCAATTACAATATTGGGATTTTCAGGTATTTCAGGTAAAGGAAAGGGTTTTAAATAATTGGTTTTAAACCTGAAATAACCACCCCTTAATTCTGTCCCCGTATTTTTAAGGAAAAACCACATTATTTTGGAGTTGAGTATCCCCAAATAAAACGTATCATCTACATTGAAATCTTTCTTTTTTACAAATGAATAAATAGTAGTTGGATGATAGAATTCCCCGTTTTCATCGTAGGTCATGTTGCAACCTAATGAAATTTCCTGGGTCATGATTTTTGGATGTGGAAATTTTTCATGATTCTTTTGGTAGATGTATAAATACCAACCCTCATCAATATCCATTTTACCCTTTTCTCTTCCTCTAATTTCAGCTTCAAAATGTTTTAGATAAGTATAGGTTTTGGGTAAATTGGTTTTTATGTATCCTTCTGAAATTGCTTTACCATCTTTATTATAAGGGAACAAAACATAGTGAACGTTACTTAAAGTTTTGTACTTAGAAATTTCATTTCCTTTAATAAAAGGTTTTGCTAACTCTTTTTCTATTTTAAAATGATAATCATATTTGGCATTGTAGGCTTGAATGTAGTTTCCTTTATCAATACCTTCAAATACATATACAGCGTCCAAGCTGGTTTGCATTCCTACAAAAATTTTATCAAAAACATCATTTATTGTGTAAGGTTGATGTTTCAATTTGTCTATTAAATCAAATATTTTTTGGCTTTGTAAATCCCAGTTTTTATCGCTCAAATTTTGATATAGCATATAATCCCAATCAAATGGATTATTTATTTCCAAGGGATTCATTTTCTTAAAGAAAACCTTATCCTTTTTATCTTTATCCAGATTAATTATGCAGGTATAAGTTGACGCATCTGCAAAAACCATTTCTGAACCAAAATGCAAAATGCTTTGTACTGCATGGTTTTCTTTAAAAAATTGTCTGATTCCAACTCCAAAATCAGTAACTAAAAACTTATGTGGCAATATGAATGAGATAGTTCCCTTTTCTTGAATTAAATCAAAACTTCTTTCCATGAAAAGAGCGTAAATATCATAATTGGCAGTAGCCGATTTATAATTCTGTTCGTAAAATTCACACATTTCAGGATAATTTTCCACTAATCCCTGTTTCCGCACATACGGCGGATTCCCAATCACCACATCAAAACCACCATTGTATTCGGTTCGGAAAGCATATTGGCGGGAGCAGGTCATCTTTTGTATGAACGATAGCAGTTTTTCGTTTTCCGGGAGTTGGTGTTTCTTACGGTTGTTTAGTATGTAGGCAATGGTATTTTCCAGTTGTTCGTTACTGGTAATTTCTTTGCCGTCGAATTTTTCGGCCCATAAGTGGAACTGAGTGTTTCCCCTATGCCGCGGAGCATGCTCCGCTGTGCTGTCTTCTGCTCCGGCATAATGCGCCGGAGCACGCTCCGGCGTTCCTACACCCGTATGAGCCGCCAGGTGCACGGAAGCATGCTTCCGCGTACCGTCCGTATCGCGATATTCTTTTTGGGGAGCATGCTCCCCTTCTGCCGACATAGGAATAGTCCGTCCCATAGCAATATTGCATGCCCGTGCCGACATGGCTTTTATTTTCTGTACTATTCTTGGGAGCTCATTTTCGGTACATACAATTATCATGTGAGCATGGTCGCCACAAATATTGTAGGCCAGCATATTCAGCTTGTCCTTTTCAACAATTTCGGCAATGGTTTCAGTAACAATTATTTCTTCTTTATCCGTTAACCAAACGGGGGTACCAATTTTTACATGGTTATCGAACATACGCTGTGAATATCGCGAGTTGTGGGTTGCCGTAGTTACATGCCATGCTTTTTTCTTTTTCTTCTTGAAAATATTCGGGAATTCTGTGTGCCAGTTAAAGGCTTTTTCTCCGGCAACTTCGGGGTCATCAATCAGGGAATTTCCGCATTTTATATTGTTGCTGAGTGTGTTTAGTTTCCGGCCTTTTTGCGCGGTTCGCAGCCACAACGAGAGTTTGGCAATTTCAACCGATTCTTCGTTCAGGTCAACGCCGTAAATATTTTTTTCTAAAATGTCGGTTGTAATGTCGGAGAAAATAATTGCCCCGCCCAAAAGTTGTTTGCGCAACTCATCAATTTTTCGGTGTTCGTTAATCAGGAATTCCAACGCCTGGTTTAAAAAAGCTCCGGAACCACAAGCCGGGTCGAGAATAGTTAAAGTTAAAAGCCAGTCCCGGTAATCGTCCAGTTTTTTGTCGAGTGTGCGTACAATTACCTTTTTCCGGTTTTTCCTGCCTTTGGCATATTCTTCGTCAACAATTCCGAGTTCAACCCTTTTTTCTTCGCAAAGTTTTCCAACCGTATTTTCAACAATGTACTTGGTAATGTATTTCGGAGTATAAAAAATACCGTCTTTTTTGCGTTTAGATGTTACGCGGGGAGCATGCTCCCCTTTTCCATGGGTGGTTGCCTGCAAATGCACCGGAGCATGCTCCGGTGTCCTGGCTATTTCTGCTTGTACATTTTCAATTTCACCCAGCGAATGCTCAAAAATATGTCCAAGAATATTTACGTCAACATCGGTTTCAAAATCGTACTGGGTTAATGTTAAAGTGTGTTTGTAAAATATTTCATCGTCAATCGAAATATTATCCAGTATTTCATCGGTTGCAAACAAACCGCCGTTGTAAGCGTAAATGTCATATCTTTTGCCTTTGTAACCTGTGTTCAGGTATCCGAAATACTTTTTAAACCGGTCGTAAAGCGGAACATAAGCATCCAAATCTTTCAAAGTATTCCATTGCTTTACAATTTCGCTGATTGAATTTGGTGGCAACAACAATCTATCTTCTGCAAAGAATATGAATAAAAATCGGTCGAGTAACTTCTGTGTTTTCCTGAATAGTAAAAGCTTGTCATTTTCTGGATTGTTCTTCACAAGGTTGTTGTAAATCGCTTCACGAAATTTGGAATAATCGGCATACAGTTTTTTGGTAACGTTTTCTTCCTGTACAAGCGATGATTCTTTTATTTTCAGAGGAATTCCGTTTAGCAAATTATCTTTTGCCAAACACAGCCACATTAACGCAAACTGCTCCCGGGTCAGGTTGAACAAATCAAAGTCGATATGGTCAACCGCATTTTGAATGTAAAAACGGAGTTTTTCAAAATTTGAAGTAATTACATAAACGCATTTTGGATGATTGTTCTTGTATCCGAATGCTTGTGTTTCAATTTTATCTAAGTCGGTTGTATCAGTTCCTTTTAATTCAATGACAGCGATTGCAGTTTGGGGAGCATGCTCCCCGTGTATTTCTTTGTCTCGTGACCGGTACGGCGGAGCATGCTCCGCCGTACCGGCAAGAATCGCACCGTCAGCTTTCTTGCTATTGGCAGTATTTTTTAATTCGGTTGTAAGATTAAAATTTGGTTCCGGATTTAACGTGTATCCCAGAATCTTCACAAATAACTCTCGTAAAAACCCTTCCTGAAATTGTTCTTCTTTTGAGTTTCTTATATTTTCCTGTCTGTCCGGACTACCAAAATAAATCTGAAAGTCGCCGTACTTTTTATCTATCAATGAAGAATCGAGGTCATTCAAATATTTTTTCTCTACAGATTTTTGAAATAAGCTCATATTTTGGTTTTCACTTCTGTTTTTAATTTAATTCACTAAAATACTATTTTTAGCTTAGTTCAATTCTGTCTGGTACTTATATTAACTCCTTTTATAACTGACTTTATATTTCCCGCTTTTCAACCCCATCGCATCTTCCTCCATTCCAGTCAATTCGTATTCGTTTCCATTCAGTATATAAGATTTCACCGAAGCCGGAATTACCACTTCCGCTTCCACACCCACCGGAATTTCAATATCCAGTTCCAGCATTTCACCGGTTAAATTCCAGTTTACCACCAGTTTTCCGAAAGGCGTTTTCTGCGACGTATTAGCCCAGGTTACGCCATCGGGGATTTGCGGCTGAATACGCACCTTTTGGTAAGCCGGTACATTTTCCACCGGCCGGATTCCGCCAACCGCCTGGTAAAACCAAGAACCGATTCCGTTGTAGCAGTTGTGAATGTGACTCCGGGCGCCGTTCCAGTGCTCCCAGGTGGTGGTGGCGCCGTTGTTGAGCATGTACAGGTAGCCGGGGTAACCGCGTTTTTTCAGCATGGAATACATCAAATCAGCCTCGTTGTTTTCCACCACCCATTCGGTTAACACCGGCAATCCCACCAGTCCGGTGGCCAGATGCCCGTTCCGGTTCACTTCGGTTTCATGGTACAGTGAATTTTCCACAGCTTTCAGAATTTCCTCCGGAACCACGCCGGCAATCATCGGAAAAGCCAGGTCAACCTGCGTTCCGGTAGCGTACATATTGGTAGTTTCATCGAAAAAAGTTTCGTGGATTTTTTTCTGCAACTGCTGTTTTTTCGAGGCATACAAACGGGCATCTTCAGGTTTTCCAAGAATTCCGGCCATGCGTTCCATGTTGTCGAAACAGACGGCGATAAAGGAATTATTTACCAAATCAACCGACGCTTCATTCGTTTGGTCGATTCCCTCCGGTGTAGCCCAGTCGCCGAGGTACCAGTTGCGGTAGTCGGTGTCGGGCCAGGGATTCAGCAACCCGTCAACCGTGTGTGCATCCACGTAGCCCAGCCATTTTTGCATCACCGGATAGTATTTTTCCAGCACCAGCGTGTCGCCGTAATTCAGATACGTTTGCCACGAAGCTGTGATAATAAATCCGCACCAGTATGGTCCGCCGCCGGCCCGGTAAGGATTTGGTGCGGTATGCGGCATTCCGCCGTCTTCGCGGATGACATCGGCCCACGCCTGCAGCCAGTTGTTGTAAACCGGCGCCAGGTTAAACATGATTTGTGCCGTTAAAGTGGAGGCATTTCCGTCGCCACCATAGCCGAGGCGCTCGATTTGCGGACAATCCACAAAATCACCGCCAATACTCAGGCATTGCAACGTATAAAAAAGCATATCGTGAATGGCATTTAAATCGGGGTCGGAACATTCAAACGTGGCAGCCGGCTCAAAATCGGTGTGAATCAGGTAAGCTTTGATGGATTCTGCGCTCGGTTTTTCGTTCAGCCCGGTAATCCGAATATAACGGAATCCATTGTAATTGAACTTATTGATGAATATTTCGGGCGAAGTACCGGAGGCGATATACTTATTCCATTGATTCCGATCGTTAAACCGTTCACCGTTAATTAAATGGTCGCAATAATCCAGTTTAATTTCCTGTGCTTTTTGCAGGTCGGGAAAATGAAATTCCACCCAGCCGGTCAGGTTTTTACCCATATCCACCAGGAATGTGTCGGGTGCAATTTCTTTGATTGAAACCGGACTGATTGTTTCGGTAATGGCATTTTGTTCCGTCATTTGCGGGCTTGCGTTATGTTCAGGAATATCCACCAACGAAACCGGCTGCCAGGGATTTTCGGGATTTTCGGTTTTCAAATCATTTTTTGCCAGCACGCCATCCACTATCTCCCCGCCAAACCGGTCGGGACGCCAGTTTCCGTGCCGGGTGTAACTGCTTTTTCTACCCTGCCAGTTTTCATCTGTTACCAGAATGATTTCCCGCTTATTTTTTTCAACCTTTTCCAGTTGCGCCCGCACCACCGGGCCGTTATTGACCACTCCGGGCAAACCCTCAGTGTACCAGCCGCTGCCCAGCCAGAGGATAATTTCGTTTTTCCCTTTTTGCAGAAGGTCGGAAACATCGTAGGTGTTGATAAGCGAACGTTTGTCGAACTGCGAAACTGCCGGCGCCAGCACGCCCTCACCCACTTTTTTGCCGTTGAGAAAAACTTCGTGATACCCCAGCGAATTTACATGCAGGAAATAATTTGAATCCGTTTCATCCACATCGAAAGTCTGATAAAGTTGCGGACATTCGCGGTAACCGTTTTCGGTATTGAAGGCGATGTAAACGGCCTGCCAGTCGTTTTCACTGAGCAACCCAATGCTGAACCGGGCCGGTTCGCTCCAGCCGGAGACATTCCCGGCCTCATCCCAAACGCGGACTTTCCACCAGGCTGCATGGCCGGGGTTCAGCTTTTGGCCCTGATACGGCACAAAAACAGATGCAGAGGATTCCACTATTCCTGAATTCCATAAATCAGCTTTGTTTTCTGTTAAATCCGAACGTTCAGCGGCAACCAGAATCTGAAAGGCTTTTTGTTCTGTTCCGTTTTTTTCACTGCTGATTTTCCAGCTAAAACGGGGCGTTGTTTTGTCTATTCCCAAAGGATTTTGCAGGCTTTCACAACGCAGATCGAAAACTTCGGGGCTGTTTTTGGAATTGCATCCCACGATAAAAAAGAGAACAATCAAAGAATAAAGTATGACAAACCGGTTCATATAAAAATGGTTTAGATTGTTTTTCATTCTTACTTTAATATACAAGGTATGGCTTATTGTCATAGTTTTCAGTTTTAAACTCTTTATTGCTAATCAATAAACTCATTCAATAAAGATATGGCTTCTTTTCAGAAAAATATAATTGAACCGGCAAAAACGAAAAAACCATCAATTGGACCGGTATTCAATCCAAAAGAATTCCGCAGGAGGTAGCCATTCCAACTATGAAAAATTACTCCTGCGGCACCAGAAATTCGTCGCTGTTGGCAAATTCCCAGGTATTTAGAAAACCGATTTTAATGATGTTCACCATCTTTTCCCAGTTGATTTTATCCAGTTCATCCGACGGCAAATGGTAATCGGGGTGCATGGCTGCCATAAAGTAAAAAATCGGGATTCCTTCCTGTGCAAAGGGTGCGTGGTCGCTTCCGCCTGTCGGACGTTCCGATGCCCGGTAGGTCAGGTCGAGGTTGATACCGAACTCATCGATATGCTTCCGGGTAATGGCTTCGATACCGGCATTGGCTTTGGTATAAGTCATGGATGCCTTGTTCTTTTCCGTATCGTTCTCAGCATCGCGGGCAATCATATCGTAGTTCAGCTTCAGCGCAATATTCATGTCGTTTTTCATGGCCTCGCGTACAAAATAGCGCGACCCCCACAGTCCTTTTTCTTCTCCCGACCACGCAGCAAAAATGACTGTTTTCTCCGGTTTTTTACCGGTTGCCTTAAATGCTTTGGCAATGGTCATCACTCCTACGGTTCCCGATGCATTGTCGTCGGCGCCGTTCCAAATCCAGCCATTCCATTTGCCCACATGGTCGTAATGCCCTCCAACAACAATAAATTCGTCTTTCTTTTCGCCTTCAATCACGCCCAGCACGTTCCGTGCCTTTACAATCCGCGAGTCAACGTTGGTTTTAAAGGAAACCAGTTTTCCTGTAAGCTCGCGTGAAGCTGGCTGCATTTTTTCAGCGGCAGTCTTTTCAAAATTTTCCAGGTCAATACCTGTACCGGCCAGAATTTCGTTCACCAGCCGTTTGGTAACCGAAAATACCGGAAGGTCGGACCGCAGCGAATCGCCGGGCAATGTCATCCGGTAATCGTAGTAGGTAGGAAAAGGTTCATCGGCTTCAAAATAATCGCCTTTAACCGGGTAAATGCGGTTCTGCGCCCAGCCGGGCGACGGATCGGTGCCGGGATTTACCTGAATGACAGCAATGGCCCCTGCCTTACTTAACCTTTCGGTTTTGTCCCGTTCCATGTAATACTGTGCATAGCGGCTCCCGGGGGCGAATTTCTCAAAAGCAACCGACGATGAATCCCTGTGCCCCGGAAAGCCTGCAAGAATTACGGCTATTTTTCCGTTTACGTCAATGTTTTTCATATCGTTATAAGCTCCGTCCTCGTCGGCAAAACCATATCCGGCAAAAACCAGCGGAGCTTTTCCAGAGCGCCCCACAGTGCCCGGGTTCACATAAAAGTCGCTTTGAAAATTGAAATCCACGGCACTTTCATTTCCGCGAACGCTGCTAATGACCGACAATAACTGCTCCCCGCCCGGGGTATATTCCAGCAAACCGAAATTCTGATAATACGTAGTATCGATGGAGGGTTGTTTCCCTTCCATTCTTTCTCGCCGCGAAGGCATGTTGTACTTCACATCGCCAAAGGGTTCTATTCCATAAATCCGGAAAACCGAGGCTATGTAGTCGGCAGCCAGATATGCCCCTCTTGTTCCCACACCACGTCCTTCCGTCCAGTCGGAAGCCAAAAATTCCAGCTGCCCTTTCACGGCAGATTCGGTAATGGCACCGAGGCCTTTATCAACCTCATTTTGAGCGCCAGCAACACCAAAAAACAAAATCAAAAACGACAGAACCAACACCTTTTTTAATTCCAAAACCATCTTCCTCAAAATTTTAATGATTAACTTTTTGTTTCAACTGAATTTAAATTTGCGATGTAATAATACAAATATCTTTTAAATCGTAAAAAAATCACAGCCTTTCAAATCGAAATATTTTTCAACGGAGAGCTGCACCATTCTTTTCTATAACATATTTTTCAGCTGAAATAAAATGTAACTTTATGTGTTGCAAAACGGTAAAACCAATAAACTTCTGTTCATAAAAAAATAGGTATAAAAATGAAAACAGGAAAAAAAATCAGAGTTTGCGGTTCCATCACCAAAAAAGAATCGCTGGTAAAAATTGCAAGTAATGTAACAGAGCATACGGTGGTTGCCGAGGCCGACCAGCCCTATTCCAATTACTATGGAAGGACTCCGGACAAACCCGAGCCCAATTCGCTTTTTCTTTTTACCGAAAGGGACTATACCCTCGAAGAAGCACTGCGCTTCACCCAAAATATCGACATCTGTTCCAAAAACAAAGTGAATGCAGCCAGTGCCGAATTTCAGTTTCATAACCAAAGGTACTCTGCCATACGCATCCGAAATTTCCCCGACTATCAGCACCTGAAAATGTTGCAGCAATGTTACCTCGACCAGGGCGTTCAGTTTGCCCGGAAAGTGCCGCTGGAAAGAACAGCCCTGGTTACGGTGAATAAATGCTTTGCGTTAAAAAACCTCGGTAATGACATATTTCTCGACCTGACCGAGAAAAAAGAAGGATACATTCTGATACCAAAACGCCTTGATTTCGAAAGCTTTGAACAACTCATGAACAAAGTGTGGAACAACAGCGATTGTCTGTTTTTCGATGCAGCCATGGGCGGACTCATTATCGAAGGCAAGGTGGAAGAAATGGTTCGCGTGTATTCAGACAAACTTGACATCCACCTTCTGGAATGTGTAAAAAATGAATTGCTCAGGTGGCTTTAACCGGAACCCGGGTTAAACAAATTCTTGGAGTTTGCTAAAATTCAGCTTATTTTTACCGCATTAAATAACCGATTGAAAAAATAACAACATGACAAATTCAACCAACCGTCGGAGTTTTCTCCGTAATTCGGCCCTGGCAGTTGCCGGCGCAGGAATGGCAGCATCGTGCACTGCACCACAGGAACCCAGTTCTGAGAAAAAGAAAAAAACAAGGAGTAATCCCATCGGAGTGTCCACCTATTCGTTTTGGCAGTTTAACGGTCCCAAGGAAAATTCGCCTATCGAGGATTGCATTGAACATGCTGCCAGAATGGGCTTCGACGGAGTGGAGTTTCTGCTGGTACAAATGCAGTCGGAAGAAAACAGCTACCTGCAAAAACTAAAGCGGCAGGCGTTTCATGCAGGGCTCGACCTCATGGGCTTTTCCACCCACCAGGGTTTCGTTTATCCTGAAGAAGAAAAACGGCAGTCGGAAGTGGACAAAACCATTCACCAGATTGAACTGGCCTATAAGCTGGGAATTCCTACCATGCGCCTGAATACCGGTCGATGGGGAACGAGCGGTTCGTTCGACGAGCTGATGGCCAACAAAGGCATTGAACCGGTACTGGAAGGATATACCGAAGATGAAGGATTTAAATGGGTGATTGATGCCATTGAACAGTGCATTCCCACAGCCGAAAAATGCGGTGTGGTGCTGGGCCTCGAAAACCACTGGGGACTGGGCCGCACAGCCGAAGGAGTGCTGCGGATTGTCAACGCCATCGATTCACCCTGGCTGCAAATCACCTCCGATACCGGAAACTTTCTGGAACGCCAGTATGAGCAGCTGGAAATGATGGCGCCCAAAACTTTTCTTATACAGGCAAAAACCTATTACGGCGGCGGTAAATGGTACACGCTCGATATTGACTACGACCGGGTGGCCGAAATTTTCAGAAAAACAGATTACCGCGGATATGTTTCGGTTGAATTTGAAGGCAATGAAGACCCGATGACCGCAGTTCCCAAAAGCCTGGAAATGATTCGGGAAGCTTTTACCTACGAGGTTTAGCGGAATTTAAAAAACACTATGGAAAATACAAAACACAGGCAAAAGCTTTCGGAAGAACACTGGCATGCTTTTGAAAAAACGGAAGTGTACAGTGAGTTACAGACATCGGAAGAAGGATTGAACGCAAAAGAAGCCAGTCACCGGCTGCAGTATTACGGACAGAACAAACTTCCCGAAGGCAAAAAAGTGACCCTGTGGCAAATCGTGCTTCACCAGCTGTTAAATCCGCTGATATTCATTCTTGTTGCTGCTGCAGTCGCTTCGGTTGCCATTGGCGAAGGGAAAGATGCTATCTTTATTTTTCTGGTTATTCTTATCAACAGCGCATTGGGTGCCTACCAGGAATTCAATGCAGAAAGAAGCGCTGCAGGATTGCAAAACCTGATTAAAATTAAGGCAAGGGTCAAACGAAATGGAAGAGATACTGAAATTCCATCGGAAGAGGTGGTGCCCGGCGATATTGTATTGCTGGAATCGGGTATAAAAGTACCGGCAGATGTACGTTTGATGGAAACTTCGGGGCTGGAAATCGATGAGAGCTTTCTCACCGGCGAGTCCATAGCCGCCGTAAAGAAAAACAAGATACTTCAGGAAAATCTTGGAGTGGCCGAGCGTACCAACATGGCATTTGCCGGCTCAACAGTTTTGAAAGGCCGGGGCCTGGGCGTGGTGGTTTCTACCGGAATTGGCACACAGGTAGGAAAAATTTCGCAGGATGTAACCGAATCTGCATCGGCAAAACCTCCTCTTGTGCACCGCATGGAAAAATTCATCAAACAGATAAGCATTTTCATCATTGCACTAAGTGTTGTTTTGGCTGTAATCCTCCGCCTGCAGGGCATGGACTATACCGCCATCTTCTTTTTCGTTGTTGCTCTGGCAGTATCGGCCATCCCCGAGGGATTGCCAGTGGCTTTAACAGTTGCCCTGTCAATAGCCACCAAACGCATGGCCAAACGCAATGTGATTGTCCGAAAACTCACTTCGGTGGAAAGCCTTGGCAGCTGCACCGTAATTGCCAGCGATAAAACCGGAACACTCACCGTGAATGAGCAGACCGCCAAAATTATTGCTCTCCCCGATGGAAAACTATACCGCATTTCAGGCGAAGGATATAACGGCAAAGGGAAAGTGACCGACAGTAAAAAACCGGAAGAAGAAATTACATGGTCATATTCCGAAGAACTTCAGAAACTTACCCGAATTTCTGTTTTTGCGAACGAAGCCTCCCTGGCCCGGGAGAACGACGGATGGATTTACCACGGCGATGCCATGGATGTTGCCTTGCTTGGAATGAGTTACAAACTGGGGGTAAATCCGCAGGAATGGCTCGATGAAAAAACAACCGTCGGTAAAATTCCCTACGAGTCGGAAAGAAAGTATTCGGCCTCCTTTTGCCGGCTAAACGGTGGTGTTTTTATCAGCGTAAAAGGTGCTGTTGAAACCATCCTCGGCTTTTGCGATACCATGTCGGTGAACGGCTCGCCTGAAAAAATCAGCAGGGAACAAATTCTGGAAGATGCCGGCAAAATGGCACAGGAAGGATACCGGGTTCTGGCATTTGCCCACGGCAGGTATCCCGATTATGAAAAGAAAGAAATTTACGAAAACGATGACATTCCGCCATTAACCTTTTACGGGTTGGTTGGTTTTATTGACCCGCTCAGGCCCGAAGCCAAAAAATCGGTTGAGCAGTGCCGGGATGCGGGTATTAAGGTGATGATGATAACGGGTGACCACCCGCAAACTGCCGGCACAATTGCCCGCGAACTGGGCATTTCCGACAGCAGCACTACCGTAGTTACCGGCCAGATGCTGGCCGAATCGGGAGCAGCCGACAGTCCGGCCTTTGAAAAACTGGTGGCTTCCACAACGGTATTTGCCCGTGTTTCGCCCACACAAAAACTGGAGATCATTGAAGTACTCATTCGCGAAGGTGAATTTGTGGCTGTAACCGGCGACGGTGTGAACGATGCCCCTGCACTGAAGCGGGCCAATATTGGCGTAGCTATGGGCTCGGGAACCGATGTGGCAAAAGAAGTGGGATCAATGATTGTGGCCGACGACAACTTCTCATCTATCGTTTCGGGTGTGGAAGAGGGCCGTTTTGCTTACGACAATGTACGGAAAGTAATTTACCTTCTTATTTCCACCGGAGCTGCCGAAGTAATACTATTCCTTGCTTCCATCATCGCGGGATTGCCACTTCCGCTTCTGGCCGTACAATTGCTCTGGCTAAACCTGGTGACCAACGGCATTCAGGACGTTGCCCTGGCATTTGAAGGTGGTGAACCCGGAGCCATGAAACGCCCGCCCCGCCGACCTTCAGAAAAAATATTCAATCCGCTGATGATAAAGCAAACACTGGTTTCCAGTGCCATCATGGGCGGAATTGTTTTCAGTCTGTGGTACTGGCTTAACAATTACACGCAGATGGACGAAACCCATGCGAGAGACCTCATATTGCTACTTATGGTTTTTATGCAGAACTTTCACGCATTCAACTGCCGCTCCGAACGGGTTTCGGCGTTTAAAGTTCCGCTGAAAAGGAATATCATTCTTGTGTTCGGGATTCTGGCAGCACAGGGAATCCATATTCTCAGCATGCAAATACCATTTATGCAAAACATCCTTCGCATTGAACCGGTAACTTTCAACGAATGGCTCTATGTGCTGACTCTGGCTGTGCCTATGATTATCGGTATGGAAATATTTAAACTGCTAAATAAAAAATGAGCCGGCATACGGGTAAAACTGCCGGCTTTTATTCTGAAGTGATCGCCATGCAGGGTGTCCTGAACAGGAATTGACTTATCAAAATTCTGATTCAGGATCTCATTTTACTCCTCCTCCATGTTGCTTAAATGCAGTTCGAGCGCTTTTACGGATATTTGAATTTCCCAAATGGAAAGAGCCAGGGATGCACAAAGCAACAGCAGTGCTACGGCGAAAAAATAGGCTGCAACCAGCAAATATCCCACAAAAAGGAGGAACATGGTTACCACACATAAAAACAGGCTGATTACGCCAAGCAACTGCATGGTACGGATAAGATACAGCCGTTTGCGCAGGTTGTTGATTTGCCCTTTCAGCACCGAGGTAGGATTCTCTTTATATTGTTTGTACAGGTTTCGCACCACGCCGGTGTAGGCAATAAAACGATTGGTGTAGGCCAGTAAAATCAGCGATACCGCTGAAAATAAAAGGGCCGGAGTTGTCAAGGTAAATGCTTCGTGCATAATTTTTAGTTTAGATTGTAAATTTACAAAAAAGAAGGTAAGGCACAGAGAATAAAAACGCTTGCCTTGCCAATTCCAACTTTATTCCGTTTTTTTGGTCATTTGTCAGGCGAATAAAAGGAAATTATTCCTATATTTTGACCGAAAAAATAAACCAGAAATCATGGATTTTCCGTTGTTTCACCTCGATTTTATGGGCAACCGAATGCTGGTTGCAGTCATTGCCATTTTGCACGTGTTAATCAACCATGCACTGGCCGTAGGACTTGCGCCGCTGGTCACCCTGCTCGAGTTCAGGGGCTACCTGAAAAGTAAAACCAAACCCGATGAGGGCAAAGCCTGGGACGAAACGGCCCGCAAACTGATGTTTTTTGCGTTTGTAATTACCACCACAGTTGGCGCGCTCACCGGAGTCGGAATATGGTTTGCCGCCTCGCTGGCCAATCCGGCATCGCTCGGAAGCCTCATCCGGGTGTTTTACTTTGCCTGGTTCACCGAGTGGATTGTATTTGTTCTGGAAGTCATATTCATTATGGTTTACTACCTCACCTGGAAAAAATCGAACGAATCGCCACGCCGGAAAAAACAGCACATCTTATTTGGAGCCTGGCTCAGCATATTCTCTTTCCTCACCATGGCCATCATTGTAGGCATTCTCGGATTTATGATGGATCCCGGAAGCTGGGTGGAGAAAAAATCGCTGGTAACCGGATTCTTAAACCCGCTTTATTTACCACAACTTGTTTTCCGCACACCTGTGGCCATGATGATGGCCGGAACCGTGGCGCTGATGTTTGTGGCTTATGTGATGAAAAAACAGAACCAGTGGAAAACCGGAATTCTGAAATACATTTCCTTCTGGATATTGGTTTGGATGCCTGTGGCGGCATCGGGTGCATTCCTGTATTACTGGCACATTCCGCGCGCCATGATTGGCAACCTGCCCGTAGCGCTGGGCACCCAGCAGTTTCAGGACTGGTACAGTTCACTTGTAAATGTCATGATTATTGTAGTTGCCATTGGTTTTGCTGTCAGCATTCTGGGTACCTTCTCTCCGCGTCGCCTGCCCAAACATCTGCTTATTATTCCTGTGGTTGCATCATTCCTGTTCCTCGGCACTTTTGAACGGCTTCGCGAGTTCATCCGAAAACCTTATGTCATTGGCGAGTACATGTACGGAAACGGACTTCTGGTAGAAGAATATCCACTGTACCAACAAACCGGAATACTAAAACATACACCTTACGTTGCCTTCTCTGAAATTACCGAAGAAAACAGAATGGCTGCCGGCGAAGCGGTATTTACCATTGCCTGCACCCGTTGCCATACTACGCACGGTATCAGTTCGGTGGTGCGGAAGTTTGAACGTATGTACGGCACTGAAAATCCGCTGAACGAAGAGGCCATGAAAATTTATATGCAGAACATGCACAACGTGAGGTATTATATGCCGCCCTTTCCGGGGAACGATGCCGAGCTGGATGCCCTGGCTGCGTGGATAGCCGAACAGCAAAAACATCCTCACAAGCTGGAAGGGCCTCAGATAAAGGGAGTTGATGTTAAAAAAATAAAATACTAACCTGCAAAATAAAAATCAAATGATACTTTCTGTTTTAAATCAGATACCGATACCGAAAGACATTCCGCTTCCGCTGCCTTTACCCGAGTGGTTGCTGGTGGTTATCATTATTTTTTCTTTTCTGCTGCACATCCTGTTCATCAACCTGATGGTGGGCGGCGGAATTCTCACTTTTTGGTACGAACTGCGTGGCAGAGCAAACAAGGATTACGACCTGCTGGCACGTGAAATTGCAGCAACCATCACCGTTAACAAAAGCCTTGCTGTGGTTTTGGGTGTTGCTCCTTTGCTGTCAATCAATGTATTATATACCCTTTATTTTTATTCGGCCAACGCCCTTACCGGCAACATCTGGATTTCAATAGTTCCCTGGGTTGCCGTTGCCTTTTTGTTTTTATACCTGCACAAATACACCTGGGACCAGCTGGCCGATAACAAACCGCTGCACCTGGGAATTCTGGGAATCGGGGTCTTCAGTTTTCTGCTCATCCCTTTCATTTTCCTCACCAACATCAACCTTATGCTTTTCCCTGAAAAATGGGGCGAAATTCAGGGATTTACCGATGCGCTGACATTGCCCAATGTATTCCCACGCTATTTGCATTTTATTACCGCCTGCATGGCAATCACCGGGGTGTTTCTGGCTTACTGGTTCGGCAGAAAAAACAGAGAATTTGAATCAAAACTTGAAACCCTTACAAAAAGCGATATCAAAAAACAAATGCTTACTCTGGCTCTTGCGACCACCGGTATGCAATTCATTTTCGGACCGTTGTTATTCATTACCCTCCCGGTCCGGGGAATAACATGGGGATTGTTCTGGGTGATTCTGGGGGGAGTTACCACTGCGGTTTTTGTTATTTACCTGCTTTGGCTGATGCTGAAAGAACACAGCCCGGTACCCGGCAAACGGTTTTTCCTTTTACTGGGATTATTTACAGTGCTTGTAGCATGCATGGGTACCGGCAGGCATTTATACCGCGAAAGCGCGCTGTCAACCCACAAAAAGATGATGGCCGAACGCACGGCAGCCCACTGGGAAGAGGTGAGAAAAGCCCACGAAAACCTGCTGCTCCCTGAGGTGGAAACAGAGGAAGGATCTTTCAGTCCCGGGCAGGATTTGTTTCAAACCAATTGTGCTGTGTGCCATGCCGCAACTGCCCGGTTGGTGGGACCATCGATGGCCGAAGTAGTGCCCGACTACCAAAACGATTTGGATGCACTGAAACAATGGATAAAAGAACCCGGACGAAAAAGAATGGATTACCCGCCCATGGCGGGCTTTCCGCATCTTTCCGACCAGCAGCTTACCGATATTTCCAATTATGTGCTCGAAAGGGAATGGAATTAGTCGGAATTTTAAATTCAAATTCACCGAACACCAAAATTTATCACTACTGACCGGTTAAAATTCCAGTAAAAATGGGGCTACTTCCATAAGGTTTC
>CAZLGT010000063.1:0-31749 GCA_964559175.1 uncultured Mariniphaga sp. | reverse complement strand
TACATAAAATTGCTGCTATCGATGATGTTTCTTTTTTAAAAGCGATTCAAACAATTATTGATGCGAAAACAGACCATAAGATTTTACCTCTTTCCAACGAACAACGAGATGAGATTATGGCATCCAAAAAAGAGATTGAAAAAGGCATCTGTGTTGATCATGAAAGTTTAGATGAAGAAATTAATGCATGGCTAAACGAAGAATAATTCAATCAATATTATTGTGTCAACCATATACCATTAAAAATTGTCATTTCGAATCTGAGGCACGAAGATGAGAAATCTCTGTGTTCCAGCAGAATTCTCCCAAAGGTCGAAATGACAAGATATGATTGACGCAACATTACAATATTTATTACGAAATCACTGAAAGAAAAATAGTAATTCATGCAATCTGGGACAGTCGTCGAAATCCAGATGACCTGAAAATAAAAGGATGAAACGACAAAAAAGGCAATTCGGGCTGCAAAGGAAGGTAAAGTTACCCGGGCAAAAAATTTAGATGACCTGATGGAAAAATTGAACTTTTTATAAAATCCTTCACGCTAAAAATCAATTATTTAAAAGTTTATTTATTTCACCGATAATATTTTCTGACAAATCTTCACTGTAATTATACCACTTATGGACTTTCCCGGACTGGTTTACCAAAAGTATATCAGGATAAGCATGCAACCCAAAAGCTTTTATTACTTCTTTATTTCCGGCACAAACGGGAAAGTTGATTTTCTCTTTTATAGCATACTTTTTCAACACTGAAGGTGGGTCGTATGGATAAAAAGCCATCATTTCAAATTTATTATCATCCATAAAAATTTCGCTGATTTTTTTCAGATGTGGTATAGACTTTATACAAGGACTGCAATTAATCATCCCGAAAAAAATAAGTTTTACCTTTTGATTGGTGCCATTTAAGTATAGAAGAGTATCAAAAACCGAATTCCCATTTATCTCAGGCATAGTTGTTCCGGGAGGTAATAATTTGGGAATGGTTTTATATTCGTCAGGAATATATTTAATATCTTGTTCGTTGACGCTGAATTGGTTAATTATAAATGGTTCTGCAATTTCTCCTTTTTCGGTTTTATAAAACTGAAAATTATCAAACATGCTTGTTTCGATAATTTTTGGCCTTTTCCTGTTTATATGTGCAATTTTTATAACACTTGCCGGCATATAAGTTTCTTTATCGAACCAAACCTCAAATTCATAAATAGGGTCTGCCATGAAAGATAGTCTGCGATAGGATTTTTGTTCATAAATAGTATCGGGTTTAAGAATTAATTCATCTGTGGTTTTCCTACCTAAATATTTATAAATAAACGGGATTTGACCTTCGATACTTTTTTCTAAAGCAGTTTTACCAGATGAGCCAGACAATTGCTGTAATTGGTATTTTGGTGCAGGGATAATGTTCTCATTAATTTTCTCTACTGAATAATAATGTTGTCCGTTATAAACCAAACTCTTCAAGCGGTCAAAATTAAATGTCTTCTCTCTTTTGTCATACCTGAAATTCATTTTGTAAAGCGTATCGTAATCGCAAATTACATAAGTAAATTTCGTAAGAAATTTAACAACCATTGTCGTATCTGCTGGCGTTGGAACTTCAATTGTTGTAATACTTTCATAACTGGCTCCTTCTGAATTTTCAATTGCATGAAGAACATTTTCTATCAGTTCCTGTTTTTGTGCCCCACAAAACCAAATATTCACTATAAAAAGAAAAAGAAGAACCAAATATTTTTTCATATCTGATATTGCTTTAGTTTATTTAATATTAGGATTTTACACGTATTTACAGCCAAAATATTAAGTAACATCAAGGAGGACACGATTTTTTGACTTTTCATCCTTTCATATCTTTTTCACTCACAAAAACTTTCAGTTTTTACTGATTATCGCAGCCCAGCCCCCTCCCGAAGCCATTTCAATTTTCATTATGGAAGATGCACTTACATTTTGTTTTTCCTGCTGAAAATCTGCGGCATGGCGGTCGGCATTTACACCGTCTTTCCAAACCTGAATTGTGAAATTTCCGGCAGGCAAGAAGCTGAGGTCGAGTTCCAGCGAGCGCGGCGACCAGTCGGTCATGGCACCCACATACCAGGTTTCGCCCTTGCGGCGGGCCATTAGAATGTAGTCACCCACTTTGGCGTCGAGCACACGGGTTTCGTCCCAAACGGTGGGTACCTCTTTCAAAAATTCCATAGCTTCCGGTTCGCGGTAGTAGTTCGACGGATTGTCGGAAAGCATTTGCAGCGGACTTTCAAACACCACGTACATGGCCAGTTGGTGGCAGCGGGTTCCGGGCGCCATGGGTGCTTCAAAAATATCGCGGAAATTTTCCTTGGTGGCATTCAGCATCGCTCCGGGTGTGTAATCCATTGGACCTGCTACCATACGAATGAACGGCAGGGTCACATTGAGTTCCGGATCGGGTAGTTCAGACCATTTGCAGTTTTCCATGCCTTTTACTCCTTCGTAGGAAATCACATTTGGGTACATGCGTTCCAATCCGGAGGGTTTATAGGACCCGTGATAATCAACCAGCATTTTCCGTTTGGCACATTCGCGGGCAATTTTTTCGTAGAAATTCACCATCCACTGGTCGTCGCGTTGCATAAAGTCGATTTTAATTCCCTTCACGCCCCACGCTTCAAACTGGTCGAGAGCTTCGGTGAGTTTATCGTCAAGCGCTTTCCAAACCACCCACAAAATAATGCCAACACCTTTATCTTTTCCGTAATCAACCAGTTCCTGCACATTAATTTCATCTTTCACGTGCATGATGTCGTTGAGGTGGTACCAGCCTTCGTCGAGGATTATGTAATCGAGGCCGTATTCAGCAGCAAAATCGATGTAATATTTGTAGGTAGCGTTGTTCACGCCCGATTTAAAATCCACACCGTAAATGTTCAGGGCATTCCACCAGTCCCAGGCCACTTTCCCGGGTTTAATCCAGCCGGTATTTTCCAGCACATTTTCAGGTGCCAGTTTGTAAATCAGTTCCGATTCCACCAGTTGCCGGTCGTCGTCCGAAATAATCATCGCACGCCAGGGAAAGCTTTTCGGACCTTCAAGTTCGGCAATGTAATCCGCATATTTTACCGGTGCCACATCGCGGTCGGTTCGTTGTTCTTCTTCCAAAACCACTCCTGCAAATTTGCCTTCGAGCCGGAAAGGATTTTCGGCAGAACCTTTTAAAAACATCCCGGCATAATCGGTTATCAAGTCCGATTCTGAAATGTAAACTTTCACATTGTTGTTGCAGCTTACCAACAACCCGGTGGATGCAAAACGTTCGGGTGTAATTTCTGAAAGTTTGACATCCAAATAAGAACGTTCCTGGTGCGAAAACATGCTTTCCTCTTCCGGAAACCAAACTTTCAGATCAGTTGGAAACGTAAAAGTGGCCTGTTCATTCATCACTTTCAGCGGACCATTTTTAGTCACTTCCCAGCGGTAAGCAACACCTTCGTCATACGCCCTGAAATGCAGGTTGTAGTCATTAAAAGAAAGAGTAAGCTGATTGTAATTATCCTGAATTTTTGCATTTTTTCGGGCTACTACCGGAATGATTTCTTCGTTTACCGAAATTGTTTTGTATCTGCGAACTTTGGTATTTTTCCCCAAAACTTCATTTTCAAGCGTCAGTGAAATGGGCGAGGCGGCAATAATTTCTTTATCGCCCAGAAAAACAGAGTAGCGAACATCTTCATCAACGGACACTTTAACCGTTAATCTTTCTGAAGGGGATTTAACGGAATAATCCTTTGCAATCAGCTGGTTCATAAAGAGAATAGATAAGAACAAAAGTGCATATTTTTTCATTTGATAAAATTTTTTGGTTTTCAGGTGGAAAGTTAGCAAGAATTGTTGAATTAAAGGATAGCATCGCCCGAAGCGATGCCATCCTTTATTTTACCATCAGTTTTTTTGTTGTTCGGTTATTCTCCTGAAAAATATGTACAAAATAAATTCCGGGGGTATAATCTCCGGTTGAAATTTTTATTTGATTTTCTGATAAAACATCCAGTTGCTTCAGCAAAGTGCCGGCAATCGAATAAATTTCAATTTTTGAAATGGGCTTTTCAGAAGCGATTGTTACCTCAACGGTTGCCGGATTTGGATAGATACGAATTTCATCCAACGCAGATTCAATCTCTGTGAGTTCGGTAACTACCTGTGTTTTTGCCAGTTTTCGGCTGGAATACAACCGGTATTCGCCGGGCTGCATGGAAAAACTATGCGCCGCAGTTTCCACTTCAATGGAATCCTGTGTGAAAAACTCGTACCACTTGCCGGTTTCAGGAAGGGTAACATTGGCTGTGGTTGATGTGATGCCAAAATTCCCAACAGCAAACACATGGTTTCCGCTGCGGCTCAAACGGTACCAGCGCACATGACCGCTCAGGTTGTAATCGAAACTTTCGGGCGTAAATTCTTCGTAAGTCTGTTTCAGATAATTCAGTTGCGCCATCACCTGAAACAAATCGGTTCGGTTCGTATCATTTAGATATTCCCAACGAGGCGGTTTTGGATCTAACCTGCAGTTATTTCCAATTCCGTCCTCACATCTGTTTATTGACAGATCATAACCGCGTTCGCCAAACTGCCAAATCATTTTGGGACCGGGTAACGGCAGCAGGAAAACCGAATTCAACTCCACTCTTTTTAATGCTGTAGGCAGTTGCCTGATGTTGTAATTGCCTTCAATAAAACCGGATTGCAGCAGACTAACCATAATTCGTTCCTCATCGTGGCTCTCGGCGTAGGTAATCAGATTGGGTTCATTCCAGCCGCGACTTTTGTAAACACCCCAGCTTAAATCAGAAACGCCGGTGTTGCCACGAGCTGCTTCACGGTAGTTGCTGTGCAGAATTCCCCACATCAACATGCCGTAATCAGCCAGTTCTTTTTCCTCAGCGTTGTCTGCAAGATGTTCAAAAATAACCAGGGCATCATCTTTTCGCTTCCAGATTTCATCGGCCATTCGCTTCAGATTGGCAATGCGGGCGGCATCGTATTCGCTGCCCCAGCTGGACTCGCCAAAAGGAGTATTGGAAAATCCTTTGGTAAAATCGAACCGGAAGCCGTCCACTTTGTATTCGGTCATCCAGAAACTGTTCACGCTGTCCACCAGCTCTTTTACCACGTCGGCTTCGTGGTTAAAATCGTAACCCCAGCGCAAATTGGGATTTTGAAAATTCGACTCCACGTTGTACCACGGATTTTCAGGCGTAATGGTCCAGTTATCCATGTACATCTGCACCAACGGACTTTGCCCGTAGCTATGGTTCAGCACCATGTCGATAACCACGGCAATACCGCGTTTGTGACATTCGTCAATGAGTTTTTTTAGTTCGTTGCGCGGACCGTAATATTTGTCAGGGGCAAAATAAAACGATGGGTTGTAACCCCAGCTGCTGTTCCTGTCAAACTCATTTACGGGCATCAGTTCCAGTACATTGATGTTCAGATCTTCCAGGTAATCCAGCTTTTCACGTACGGCTTTAAAGGTGTGCTCTTCGGTAAAATCGCGGATGAGCAGTTCGTAAATCACCAGTTTTTCCTTATCCGGAATTTGAAAATCGGTTACTTCCCACTGATATTCCTCCTGACCGGGATGAAGCACTGAAACAATTCCTTCGGTTTTTCCATCAGGATATGCCAAAAGTCCGGGATACGTTTCTTCTTTGATGCAATGGTCGTTCCAGGGATCGAGAATTTTTTCGGCGTACGGATCAGCAATTCTTATTTCGCCATCGATAAAATACTGAAAGGCGTATTCCTTATCCTTCTCAAGTCCGGGAATTTCGAGCCAGAAATGGTCCCCGTCTTTTTTCATCTGGTATTCGTTTTGGGGTTCCCAGTCGTTAAATTCGCCCAGCACGAAAACAAATTCTTTGAAAGGTGCATACAACACCAATACGGCTGAATTGACCGAGGGGTAATTGATTCCTTTCCGGTAAGCTTCCGGCAGTGTTTCTTCGGTTACATCTTCGCGAACAAAAACCTGCACCGAATCCCTTTTTGTTTCCTCTCCGGCTGTGGCTTCGGCACTCAGCCAGTATGCTCCGCTTTCGGAAAAAGAGTGTGTGGTTGAAATGGTAGTCCCTGAATTTTGGGAAAGAATCGTTTCGTTTAGATAAAGTCTCAGGTCGGCATCCATTGATGACTGCGCAGAAATGTTCACCGGCTGATTTTTTGGCTGAATGGAACCGCGGGCTGGTTCGGTAATTTCAACCACCAGGCCTTCTTCGTAAACAGTCACAAACAGGTCGTTGGTTTGCTGCGACTGGTCTGCAGACCGAAATACAAACGACATGTTAATCACTTTTTCACCGCTGGCCACCGAATAAAACGAATTAATGTCGGGCGTAATTTCCAATTCGTAAATCCCGTTTCCCTTGTGGGTAAGTTTGGGTTGAACATCGTTTTCTCCCCAACTGTTTGGGCCGCCAACTATATTTTGCCAGTCGCCTTTTCCTTCAATACCCACCCCGGTATGGGCATACAAATCGCCGGTAAAATAACCCAACCGGGTCTCTTCAGACGAATTGAATGTGATGGTTACTTTTTGAGTGGCTACCGGCAAAGCAGGCTCAGTGGTTATTTGAGCTTTCAAAAACAATGGAACCGTCAGCACCAAAACCAAAAAAACAACTTTCAGCTTATTCATAATCATTTACTTTTCTTATTAACAAAAAGAGCCACCAGAAAGGTTTCCGATGGCTCTTTTCAGGTAAAATAACATTTAATCTTCTTCCTGAATTAATGATACTAAGGAAGCAGACCAATTATTCACTAATTTCTATCGTGTTGGTTCTCAAATTAACAACTACGTGATAGGTTCCCGAAGGTTTCAGGAAGAACCAGTTTGGATCGCCATGACCTTCAGCCTCATCAATGTAATCTGTATCGTAATTTACTACCACGTCGTAACCGTAGCTGGTCGGACCCCAGTCTTTCTGGGCGAATAACCTGAATGCACCTCCCTGGGTGAAATTCACATCGCCTTCCCACAATTTGTAGCTTTTATATTCCAGAGCAGTAACCGGTTCGTCCCAGCCCCAGCCGTGAGTTGCATCGCCGGTAAGGTACATACCCGGTTCATTCACTGCTTCCATTTCAATGGTTCCGGTTTCGGTATTCACCAGTATTTCGTACCACCCTGCTTCACCGGTAAAGTTGAAGTTCGGATCATCGTCGCCGGTTGCCGGTTCGAGTAAATCTTCAGGATAGCTGGTAAACTTATCGTACCCCCCCAGTGAAGCGCTCCATTCGGCCTGGCTAAAAAAGCGGAAGTTCGCACCGTTTGAAGCATCGAACCTCCAGATGGTAATGTACTGGAATGGTTCGCCGGTGGAAACAACCTCAACAGCTTTACTGGTATCCCAGCCTCCCACGCTGGCGCCAATCATATAAATGGGCGGGAACGATGCAGCGTAAAGTGTTACGGTCATATTTACCGGTTGCGAATACAACGAATATTTCGGGTTAACCGTGGCTTCTACCCGGAATTCAATTGCGGTGGGTTCGTTAGCCGGCAAACCCATGGTCATCAGTTTTTCGTTTAATGTAGCATGAGTTATACTCACTGAAAAATCTGAAGTTGATGCCAGTTGTGTTGCACTGGCAAAATTATTTCCGGCAGCATCCACATGCAGGTTGTAAACCGTTGCACTGGGGAAGCCAAAATCGGCTTCACTCCAGGTAAAAGTTATCGACTCTTCAGCAGCATTTACTCTTTGAAATACTACCTGAGTTCCTGAGGCCGGCTGACTTAGTGCAGGCGCATCGCCCGGCATAATCACCGGTTCTCTTTCCATATCTTCGCAGGCAAACAGCAGCGAAGCAGCCAGGAAAATAATCAGTATATTATGAATCTTTTTCATCTCTGTTTATTTTAGAATTAAAAATTTTAATATCCCTGGTTCTGAGTCAGATTCGGATTTGCAATTACATCGGCAGCCGGTATCGGAAAAATATCGAATTTTGCATCGATTGATCTTCCGTCTTTCACAGCGCCTTTCCATTCCCAGAGATAATCACCGCCGCTGAATTTTCCAAACCGAATAAGGTCTGTACGGCGTTGTGCTTCCCAGTAAAGTTCGCGGGCACGCTCATCGAGTATAAAGTCAAGGGTCAGATCGCCGGTGCTGATATTTCCGCCGGTATCTCCATAAGCCCTTTCGCGTATCTGGTTCACATAGTTGAGTGCAGTTGCAGCATCGCCACCTGAACCGCCACGCAATACAGCTTCGGCATACATCAGGTAAACATCGCCCAAACGGAAAAGTGGAAAATCGGTGTCAACAAATTCAATATCCGAACCGTTTTGGCCGGTTGAAGTTACGTTTTTCCATTTTTTTACTGCGTAACCGTTGGTAAATTCAAACATGCTTTCAATTTCCAGCGTTTGCCCGTCAGTGTGGAACATGCCACGACCATCAGAGCTGTATTTTTCAACAGAATATGTATAGTCGGGAATAGCGAGATAAAGTTGAATCAGGTATTTTCCCGGTTCATCCACGGTAATATTTGCACCGTCGTATTCCAGTGATCCATCTGCGTCATTGTCGCCCATATTGATGTCCCAGGCATCGTTTGCGCGAAATTTAAAACTTCCGGTTCCCAACTCAGCCACTACACTCCATACTTTGGTTTCAGGGTCGAACTCCATGGGTGTGCTGTTGTCCCAACTCCCGGGAGTGGCATCGCCAATAAGCCCCCAGTCGGTTTTTACCATGGTGTAACTGAAGTTGTTCAGATTCACATTGATTTTGTACATTCCTGCTTCAGGAGCAATCAGGTTGGCGCCGTTTTGCTCCAGTGTGCCGTCGCTGTTGTCATCGCCCCAGTTTACATCCCAGTTAGGTCCTGCGGTGAATTTAAATTCCGAATTATCGTCGGCAAAATAGATATAACCTTCGTAATTGTCATCAGCATTTTTCGATGCCAGCGTCGGAGCAGTATCGGGCGCCCATTCATTATCACTGTATCCGCTGTCGTCCTGGTAGCCGCCGGGCACATAAATCACCGGATAGTCGGCAGCGCTTTTCAACGGAATCCGGGCGTTTTTCAACGTTTCCAGGTTCAGGAATTTCCCCACGAACTCTTTGGTAACACGGGTACCGCCCCAGCCACCGTCAACACCAAATTCAGCCGGGTCCATACTTCCGCCCAGGCCTGCTTTTAAGATGAAGGTAACTCCGCCATACGTTTTGATTCTGTTCCCATCCTGGATAATCGGAAAAATGATTTCGTCGGAATTGTGGTTATCGGCCAGAAACAGATGCTGGTATTCGGGTTCAAGGGAATAACCGGCATTCAGAATTTTATTACAGTAAGTTATACACTCTGTATATTTTGCCTGGTTAACGTAAACTTCAGCATTCAGGTATAATTTGGCCAAAAGAGTCCAGACTGCAGCCTGGTCGGCGCGGCCATATTCAACCTGACCGGGAGCAGTAAGTTGCGATTCAATGTCAAGCAATTCTGTTTCGATGTAGTTAAACAGATCGGCACGTGAAATCTGTTCCGGGAAGAAAGAGCCAACGGCATCTTCCTCGGTTACAAACGGCACATTGGCAAACATATCGATGGCATGCCAGTAACTAAGCGCACGCAGGAAGCGGGCCTCTTTGCGATACAGTTCAATATCGGTACGATAGGAACCGTCAATTCCGCGTTCATCCAGTTTTTGGGGTGTGGTTTCGCGAATGAACTCGTTGGTGAGTGCAATCTGATAAAATACGCGGTAATACATATTGGAAATAAACTCGTTGTTTGAGCTCCAATCCATTTCCTGATAATCGCGCAGATTGCCATCGTTCCAGGCAATAACTGCTTCATCGGTTGGCAATTCCTGTGCATACCAATAGGCACGCAGGTATTGTCCGAAGCCTTCATCGAGGCCGCTCAGGTCGTTCATTCCGGCAGGACCTTCCTGTCCGCTCACTGCCAAACCGGCATAAAGCTTGGCCAGTACACCCTTATAATTTTCCGGATTGGCATAAACATCTCCGGAAGTAACCACATCTTTGTCGAGCGGTGTAGTGTCCAAATCGTTAATACACGACGAAAAAGCCACGAGAACAACCAGTCCAACCGCAATAAATATGTTATAAATTTTTGTTTTCATTATTCTGTTCTTTTACGGTTAAAAATTAATACTTACACCAAGCGTAAAGGTACGCGGACGTGGATAGATGTTGTTGTCAATACCTCCGCTCACTTCAGGGTCGAGCCCTTCGTAGTCGGTTATAACAAATACATTTTGTACGGTTGCATACAACCTCATTTTCATGCGTTCCTGGTAAAAATTGGTAAAAGTATGCCCCAGGCTGATGTTATCGAGTCTCAGGAACGATCCGTTCTGTATATAATAATCCGAGAAATACTTCGGATTTTCAAACTCAGAATCAAAAACAGCATTACTGATGTTATTCAGATAGCCTACAGAATTGTACAGGTTATTGAAAGTTGCTTGTCCTGACATGACGTTGTTATACACATAGTTGTTCAGACTCACCCTTCCGTTGAAGCCAAAATCCCAGTTTTTGTAATTCAATCCTGAAGAAAAACCCATAAATACATCGGCAGCGGGTTTTTTGTACCGGTATTTGTCGTCGTTGGTAATCACACCATCGCCGTTGCGATCAACATACAATCCTTCAACCGGCTTACCTTCAGGGGTATAAACCTGTTCGTAAACAAAGAAAGAATTGGCCGGGTAACCCACACTGTGAATTTGAATGTTGTTACCAACACCTCCTGAAATTTCTCCGGTTTCAACACCAATGTAGGTAGGATCGTCGATAGCAGTAAGCTTTGTAATTTTATTTTCGTTATACGAAGCATTGAATCCGATTTCCCAACTCAAATCCTTTTTTGAAACCGGAATGGCATTGATGCTAAATTCCAGTCCGCGGTTTTCCAGGTCGCCCACGTTGGTCAAAATCATGTTGGTAAGGTTTGTACCTGCCGGAACCGGAATAAAGTTGATCAAATCGTCGGTAACCCGGTAATAAGCATCAATGGCACCCGAAATGCGGTTTTCCAGGAAGCCATAGTCCAGTCCGATGTTGTAGGTGGTTGTTTCTTCCCATTTAATGTTGGCATCGTACCCTTCGGGCCTGATGGTTTGAATAAATGAATCTCCAAACTGATAGCTTGCGGTGGGTTCGCCAAATGTATATCGGGCCATATATGGATAGTCGTTATCCGTAATATTCTGCTGACCGGTAATCCCATATCCCAGGCGCAGTTTTAAGTCGGAAAGCACGCGCGAATCGGCAAGAAAGGGTTCTTCGACAATTTGCCAGGCTAATGCAACCGAGGGGAACAAGCCCCAGCGGGTATCGGGCGAGAAACGCGACGAACCATCGTTACGCAGTGTAAAAGTTGCCAGGTAGCGTTCTTTAAAGATATAATTGAAACGGCCAAAGAATGAAACCAGGTAATTTTCGGTTTCATAATCCGTGTCGGAATATACATTATCACCTTTAACATTGGTGCTTCTCGATTCGCCGGCACGCCAGAAGTGCTGCCACGAATAACCTGCCATTGCATCAATGCGGCTGTCGAGCGCGTCAATATTCTTCACATAATTCAGATAAAAATCGAGCAATGTATTCCTTTTATCCTGCGAATATTTTGTGTCGGTACCGCCTCCTCTCAGTTTATCGTATGCCCATGGGGCGTACTCAGGAACTTTGGTGTAACCTTCACTATTCGAAATATCATAACCCAGATTCAGGTTTGCCCTTAAGTCGGGCAGAAAGTGGAACCGGTAATCGAATTCGGCATTTCCAATGCTTCTTTTAACGGTTGACTGATCATCCTGAAGTTCCAGTTGAGCAATCGGGTTCATATTGGCAATGGGAATCGGGTCGCCGTTTTGCTGTACCCAGGTAAAATAACCTCCGTAAGGACTTCCGTTGTAAACCGGCTGGGTGGGATCGAAACTGTATGCCGAACCAATGGCGCCACGGTTGGCAAACCGGTTGTTTATCAACATTCCCTTCACATTCAGGTTGATGCGAAGATGGTCTTCGAAAAAGGATGGATTAAACCCGAGCGACCCTGTAATTCGCTCAATGCCATCGGTTTTCAGAATACCTTCCTGGTTTGAATAACCCACCGATGCCCTGAATGGCATATCTTTAATGTTTCCGGTAATGCCCAGGTTATGGTCGTGCCCGAAGGCCGCCTGGTAAATTGCATCCTGCCAGTCGGTATCGGAATTACCCAAAAGCCTTGTGGCGTTGGGATTGTTGGCATACCGTTGCTGAACCAGTGTACGGAACTCATCGGTTGACAACGGATAAATCTTATTGGCATGGGTTCCCACAGAGAAAAACTGATTGTAGGTAACTCCAAGTGGCATGCCTTTTCTTCCGCGCTTGGTGGTAATAATAATTACGCCGTTTGACGCGCGTGAACCGTAAATGGCAGTTGCCGAAGCATCTTTTAATACGGTAAAGGTTTCAATGTCGCTGGGATGAATGGTGCTCAGCGGGTTTTTCATCCCCGTAATTCCGTCGTTGTCAACCGGAACGCCATCAATCACAAAAAGCGGGTCGTTGCTTGCAGAAAGTGATGAACCTCCGCGGATGCGAATGGTTGCACCTTCACCCGGTGAACCTCCGCCAGATGTAATATTTACACCGGCAATTTTCCCGGTTACCAGTTCTTGTGGCGAAGTGATGGCACCCGGGTTAAAATCGTCGGCATTTACTGCCTGCACCGAGCCGGTAGCATCTTCCTTTCTCACCTGACCGTAACCAATAACTACAACCTCATCCAACCCAAAAACCGATGAAGTCATTTGAACATTAATTACGTTCTCAGAGCCAACGGTTATTTCCTGTCTCGCATATCCAACGAAAGAGAAATAGAGCGTTTGCCCCTCCTCCACATCCAGCACATATTCTCCTTCGATGTTGGTAACAGTGCCTCTTGTTGTTCCACTTACTGCAATGGTAACCCCCGGCAAGGACTCACCACTTTCAGCATCTGAAACTTTCCCTGTAACTGTTTTTTGCTGCGCATAACCCGATAAAAAGGTTAACATGGCAACCCAAAACAGAAAAAACTTTAGGTTTTTACGTATGATACTCATTTTAAATGTTATTAATTAATAATTCTTAAACAGTTTAATTAACCAATAGTTAATTTTTAATTTGGCAATAAATCAATATGTTACTTTCAGTTTTTGCCTGAGCAAAGCAAAAATCACGGTACGAATGTATGCAATTTGTTAAGGATTTTAATCGTTTTTTAACATACCAAAAACCGCAAACGTTTGCGGTTACGTTTGCGTCCAACATGTTATACAACAGGTCGGATCAGGTAGGTAAATTTACTTGAGTCAGAACATTTGGAAGTGAACTTTCAAACTGAAATTAGTTTTGGTATTTTTGCCGTCTAATTGAAAAATATGATAGCCATAAAATCAAAAAATAAAATGAAACCTGAAAAATTTCCGGCCAAACCCTTTTTGAAGTGGGCAGGGGGAAAAGGACAGTTGCTGGAGGCTTTTCAACGGTTCTATCCCAATGAGCTCAGGGAAGGAAAAATTGAAACCTTTTGCGAGCCATTTGTTGGTGGTGGCGCCGTTTTTTTCGACATTGTACTAAAATACCCAGTAAAATCGGCGCTTTTAAGCGACAATAACGAGGATTTGATTCTGACTTACCTGGTTATTCAAAAAGAGGTGCAAAACCTGATTGAAAAACTGGACAGGTTTCAAAACCAATACCTGAAGCTGAACGAAGAAAAACGCACGGAATATTATTACAATGTGCGTCAGCAATTCAACACACAAAAGAGATCGCTGAATTACAACAGGTTTTCAGCAAAATGGACGGAACGGGCGGCACAAATCATTTTTCTGAACCGCACCTGTTTTAACGGATTGTTCCGGTTCAATTCCAAAGGCGAATTCAACGTTCCGCAAGGCCGTTATAAAAACCCGAAAATTATGGATGCTGAAAACCTGCTGAAAGTTTCCGAACTGCTTTCGGTTGCTGAAATCCAAAAAGCCGATTTCAGGGAAATTAAACACAGGGTGAACGAAAACACCTTTGTTTATTACGATCCGCCCTACCGCCCGCTGAACCAGACTTCGAGCTTTACGGCATACAGTAAAGATGCTTTTGGCGATCCGGAACAAATAGCTTTAGGAGAGCTTTTCTCTGAATTAAACCAGAGAGGAGTAAAACAGATGCTGAGCAATTCCGATCCCAAAAACCACAACCCCGAAGACCATTTTTTTGACGATTTGTACAAAGATTTTCAGATTTACCGGGTACCGGCCAGGCGGGTGATTAATTCTGCAGGAAACAAACGACAGGCAATTAATGAGATTGTGGTGACGAATTACATTCCTGAATAAGTACCAAAAATTTTAAAACTACTCTTTTCATGTAACCTTTTTCGAACCAAAAAACATCTACCTGCTGTAGAACATTTTATTTAAGGGTTACCTTTTCGTTCTTTTCCGAATATACTTATAGAAACAAATCCGAAAATCACCAAACACTAAAAATGAAAACAGGATGAACCCAAAACCAAAAAATATTTTCCACGCAACCTTTTTAAAACGAACAACATCTACTCTGCAAAACCATATTAAAAACCAATAAAAATGAAACATGTACCGTAAACAAATCCGAAGAATGACTGGGCAGCACCTAGGTTGTTTCGCCCGGGACCTTAAACACAACCCGCTCTTAATTGCTCTTTTACCTGGTAACTTTCTGTTGCCTTGAATACGAAAATCCATTTGAGCCAACACTCACGGCTCAAAGCTCATAGCTAAAAATGAAAAATATGAAATCAAAAATTTTAAACTACGCGCAATGAAAAAGATAATCTTATTGCTTTTGATTGCTATTCCACTAATTTCTTTTACCCAGGAGAAAGTTACATGGGATTATCCTGTTAAACCGGGCAGTGAAGAATGGAAATCATTTCAATCATCTGCCGAGATGGTTGAATCTTGTCAAATTCCCAATGATATTTTGCATACACTTTCAACTGATGATTTAGTAAATCTATGTTTAAGATATCCGATGTTTTTGGATATTCATTTTGCCAATAACATACAGGATGGACTTGATATTATTATTTCTCGCTTTAATGGATTCGTGGAGCTATACAATCGTATAGACTGTCCGGAAGTATTAATGGATAGGTACTTTAAAGAAACTCCAGGTGATGTAAAAGAAAAAAAGAACAATAACACGATGACTTTATTTTACCTCGAACTATTGATAAGCCAGGAGCAGGTAATAGCACAACTTGATAAAAGCCAAAGAAATAAACTTTTTAAGGAAGCATTAAAAAAGATCAATATAAAAAGATCAAAAAAATATTCTACCTATTATGAGCTTGGTTCTGCCCTGATTCTAAGTCGTCTTTTAAATTCTTCAAATATGAAGAATAAGATAGATTCTGACATGTGGCTCAAACAATTTAATAAAAGGGGGATGTTAATTGATTCCGATAAAATTTTCAAGATAATAAACATCGCTCAGGAGTATGTAGAAAAAAATGAATAAAAAGTATTATTTCATATTAATATTAGTGCTTCATATTTCTGGATGCAAGAAAAATGAAATAGAAGATATTTCTGGATGCAACTGCTTTATTGAAACCGCATTGGACACATATAAATACCCGATAAGACCGGGTTCAGAAGAATGGAATAATTTTACATCTGGAGCACAAATGGCAGAGGCAACTCAAATTCCTTTTTCAGTTCTTGACTCAATGTCTACCATGGGTGTGTTTGAGTCATGTGCAGAAAATCCTATCAACCTGGATTTGTATATTTTAATGGAACCTCAACGGTTTTACGATTATTTTAAAAGCAAATTTAATGTTTGTCAAGTCTTAATTAATAGAGATGATGCGGGCAAGGAACTTTTAAAAAGGTATTCATTAATGTGTTCGGAATGCCTTGAAAATAATTATAGTAGTTTCTCGGGAAAAGGAGGGGATGTTAAGTATTCATTTGTTTCTATTGAACTGCTTCTTGCACAAGAAGATATTTTATCAAAAATATCGAAACTCCAAAGTATTGAACTTGGGCAAATGCTAATTAAAAATTATGAGAATAATAATAGAAATGATCTATCTGTATTTTTTAAACTTTTCCCGGTCTGGATATCTTCCAGGATAATGGTTAAGTATAATTATCCTGAGTTTATGAAATTAAAATCAGAAAATGAACAAATTTCAATTTTTCATGAAACGGGTGTCCCCTTGTTAAGAATAGGGTCAGATGATAAAGAAGAGGACATGTTTAAAAAAATAATGCAAAATTTTAAAATGTTTTTAAATAATGAATCATGAAAAAAACAATAATATTAACAATATTCCTAATGGCCTCTTGTTATACATTTGGTCAGACATTAGTAACTGATTTAAAAACTCCAATGAACTCTCCGGTTCCACACACGTATGAGCTTGGAGATGGAATGACTAGTACGGATAAAGCCAATCTTAGCGACAGTGTTGCCATCCGATATCCCGATGCAACGGAAGTAAATCCGCCTTCAGCAACGTATCATTACAATTGTCATTCTTTTGCCTGGTATCGTTCTGAAGGTGGTAACAGAAATGTATGGATTGGATGGACGGGTGGAGGAACTGCGGAAGACGTTTATTGGGATGATGGAAGTTTTATTAAAGTAAGCTCTCTTTCGGATGCAACTAAAATTTCATATGATAATGATGGGAAAGGTGACCATTCAGCGATAAAACTATTCGGAACTAATTGCAGATCAAAGTGGGGGCCCTGGCCTTTAGTTGATCATGCTGTTGATTATGGTCCCGATATTTACAACATGTCAATTCGAGAGTATTACGCCCCATTCAAAGTCAACGGTCCCCAACTGGTTTGCTCCGGCAGCACTGCAACATTCACCACTCCCGACTATGTTGATTGCACCTTTAACTGGACATACAACACCAACCTGTTAGATTATGTTTCCGGGCAAGGTACTAAAACATTTGTTGTTAAACCCAAATATTCATACAGCCAGGGACAGGCCTGGGTAAAATTGGAGTTAACGATTGATCTTGATGATGATGTTACTAGAGAAATTACAAAAAATGTTTGGGTAGGCATCCCAACCAATGATAATATTGAATTTGGGGTATTTCAACAACCTCCTCCAAACGATCAAGTGCCCATTTTACATGGAGCCGATATTGGAGTAGGGTCAAACACGGATGCAATGAGCCAGGGAGTTACAGGTTATATTTGGGATTTTATGTCGTGGTCTCCATATATTACAGGTTATCAAGAGTATATGGGTTATGACAATGGTTCGGCACTCATCTGCTTAACCACGAGCGCACCTTCGCAACAAATAGTTCGGGTTAGCGCCGTAAATGCATGCGGAAGCGATGATCTAATGGGAAAAGTAAAAATGTTTTATGCCGTTGACCCTTTTAAACTGCTTTTTTCACCGAACCCTACCACCGGCGAAACTACCCTCACCATTGAATCCGCTTCCAAACAAAAAACCTTCGACGAAACCGCCGAATGGGACCTGGAAGTTTATTCGGAAACGCACCTGTTGAAAACCAAACAAACCGGCCTGCGCGGGCAAATCGCCAAAATACAAACCGCCGGCTGGAAAGAGGGCGTTTACCTGGTGCGGGTAAACTATAACGACGAAGTTTTAACAGGCAAGTTGTTGGTTAAAAGGTAACAGTACTAACCCTGACGGGGCTTGAAGCCCCGTCAGAGTTAAAACCGGGAGCTTCTTATCAAATTGTTGATTTTTTAGTACATTTAAAACCGAAAATCAACTGTCAACAGGTGAATGAAAAAAGGTTTTGCCACCATAAAAGACATTGCCCGGGAGTTAAAAGTTTCTCCGTCAACGGTTTCAAGGGCGCTGAAAGATCATCCCGACATTAGCGGGGAGACCAAACGCGCTGTGAACGAACTGGCCGAAAAACTAAACTACCAACCCAACGCCGTTGCACTCAGCCTCAAACAACAACGCAGCAACACCATTGGCGTGATTATTCCAGAAATTGTGCATTACTTTTTTTCGTCGGTTATCAGCGGCATTGAAGATGTGGCTTACGAGGCCGGGTTTAACGTCATCATTTGCCAGTCGAACGAAATGGCCGACCGCGAAAAAGCCAACGTAAAAACCCTGCTGGCCAGCCAGGTTGACGGAATCCTGGTTTCGGTTTCAAAAGAGACCAAAGATTTCAGCCACCTGGAAAAAATCCGCAAAAACGAAGTCCCGTTGATTTTTTACGACCGTATTGTTCCCGGGTTCGTAGCCGACCAGGTGATTATCGACGATTTTGATGCAGCCTACCGCGCCACCCGTCACCTTGTTGATTCGGGCAGAAAACGCATTGCCCACTTTGCCGGGCCTCAAAACCTGCTCATTGGCCAGCAACGTAAGGAGGGCTACAAAAAAGCACTGGAAGATGCGAAAATCCATTTAGGCGAAACCCTGGTTTACGATGCCGATAATTTTGAAAAAGCCCGGTTGGCAGTGCTGAAAATCCTGGAATCAGGAATAGATATTGACGGCATTTTTGCAGTAAACGACCTCACCGCCATTGGCGCCATGCAAACCCTGCAAAAGCGAAGAATCAAAATTCCGGACGAAGTGGCCATTGTTGGCTTCTCCGACGGACGGTTTTCAGGAATTACCGACCCCACACTTACTTCGGTCGATCAGCACGGCTACGAAATGGGAACGGTTGCCACCCGCATGCTGCTGAAACGGATTCTGTCAAAAGAAGACTACCCCTGCGAAACCAAAGTGTTAAATGCCAATTTGATAGTAAGAGGTTCAAGCCAGATTTCTTAACCAGGACGCGCGTCCCGATAGCTATTAGGATTAGTCGCGCATTTTCGATTCAATGCGCGATTAAAAATCGCGCCTCCCAAATTTTTTTCCGCAAACGTTTGAAACAAGCCTTTCAGCCCAAAATGTTCCCATTTTCAGTAGTTTAGCGCAAAAATAAATTTGGAGTTTCCATATTTTATCACTTATATTTGTTCCGGCAAAACATCATACGTTACTTCACAAATACAGAGCAGGCAAACATCCGTTTGCTGCAATTTTTTCATTGCAGTCAGTTATAACATAAAATTGTTGTTATGAGTAAGAAACCTGCTCTAAGCTTTTGGCAAATCTGGAACATGAGTTTCGGTTTTCTGGGCATCCAGTTTGGATTTGCCCTGCAAAATGCCAATGTCAGCCGCATTTTTGAAACCCTGGGCGCCGAGGTGGAAAACATTCCCATATTGTGGATTGCCGCTCCGGTAACCGGTCTGGTGGTGCAGCCAATCATCGGGCACATGAGCGACAAAACCTGGAACCGGTTGGGGCGCCGTCGTCCCTACTTTCTCTTCGGGGCTATTTTTGCATCGATTGCGCTTATTATGATGCCCAATTCGCCTGCATTATGGGTGGCCGCCGGAATGCTCTGGGTGATGGATGCCTCTCTCAATGTGTCCATGGAGCCATTTCGCGCCTTTGTGGGCGACATGCTGCCCAACGAACAGCGCACCCGCGGTTTTGCCATGCAAAGTTTTTTCATCGGTACCGGCGCAGTTGTGGGCTCCATGCTGCCTTATGTAATGACCAACTGGCTGAATGTTCCCAACACAGCCCCGGAGGGTGTCATTCCACCTTCCGTGCGGTGGTCGTTCTACATTGGTGCACTGGCATTTTTTCTTGCCATACTATGGACCATTCTTTCCACCAAAGAATATCCGCCCGAAAAAATGCGGGAATACGAAAAAACCGAAAGGGAAACCAACAAAGTGGCCAGAGATTACAGGGAAGACCCGGTTCCCCGGCAAAAATTTACTTCGCTGGGCAGTATCTTTGGAATTACCGGACTGATTGTGGTTGTTTTAACCCGTTGGTTTGAACTGAAAAACGAACTCTACATTTTGGGCGGTCTGCTTATTGCCTTCTTTTTTCTGATGCTGCTGGTTTATGCCCTGAAATCGAAAAACCGGGAGAAAAATGCGCTGGTGGAAATTTTTTCCGACCTCATCCGAATGCCCGCCACCATGAAACAACTGGCTGTAGTTCAGTTTTTTTCGTGGATGGGTTTGTTTGCCTTGTGGATTTATACCACAGCCGGCGTTACCAGTCACATTTATTTAACCACCGACACAACTTCCCTGGAATACAACACCGGCGCCGACTGGGTGAATGTGTTATTTGCCGTTTACAACGGAGTGGCTGCCCTGGTGGCCTTTTCGCTGCCGGTGCTGGCCAAATACACCAGCCGCAGAATGACTCATGCAATATGCCTGACGTTTGGCGCTGTGGGAATGGCATCGGTTTACCTTATTGGAAATCCGAATATGCTCATTCTGCCCATGATTGGAATCGGTATTGCCTGGGCCAGTATTTTATCTATGCCATACGCCATTCTCACCGGCTCGCTGCCTTCGCATAAAATGGGCATTTACATGGGCATTTTCAACTTTTTTATTGTCATTCCGCAAATTCTGGCAGCTACCATTCTGGGGTTCCTGGTACAAACTGTTTTTGGAGGGAAGGCTATTCTGGCACTGGTTTTCGGTGGAGGATCGCTTTTGCTCGCAGCAGTTTCAGTGCTGTTTGTAAAAGATGTGGCAGCAGGTGAAAAATAACTGCATTTAAACCGTACAAGAAATGAAGAAATACATCATTCATAACGAATGGAAAATTATAGAAGAAGGGTTTCGCCCGGAATATAACCGCATTTCCGAAAGTATTTTCAGCATTGGAAACGGCCGAATGGGCCAGCGGGCCAGTTTCGAGGAAAAATACTCGGGCGATTCACTTCAGGGAGCCTACATTGCCGGCATTTATTATCCCGACAAAACCCGCGTGGGATGGTGGAAAAACGGTTATCCGGAATACTTTGCCAAAATTATAAACTCCACCAACTGGATTGGCATCAACATTTGGGTGAACGGGCAGGAACTGGATTTGGCCAAAGCAAAAATTCTTGGCTTCCGCCGGGAACTCCAGATGCAACACGGACTGCTTTCACGCAGTTTTGAAGCAGAGTTGCCCAACGGAAACCGGGTTACAGTAACTTCTCAGCGCTTTGTCAGTATCGACGATTCGGAACTGGGCGCCATCCGGTATTCGGTAAAAGCAATGAACTTTTCCGGTGAAATTACCGTTTCGCCTTACCTCGACGGCGATGTGAAAAACGAAGACGCCAACTACGATGAAAAATTCTGGGTTGAAATTCAAAAGGAAATCAGCAACAATCAGGGATACCTGACGCTGGAAACGTTGAAGACAAAATTTCAGACTACCACCGGAATGTGGTTTCAAATCCTGAAAAACAACCAGCCGGTTTCTGCTGAAATTTCCAACACTGAAAATGAAAAATACGTTGGAGCCACACAAATAATTAATATCGAAAAAGGCGACGAAATTTGTATTGAAAAACTGGCAGCAACAGTTTCGTCAATGAGCTACAAAAAATCCGGATTGCTGAAAAAAGCCAAAGCCGCTATTGCCCGGGCACAAAAAGCCGGATTCGATTCCCTGTTCGAAAATCACAAAAACAAATGGCTGGAAAAATGGGAAACCAGCGACATTAAAATTGAAGACGACATGGCTGCGCAGCAAGGCATCCGGTTCAATATTTTTCAGTTGAACCAAACCTACACCGGAGAAGACGAACGGCTGAACATCGGCCCCAAAGGATTTACCGGCGAAAAATACGGCGGCGTAACCTATTGGGACACTGAAGCTTACTGTCTTCCATTTTATCTAAGTACAGCACCGGTTGAAGTTTCGCGCAACTTGCTGACCTACCGCCACAAACACCTGCAAAAAGCCATAGAAAATGCGCGAAAACTGGGATTCAACGGCAATGCGGCTTTGTATCCTATGGTTACCATAAACGGCGAAGAGTGCCACAACGAATGGGAAATTACGTTTGAAGAAATTCACCGTAACGGCGCCATCGCCTACGCCATATACAATTACGTAAACTATACCGGCGACAAGGAATATCTGGCACCCTACGGTTTTGAAGTGTTGCTGGCCATCAGCCGGTTTTGGAGCCAGCGGGTTAACTGGTCGGATGAGAAGCAAAAGTTTGTGATGCTGGGCGTAACCGGCCCCAACGAATATGAAAACAACGTGAATAACAACTTCCACACCAATTATATGGCGGTGTGGACGCTGAAATACACGCTGGAAGTTATCGATTTTCTGAAAAAGGAATTCCCGTTTCTGTTCGATGAACTGCTGAAAAAATGGAAATTCAACGAGCTTTCGGAAACCGCCCGCTGGCAGGAAATCATTGATAAAATGTATTTCCCCTATGATGAGGAAAACCGGCTATTCATGCAAAACGACGGATTTAAAGACAAAGAGTTGATTCCGGTTTCGAAGCTTCCCAAAGAAAACCTGCCCATCAACCAGAAATGGTCGTGGGACCGCATTCTGCGTTCGTGCTACATTAAGCAGGCCGATACGCTGCAAAGTTTGTTCTGGTTCGAAAACGATTTTTCGGCAGAAGACTTAAAACGTCATTTCGATTTTTACGAGCCTCTGACTGTGCATGAATCGTCGCTTTCGCCGTGTGTGCACTCCATTCTGGCCGCCAAAATCGGTTACGAGGAAAAATCGTACAAAATGTACCTGCGTACGGCCCGGCTCGATTTGGACGACTACAACAACGACACCGATGACGGCCTGCACATTACCAGCATGGGCGGCACCTGGATGGCTTTTGTAATGGGCTTTGGAGGCGTTCGCGTGAAAAACGGACGGCTCACTTTCCATCCGTTCCTTCCAAAAAAATGGAAAAGCTGGTCGTTCCGGATTAATTTCAGGGGAGCGCATCTGGAAGTCTCTATGAAAAAAGGCCTTTTCACCGTTGTCAATCATTCGGAAACACCGGGGCAGGTGAAAGTGTGGGACAAGCAAGTCACAATAAACGGAAACAGTAAAAAAGAATTCGAACAATAATATCGTTTTAAATTATTTGACGTTGTCAGATCCGGCAGTTGCCGGACGCTGACAAGTCTGCAGAAATTAACCTGTCAACGTCTTTAGACTTGACGGCGTTAACTAAACAACATAAATTAAAAACTAAAAAATGAAAAGAATTTTTGTATCTGCATTCATCATCCTCATCACACTCAACGTTTTTTCAGCAACCATTGATTTGCAACGTGTTGAACCGATGTTCTGGTGGGCCGGCATGAAATCGCCCGACCTGCAACTGATGGTTTACGGCGAAAGCATCGCAACCACAGAAGTTTCACTGGAATATCCCGGCGTTACCTTGTATTCGGTTTCAAAAGTAGAAAATCCCAACTATCTGTTTATCGATTTAAAACTGGATAAAAATGTAAAACCGGGCAGTTTCGATATTCAGTTTAAAAAAGACGGCAAAAACGTTGAAAGTTATTCTTACGAGTTGAAAGCCCGTGAAACAGGCTCGGCTGAAAGAATGGGGTTTAACACATCGGATGTGATTTACCTGATTACACCCGACCGGTTTGTAAACGGAAACCCGGACAACGACTGGGTGGAAGGGATGAAAGAAAAACCCAACCGCAACGACCGCGACGGGCGGCATGGCGGCGATATACGCGGCATTATCAATTCGCTGGATTATTTGCAGGATTTGGGATTTACGGCCGTGTGGCTCAATCCGGTGCTGGAAAACAACATGACACAGGTTTCGTATCATGGCTATTCCACAACCGATTTTTACCGGGTTGACCCGCGCTACGGTTCCAACGAAGAGTACCTGGAACTGAACGAAAAACTAGACAAACGAGGCATGAAACTGATTATGGATATGATTTTCAACCATTGCGGTTCGGAACACTGGTGGATGGACGATTTGCCCATGCCCGACTGGATAAACCACTTTCCCGAATATAAAATTACATCGCACCGGCGCACGGTAAACCAGGATCCGCACGCTTCGGAAGCCGACCGCAGCGCTATGGCTGACGGCTGGTTTGTGCCCACCATGCCCGACCTGAACCAGAAAAACCCGTTTATGGCTACCTACCTCATTCAGAACAGCATCTGGTGGATTGAATATGCCGGACTGGAAGGCATCAGGCAGGATACCTGGCCATACCCCGATAAAGAGATGATGGCTGTTTGGACCGAAAAAGTACTGGAAGAATACCCCAAATTCAACATTGTGGGCGAAGAGTGGAGCCTGAACCCGGCCATTGTCTCCTACTGGCAAAAAGGGAAAAACAACATCGACGGATACCACTGTTCCCTGCCCAGCCTGATGGATTTTCCGTTGCAGGATGCCGTCAGCCGCGGACTTCGCCAAGAAGAAACCTGGGGCTCGGGACTTGTGACCATGTATGAGAGTCTGGCCAACGATTTTTTGTATGCCAACCCGTGGAACCTGGTGATTTTCCCCGACAACCACGACATGTCGCGTATGTATATGCAACTGGGCGAAGATGTTGACCTGCTGAAAATGGCGATGGCGTATTTTCTGACCATGCGCGGAATTCCGCAGTTTTATTACGGCACTGAAGTTTTGATGACACATCCCGGCGACCACCACGGAGACATTCGTGCAGAGTTTCCCGGCGGCTGGGCCGACCATAAAGTAAATGCCATTACCGGAGAAGGCCTGACTGCCGCGCAGAAAGATATGCTGCAATACCTTTCCACCATTCAAAACTGGCGCAAAAACAAGGAAGTAATCCACCACGGCAAACTGATGCACTTTGTGCCCGAAGACGGCATTTACACATACTTCCGCTACAATGAAAATGAAACGGTGATGGTTGTTCTGAATAAAAACAACGCAGAAAAAACGCTTGCGACCGAACGTTTTGGCGAAATTTTGAAAGGCTATTCTTCCGGCAGGGAGGTTATTTCCGGAACCACTATTTCAAACCTTTCGGAACTAAAAATCTCGAAAAAGGCGGCGATGATTATTGAATTGAGATAGAAAAGGCCAGGTATTTTCAATTAAATTAGAAAGAAAATTACAATTATAACCTTATCAAAGCTCTCTCTAATCTTTGAAGGAAATAGTTGTTTTTTGGGACAACACTTTCCATAACTTCATATATCTTAAATAGTGAAATCACAACACAATCCGGAATATCAAATTCATAAGGCAAGATTAAAAAATGCAATTTATTTAGGAATGAATGTTTTAAAGTTTTTTCAATAATGTCAAAAATATATTTTTGCTTTAAAATTTGTTGGTGTAAAGAAAATTCAGACTCATTCATAAACACCTTACATTCAAAAATATATAATGATTCATTAGATAAAATCAAGATATCCGGCTTCACCTGCTTTCCCATCTTCTTTTCGAAAGCAGATGAGGGAATTTCTATCTTATAATAAGACAAATCTCTTTCAATATAGACTTCAGATATAAGTTGAATGTTTTCATTGATAGAAGACTTTATAGATATAAGGTTATTCGACAATAACTCTTGTTCAAAGGCTGAAAGACCTGAAAAATTATTATATGCAAAAAGGTAAGGTAAAATTGTTGCTGAATAATATCTTTCCTCCCTCGTTAAATCATCAAAACGAATCATTTTATTTTTTCCCATCTGGCCGGACTTTCTTTAGCCTCAGAGACTTGTTTTATTAAATTGGTTTCTACAGAAAAACGTTTAATCGCTTTCCCTATCACTGCCCGCCAATTTCTTTCTGAGTAGGATTTTATTCTTTTGACATCTTCAGGAAACCTTCTTTCCAGTTCTGAAATAACTTTAAGTGTAGTGAAATATTTCGAAGGAATTGCATTTACGCACAATTCGATTGCCTGGTTGGAAATCTCTTCATGTAGTGCCATGATATATTAATTAATTGATTTTCATTAAATAAAGTTACAACTTTAATCTTATAAACGATATAATTTTGTGAAAAAAATACCATTTTACTTGATTATTGGAGAAGTAATATATTTTTCCTTACTTTAACTGATGTTCGAATAACACATTTTATCATGAACAAAATCAAATCTTGCTCTGCAGTAACTTTTTTTCTTTTAATTTTTTTCAATGCTTTGGGAATACACTCAGATTCTTCTGCAAAAAATTTGAATATCACAGAACTTTTACCTGCACTAAAAATACAAGGCAATGTATTAAAGCATCTAAATGTTTCTAATGAATTAGTTATCAGCTGCCCCCCGCCCATCGAGGTGCAATGTATTACCGATGTGCCTGAACCTTATGCTACGTACGAAGAATTTGAAGCAGCTGGCGGCTCAGCCAGCAATTTTGTCGAATTCTATTATGAGAGTGCTTTTTCAGACGGATCTGCCTGCCCGGAAACCATTGCCCGCACATATTCATTTACCGATGCAGACGGAGTTACCCTGACGTGTCAGCAGCAAATTATTGTGGACGATACCGAAGCCCCAACTTTTGCAAGGGATGGTGAAGAGATGACAATAAACTGCGATGAATCTGTGACAATAGCAACTTACAGCAATATAAATGCGTTTATTGAAGCCACCGGCGCGGACGACAACTGCGGAATCGATTACAGTTATTTCCCGTCGCCGAGGTTAAGAAGACTGGGAAGATGTCCTGAGGTTAGGGAATATACCTACGAAATCAGGGACCTTTGCGAAAATTATGCGTACTATACTCAACGAGTAATTCTCGAAGATATTCCGCCCCGGCTTACAACCCTTCCAGCCACCCGCAGGGGTTGTACACTACCTCCGCCATTTACACATGCCAACTTTACAGGGTTAATGCACGATTGTGGAGCAAGCATTACCATGACAGTAAGCAATCCGGTAGTTGTTGTTCCGGGTTGTCCGGGCGAAATCAGGAGAACATATACCTTTACCACGGAATGTGGAGAATCCATTCAATGGACGGAACGCTTCTTTGTTGAAGATACTGCTCCGCCTGCATTTGTGCAATTGACGGCTCCGGTAACCATAGAATGTGATGAACCTTTACCGGCGGCATACAGCAGCTACAGTGAATTTGCAGTGGCAGGAGGCAAGGCTGAAGATGACTGCGGACTGGATGAAAGCACTTTTGCCTGGGTTAAAGATTCCATAGTTCAGGAAAACTGCCCCCAAATCATTGTCCGCACGTATGAAATTTACGACTGGTGCAGTAACCGGGCCACCTTTACCGATACGCTTTCCATTATAAATACAATTCCGCCGGTGGTTGAGTTTGTACCCGAACTGTTTGCTCCGTGTGAACCGCCTGAGCCATATACCCTGTTTGAAGATTTTGAAGCCGACGGAGGTATTGTTACCGCAGCCTTTGGAGAAATTGTGTCCATAGAAATGACCCGCCAGGAACGGGGTGAAACAGATTGTCCCGAAATTATTACACGTTATTACACTGTAACTGATGAATGTGGAAATGAGGTCTCCTTTACCCAAATCTTAACGGTGAACGATACGATTCCTCCGGAATTTGTGTTGCCGCCCGACATTGCAGGCGACGACCATACCGTGGTTCCGCCGCCTTATGCTTCGTGGGAAGAAGTGGACAGCGAAGAGGGTGGAATTGCATCGGACAACTGCCGTATTGAAACTTTTGAAATGTTGCCGGAAACCGATGAAATTGTGGGTGAACAACTGGTAATTACCCGTATTTACCGGGTTACCGACCCCTGTGGCAACACCGCCACCGATACCATGAGAATAACACTGCCCATTTCTGAACCGGTAATGGTATGCCCGCCTGCTTCTGCCTACCCGGTTTTCGATTGCGTTTCCAAATTGCCCGCTCAGCTCACCCTCGACGAATTTTTTGAACTGGGCGGCTCCGTATTCAGCTATTGTGGTATCGATTCCGCTTCTTTCCAAATGATAGACGAGCGGCCGTTCGGCAACAACTGCGACGGAGCCAGAATCCGTACGTATGAAATCACCGATTTATGCGGAAGAACAGTCTATTGTGAACACACCATCCGGTTCAGGGACGATGTTCCGCCTGTCCTTACCTGTCCGCCGAATGTGGTGGTGGAAGTGGGAGAAGCTGTTCCTGGATTGCCGTTGGGTGCCGGATTAGCGGTTTGGGAAAGAAATGGAGGAACTGCAAGTGATAATTGTAATCTTCGAGAGAACTCATTGCGATTAGAATATGAAGATACAAATCCTGGAATTGCAGCCGATACACTGTTACGCACTTTCCGTATAGGTGACGCCTGTGGTAATTTTGGTTATTGTACGCAAACCATTATCATCAAAAAAGACATCGACTTTGATTTCGACTGTCCGCCGTTGCCGGTGGTTGAGGTGGAATGTTTGGACGACCTGCCCGAACCGTATGCTTCCTATAAAGCTTTTGAAGAAGCAGGTGGAAACGCCTACAGCGAATGTGTGGTCGATACAGCCACCTTTACGCATCTGTACGATTTGCCTGGCGGAGACGAAAACTGCATAACCGCGGTTACCAGATATTACCAGATATCTGATGAATGTGGGACGTCCATCCTATGCACTCAGGTGTTTGTAATAAACGACCAGACAGCGCCCGTGCTTTCGGGAATTCCGCAGGATACCACGGTGGCCTGCATCGGCGATGTGCCGCCTGTTCCGGAGGTTACTGCCACCGATAACTGTGGCGGGGAAGTAACCATAACGTTTAGCGAAAGCGTTACCGACTCGGTTTGTGTAAACGGCCTCACACTTATTCGTACCTGGACCGCCACCGACGGCTGTGAAAACAGCGCTTCGGAAGTTCAGAGAATACGGGTGGACGATCAGATGCCGCCGGAAATCAGCTGTCCCGAAACCTTGACATTCAGCGCCGGTATGGATGAACTGGAGAGCCTCACCAGGCTGTCTTATTCCGAAACTAAACAACCGGTTTCACCGGATGATTATGAGACCATTGGCATTTCCGTGTCCGACAACTGCGCCGTCGATTCCGTTACTTACCGCGACGAATTATCCGGTATCTGTCCGCAGGTAGTTTCCCGCACATTCACCGTTTACGACGTTTGCGGAAATTCAGATGATTGCATCCAGACCATCGAGCTGTTTACCACTTTCAGTCCGGAATTCGAGCCCATCGGGCCGGTTTGCCAGTTTGCCGAACCGCCTGCGCTGCCGGAAACCGACCTGAACGGAGTTCCCGGCACCTGGAGCCCGGCGGTTGTTTCCACCGGCGAAGCAGGTATCTTTGAATTCGTATTTACACCGGATGAAGCCTACGGATGTATAGAGGAATTTACGTTGACCATAGAAATCTTACAGTCCATTATACCCGTATTTAATTCAATTGACCCAATTTCTCAGTTCAATTCTCCACCGGTTCTGCCTATAAATGATTTGATGGGTGTTTCTGGCCAATGGAATCCAGATGTTATTCTTACAGACTCAATAGGCTTGTTTGAATATGTCTTTTCTCCTTTCCCTGAATATGAGTGCGCTGAAACATTTATAATGGTTATTGAAATTACTTCACCTGAACCTCCGGAAATCAGTTGCCCTCCCGCCATGGAGGTTGAATGTTTTAACAATCCTTTTTCTTCTTTGTCAGAGTTTTTCAATGCAGGAGGAACTTACAGCTCCTATTGGGAAGCAGACTCTCTGGTATTAATTTCAGAAACAGTGAGTGAAGAAATATGTCCAGGCTTAATTACAAGAGATTATCAGATAATGAATACAAACGGAGATTTTTCAAATACCTGCACTCATCAGATTACAGTGAATGACCAGACCAATCCCAGGATTTTATGTCCTCCTGATATAACTGTTGATAAAAATCAAAATATTCCACCCCGCTTAACTATGGATGAATTTTTTGCTGCAGGTGGAGTTATTGCAGACAACTGCAAAATAGATACTTCATCTTTTGGTTTGATGTCGGAATTTCTAGATACCCTTTTAAATCCAGATGTTCTAAAACGCACTTATTATATTGCTGATGAATGTTTGAATTACAATATTTGTCTGCATCAAATAACAATTGAAAATGCAACACTTGTGGGTTTGATTGAAGATCCTGATATTTGGATGAATGTTTTTCCAAATCCCAATTATGGTCAATTCAATTTGCAATATAAATGGAACAGAGAAACCGAAGCTTCAGTTGAAATAATAAACGCATCCGGAAAAAATATTTTGAAAAAGAAATTACCGGCATCAAACAGCATGCTTACTGACGAAATTAACTTAAGCAAAGTTGCAACAGGTATTTACTACATTAACCTTTCAGATGGCAAAAATAAGCTGTCAAAAGCAATTATTATTAACTAAAAATACCTTTATAGTTTAAAATGATTGAAGGAGGATTTTATTGAGGTCGTGATATCCTGAACGAAAGAATTGTTAAAACAGATTGTTACACTTCTGCTGCATCCAGACAAAAACAAATAGGGTCAACGACTTGCCTGACTCCTTTGTTTTTCAATTTGTGGGTTGTACTGGATTCGAACCAGTGACCCCTACCCTGTCAAGGTAATGCTCTAAACCAACTGAGCTAACAACCCCTATGGCGGCAAAATTAGCACAAAAATTTCAGAAGACTGACAGGTTGAAACAGAATTTAGAAATTCTTTAGAAAAACCACCCGCCGAAAACTACGGTATTGTTCAATCACATTTTACCCACTATTTATTTATAATAAATCTATATTTGTTTATCATTTTAAATTTCAACGCAATGTTGTAATTTGCATGAACGATAGAAAAAATATTTTTAACAAAATAAAAGGGATATAAAAATGGAACAAAGAATAACCTTTTTTACACTGGGTGTAAATGATTTAAAAACTTCCATAGATTTCTATGAGAATAAATTTGACTGGAAACGTTCTGAATTGAGCAATGAGAATTTAATATTGTATACATTAAACGGGATTCATATTGCTCTGTACTCAAGAGAAGAATTAGCCAAAGATGCAACTGTTGATTCAACTGGTGACGGGTTCAAAGGTTTTACTATTTCACATAATGTTTGGAGTGAAAAAGAAGTTGATGATTTAATAGAATCATTAAGAAACAAAGGAGTTAAAATAGTGAAAGAACCCCAGAAAGTCTTTTGGGGTGGGTACAGCAGCTACATTGCAGACCCTGACGGAAATCTTTGGGAAATAGCATATAACCCGTATCTTAAAAAAGATTGAAAAATTCAAAATCTTTATATTTTAAAACTTGAATGAAAAACAGATTTATTTTTTTTACGCTTTTTTTTATTACATATTCAACAATATTTGCTAATGTTCCTTATGAAAAATTCTTCATTAATAATGATTTACCCAGGGAATTTTTAAAAAGAACAATTGGAATTCTAACTATTAATTCGGGTGTAAAAAGAAATATAACAGTTGATATTTATAACGATGACTTTTTGAAAACCAATATATTAAATTTAAGAGACAATAGTCAACCTATTAGTAATTTTGGTTACCATCCGCCCGAAGATACTTTGGTTTCAAATTTCAGGTATTTGGTAATTGATGAAAATGAAAGATTTTTAAAAATTGTTTATGACCACAACAATAAAAAATATGCCTGGGTTCTCAAAAAGCAACTAAATGAGCGTTTTTATCTCAAAACGAAATATATAAATGATTTAAAAACCAATTTTGGAGAGTTCCTTTCGTTGTTCGGTTTAACAACAAAAAACTTCAGAAAAATATATAATCAACCGACTGATGATTCGAATTTTGAAATTATATTTAAAAAGGACTTTTCAAACACGCTTATTAAGGGCATCTCTAAAAACCAATTGTTAATATAAACACTTGATTGTTAATATT
>CAZLGT010000062.1:0-32375 GCA_964559175.1 uncultured Mariniphaga sp. | reverse complement strand
AGGTTTCATTTTAATAAAATTTTGAGTTAAACAATTTGATTTCAATTGGATGGCATCAGCAATAACCGGTGCCCGGCTTTCAGGGTTACCTTGGTTGTCCGCAATTTTTTGGAAACGTACTGTGAAGCTCCCTGGATAAAACTCCGACCCACATCGGCAGCCAGTTGCTGTCCGGCAGTTGTACCCTGGTTAATGCTTATGCTCGTTCCGGCATCGCGTCCCATAGTAGCGGTGATTTCTTTTAAAGCGGTTGTTTCCGATGAACCGGGAATAAACAGGCCTTGCTGACCGTCCGTATCATAGGCGGCCAGTTGGACCGGGATAATATTCCCATTGTGCTCCAGCGAATGAATATCTATCTGTAGCCGCTCTCCCTGAATTTTTGCAATTCCGGTGATAAGCGAATTCTTTGGAAGTTCAAACCCACCGGTTTCCACGGGCTCAAGCAGACGAAGCTTTACGTTTTGCCCGCTAACCAATGTCTGGGTATTGTTTATGCATGCCCAAATCGTATTCCGGTCTTTCTGAATCTTTTCATGCCCTGCTGTAATAAAGGAATAATTACGAGGCTGTGAAACCTGTTCAACAAAAGAAGAATCACTAACGTTTTGTTTCAGAGCTGAAACGGTGTTATTCGAAACTGTCCTGACAGGTTTAGATGAAACCGGTTGTTTTGTTTTTTCGACTGGCTCAGATAGTTTTGTACCTGAGACTTCAGTTGCGGCAAACTGACCGGTAGATCCCGGCATATATTTGGAAGCCAGTTGGTACGACTTCTCCATTAGCTTTAGCTGTTCATCCACATTGTTCGATTGTTCTTTCTCAGCCAACTGATTATTTAATTCCTCAATTTTCCTTTTCAGTTTTTCGGTTTTAGAAGTTTCTTCTTTGGGCTTTTCATAGAAATTATTGAGCGTGTTATTAATCCCTTTGTAAGCTGAAGCGGAATGCTGTATTGCCCTTTCAGGTTGTTTTGAACCCGAAAATTTTCCTTCCGGTGATGGTAGTTCATCTGTATCGTTTGTTACAGACAAATCAAATTTCGCTGGTTCTTCCTGTCCAACCATTGCTGAAAACTGGTCCAGTGACCGAACCGGTTTTTCTTCAAAAAGTTTTCCCTGTTCAAAAGCGCTGATTTTGTCTTTTATCAGGTTGCTTTCACGCGGCATGGGCAATTCTGTATTCAACCCCGCTGCTTCTGTATTTGAGTTACTTTTTTCAGATGGCTTAAAAATAAGCCAGAAACATGCGCCAAAAACGGCGAACATCAATACAAAAACCGCATATTTTTTTAGCCGTTGCTTCTGTTGCGGCTTTAAAAGTGTTTTATTGTTTTTGTCCATGAAATTTGTTTTTAAATTTTTGATTTAAACTATCCTGTGGCAAGTCAAGAGGTTCTATGTGTTTTATTTCAAATACATTATTTGCCTCCTGATTATGAAAAGAATCCCAGAGCATAAAAGAAAAGACAACGACAAAAAGAAAGCACATTCCAAGTACGACCCCTTTGCGTTTCTTTTGAGGAATCCGTTCACATGCTTTTCGAAGGGTATCATCCAGTACCAGATTAATCTTTCTGACTTTTTGTTTCATCGCTACCGGTCTATGGTTTGAATATCCCTGTTTTCTTTTACTGTAAAATTCTCAATAGCAAATCCATGAGGATTGTTGTCACTCCGAACCGAGTTAATCAGTTTACAGGAAGTAACCAGGCTCCGTTCTGTGATGTTACTTTCCCGGATGATAACCTGACGGGCATAGGTAGAAGCCGAATAAGGATAATTTTTGAAATCAACCACCACACTATCCACGAGAAGGTTCTGGTTGATATTCCCGGAAATAATACGGTTGAAATATCCCTTTTCAACCAAATCCTTGTAATAGTTGTAAACACTTTTGTCTGCCAAAAACATCGCCCGGTTGATGTTGGATTCAATGGCGTTTTTATCCGGTGAAAGCGTAAAAAACAGTTCGTGGAAACGCCGGATATGTTCCCGCGCTTCGACCGGACGGTTTTGGGATAAATCCTGCGAAAGGGCAAGGATTAATGATTTTCCTTTATCCAGTACATAGATTTTCTCCCGTTGTTTTTCGGCAAATTGCATTGCACTGAAAACGGAAAAACCGGTAATTCCTGCACACAGAATAACAAACACAATCCCGAAAAACCGAATCTGCCGAAAACTTGTTTCTATATTCTTTAATGATTTAAATTCCATAACTCTTTTTTTTGATCGTAACGATTTTACTTGGTCACTTTTTCTTATTCCTCCCTTTGGGGAGGTTAGGAGGGGCCTATTTCTTCAATAATTTTCCAGCCACATTCCCTGCCGTTGCTCCGGCTACACCTGCCGCCAGGGCACCAGCTTTACTTGCCGATGAGCTTACGTTTTTTCCGAAATTACCCATTCCGCCTGCCATGATTATCCATCCGGCTACGGTTGGAATGGTAAAATATCCGACAATGCCGATAATCATAAAAACAATATACACTCCATTGGATGCCTCTACCGAATAATTTGCATCAGCTTGCAGCTTGTCGATATCTGCCTGCAGCATCAGCACCTGAATCCGTGCAAGAATGGAACTGAACAGGTCGGAAACGGGCAGCCAGAGGTAAGTCGAAATGTATCGTGAGAACCATTGCGTCATGGTGGATTGGAACCCGTCGTAGATACTGATGGCAAAAGCAATAGGACCCAGAATGGAAAGCACAATCAGAAAGAAAGTACGAATGGTATCGATCACCAATGCCGCCGCCTGAAACAGGATTTCCAGTACTTCCCTGAAAAAATCACGGATATTCTTTTTAAGATTATACAGGCTGCGCTCTATGTACATTCCAGACATGGTTGCTAAATCGGAAGGACTCCAGCCCAGTTCATCCAACTGCTTATCGAATTCTTCATCGCTGACCAAAAAGGCCGTTTCCGGATTTCGTTTCATGGCTTCAATTTCCAATTGCTCCTTTAAATCCCGGTACGTTTCCATATCAAAAGTCTGAGTTTCCAACATCTGATTGGTACCTATTACCACAGGACTTAGAACCATGTTTATTGTTCCCAAAACGAAAGAGGGAAAAAACATGATGCAGAAGCCAATGGCAAAGGGGCGCAAAAGCGGATACACATCAACGGGCTCAGTCCGGGCAAGTGACTGCCATACACGGACAGCAACATAAAGCAATGCCCCAAGCCCCGCTAATCCTTTTGCAACCCCTGCCATGTCACTGCATAAAGGCGTCATATCCTCATACAAGCTGCGAAGAATCTGATGCAGGTTATCAAAATCCATTACCAGTACCTTTCATCCGCATTTCCATACAAAGCCAGCATCCTGTCCGTTTCGCCTTTTTTCTGTGCACGCAAGTATGAAACAGAGAGGTTTTTATTGGTGTAATAGCGCACCAGGTTCCGGTAATGCTGAACGGCAACATAAACTCCGTCAATAATATCCATTCGATCTTTGTCGGTCATGGAAAGGGAACTGGAATTCACAATCCCTTTCAGGTCTTTTAAAAGATTACTGCTTTCTTCCAGCAGTTTGGTATATCCAAAGGCAATAGCCCCCAGCTCTTCAAGCGTGAAGTTCTCATCCTGTAACATGAGTTGATACGCATCCATGTAGATATCGGCAATTTCACCAACCATCAGAATGGTTTCCTGAACTTTCCGGGCATCTTTTACAAGGTCGTTCACAGCTTTTAAGGCATCGTAGTATTTTTTGCCTTGTTCATACACCTTTTTTACCTCTTTAAAGTTCTTGATAACATTGGTAACAGTGTTTGAAGTTTGTATCACTTCGTTTGCTGTATTCACGATACTTTGAGCAATATTTAAGGGATCGGTTACCACAAACTGTGCTTTCAGACTAAATGTGCCAAGCATGATAAAAAGCCCGGCAATTAATAGTTTTGTTTTCATTTTAATTGACTTTAAAAGTTATTGAATTAAGCTTTTCGCTTGCTTGCGGCCAGTTGTTTAATGGCCATTTCTATATTCCCGTCCAGTTGTTCTGTTAACCGGACGAGTTCCAGTTTCTCGGTTTCTTCGGTGGTGTAAGTGTAGTACTCCTCCAAAGAAACTTCGGTTGCGTAAACCGCAGACTGCGCCCCGCCCAGGCCAATCCATACCTCTTTGTATTTTCTCCGGGGATGGTTAGCCAGGTTGATGGAAAGAATCTGCGATTTCTCTTTTTCGGTCAATCCAAGCAGTTTTTGGATGGAACCAAATTTATTCATGTACTTGCGTTGGTCAAGCAGGATTTTGCAGTCGGAATTATTGATGATACTTTCCTTTACAATTTCGGAAGCAATAATATCATCCACCTCCTGCGTTACCACAACAGCTTCACCAAAAAATTTCCGGACGGTTTTGAACAGGTATTTGATGTACTCCGCCATCCCTTCTTTGGCAATCGCTTTCCAGGCTTCCTCAATCAATATCATTTTACGGATGCCTTTTAACCGCCTCATTTTATTGATAAAAGCTTCCATAATAATGATAGTCACAATGGGAAACAGAATTTTGTGGTCTTTGATATTGTCCAGCTCGAAAACGATAAATCGTTTGTTCAGTAAATCCATTTGTTTGTCAGAATTCAGGAGATAATCATACTCACCTCCACGATAATAGGGTTCCAAAACATTCAGGAAATTGGCAATATCAAAATCCTTTTCACGTACCTTTTTCACACGGAGGGTTTCTGAATATTCATCCCGGAAAAACTCATAAAACGTATTAAAAGACGGAGCCATCTTACTGTCCGATTTCAACCTCACAATATACTGGCTCACCGCATTCGACAAAGCCACCTCCTCCGAGCGTGTCGGCGCTTCTTCCTCATTTTTCCATAGGGTAAGAATAAGCGTTTTGATGCTTTCCCTTTTTTCAATGTCAAACACCCCGTCATCGGTGTAGAATGGATTAAACGCAATCGGGTTGTCTTCGGTATAGGTAAAATAGACCCCGTCTTCGCCCCTAGTTTTATAATGAATCAAATCACATAATCCTTTGTAACTGTTTCCGGTATCGACCAGCAAAACATGCGTTCCCTGCTCGTAATATTGCCGGACCATGTGGTTGGTAAAAAAGGATTTTCCGCTTCCCGAAGGACCAAGGATAAACTTGTTCCGGTTGGTGATAATTCCTTTTTTCATGGGCAAATCGGAAATATCGAGATGCAGTGGTTTTCCGGTGAGCCGGTCAACCATTTTAATCCCCACCGGGGATAGTGAGCTCCGGTAATTGGTTTCTCCGGTAAAGAAACACAACGCCTGTTCTGTAAACGTGTAAAACGATTCTTCCGAAGGGAAGTCAGCCGCATTGCCAGGGATGCCCGCCCAAAACAGTGTCGGCACATCCACGGTATTGTAACGCGGTTTGCATTCCATCAGCGCAATCTGGGAACCGGCATCATTTTTAATCTGCCGAAGTTCTTCCGACTTGTCACTCCAGGCCAGAACATTGAAATGAGCGCGCACGGAAACCAATCCTTTGCTGTGTGCTTCATTCAGGTACTCGTCCAGCCATTGTTTATTTATCTGATTGGCGCGGCTGTACCTCGAAAGCGAGTGCATGTTCCTGGCCATCTTTTCAAAACGGGCAAGATTGGACGAATGATCATCAATAAAAATGTACTGGTTGTAAATGTGGTTGCACGGCAATAACAAGCCAACCGGAGAGGCAAAAGATAACAGGCAACTGCTGCGGTCGGTGGAAAGTCTTTCGTACCGGCTTTCCGTGGAAACTTTTGCAGGCAGGTCATCCAAATCCGAAAGGGTGTGAAGAATCAGGGAATTGTCTCCGATTTTCATTTCCCCAGGATTCAGTGTGATGTCCTGCAGACTGGCAGTTTGTTCCTGTGAAAGTGAAAAATACTTCTCCACTATCCCAGGTTCTTTTTCAGAGCCCGTGATTTGCTCCCCTGTCAACCTGGAGATTCTGACAAAATCGCTGTCATTGATGATTTGCTCAAACTGGTTCACCGCCTCCACAAACCGCAAAACCGATTCCTTATTTTTTATCTCTTTGGGAAGAAGGAAACCCCGCGCCAGCGAGCTGAACGTACTTTGCTGCCTGCTCCGCTCTTTGGTAGTTTTGGTAAGAAAAAGGTAGCAGGTGTGGCTTAAATACGGGCGCTCATTAAAATGGCGTTCAAAGGAAGCACTCAGGAAACTTAAATTCTGTTCCTGCTGTTCCGGTTGGTATTTTTCCTTGATGTACCAATCCTGTTTGTGAACAATTGAATAATCGGGCAAAACTTTAATCGCTTTGTTCCAGACTGAATACATGGCATCGTATTCTTCCGAGGTAACCGTAAAAAGTTCCGGCAATGTAACCTGAAAAGCAACTGTAATATCCGCATCCTTGCTGATGATACATCCCTGTTCAACCGACAGCAAGGGGAACTTGCTTTCAAGCGTGGCCGTTTTTAAAACGTTTCTCATTCTGATTCCTTTCTTTTTGGTGAAAATAATCGGAGAATATTTCTCCGGTTAATTATCCGGCGGGGAAAGGTCCGGGTAGCCTGGAGTTTCATCAAACCGAAACGTCCGAATTTCCGGTTAAGCGAAAATGTCAGCCATACCACTATAAAAGCCAAAGCCAGCCCGGTGAAAATGCAAATCCACTGATCTATACCGGTAAGGTACATGACGATAAAAACCACGAAAGTCCCCAATAACCCGCCGGCAAAAATGAAGAGGTACTGGCTTTGCAATCCTTTAAACTCTGCCGGTTTGTTCACCCCTTTATTGATAAAATACGTTGCCATACTTTTTACAGGAAGAATGAACGCAGGATGGTGGCTGCAACAATCAGAAAAATACATGCGCCAAACCAGGCTGCCGCCGTTTTACCGGTATCCGGGTCGCCGCTGGAAAATTTGGAATACACTTTTACGCCACCAATTAGGCCCACAATGGCTCCAATAGCGTAAATTAATCTGGTTGCCGGGTCGAAATACGAAGTGACCATGTTGGTGGCTTCGGTAATTCCGGCAGAACCATCGCCCTGGGCAAACAAAGCCATGACCCAGAATGAAAAGAAAAGGGTTAATACCGATTTTAATTTATTGACTTTTGCCATAATAATTTGTTTTTTGTGCTTCCTGGCTGAAAGAGCCAGAAAAGCGGTTTTTACTGTTTTTTGAATTCTCTCCCGGTAAAGTGGTAAAACCACTGAAATGAAACCGGACTCTACCCGTAATCTTTTTCCTTCATGCTTTTAAAATTTGATTCATGCTCAAACAGGTTTTTCCCTGCCTGTAACCAAATGTAAAGGCTTAATTCATTGAAAAATAAAATGGGAAGTATGTGGAAGTGAGTGGCTGTGTTTGGCGTTGAATCAAATTAGTGATTGGTATATAAATCCAACAGATCCATCCTGTTAACTAAAAATATTTTTATACTTTTATATTTTCAAAATAGAATTTCACCTATAACAACCTAATTCTGGACTCCAAATGTGGACGGATAATGAAACTGATAAAGACTTTCTAAATTTTTCATGTACAGCAGATACTGTCGCAGAACTAATTGTCCAAGCTAGAAATAACCCTGTATCTATAGGAGTTTCTGGCCAATGGGGAGTTGGAAAATCATCGATGATTAAACTAATAAGAAAGTCTTTGAATGACAAAGATGGAGATTCATTTGTTTTTGTTGAATTCAATGCTTGGCTTTATCAAGGATTTGATGATGCAAGGGCTGCTCTTATGGAGGTAATTGCAAATACCTTAACAGAAGAAGCTAAAACACGTCAGAAAGGGTTAGGCAAAGCAAAAGAATTTTTAAAGAGGGTAAATTGGTTAAGAGTGGTAAAAACAGGGGTTAGCATTGCAGCTCCTCTTGCTTTCGGCTTACCCCCAGCTGGAATAGTTAGCGAGGTACTGAGCATTGCTAAAAAACTTCAAACTGGAGAATTGACAAAGGAATCTCTTCAAGAAACAGAAACCACTGCGCAAGAAGCTTATGAGAAATTTTCAAGTTTTTTAAAACCTAAAGAAGAAAAATCTCCCCCCAAAGAAATACAGGCGATTAGAAATAGTTTTGAAGAAGCACTCCACGAAATTGGGATAACTTTGGTTGTATTAATTGATGACCTTGACAGGTGCTTGCCGGAAACGACAGTCTCAACACTTGAAGCGATACGTCTTTTCCTTTTTTTAAAAAATACGGCATTCGTTATAGCCGCTGATGACGAAATGATAAAACACGCTGTCAAAAAGCATTTTGAGTTAGATACAAACAATGACCTTGTTACGAATTACTTTGATAAATTAATTCAGATTCCTCTAAGGGTTCCAGCTCTTGGGACACAGGAAGTTCGTGCCTATTTGATGCTATTGTTTGTTGAAGCAAGTGAGTTAGATGAGGCAGATAAAGAGAAAATACGTGATAAAGTTATTGAGCAATTATCCTTAAGCTGGAAAGGCAATCGAGTTGATAGAGCATTTATAAATTCTCTTGATGTTGATTTGCCAAGCTCTCTCCAAACCAAGATTGAGACAGCAGAACGCCTTGCTCATATTATGACGACATCTTCAAAAATTAATGGTAATCCGAGATTAATAAAACGTTTTCTGAACACACTCGCCATTCGTATGTCTATCTCCCAATCCCATGGAGTCGGTGTTGATGAGGCAGTTCTTGTGAAATTGTTACTGTTTGAAAGGTGCGGTAATCCCAACGTGTATTCAAAATTATTAGCAGAAGTGAATGAAAACGGTGAAGGTAAACCTTTGTTTTTGGTGGATTGGGAAACGGACAGTGCCAAAGGGAAAGAAATCTCACTGACGGAAGAATGGAATGATGATTTTATTAAAGAATGGCTAAAACTGTCGCCAACTTTAGCGGATAAAGATTTGAGAGGTGCGTTGTATGTAAGTCGTGAACATGCACCGATTGTTACTCCCGAAGACAGGTTGTCCTCTCTCGCCGCTGGCTTACTGGATGCATTAATACAATCCCCGGATATGGCATCAAGTATTAGCGAAGACCTAAGTCGTATTCAAAAAGCAGAACTTTCAGTCATCATGGATAGATTGCTTGAACGAGCAAAGCAAGAACAAGAGTGGGGTGTTCCCCCAATATTGGAAGCTTGCATAACCGTATCTAGAATTGACGAAATTCAAGCTCAAAGATTAGCAAACTTTTTATCTGGCATTATTCCATCACAGCTGCAAGCCGGCATTGTCCCCAAAATTTCTAGTGAGATATGGGCAAAGCCAGTATTTGAAAAGTGGCTTGAAGCCGATATATCATTACCAGTAAAACAAGCAATCAAAAATAAATTAGGAATTAAATAATGGGAACATCACAATCAAGTAACGGAGCCCCTCCTAATGTACCAATGATACCGCCATGGGCAGATAATGGAGATAGTGACAATCCTACATCACCCACGGATGATAATACAGTCGATAATTCTCCGACGCCAAATCCTCCAGAGAAAGATAATCCAGAAAACCCTGTACTTGCGCCATCCGGTCGGTTTCGCGGAGCTAGAACGAATTTAAATAAATTCGCAAGAGAAGGAGGTCGTCAAAACTTGCGAAGAGGAGTTGGACACTACGTTAAAACTGGTTATGGAGGATCTAAAACAGCAACTGCAAGATTAAGTAGAACAGTTGCTACAGCCGGAGCTCTTTATAGAGCGTTATCGTATGGCTCGTCTGAGGCCGCATTTAGTGAATCTTCAGCTTCTGTTCCAGACATAGATTTTGACGCATTACGCGGTAAAAGCTTTGAGCAGATATCAGACACCATAATTGAGGCTATCCGACCGATAGATGGAGATTTGGACTCAGAAGCCAGCCGTAATTCGATGAAAAATGCTTTCTCTGAATTATTGGAAAAATATAATGATGCAGACCTTTTCAATCTTGATGAGAAACAGCGTCAATTTGTTATTGAAAGGTTCATTGCAGGAGACGTCTTTGCCAGATTTGATTTAGATATGGGGAAAAACATCCGACATAATGCTTCTTCACTTGCTAGCGGTTTATCAAGACTAAAAGAGGCTAAGGTTTATATAAAAGAAACTGTGGCTTCTTCTTTTAAAAAAATAGCATCTTCAATTACATCAAAATCTATTGTTTCACTTATTCGAGAAACTCTGGAAGATGCTTTTCATGTATTTGAAAGTTATGCCTTATGAAAATATTTTGCACACCAAATGGAAGTACGCAGACGGTCTCTAAAGCTGATTTAAAAGTAATTCTTTTTGATAGCAGTAAAGCTCAAGGGGAGGGTTATATTGGAAACAGTATTTGGAAGGAAATCAAAAAACGGAAATTAAACCCAGCCCCCAGAGCTTGGGATATCTTATCAATTGCATTGTCTGTGATAGCTGCTGACCACGCAGGACATCGAAGGCAAAGCCACGATGGTTGGACTAGGGCTTTTGAGTTATTCATAGCTGTCAATGAAAAAGACTTTTGGAATGGACAAGCATCGCTTCTTTCCAAACAACTTGGTTTTTTAACATCCGACTTTTGGGATTTGAAGTTTATTGATGGGGGATTTCTTCCTCAACACAAAAAGAGAGGGGAAATTCAGTGTCCTGATAATGATTCTGTGACATTGCTTTCTGGAGGATTAGATAGTTTTATTGGATTGGTCGATTTGATTGAAAAGGGCTTAAATCCTTATGCTGTAAGCCAAAAGGTAAATGATGATGCAAAAAAACAGAGGGAGATTGTAAGGCTCTTTTCCAAAGACGTGCCTCTTGTTCAGCTGAATCACAATGTTCATGTTCCCAATGGAGAATCCCCTCCCTCACAACGGGCCCGTTCAATAATATTCTTAGCTTACGGAATTCTAATTGCTAGTTGCCTCGACAAACACAGACAGGGAGAACAAGTACCTTTGTATATGTGTGAAAATGGTTATATATCACTTAATCCTCCTCTCACTCAAATTCGAATAGGGAGCCTTAGTACGCGAACAACACATCCGGTTTTTTTGAATTTATTTCAACAGTTACTAAATGTAACAGGACTGAAGATCAAAATTAAGAACCCTTATCAATATAAATCAAAAGGGCAAATGTTGATAGAATGTCTTAATCAAGGAATATTATCTTCATATGCTTCATATACAACTAGCTGTGGACGATATAGAGTACATCAGCATAAGCATTGTGGTCGCTGTGTTCCTTGCCTTGTGCGTAGGGCTGCTTTCAAACGATGGGGGCATAAAGACCAAACTGAGTATAAGTACAATGACTTATCAATTCAATCAGATGACTACTCAAACTATGATGATGTTAGGTCAGTTGCGATGGCAATTCTGGAAATCAGGGAGATTGGACTTGATGCTTGGTTGGGAACAAGTTTAAATACGGCATTGCTGGGAGACACTACTGACTATAAGGCGACTATTGAAGAAGGATTAAATGAACTCGAAGACTTATTGAAGGGTTATAATATTTTATGATTGATTTCCATTGTCATTTAGATTTATTTCCAAATCCTTCTAAAATTGTAAAAGGGTGTTTGGATAGGGGATTGTATGTTTTAGCGGTTACAACAACACCAAGTGCCTGGATTAAATCGAATGAGCTAGGAAAGAATAGCCAAAGAATAAAGACTGCTCTTGGACTACACCCGCAATTGGCACAAGAGAGAGAGAATGAATTGCAATTGTTTGATAATCTTTTGGGTAATGTTAAATACGTTGGAGAAATTGGCTTGGATGGTTCTCCTGAGTTAAAAAAAACTTGGGATGCCCAATTAAGGGTGTTCAATCACATTTTACGTTCTTGTCAGAATGATGGAGGTAAAATCTTGTCTATTCATAGTCGTAGAGCAGTAAATCATGTACTTGAATTTCTGGAAAAGTACCCAAACGCCGGAGTCCCTATACTACATTGGTATTCAGGAAAAATTAAAGACTTAAAACGTGCTTTAGATTTAGAATGCTGGTTTAGTATTAATCCTGCAATGGTCAAAAGTAAATCTGGTATTAATATTATTAGCAACATACCTAAAGAAAAAATAGTGACAGAAACTGATTCTCCATTTACTGGCATGAATGGAAAATCCTATAACCCGTGGGACGTTGAATTGGTATTTAGTGGATTATCTAATATTTGGAATATTTCGGTATCTGAAGCTAAAAGTATAGTATGGCAAAATTGTAAAACACTTCTATCACAATAAAATCCTATTTAGTGCGCTAGCCTTTTACAAAAAACATTCACAGCCAATGATTACAATTATTCCCGGCTTTTAATGTTCACTATCCAACGATTTACATCATCCCGTAAATTCTCTGATATCAAACCCTTCCAAATCATTACTCGACATTTGAATAATTTCATTCTGCCCCAACTTTCCCAAATGCAAGTCAATCAACTCCACAATCCGTTTTTGATAGTTCGGGGAAGTGGAAGCCATTTGCCCGACCCAGTCGGTATTATCATTTTCATAAAGTAATTTTCCCGCTTTGATCGGATTTTGAGGCTGGTCATTTTCAACTTCGTTGACCACTTCCATCATTTCCTCAAAAGTGATATCGGAAGAAAACTCAGTTGATAGTCCGAGCTGTTCCAGTTCTTCCTGCTCCTCAATAAAACTGATATCCGGTTCGAATTCCAACGGCACTTCAATATCCATTTTCCCTGGTGAATCATATCGTGGTACGTCCCTTTTACCAGCAGTCAGGACAAATGTACTTTGGCCGATAATTTCGTTTGAATTGTAAGCTTCAGATACACTTTCTTTATCACCGGATGAAGTTCCGGTTTTACTCCATCGATTCATTAAAAGCAGAGATAGAAGTATAGTCGCAACAATAAAAATTAATTCAACCATGGCAATCAGTTTTTGGGTTAAAAAATATCCTTATTTTTTTCATTGTATAGTTTGACGATATCCTCCTGGAAATCTTCAAAATGCCGGCTCAGTAGATTGTCGATGTAATTAAAAATCGACACTTCGTCGTTGCCGATAACCCTTACAATTTTTTGAATTCGTTCGTGGTATTCCTGCCGGATGGGAACATGTTTGCCAAAACGTGCTTTACCATCAGATTGCCGGATAAACAGGGCCAGATAATCAGAAGCAGACTTGTTCTTTTTAACCTTTGGCAACCTGTCCGTTTTTTCATTTTTTGGCTCAGATGCCTGCTTCTCGTTTTGAATGGTTGAAATAAGAAAATCTTCGTCTATTTCTTCCGGATTAAATTTCTTTCGTGCCATAGTTTTATCGTTTAATCGTTTGCAGAATTTCAGTTGCCAGTACATCGAGGTTACTGCCTTTTAGCAGTGAATTATGCGCTGGAAACAGCGTAGAACGAAAAACCGGTTTATGCCCCGAAGTAAGTTCCCGCCGGAAACGTTTTGAATCGGGCACAAAGGTTTTCAGGATATTCAGCCCCAGTTCACCAATCACATCTTCATAAACTTCGTAGAGTTCGTTTTTCTCCCGTCCGTCCACCATATTCCAGATAAGGTGCAAGCCTTTAATATTGCTTTTTCCAACGCTAATCAGGTTTTCATTCAGCATGGTGGCAAATTTCAGGGTACTTTCCAGAACCACCCGGTCGGCACTGACCGGAGAAAAAATATAATCCATTCCTGCCAGGGTTTTAACCACGCCTTTACTGTTCAGTGTTCCCGGCAGATCGAAAAAAATAATATCGGGTTGGTGCGTTGCATTTTCGATTAAAGAACCGGCAGTTGCAATCGCGTCTTCGGGCAAACTTTTTTCAACCGGGTAGGCTTTCCGTTTCAGCAAGGTGAATTGATTGTAAGCCATTTTTTTGTAGTAATTGTCCTTCATCACCTGCTCCATATCACGCCGACGCATTTCAAAAATACTGTGTTGCGGATAATCACAATCCACCACGGCGATTTCCAAACCTTGCACATAATGCAGATAACTCGACATTAAAACAGTAAAAGCGGTTTTGCCCACACCTCCTTTTTGGGTGCTGAAAGCAATAAATAAAGTTTCTTTTTCCATGCTATTTATTTTATTGGTTAATGATGTGATTGTTTAATCGTTTGTCTTTTCAAATATTCACTTTATTAACTATTCCTATGAATACTTGATTAAACTGCAAAGTCCCTGTTCAGCCGTTCAAACATTCAAACGTTTAAACGCTTCGTTAAATCCACCCTTAATTATTTTCCTTATGAAACAACTGAACCAATACATACCCGAACCTTTAATTTTCCTTTTGAAAGCACAATCAATACTTCAACTTTCTATTTAAATAATTCTTTTGTAACTCGTTGTTTCATTTTCTCAATCAAGTATTTAACCACCCAAATAAACGCATAAAACCCATTGAAAATCCGGTTTTTAAACTGACTGGAATTGTTTGGCTTTAACTGTCTGCTTTTGGCGTTTTTCAAGATAATGATGAATTAAAACGCTCCCCATACCTTTGTCGTCAGTAAAAATTATTAATGAGAAAATGAGTTGAAGTTATGGTACGACAAGCATTAAAAATTTTCAACGCTAAAAAGGTGTGCATTGGCACACGGCAAGTTGTGTTTTGAGTAACTCAAAACGTTCCGGGTAACCCGGAACCACTTGCCCCGTTGGGGGAAAATCGCCCTCCAAAGTCGGGGATTTTTGAAAAAGGAAATGGATAAAGGTTAACGCGAAAAAGGAAGGAAAAAATGATAATGAAAACAAAAAGGAAACACAAAGGGGGCCGGAAGCCCAAACCAGACCCTTGCAAATACCGCTATGCTATTAGCCTGAACGATGAAGACAATGCCCGGTTTTTATCGTTATTTGAAGCTTCGGGAATGGAAGTGAAAGCCCATTTTATAACAGCCTGCATATTTGAAAAGCCCGTAAAAGTGGTAAAAATTGACAAGGGAACGAAAGACTTTTATATGCGGTTGACCAATTTTTATGGCCAGTTCCGGGCCGTGGGAGTGAATTATAACCAGGTAACCAAAGCCATCAAAAATAATTTTTCGGAGAAAAAAGCCCTGGCATTTTTGAGTCAACTGGAAAAAGCAACACTGGAACTGGTTGCAATCAATAAAAAGGTGATGGATTTAACCCGCGAATTTGAAGGAAGATGGTTGCAAAAATAGGTTCGGGAAGTTCGTTGTACAGCGCTCTTGCATACAACCATCAGAAGATAACTGCCGGTAACGCAAAGGTGCTTTTTACCAATAACATGGTTGAGCCGCGAGATGGAAATTTCAGTATCGGAATTTGTACAGGTTCGTTTGAACCTTATCTGCTGGCCAACAAAAGAACGGAAAATCCGGTCATTCATATCTCATTAAATCCTGATCCAAAGGACAAGTTAAACGATGAACAGTTTAGCCAGATTGCAGAAGAATACATGCAAAAACTGGGATACGGGAATCAGCCTTTTATCGTTTTTAAACATGAAGACATCGACCGCCATCATATCCACATCGTTTCAGTCAAGGTAGATGAAACCGGCAGGATGATTCGGGACAATTTTCAGCACCGTTTGTCTATGCGGATTTGCCGTGAATTGGAACGGAAATACAGACTGATTCCTGCCAATGAAAACCAAAAAGCAGAAGGTTATTCACTAAAGCCGGTTGAGCCAAAGAAAGGCAATATCAAACAGCAAATTGCCAATGTCGTTCGGCCAGTATCACGGTCGTGGCATTTTCAGTCTTTTAATGAGTACAAAGCTTTACTTTCTGTTTATAATGTGCACGTTGCTGAAGTAAAAGGAGAACACCGGGGAAAATTGTACACTGGAATTGTTTATGCCGCATTAAACGAGAAAGGCGAAGTTTTTGGTACTCCAATTAAATCTTCAAAGTTTGGCAAACAGACCGGAATTGATGCAATTCAAAAACGAATGGAAAAATCAAAAGAAGCCATCAAAACCAAGAACCTCAAAGAAAGTCCGAAAGTAGTTATTTTAAAAGCGTTGGCCTCATTCAAAAACCGGAAGGATTTTGAAAAGCAACTGCTGAAAAATCAGATGTCAGTTTTATTTCGCGAGAACGAATTAGGACGCATTTATGGCGTAACCTTTATCGACCACATGCAAAAGTTTGTTTTTAATGGCTCCCGTCTGGGCAAAGAGTTTTCTGCCAATGTCTTTCAGGAAAAATTCAATGGAAATGAACAGCGTTCGGAACAAAAAAAGTCACCGGAATTTGTTTCACCCCAATCCGATTTTACTCCCGATTCAACGCTTGAAAATTTATCCGGGTTTTTGGCTATGGAGAGCCGTGGAGAAAACCCGGAAGAGGAAGCTTTTATCCGAAGAATGAAAAGAAAGAAACGGAGAAAGCGAAAAAGATAAGTCATGCAAAATGAAGACGATATAAGAAGCCTTGCCAAAATAATTGAGTTGATAAGAGCAGTAAGTATTTTAATCCTTATCATTCATATTTACTGGTACTGTTATGAATTTTTGGAAGAACAAAATTTAACAGTGCCAATCATCGACAAAATACTTTTGAATTTCCAGAAATATACCGGATTGTTCTCAAAACCAATATGGTCGAAATTGGTGAGTTTTGGATTGCTTGCTATATCTTGTTTGGGAATCAGAGGGGTGAAAGCCGAAAAGATAACCTGGCGAAAAATATCTGCCTTTCTGATTTTGGGGTTGGCATTTTTCTTTTTCAATAGTTTTTTGATAAAACATTCTCATCCTTTAATGCTTAAATGTTCCGTTTACATGCTTACTCTTGCAACCGGGTATATTTTTCTGTTAAAAGCCGGCCTGTGGATGAGCCGGCTGATAAAACACAACCTGATGGAAGATGTTTTTAACCTGGAGAATGAATCTTTTATGCAGGAAACGCGGTTAATGGAAAACGAATTCTCCGTTAACCTGCCAACACGGTTTGAGCACAAAGGAAAAACTTACAACGGCTGGATTAATGTGGTTAACCCATTCCGGGCAAGCATTGTTTTGGGCACCCCAGGGAGCGGAAAATCGTATGCCATCATCAATAACTACATCAAGCAACAAATAGAAAAAGGTTTCAGTATGTATATCTACGATTTTAAGTTTGACGACCTGAGCATCATCGCTTACAATACTCTGATGAAAAACATCGAAAAGTATGAGCACCCACCCAGGTTTTATGTAATAAATTTTGACGACCCGGAACGAAGTCACCGTTGTAACCCCATAGCCCCTGAGTTTATGACGGATATTGCCGATGCTTATGAATCTGCCTATACCATCATGCTGAATCTGAACAAAACCTGGATTCAGAAGCAGGGCGACTTTTTTGTGGAGTCGCCCATTATCCTGCTCACGGCCATTATCTGGTACCTAAAAATTTATAAGAACGGAAAATACTGCACTTTCCCTCATGCCATCGAATTTCTGAATAAAAAGTACGCCGATATTTTTACCATTCTTACTTCGTACCGGGAACTGGAGAACTATCTTTCTCCTTTTATCGATGCCTGGGAGGGCGGTGCGCAGGACCAGTTGCAGGGGCAAATTGCCAGTGCAAAAATCCCGCTTTCACGAATGATTTCACCCCAATTGTACTGGGTAATGTCGGGCAACGATTTTACCCTGGATATTAATAATCCGAAAGAGCCCAAAATCCTTTGCGTAGGCAATAACCCGGACCGACAGAATATTTATTCCGCAGCCCTGGGATTATACAATTCCAGAATTGTAAAACTGATAAACAAAAAAGGACAGCTTAAAAGCGCTGTAATAATTGATGAGCTTCCAACGATTTATTTCCGCGGGCTGGACAACCTGATTGCCACAGCGCGGAGCAACAAGGTGGCTGTTTGTTTGGGATTTCAGGACTTTTCGCAGTTAAATCGCGATTACGGGGACAAGGAAGCTAAGGTGGTAATGAACACGGTCGGTAATATTTTCAGCGGGCAGGTAGTTGGCGAAACAGCAAAAACTTTGTCGGAACGATTTGGAAAAGTCCTTCAGAAACGGCAGTCGATGACTATTAACCGGCAGGATAAGTCCACTTCCATAAATACCCAAATGGACACACTAATCCCTGTATCAAAAATCAGCAACCTTACACAGGGCGTTTTTGTCGGCGCCGTTTCCGACAATTTTGATGAACGCATTGAGCAAAAGATTTTCCATGCAGAAATTGTAGTTGACAATGAAAAGGTAGCGAAAGAAACTTCCGCCTACAAGCCAATCCCGGTAATTACAAATTTTACCGATGAAAATGGCAAGAATCATTTACAGGAAGAGATTGAATATAATTATCGGAAGGTAAAAGATGAAGCGGCACAAATAATTGTGGATGAACTGGAGCGGATTAAAAATGAATTATAATCGGATGTTTTTAAAACATTGTTGGAAGTTACTTAACACCAACTTTTAACAGTTATTTTGTATATTTATCGTTTGATTAAAATTAAAGTTTCAAAGTAAAATAATGCTAACAAACCAATCAGTCATTTCAGATATTAAGGCCATTATTGCCCAGGCGCGGAACAATGCAGTACGTGCCGTTGACCACCAGCGTACGTTGATGTATTGGCACATTGGCAAACGTATCTTTGAAGAAGAGCAGGAAGGAAAAGACCGTGCAGATTACGGAAAATACCTTACGGAATATATTGCCAGTGAATTGGAACCGGAGTTTGGAAGTGGCTTTTCCAAAAGACAAATAGAATTATTCAGACAGTTTTATCGCACTTTTCCGAATACGAATACACTGTATTCGCAATTGAGCTGGAGCCAGTACAAGTTGCTGATACGCTTGGATACGCCGGAGCAAAGAGAATTTTATATTGCCGAAACAATTAAGAATAACTGGACCGTACGCCAGTTGGAAAGGCAGATTTACAGCAACCTGTACGAACGCCTATTGGTGAGTAATAACAAAGAAAGCGTACTTGTTGTTGCCAGAAACGAAAAACAACCATCCGATGCAAAAGAGATTATCAAAGACCCAATGTTTCTGGAATTCCTGGGATTGAAAAGAGAATCGTCTTATTACGAAAGGGATTTGGAAGCAGCAATTATTACGCATTTACAGGAATTCTTACTGGAGTTGGGAAATGGATTTTCATTTGTAGCAAGACAAAAACGACTGTATATTGAGGAAGATGAATTCTTTGTGGATTTGGTATTTTATAACCGGTTGTTACAGTGCTTTGTTATCATAGAAATTAAAACGAATAAACTCACACATCAGGATATTGGTCAATTGCAGATGTATGTCAATTATTACGATCGTGTTGAAAAGCTTCCTCGGGAAAATCCGACCATCGGTATTTTGCTTTGCGCCAGTAAAAATGATGCTGTTGTAAGGTTTACGTTACCAGAAGGTCAAAAACAAATTTTTGCAAGCCAGTATAAACTCTACCTGCCAACAGAACAACAATTATTGGATGAGGTGAATAAAGAGTTGGAGAGTTTTAATGAGAAAAAAAATACGGACGAAATCTAATTTGGCTAAATATTAAATATTATCAAAAACCATATTGAAAATTATTTAGTCTTTTAAACGCCACACCAATCCCCTCCAACGCCAAACAGTGCCACCTGTCCTGAATTCATTAAAAACTCCGATACATTAGCTTTTAAATCATTAAAAGAGATGTATCATGGAACAAAAAATGAATGACCAGGAGGTATTATTGGTCAAAGAAAAAAATGAGAGTAAAGTCAAAGCAGTCAAAGGTTTTGATGAAAATGGCAAATTAAAAACAGAACTTCCCAAACAGGCCAACGCTGCCGGTTTTTTAAAGATCGACAGGTTCGGCAATCCGTTGGAAAGCTTTTTCACTAATTTCCAGCGGCAGTATCAAAATCCAAGCGAGTTTCGGTTTTTTAAAGTGCCCGCCAGCATTGTTGAGAAAACGGCCACCGTTTTGGAGAAGATGTTGCAAAATCCTGAAGTATCGTCCAATAAAGAAATGCTGGACAAACACGAGGTTAAGCCGGAGCAGTATCTCCAGAAAGAGGAAAAACAGGAGCGACCGAACCTGATTGATGAAAACAAAGTGGACTGGGAACAGTTGGAAAAACTCGGAGTATCGAAAGATTTCCTGAAAAATACCAAAAACCTGGAGGCCATGTTGAACTTCCGGAAATCGCCGGATTTAATCCCCATCACCATCAAAACCGATAATATGACCATTCGCACCGATGCACGATTGGCATTCCGTCAGGATGAAACCGGAAACTTTAATGTTGCAGTTCATGCGGTTCGCAACAAACCCGAACTGGACCGTCCATATTTCGGTGTTACGCTAACGGATGAAGACAAAAACAACCTGTTGCAAACCGGTAATGCCGGGCGCATACTTCATCCGCAATACAAAGAAGGCGAAACAACTCCGGTATTTCTTTCCATCGACAAACGGACCAATGAGCTTGTTGCTGCCCGTGCCGATAAAATAAATATCCCGGACGAAATAAAAGGGGTAAAATTGAGTAAGTACCAGCAAACAGAGCTGGCGGAAGGCCGGGCTGTTTTTGTGGAAGGCATGACAGCCCGCAACGGAAATGAATTCAGTGCGTGGTTGCAGGTTGACGCCGACAAACGAGGCATCGGTTTCCGTTTCGACCAGCAGGAACAAAAGCAAAATGGTAACGACCAAAAACAGGTACGTATTCCCAACTCCCTGCTGGGAAAGGAACTTACCGATGAACAACAGCAAAAACTGGAGAAGCGGGAAACCATTTATGTTGCCGGCATGAAGGACAAGGAAGGCCAGGAGTTCAATGCCTATGTAAAAATAAACGATGAGAAGTCGAAACTCGATTTTTACAAATGGAATCCTGACAAAGCCCAAATCAAAGGGGCTGAAGTTACTCCTGACCAAAACAGCAAAACACAGGTGGCTGTAAATTCAGAGGGGAAAACCAACGAAGCCACCAAACATGTAAAAGAGCCTTTGGCAAAGGAGCAGGTCAATCCCACAGAACAACAAGCAGCCAAACGAAACCGCTCCAAAGCGCATTCCATGTAAAAGTTTCTATGTGTGAATAAATCAAGGCGTTCAGGATTTATAACCTGAACGTCTTTTTATAACTCAATTTTTAACATCAAAACTCAGAAAATCATGAATAATAGCTATCAGGAATTATCCTGGTTCAAACTGTCGCTCCTGCATTTTATCTACGAAAGTCATCCCGAATTAATTGATGACACAGATTTGCTCAACACCCGCAGCGACCTGGCTTCCAAAACTTATTCCGAAGCCGTAAAAAATGGACACAACCAGCAGGAAGCGGAAGAACTGGCACTTAGTGAATTGTATCGTGGCCTTCACTTTTCCAAACACGATACTTTGATAACCATCCTCTGGAATGAATTTTCCAGAGAGGTTCCCATGGGACTGGCAAAAGATTTTGCCATCAAACTACTTCCGAACGTCGAACCTATTTTTTCTAAATACAAGTTGGACGATGAGTTTGCATTTAGCCCGGATTTTAATGGTTTATATACCGATTTGACCGGAGCAATTTCAATTTGGCTGGAAGAACATGAGCTTCAATAAAGAAAAACACCTTCGGGCAAATATTGAGGCGATAAAACTTGTTTTTCAGCTTGAAAGAGAGCAACGAAAACCGACAAACGAAGAACAGGAAGCCCTGAAACAGTACTCTGGTTTCGGGGCTTTAAAATGTATCCTTAATCCGGCAGAAAACCTTTCCGACATTGTACATTGGCCAAGTTCGGAAATTGGGTTGTTTCCCCTGGTTACTGAACTGCATGATCTTTTAAAAAATAACGCTCAAACAGAACAGCAATACAAGCAGTTTGTAAACAGTCTGAAAAATTCAATCCTGACCGCCTTTTATACACCTCCCGAAATTGTGCAGGTTCTTGCACAAACATTAAAACAAAGTCAGGTATCTGCCAGAAATTTTCTCGATCCTTCTGCCGGAATGGGAGTATTCATTTCAGCGTTAAAAGATCAAAACGAAGGGCTGTCAGTAACCGGATTTGAAAAGGATCTACTGACCGGCAAAATACTGTCCAAACTTTATCCCGATGATAAAATAAGGAGTATTGGTTTTGAAGAAATTGAAAGCCGCTACAATGACCATTTCGATGTGGTCTCTTCCAATATCCCGTTTGGTGATGTTGCAGCCTTTGATGTTTCGTTTCTAAAAAGTAAGGATAAGGTCAGGCAGCAGGCATCCCGTAGCATTCACAATTATTTCTTCTTAAAAGGAATGGATACACTGCGTGAAGGTGGAATTCTGGCTTTTATCACGTCACAGGGAGTAATGAATTCACCAAAAAATGAACCGGTACGTCAGTGGTTAATGGATAACAGCCGGTTGGTTTCGGCAGTCCGGTTACCCAATAACCTTTTCAGTGAGTATGCGGGAACGGAAGTGGGCAGCGACCTGATTATCCTTCAGAAAGAATCTGGTAGAAACCAGTTAACACAAAAAGAAAAAGATTTTGTTCAGAGTGATAAGCTATCAAGCGGAGTATTCAATAACAGCTATTTCAACAATTTTCATCGGGTGGTTCACACGGAAGGATTTATTGATACTGATCCATACGGAAAACCGGCGCAGGTTTTTATTCATAACGGAGGAATAAAAGGAATCGCTTCAGATTTGAAGAAAATGTTGGAGGTAGATTTCAGAGAGAGACTCGATGTTGATTTTTTTCAACAAGATGTTTCCAACAAAAAGTCAATTTCAGTTTCAACTCCTGAAAAAACAGATGAGAAGGCAAATCAGCCGGAACTAACACTTTATGACCTTTTTGGACTCAGTCAGGAAGAACGCAACCAGCATAACCTTGTCCGGAGAAGAAATTCTGCAAAACCCAAAAACAAACAGCTAAACCTGTTTTCTCACCCGAAGCCGGTAAACGGAAAGCAAAGCAAAGAAATCATTGCATCCATTCCAGACATCAGACCATTTACTGGAAAACTTCAGAACCATCTCAGGGCCGGTTCACTGGTAAAAGACCAAAACCAGCTTGGATTTTTAAAAGACCGCGACGAAAATACGGCAACATTCGAGCGGTTAAAACTGAGCCCGATGCAGGAGGCAAAAGCTTTGCTTTTTATCCAAATCAGGAACACTTACCATCAACTATATAACAACGAGGCAGAAAGTTTAAATGAAGATACGGCAAACCGCCGTCAGCTAAATGAATACTATGATACTTTTTTTCAGAAGTATGGAAATCTGAACGACTCCAAAAACCTGGGGCTGTTGAAAATGGACTCCGGGTCCAATGAAGTGATCGCGCTCGAACGCGGTGTAAACGGAGAATTGGTGAAAGCCGATATTTTTCACAAGCCTGTTGCTTTTAATGTCAGGGAACTGGAGCAGGTGGAAACTTCGGAAGAAGCGCTTGCTGCTTCGCTGAATAAATTCGGGGAAGTAAGAGTGGATTACATGTTGTCCCTGCTGGATGAAAAAAGCCGGGAAGAACTAATTCAGGAACTTCATGGAAAGATATATTTTAACCCGCTTATCCAAAACTATGAAGTTGCGGACAAGTTTATTGCCGGAAATGTTGTTGAGAAAGTCAAAAACATTGAGGACTTCCTCTCACGACATCCCAATGATATTAAGGCACAGGAATCATTAAAAGCTCTTCAAAATTCAATCCCTGAACCCATTTCATTTGATGAACTGGATTTCAATTTCGGAGAACGGTGGATTCCTTCAAACATTTACGGCCAGTATGCCTCTCACCTGTTTAAAACCGGTGTGGATATCCACTATTCCCCGTCTGTTGATGAATTTTCGGTTAAAGCCCAATTTTCCAACGCCAATATTTACGAGAAATATGCGATTAAATCTCAAAGCCGTCTGTATGACGGAATTGCCCTGATGAAACATGCGCTTGTAAACACAACGCCCAATATCACCAAAAAGATCTTTGTTGACGACAAAGAAGTAAAAGTCAGGGACAGTGAAGCCATTCAGCTGGCCAACAGCAAAATAGATGAAATACGAAACGGGTTTACCGACTGGCTGAACGAACAAAGTCCGGAGTTCAAACAAAATCTGGCCGGATTATACAACTCAACTTATAATTGTTATGTGCGTCCCAAATACGATGGTTCGCACCAGTCTTTTCCCGGTCTTGATTTAAAAGCACTGGGGATACCTAACCTTTATTCGAGCCAGAAAGATGCCATCTGGATGTTGAAACAAAACGGCGGTGGCATCTGCGATCATGAAGTAGGTTCCGGGAAAACACTGATTATGTGCTGCGCCGCTTTTGAAATGAAACGTTTGCAACTGGCAAATAAACCGATGATTGTTGGCCTGAAAGCCAATATCCATGAAATCTCCCAAACCTTTCGAACGGCCTATCCACATGCCAAAATTCTTTATCCGGGGAAACAGGATTTTACTCCGACAAAACGAATAAAGATTTTCAATGAAATCAAAAATAATTCCTGGGATGCAGTCATTTTAACCCACGAACAATTTGGAATGATACCCCAATCACCTGAAGTCCAAAAACAGATTTTACAGGCCGAACTGGACAGTGTAGAAGAAAATCTCGAAATCGTTAAAAGACAGGAAGGTGAAGTTTCGCGGGGGATGCTGAAAGGACTTATTAAACGGCAACAAAATCTTGAAGTAAAATTGAAAACCATTACACATGATATTGAGAACAGAAAAGATGACGTGGTGGATTTTAAAAAGATGGGAATAGACCATCTATTTGTGGATGAAAGTCACCGGTTTAAAAACCTGATGTTTAATACCCGTCACGACCGAGTTGCAGGAATGGGAAATCCGCAAGGCAGTCAGCGTGCTCTAAATATGCTGTTTGCCATTCGCACCATTCAGGAACGAACAGGAAAAGATTTAGGAGCGACTTTTTTGTCGGGGACAACCATCTCCAATTCCCTGACCGAGTTATTCCTTCTGTTTAAATACCTCCGCCCAAAAGAGATGGAACGCCAGCAGATTAAAACCTTTGATGCATGGGCTGCTGTTTATGCAAAAAAGACTACTGATTACGAATTTTCGGTGACCAATGAAATTGTTCAGAAAGAGCGATTCCGGTATTTTATTAAAGTACCTGAATTGGCAGCTTTTTACAATGAAATTACCGATTACCGAACTGCTAATGACATTGGCATCGACCGGCCTGATAAAAATGAAATTCTGCATAATATTCCCCCTACACCACAACAGGAAGAATTTATTCAAAAACTGGTAATATTTGCCAAAAACGGAGATGCAACTATTCTGGGCAGGGCGCCACTCTCTGAGCGGGAAGAAAAGGCAAAAATGCTGATTGCAACCGATTATGCCCGAAAAATGAGCCTGGACATGCGGATGATAAGTCCGCACTACGATGACCATATAGATAACAAAGCTTCGCATTGTGCTGCCCGGATAGCTGACTATTACAGGCAGTACAACGATTATAAAGGAACCCAGTTTGTATTTTCTGATTTGGGAACGTACAAACCTGGCGAGTGGACGCCTTACAGTGAAATTAAACGAAAACTTGTTGAAGACCATCGTATCCCGGCCCATGAAATACGGTTTATCCAGGAAGTCAAAACCGAAAAAGCCAGAAAAAACATTATTGAAGCCATGAACGAAGGACGAATCCGCGTACTGTTCGGTTCCACTGATATGCTTGGAACCGGTGTGAATGCACAAAAACGGGCTGTTGCCATTCATCATCTCGATTCTCCGTGGCGCCCCTCGGATCTGGAACAAAGGGAAGGCAGAGCCATTCGGAAAGGTAACGAGATTGCGAAATTCTTTGCCGACAATAAGGTGGATGTAATAATTTATGCGGTAGAGAAAAGCCTGGATTCCTATAAATTCAATCTGTTGTATAATAAGCATCTTTTCATCCGACAGTTAAAATCGAATAACCTTGGAAAAAGAACCATCGACGAAGGGAGTATGGATGAAAAATCGGGCATGAGCTTTTCAGAGTATGTCGCCATTCTTTCCGGTAATACCGACCTGCTTGAAAAAGCCAAACTGGAAAAACAAATCACGGTGCTGGAAAGCGAAAAGCAGGCTTTTAACCGGAGCAAGGCAACTGCCCGTTTCAGACTGGAAAATATTCAGCAAAGTATTGATTCAAATAATGAAATGATTTCCCGAATGCAAAACGATTTGGATTTAATTCGCAATAGAGTCATGAGGGACGATTCAGGAAACGTGCTAAATCTGGTCCAACTGGATGAAGTAAAAGGTTCCGACCCCAAAATAATCGGGACAAAACTGAATGAAATAAACGAAAACGCCCAAACAAATGAGGAGTACAAAAAAATTGGAAGTCTGTATGGATTTAATCTTCTGGTTAAAACCGAAGCAAGCATGAAGGATGGTTTCGATTTTAAAGAAAACCGCTTTTTTATTGAAGGCGAAAGCGGAATTAAATATACGTTCAATAATGGTCATATTGCCAAAGACCCGAAACTGGCTTCCGCCAGTTTTTTAAAAGCGTTGGAACGTATTCCGATTTTGATTGACAACCATGAAAGGAGTAAAGAAAAGGTTTCCAAAGATATTCCGGTTTTGCAGGAAGTGGTAAACAACACTTGGAGAAAAGAAGATGACCTCAGAAAATTGAAAAGTGATTTGGCTGCGCTGGAACGAAAAATTCAAATGACAATTGGAGAGCATTCGACAGATAAAAACGGGCAAAACAAAAATGTAGCTTCACAAAATTCCGAAATTTCCTCTGAAAAGAATTTGATTGAAGTGGCTGAAACAAAAGCACAATTCAGAGTCTGAATTTTAGAGAACAAGCTGGTTTGTTTTACGGTTTGGAAAATCTGTTTTGGATAAATTCATGAATATCAGATTCAAGGTAATACGTTTTTTTACCAATCCGTTTATAGGGTAATTTGCCGGAACTGCGAAATCTCTGCAACGTTCTTTTGCTGACTTTTAAAAGCAGGCAAAGGTCCTGATTATCCAACAGAGCTTCATCATTAATTTTGTTTTCCTTGTTGGAAAGCTTGTCAATTTTTCTGTTTACTGTTTCAAAATGAGAAACAAGGCGGTTCATCCAATATTCAAATTTTCGTTCTTCGATAAACATGGGAATGAAATTTATTTTAATCTTGTGAACAAAGAAATGACTTAACAAAAGGCGCCACAAGTCCAACTTTTTTTGTACCCCGATTGGAACCATTGGAACCCGACGTCATTTGTGGATTTTAAAATTTCAATATTCTTCAATCTTATTAATAATCCGCTGCAGGGTTTGAATGGCTATTTGTTTGTCCCTTTCTTCGGCAACATACGATTTACTGCGCATTCCATCGTAGGAAAGGTCTTTTTTATACGGAGTTGATAAATGTGGAACGATGGTTTTAAAAACTTCGCTCATTGATTTGGCAAGCAAGATTCGCAATTCGTCAGCTGCTCTTAATATCAATCCGGTTTGGTCAGTTGAAAGGGTGCACGTAACTTTCTGTTTGGGTTTATCTGCCTGGATGTTTTGTGATTTTAAATTTGATGGTCCGGTTGAAAAGTCCCTCTTTTTTTCGAGATAGGATATTTCTTCCTGAAACCAGTTGATTACGGACTTTTTTAAATCAGGATGTTCGGGATTGAAAATTACATCCGTCTTCTTGGGTAGCTGTTTAAATGATTTGAAAAAGAAACGCAACCGTTCCATTTTATCTTCTCTTTTTTCACAACTACTGATTTCGCTCGTTAGCCTTTGGGTAAGATTATCCAAATATCGCCTGCTGTTAAAATTCATATAGATTAGCAATACATCGAGCCTGGAGAAAATTTTGCGGTCTTCCGAATGCTGTAAGCGTTCCATCTCCAAACACAGTTCTTTAACGTACTCAATCTCCTGAAAAGTAAATGAATGTTCGCGCGGTGAACAACTGAGAAAATTTTTTAGAACCTGAATCGTAATGCCTGCTGCCGGTTTGCATGCCGGGTAATTGGTTAATTGCTGTTCAATCAAATTTATTTTCGTTAAAAGCTCATTCCTGACCGCCTCAAGATATGCAATCGGCAAACGTTTCCTGTTGTCCAAATAGTTACCAAACCGCTCTTCAATAAGTGAAAGTATTTCATTGGTGCAGTCAATAACATTTTCTGAAATTTCTTTTAGGTGAGGATATTTTGAATTTTGGATTTGATTTTTCATGGCCTGGTCTAACAATACAATGAGACTTGAATAAAAAAGTTTTAAAGTAGTTTTGATTTTTGATTCATCATCGATTCTGAAGACCAGGCTTTTAATTGAAGTCATCAACTTGTTCTTTTCATCATCAATGCTATTTCGATGCATGGCAATGTCTTCGGGATGCAATAATGTAACATCTGTTTTTACGGGGTTTAATGTTACAGAAATCAAAGTATCCAACCATTCTAAAATGTACCCTTCGCCCATAATCCTCACTTTGAAATATGACAAACACTGTCAACTCCAAAATTCGGACAATTAAGTCTGAAAATGATACGTAGTTTCCATTACTTTTCTACCAACAACTAAGTATTTTTCTTGTTAACTGCTAATATATTAGTTTGTTAATGAGTTCTACTTTGTTTGAAACACCAGCCTTACCAAATATATTTTGAATATGTTTGGTAACAGTTTTTTCTGAAATATACAATTCCTTCGCAATTTCTTTATATGTGTTTCCTTTAGCAATCAGCCCAGCTACTTCTATCTCGCGGGTAGTCAGCATATACAATCTGCAATTTTGGTCAAAATTTGAATTACGCGTGATCGGTGTATTTTCTGTTATAAGCTGCTTTTGTGTTTTTAAGTTGGATATTGAAGTTTTTAAAATGGCCTCCTGTTGTTTTGAGATATTAAGCAGAATGGTTTCAATTTTTTGATTCAATTCCTCAAATGAAAACGGTTTCGATACAAAATCCATTGCACCAAGCTTTAATCCTTTTATCCGGTCTGTTGATGTTGATTTTGCTGTTAAAAATACAAAGGGAATGTGGTTGTATTTTGGCTGTTCTGAAATTATTTTAGCAAACGAGAATCCATCCATTTTATCCATCATAATGTCAGAAAGAATGAGATCGGGAACAACTGGCAACTCCCGAAGTTTCGTTATGCCTTCGGCGCCATTCAATGCTGTGTAAATATTGTATTTTCCCCGAAGCTTCATTACGAGAAAATTAAGCATCGCTTTGTTATCTTCAACGATTAAAATTGTGTATCTGCCTGGTGAATATTCACTATCATCAGTTTTAAAATCGCTAAGCTGATAATATGAAGCTTTGGGTTCATTCGCGCTTTGAACAGGTGTCTCCTCTGTGTTTAAATCATGTTTTGCCAGTGTAATAACAACTTTTGTTCCCGGGCCTTGCCTGGGATTGCTTTCTATTACGATCTTTCCATCCAAACTATCGATAACTTTTTTTACAATGGGCAGGCCAAGTCCCATTCCCTGAAGGCTTGTATTTTTATTGCCAATTTGATAATATGGCTCAAATATTTTTTTGTGTTGAGAAATAGGGATTCCAACGCCATCATCCTGAACTGAAAACATTATTTTGTCATTCACCTGGGATAACGAAATAACTATTTTACCTCCGGATTTTGTAAACTTGATGGCATTTTCAATGATATTATTTACAATCCGGTTAATGGCATTAGGGTCGGCTTTAATCAATAAATCTTTTTCTATAAATACCTGCAAACTAATACTTTGTTTTTCACAATAATATTTGAACAATGGAAGACTTTTGTTTAATATTTCACTAAAATTTGAAATCTTGTTGTGCCTGTAAACATCAATTCCTTTGGAGAATCTTTCAATGTCGAATAAGTTTATTACATCTTCTGCCAATTTATCGATTCCGCTTTTTATAATTTCAAGTTCCTCGGCTGAACCATATTTGTTTATGTATTCGTCAAGGTAATTCTTAATCAGGGTCAACGGAGTTTTTGTTTCATGAACAAGGTTAATAAAATTTCTGGTTTTTAGCTGGTTTGCTTCTTCCAGTTCTTTTGTGCGTTTCATCACCTCCTGCTGCAGATTTGTATTTAGGTCTCTCAATTTATTTTCAGAATCAATCAGCTTTTCGTGATCGATTCTGAATTGCATTATATTTCTTTTTACCTGTAAGCTGAATAGCAATAAAAATCCAAAATTGGTAATAGAAGTCTCTGTTGCTTGTCCAAGATTCAGAACATCGATTACCGGAAGACTGACCCATGGAGAAATACTTAAAAGTAAGACAATTAATTCTTGTTTTGATTCGGTGCTGTTTAAGTTGTTATTGTATTTATGCCGGATTGAACGAAACAACAGGTATATAATCCAAAAGCCATACAATAGAGGAATAATGAAAACATTTTGAGCGATTTTTAAATCTTTGGTCCAGGCAAAGACAGCTACAAAAATGATTAACGGAATTACCAGAAACAGATAAACTCCCACATAAGCCTGAAATTTCAACCTTTCAAGATTAAAGGCTTTGTAAACATAGTAAGGGAAATAACAGGGGGTAATAAAACCGGCTGCATAAGCTACCGCCAATTGTGAAAACTGTGAACCAGGTAATTTGGGGTCAGGTAAAAGTCCACTGCTTATATTATAGACCAGCAACAAAAATATGAGTACAATATTAAGAAGTACCGTTTTGTCTGCGGGTCTTGCCAAACGAATAATTAACAGGTAGAAAAGTATGACAATTTCTACGCTCACAAAAAGAAATGTGACAATGTGCATTTGTGTTCCAAATACCAACATTGTATCATTTTTTAAGGTTTCGTTTTAAAAAATATAATCGGTAACTTAGGTCATGCTCGCTGTAAACTTCAAAGCCAAACCGATGGTACCAGGGAAGATTTCTGACCGTCGATGTTTCCAGGTAAATTGGCCTGCTGTTTTGATTGCTATGATCTATTATAGATTGCAACATTTTACTGCCGAAGCCTTTATTTTGATCTTCCGGCTTTACACCGATGAACCATAAATAAGTCATTAGCTCTTTGGGCTGAATCTTTTTGATCAATGCTTCCCTGTTCAACGTTTTTTTTACATTGCTGAAACCTACACACTGAATAATCAATTTGATATCCAGCATTATTGCTTTCAGTGAAGATTTCTTTTTATCCGGATACATGATGAGAGCACAGGCTTTTTTGTCATCAGAAATAAACACTTCACCAAATAATTTGCATACCTCAAATGAATAATCCATTAAAGCCCTGATTCTGTTGATTCGCTTCCCATCTTGTTTTATAACGTAATTAACGCTTTGATTGGATTCAAATGACTGGGTTAGAATATCAACGACAAGAGTCTTATCTTCGTTATTTGCTTTCTTCATAGATGTTAATTTTGAAGTAAACAATAAATTTTTTATTGAATCATCTCTATATCATGAACATTTATTTAGAAGGTGATAAAAGCATCGCAAAATATGTAACACGCGGTAACTTATAATTGTTTGTAAATCACCTGTGTGCTTTAAGCTTTCCTGGATTGATTCAATTTAATGAGAGCATTTATCGCTTTAATTTTTAGGATGTTGAAACGTGCAACTCCACTCAATTTTTTCACAAAGTTATTTGCGCATCCCGGAAAAGTCAAGGGTGGCCCCGGTCCCAAATTTACTCTGCCAAGCCACGCTTCGCGCTCGGTCAAAAACCTAACCTTCTAATATTCGGATACTCAGTGGTGGTTAGGTTTTATGACATTCGCCCTTGACAAGAATCCGGTCTGCTCAATGGTTCGCGGTTCAAAATTAACTGGCGAGCCAGATGCCTCTAAAAGTCCGCAGGGCAGCGGCAAATGAAATGAAAATTTATAGAAAAAGACTTCCATTAATTACATTGAAGAAAACAAAAACTGACTTTCCATGTGTTAAAATCGAAAAATCGAAGGATGCTTTTGAGTTCGTTCGCAACTTTTACTCGGATGATATCGGAATCTTCGAAAGTTTTTTTATCCTTCTGCTCAACCGAAGCAATACAACTATTGGATATGCCAAGATTTCCCAGGGTGGTATTGTCGGCACGGTTATCGATACTACCATCATTGCCAAATATTGTGTAGAAGCGCTGGCGAAATCTGTAATCCTTTGCCACAATCATCCTTCCGGAGCACTCATCCCCAGTGAAGCAGATAAAGTAATAACAAAGAAAATTGTTGAAGCATTAAAGGTTTTTGACTGTGCTGTTCTTGATCATATCATACTTACAGAAGAATCTTATTACTCTTTTGCCGATGACGGTTTAATGAGTTAAAAGGAGCCCTACGGGGCTTTTTTTGGTCGTTTTTTTAATTTTGTCAGCGCTATTCTTGCGCTCGACACCAAAGGTGATGCAAAGAAAAAGATGGAGTCCAACTCCACCAACTTTCTTTTACAATTTGAGTTTTTTCTTCTGTTTTTCTACATTCATGAACTTCAATACAGCATCAAAATCCTCCTGCAAAAAGTTCGATACTTCTCCGCTTGGGACAACGTGGTAAATTTGACTGTGCAGGGGTATGATTTGTCTTCATACTCCTGTTTT
>CAZLGT010000061.1:0-32442 GCA_964559175.1 uncultured Mariniphaga sp. | reverse complement strand
CCTAAAATAACAGAAATTTTTACACAGCAAAGATGTCGTTCCCCGGGCGGATACGCTTAAAGGGCTTTTCGGAAATAATGCACGGCGATGTTGTTGTGTTTTCACATCCGTTGTGGGGTGAGAGAAACAATTATTTTATCAAACGGTGCATGGCTCTTCCTGGCGATACCCTGCAGATAATAAACGGGAAGGTTAAAATAAACGCTGATTTTTTGGATGAACAGCCCACCATAAAAATGGTTCCGGTTGTATATGATTCAACGCACACAGTTTATCCCTACCATCCAAATATCCGCTGGTCGCTAAATGATTACGGCCCGATTGTAGTTCCTTACAAAGGGATGCAAATCAGGTTAAACAAAGAAGCGCTGCAATTGTACTATAATGTGATTAAAGACCATGAACCAGTGCATGCGAACTGGAAAAACGAGGTTTTTCGGAACAATGAAAAAACAATAGGGTTTTATACTTTCCAAAACAATTATTTTTTCATGTTGGGCGATAACCGCAACAACTCCAACGATTCGCGCTACTGGGGTTTTCTGCCTGAGAAAGATATTAACGGAAAGGCAACGGTTGTGTTATTTAACTTCCTGGACGGAAAGTTTATGACCAACCGTTTTTTCAAAAGGATAAAATAAAAAGCCGGATAAATTTTAAAATGAATAAACGATGTACATCAAACTAAACTGGAATCCTAGTAAATGTTTTTGTTTGCTTATCTTTTTTTCAGTAAGCTGTACAAACCAAAACGGGGATGCCCTGCAAAACGCTTTAAAACTGACAGGCCCAAACAAAAAGGAACTCAAAAAGGTACTCAACCATTACAAAAAAGACCCCACCGACAGCCTGAAATACAAGGCCGCTTGTTTTTTAATTGAAAATATGCCCTGGCATTATGGAACTAAAGTAAACCCTTCCGAACAATTATGGGATTTATTCGTGCTGGAAGATTCACTTGTCAGGCCTTTACTCAGAGAGCCTAACAGCTATAAATTTGACTACGCGTTGTATGGATATAAATACGGGGCAAAAAAAATGCTGATAGATAAGGCTTTTAAGAATTCAGTTTTTAAAGCTGAATATATAAGTGATTTACTGTTGCTTGATGCTTCTTTTATTATTGAAAACATCGATGCTGCATTCAGGGTGAAAGAGCGGGATTGGTGCAGGCAGTTGTCGTTTGAAGAATTCTGTGAGTTTGTATTGCCTTACCGTTTCAATACAGAGCCGGTTTATCCGGTCAGGTCAAAACTGAGCAGTTTCTTATCAGGCCTGTACCCTTCTGATTCGCTAAAAAGTAAAGGCTGGCAATCTATTTCGTTTTTAAATAATTTGGTCAGTCACTTTAACTGGGACTGGGATGATCCTTCCAGTTATCCGAGCATGGGCTTTTACAGTATTTTCTTCTGGCACCAGGAGGATTTTACATGCAGTGAACATATTGCAGTTCTGGGAAAGATGATGCGTTCGGTTGGCTTGCCCGTTGCCGAAGTGTTTACCCCTAAGTGGCGGGATAGCAATTTAGGGCATAGCTGGTGTGCAATACCTTCGGGCGACAGACTTACCCTGTTCTCGGCAGTTTATCAAAATCCGGGCGAAGTTTACCTGCCCCACAGTCCTTCAATGGCTACCAAATTGTATCGTCGCACTTATGCTTCCAACCCCAAAAGTCCTTATTTTCTGAAAATGGAGAATGAACAATTGCCGCCTTCTTTTGAAACCCCCTGCATCAGGGATGTAACTGCGGAATTTGTGCCTGTGGCAGATGTGGAAATAAATCTGACAAAGGAAGTAACTGGGAAAAACCTTTGCTGGTTTTCGGTATTTATACAGGGCAACTGGGTTCCTGTGGGCTGGGGAGTTGTTAACAAAAAAAGCAAAAGTGTTCTTTTTAAAGATATTCCGGTTGGGCTTACCGGCCTGGCCTGCAGTTTTGAAAACGGTTTAGCCACACCTTGCAGTGAATTGTTTACAGTAACATGTGAGGGAATAAAAACAATTTGGCCTGATGGCAATACAACTACCTTAACCTTAACCCGGAAATTTCCGGTTAAAACCCGTATGCAATATTTCACCGGGGAGATTATCGGCACAAAAATACAGGGAGCCCATGTTGCTGATTTTTCCGATTCCGTTACACTGTATGCCATCAACGATACTTTGCAGCCATACATGCAGGATATAAGCTTCAGTAATACCAAACGGTACAGGTATTACAGACTGTATGCACCATCATGGGGATTGCATATTGCGGAACTGGAATTTCTGACTGAAGAACCATCAGGAAAAACAGTTAATGCAACTCCCCTGCCTGTTTTTTCTAAAAATCAGCCTGAACAAAAAAACACTTATAAATACACAGGAACAATTGTTGCTCAAAATCCCGATTCTACTGTTTTTGACGGGAACATGCTAACATGGAGCGGAGAAAAGTGGGTTGGGCTCGATCTGGGTGCTCCTCAAAATATAAAACGCATACGTATTGCTCCGCGAAATGCCAACAATGGAATAGTGGCAGGCGACAACTATGAGTTGTATTACTGGAATAACGGCTGGCTGCCGGCTGGTCACAGGCAGGCACAGTATAACTATATTGAATTCGAAAATGTTCCATCCAATACATTGTACTGGTTAAGAAATTTAGACCACGGAAAGGAAGAACAGCCTTTTTTTTATGTTGAGGACAAACAGGTATTTTCAAATCAGGTTGGTGATTATTAGTTTTTAGAAATATGGAAGCAGGTAGAAACCTGCATCAACCAACGTATCAAAAGTAAAATTTTAACTTGAGCTATAAATTTCTCCTGTACTGCTGTCCCGTTTTGCACCCGTAACCGATGAATAGCAGTTTATTTCACCCAAATGCCGCAACAATCCCAGAAATGCAAAAACCAGCGCTTCTTTGTAATTAATGATTTCAGATGAAGGGATGACAATCTCACATTTCAGTTGTTGTTTGAACCGTTCCATCAAAAATGAGTTGAAAGCGCCGCCGCCGGTGACCAGCATTTTTCCGGTTACGGGTGTGGCTTTTGCAATTTGAATGGCTATATGTTCGTAAGCTGTTCTTAATTTATCATGAATAGAAATATTCGATGGTTCGGTAACCGGAAAGAAATGGCGGTCCATCCACTCCTTTCCCAGCGATTTTGGTGGGTTTTGAGCATAAAACTCCAGTTGGTTCAGCTTTTCAAGCAATTGGTTGTCGATTGTTCCATGCCGTCCCAGTTCACCGTTTTCGTCATAAGGTTTTCCCAGTTTCCGGGCCAAATCGTTCAGAATAAAATTTACCGGGCAAATATCGAAGGCGATTCGTTTTTTGGTTTTCTCAAACGAAATATTGGCAAATCCGCCCAAATTCAGGCACGATTCGTATTCGGAAAAAAGCAGCCGGTCGCCAACAGGTACCAGTGGCGCTCCCTGTCCGCCCAATGCCACATCGCCGGAGCGGAAATCGGCCACCGTGGTAATTCCGGTTTCGGCAGCAATGCAGGCGCCGTTTCCGGCCTGAAACGTAAATCCTTTTTCCGGCTGGTGAAAAACGGTGTGGCCGTGCGAGGCAATCAAATCGGGCAAAAGCCGGTGATTTTTTATGAACCGGTTGATTTTCTGCCCGGTAAACTTTCCGTAAACGTTATGCAATTCAATCAGTTTTTCTCCCGGCAGTTCAGGTGCAGTTCGCAGTTTTTCTTCCCATTCGTTGGAATATTTCACAGTTTCGGCTGCCATAATGGAAAAATTCCACCGGTTTTCAGACCGCCGGAATTCCACCGCTGCCAAATCGAGTCCGTCGAGCGATGTCCCCGACATGGCGCCCACTACCAGCCATTTATTTCCAGAAGGAGGCTTCATAAGTGCTTTCATTTCCTTTGTTGTCGGTCACTTTTAAAACAAAATCATGGCGTTTCCCCAGTTCAAACCGTTCGGCATCAAAATAGTGCGTAATCATATCGGTTTTGGCGTCGTATTCAAACAGCGCCCATTTTTTGTCAAATGTTCCGGTAATTTCGTTAATGCCCGACAAGTCGTCGGAAATGCGAAAACGGATGCGTGAAGATTCCGTTAGTGCTGATTTGTCCCGGATACTGAGCGGCACAATGCGCGGCGGAACTGTATCCAGCACTACGGCATAATTTCCGAACGAACGGATATCACCGGCAACCCATCCATTGTCGTAATGCCCGCCGGCAGCAGATATTTTCTGTGTCAGTGTATCTACGGTTACCAAAAGTGCTTTCTCCTGCAGCCGTTTTTCCAGTTTTTCGGTTTTTATGGAAAGCCGGGCGCTACTATGCAGGGGAACGGTATTCCGGTGAACCACATGAATATCCGAAAGAAATTTTTCCGATGCGGGTTTTTGTTTCCACTTGAATTCAACATCGTCGTAAAACGTTTTCTCAGGAAAATCAATGCGAATGTTTTCCTCCCTGAAGCGGTTGGCCTGTTCATATTTCAGCAGTTGACTGAAAGGAGTTTTTGTTCGTTCAACCTGTCCTGCCTTGCTTTCCACTCTGAAATTGAGGATGGAAGTATTACCATGCAAATCTTTGAGTTCGAACCGCACCATGTGAATGTTTCCGTCGGTTACCCTGAGTTGTCCGTTATTACGCACGTAGTCATATATCCGCAGCCGGTTTCCGGGGTCAATCCATGTTTTGTGAAACCGGCGTTTGGTTTGGATGAACTCCTCAAAATCAGTATGGCTGTTTACAAACCGGCCTTCAGCAAATGAAAAACGGTCCATTTTGAATGAGTAGTACAATTCACCATCCCAGAACAAACGAATGGAATAGACTCCGCACCGGTTGTTCGAACCGTCGAAAAAATCGTTGGCCTGGATGGCAAAACCAACCATGCCGTAAACCGGAATAATGGGATTGTTTTGAATTTGGTACTTGCCGTCAGTAAAAACAACCGGAAACGTTTTCTTTTCTGCCTGAAAATCCACATGGCCGTATTCATTCAACGAAGTAATCATCAGCGAATAAATACGGGGTGGGGTGCTGTCTTTAATTGGGAAAGGATAGTGCAGCGGATTCAGCGGTTCTTCGGTTTGGGTGTCCCTGATTTCGAAATGGAGATGAGGCCCGCCCGAACTGCCGCTGTTTCCACTTCGGCCTATAAATTCGCCCTGTTTTACAGGAAAATGTTCTTTGGGCACTTGCAAATCGACCCTGAACGATTCCCGCTCGTATTGAATATTTTTTACATACCGGGCAATATCGTCGCGAAAACTTTCCAAATGCCCGTAAACCGAAGTGGTTCCATTGGGGTGATTGATATATAACGCCAGTCCGTAACCTGATGGTGAAACAAAAATTCGTGATATATAACCGTCGGCAACCGAATACACCGGAACTCCGGTAACTCCCTGTGTTTTTATATCGATTCCCGAGTGGAAGTGATTGCTGCGCAGTTCGGCAAAACTGCCGCTTAAAAAAATGGGAATTTTAACCGGACTGGTATATTCATTTGTTTGTCCGAATACGGAAAACGTAAATAGAATGAGGAAAATTATTGAGAAATACTTCATTTAAATTTTTCTAAAGCAGGCAAATTTAAAAAAATCAGATTCATAACTCAGGGTACAACTGGCATTATTTTTTGCATAATTTTACAAACCCTTTCTTAATAGGGTAAAAATATTAACTTTGTGCACGAATTGCAGTAAAAATGACCGACGAAGATCGTTTGCTTCTGAATGAATTGAGAGCTAATGTGCATGGGCTGTTTCAGGAATATGAAAACCGGAAGGCTGAAATAAAAGCACTTGAAGGCAAAGTGTCTGTTTTGACACAGGAAATTGCCCGGCTCGAACAGGAAAAAACGGTTTTGGATCAGAAAAATGAAAAATTGAAAATTGCCAACCGGATACTTGCCGGAAAAGACATGGACGGTGAGGCAAAAAAAAGAATAAATACTTTAGTACGGGAAATTGATAAATGTATCGCACTGCTCAATAAGTAATGAACGGTGAATAAAGAACAACTTAGAATAAATATTCGGATTGAGGGACGGGCTTACCCGCTGACCATCGATCGAAAAGATGAAGAGAGACACCGGATTGCTGCAAAAACGGTGAATGAAACGGTAGGCAAATACCGTGAGCTGTTTCGGAATAAAGAGGCACAGGATATACTGGCCATGGCAGCATTTCAAATAGCGCTGAACCATACCGAACTGTTGCAACGCGAAGACAAGTCTCTTTTTATGGATGGACTGAAAGATTTGAACGACGATATTTCAGACTTTCTGAAAGAAAAGGTGAAGGTATAAGAATTTAAAGTTACATATTTATCAAAGACCCGTATTGAATTACTTTGGTTAAACAAAGTGATTGATTACGGGTTTTTTATTAGTTAATAATTAAAATAAATGCAATGGATTGGATACAAATACTGATAGGTTTCGCTGCCGGATTTCTGGGGGGCGGAACTCTGGCTTATTATATCTGGGATAAGGCTTTGAAGAAGAAAAGCCGGAAAATCGTCAGTGAAGCCAAAAGCGAAGGAGAGGTAATTAAAAAGGATAAAATTCTTCAGGCCAAAGAGAAATTTCTGCAACTAAAAGCTGAACATGAAAAGTTCATAACAGAAAAAAGCAGTAAAATAGCCCAGCTGGAAAATAAGCTGAACCAGCGCGAAAGTACCATCAACCAGCGGCGCGAAGAATTGCAAAAAAACATCCGTGATTTTGAAATTACCAAAAAAGAGACAGAAGTCATTCGGGAAAACCTGAATACCCAATTGCAACGGGTAGAGCACAGGACCGAAGAGTTGGAAAAACTGCATCGTCAGAACCTGGAAAAACTGGAACAAATTTCCGGTTTATCGGCTGAAGAAGCCAAAACCCAACTGGTAGAATCGCTGAAAGATGAAGCCAAATCGGAGGCTGTGGCCTACATCAACGAAATTATGGAAGAAGCCCGCCAAACGGCTAACAAAGAGGCTAAAAAGATTGTGGTGAAATCCATTCAGCGGGTAGCCACCGAAACAGCAGTAGAAAATGCCGTTACTATCTTCCATATTGAAAGCGACGAAATTAAAGGCCGGATTATTGGCCGGGAAGGCCGAAACATCCGTGCTCTGGAAGCTGCTACCGGCGTCGAAATTGTTGTGGACGACACGCCCGAAGCCATCGTACTTTCTGCTTTCGATCCGGTGCGTCGCGAAATTGCCCGCCTTGCACTGCACCAGCTTGTTACCGACGGACGTATTCACCCGGCCCGCATCGAAGAGGTGGTGGAAAAGGTGAAAAAGCAGGTGGAAGAAGAGGTGATTGAAACTGGAAAACGTACGGCCATCGATTTGGGAATTCACGGTTTGCACCCGGAACTGATTCGGTTAATCGGGAAAATGAAATACCGTTCATCTTACGGACAAAACCTGTTGCAACACTCGCGCGAGGTGGCCAATTTGTGTGCCATTATGGCTTCGGAACTGGGCCTGAACCCGAAAAAAGCAAAACGTGCCGGACTGTTACACGATATTGGCAAAGTGCCCGACGACGAACCGGAATTGCCGCACGCCGTTTACGGGATGAAACTGGCTGAAAAATACAAGGAAAAACCGGACATCTGCAATGCCATTGGCGCCCACCACGACGAAGTTGAGATGGAAACACTGATGGCGCCCATCGTTCAGGTTTGCGATGCCATTTCAGGTGCACGCCCGGGAGCACGCCGCGAGGTAGTGGAATCGTACATCAAACGATTGAAAGACCTTGAAGATTTGGCGCTTTCGTATCCAGGCGTCACCAAAACCTACGCCATACAGGCCGGCCGCGAGTTGCGTGTTATCGTGGGTTCCGACAAAATGAGCGACCAGGAAGCAGAACAGCTTTCCTACGACATTTCGAAACGCATTCAGGACGAAATGACATACCCGGGACAGATAAAAATCACAGTTATCCGCGAAACCCGTGTGGTTAGTTATGCAAAGTAAAACAAAGTTTTTATTTGAAAATGATATACAAAGCCTTCCGGTTTCGGGGGGCTTTTTTTAATGACAATAGGTACAGTTCAGGTTACAATCCGGTCCGGCAGGTTTCACCAGCACAGATGTCAGCGGTTTAAATTTTTTCGCCATTCTTCTCCTCCAAATTGTTTTCTAAGGTTACAAACATAAAAAAATCTACATGTTTTCAGAAATTAAAACTATTTTTACCTGAATACAATTAGGATAAAGATGAAAATATTAGGAAACATCATTTGGCTGATTTTTGGCGGATTTGCCATATTTCTGGAATACATCTTAGCCGGGCTGGCATTATGTGTTACTATCATTGGAATTCCTTTTGGCATTCAGGCCTTTAAGCTGGGAATCCTGGCCTTATGGCCCTTCGGTCAGAAAATCGAATATATGGATTATGCACCGGGCTGCCTTTCCACAATTATGAATATTTTATGGCTGATAATAGGCGGAATCTGGATTGCCCTGACACACCTTTTGTTTGGAATCCTGTTATTTATTACCATTATTGGGATTCCCTGGGGTAAACAACATTTTAAAATGGTCTCACTGGCACTAACCCCGTTTGGGAGAAGGTTGGTGTAAAAGAATAATTTATTGAGATTTGTAGAGATTTGTAGAGATTATTGAAAAATAAATATATAATTATCGCATAAAATTTTTAGTAAATGAAGAACTTAACATTTGTTATTATTTTATTTTTTATCGCGTGTGGAATATCTAACGCTCAAGTGGATATTACTTATCAGAAGCCACCCAAAGAAATTCTGGAACTGGCCGATGTACCGCAAACTCCGGCTGTACTTATTGACGATGAAAATGAAAATATTGTTCTGCTACATCGCAGTAAATACAAAACCATTGTGGAATTGTCGGAAACCGAAATGCGACTGGCCGGGCTTCGTATTAACCCGGTAACAAACATTGGTAGCCGAACTACCTTCTACAACAACATTACACTCATGAGAGTAGGCGAAAAAGATGAAATTGCAGTGAATGGACTTCCTTCCGAACCGCGGCTTTCCTCCTTTTCATGGTCGCCGGATCAGTCGCAAATGGCATTTACCCATACAACCTCAGACGGTGTTGAACTTTGGATACTGAACGTGGCCAATGCTACTGCCAGAAAACTCACCGCTCCTGTTTTAAATGCCAATACCGGCCGTCCGTTCTTTTGGTTTCCCAATGGCGAATCCTTTTTGGTGAAGATGTTGCCGGATGACAAAGAACCACTCATCGATAAATCTACTGCAGTACCAACCGGTCCGCGTGTTTCGGTGAGCGAAGGTGAAATGGCACAAAACCGGACTTACCAGGATTTACTTCAGGACCGTGCCGATGAGTTCAACTTTGAACAACTGGTTCGTTCCACCCTTTTCAAAATAAACTTAAACGGAGAAAAATCGGAATGGAAAGAAACCGCCATGATTACCCGCATAAATATTTCGCCTGACGGGGAATTTGTGTTGGTTACAACACTCGAAAAACCGTTTTCATACCTGGTTCCCTATTCCCGGTTTCCCTCAAAAACTGTTATTTACGACAAAAAGGGAAATGAAGTAAAAGTGCTTTTGGAGTCGCCGCTTTTGGAAGAAATGCCCAAAGGATTTATGGCAACTCAAAAGGGAATGCGAAACATCAACTGGAGAAACGACAAACCGGCAACGATTTATTATGTTGAAGCGCTGGACGAAGGCGATCCGGCTGTTGAAACAGATTTCCGCGACGAGGTGTTTGAATGGGAGGCGCCGTTTAACAAAGAACCAAAGTCAATGCTGAAAACCATTCAACGATTTGCCGGAATTTTATGGGGAAACGACCAAACTGCCATTGCCTTCGACCGCTGGTGGAACACGCGAAATACCAAAACTTATCTGTTTAATCCATCGGATGCGAGCCGGCAACCCGAAATCTTGTTCGATCGCAATTACCAGGATAACTACAACGATCCCGGTTCGTTTTTAACCGATAAAAATGAATGGGGCGAGAATACACTCGTCATCAATAAAAATACGTTGTATTTAACCGGGACGGGGCATTCCGAAGACGGTCCGCGACCCTTTTTCAGGGAATTTGACCTGAAAACAAAGGAGGAGAAAGAACTGTGGCGCGCCGATGGCGTTGAGACACTGGAACAGATTGTAAAAGTGATTGATCCCAATATCGGGGTACTTTTAACCCGCGTTGAATCAAACAATGTTTTTCCGAATTATTTTATCCGGAATATCAAAAGAAGGATTGCACCGCAGCAGATTACCTTTTTTCCGAACCCGTTTGAAAGTCTCGAAGGAGTTCATAAAGAGCTGATTACTTATCAGCGCGAGGATGGTGTGGAACTTTCGGCAACTCTATATCTGCCTGCCGGTTACGACATGGAAAAGAAAGAAAAACTGCCGATGGTGCTGTGGGCTTATCCCCGTGAATTTAAAGATGCTGCCAGTGCGGGTCAGGTAACTTCATCGCCACACCAGTTTACAGCTCCCAATTATGGATCGCCCATATTTTGGGTAACGCGTGGTTATGTCATTCTCGACAATACTGCATTTCCCATCATTGGAGAAGGCGATGAAGAGCCTAACGATACGTTCCGCGAACAACTGGTTGCCAATGGTAAAGCAGCCATCGATGCAGTTGATGCAATGGGATACATCGACCGGAACCGGGTTGCTGTGGGCGGACACTCTTACGGCGCGTTTATGACGGCCAACCTGCTTTCACATTCCGATATATTCGCAGCCGGTATTGCCCGGAGCGGCGCCTACAATCGCACACTTACTCCCTTTGGTTTTCAAAGCGAAGAACGTTCATACTGGGAAGCGCCGGATGTTTACAATGGCATGTCGCCGTTTATGCATGCCGACAAAATGAAAACCCCGCTGCTGCTCATTCACGGCGAAGACGACAACAACTCGGGAACCTATCCGCTGCAAAGCGAACGCTATTTCAATGCATTGAAAGGACTGGGCGCCACATCAAGGCTGGTTTTTCTTCCAAAGGAAAGTCACGGTTACGCAGCGCGCGAATCCATTTTGCATGTATTGTGGGAACAGGACCAGTGGCTGGAGAAATGGGTGAAGAACAGAAAATAAAAATCTGTACCTTTTTCTTCTTCAGGAAAAACGGAATCTTTAAAATCAAGGCCGGATTTGTGGGTTCTCTGAGCGACTGTAGTTATGGGCAAATAATTAGTTGGAATAATGATAATGAATAATTTGTGGTTCATAAATTTGCCTTTTGGGCTTCAGTTTTGTTGTTGTTTATCGCTGATTTTGTCTGACGAAGATGGGAAACATTTGTTATTCGGCAATTCTTTCATTTTTGATTATTCAAAATAATCGGAATACGGCTCGCAGCAGGCAAAATATTCGCCGGGAGTAAAGCCGGAAAGGCTTTTAAAATCGTTTATCATGTGCGACTGGTCGTAGTATCCGCAATCGCAGGCAAGTTGGGTGAGGGAAACCGATTTCTGATTGAATTTGGTGTGCAGCGCATTTTGAAATCGGACTGTTTTCAGAAATTGCCTTGGCGAAGTTCCCACAAATGCAGAGAAATTTCGTTCAAACTGTTTGCGGCTCAGGCAGGTTAGTGCCGATAACCTTTCCGGTGAAACCAGTCCTTTCGTGCGATTAATTTCCGAAAGACAGGAATTTATTCTGCTGAATTCGTGGTGTTTGTAGTTTTTAGTCAGCCTTTTTAACAAAAATTTTTCAGCTACCGAAACTTTTTCCAGAAACGTTTCTGCTGCTGATAGCTTTGATTCCAGCTCTGGAGCTTCACTTTTTACAATAAATTTCAAAGGTACATTTTGAGCGAACAACTCATTTACGGGAATGTCAAAAAATAGAGATGCCCCGTGTGGCTGAAACAAGATGGAAAAAAGGGAAAGTTTACCGGAAACCTCCAAATCGTAAAATCCTTTTTGCTGCCCGGAGATACAAGTGTTTTCCGGAATTGACTTTTTATTTCCAACGGTTTTTGGCCGGTGTTCAAAGTAAAATATGAGTTCCGGCAGGCCGCTGGGCACAATGCGCTGAATGTGCTTTTCGCCTGCCGGCAAACAGTTCTCCAAAGCCCAGTATTTTTTTACGAAGGGGGCCAGGGAAGGAGAGGGATATGCTGTCTGTAAACTCATAATTTACTCGTCCCCGTAAAGCCCCATTCGGTTGCCTTCGGAATCGGTGAACAGGGCAAACCAACCGCGCCCTTCGGCTTCGATTTTTGTTTTGGGCTGAACCACTGAACCACCATTTTTAACTATTTTTTCGAGTGTGGCCTCCAGATTTTTTCCAGTGTTCAGGCTAACAATCACGCCGTCTTTCGATGGTTTAAAACCAGGTGCAAACGAAATGGCGCCTTCGCCGGAAGGGAAACAGGCCATTTTTTCTTTACCGAAATCCATTCCCTTCAAACCGAGGTTAAAAACGGAGTTGTAAAAATTTACTGCACGTTCGAAATTTTCTGCCGGGATTTCCACCCATGAAATAAGTTTTTCCATTTTCTGAAATTTTAAAAATTTGACTTTGATTTGACCCGACAAAAATATTTCCCGTGAGCCAATCAAAATTGGAAAAATGCGACATTCTTTATTCCATATTCCATTTGGTTTTTTCCTGTTGGTAGTTTTAATTTAGATGGAATTGCAATTCATGGAAAAAACTGTGGTTTTTTAGAGTAGATCTAAGTTTTCATTGGAAATATTATATTGGATTTCAGTAATTTCCAGATTGGCCCAGTTCCACGGACCGGATTCCAACATCCAGGTTGCTTTCAGTTTCGATGGAATGATGACGCCGTTAAATTCAGCATGTTTCTGTGCTGTGATAACCCATTCGTAGCGTTTGGCATCGGGCGTATTTCCCATATAACGGAGGGCAATAAATTTTTCAAAAAATCCTTCCTTATTGAAATAAAAAGTGCCCGAACCGGTTGTTCCCTTGAAATTCATGGTTGCATTTGCGGAATGTGCGTCCAATTCTTCCCATGAAATGTGAGGATTTGCCATTCCTGATGGAAACCAAATGGTTTCGCCAAGGTAGCGCTGCAATGTGCCTTCGTCTATTTTTTCGCTGGTTTCTTTTCCGAGGTTGAGAAGTCCGTTCAACGTCATTTGCATTTCGCCTTTGCCGTCAATAAATTTGTCGCGCCCGAGCACCGAAACAAAGGGCGCCATTTTCAAACGAACCGTCCAGATAAAAGCCGGGTTTTCGGCATTAAAAAATTGTTGTGCTACAGCATGTTTCCATTTTTTTTGTTCCGGTTTCAGTTTCATCAAAAAACTTTGTTTTAATGCAACTGTCCGGGCTTTTTCTTTGCCAACTGCTCCCGAAACGTTCAGCCACTTTTGAACTGGTGCAGGCAGGTGAATAATTTCTTCTTCAGTTAATATTTCATTTTTCAGAGAGGTTGTGTTTCCCAGAATATGCGCGGTTTCTTTTTTTATTTTTTGTTTGAATGAAGTCATATCTTGCTTTCCTTGATTTTTTTTTTGAGTTCACCCTAAAAATGCCACAATCTCATGAAATTTCAAAATATGTTAACGTCTTAGTGGATCTTTTTCAGTTTTTGCTTGTATTTTCGATATTCAATCTTCAGCAATTTTTGTGAAATTTCTCTGCCATGCCCCGGTAAAAACATCCGGAATCCGGTGTTTAAAAGTTTTTCCCAGCTTTTAATCAGTTCAGGAACATTGTTGGCAAAAGGGGGGAAAACCGAATTTCTGAAAATATCAAAAAGTGTGTCGCCAACCAAAGCAATTTCGTTGTCAACCAAAATACTTAAAGAACCTTCTGTATGGCCGGGCGTTGAAATGATGCGAACCAGTCCGCCGAATTCCTGCAATTCCAATTCATTTTCAATGATAACATCCGGCTTGAAGGGTTTGTAGCTGAATTGTTTTTTGTTAAGCCGTTTTCCCAGCCCAACAACAATGCGAGAGAATCCGGAAGTTCCGGAGGGCAGCGGCGTAAATCCGGTTCTGCAAAGTTCTGTTTCTTTTTCGCTTACCAGAATTTTACAGTTTTCCTGCTCTTGAATTGCTGCAGCATTCTGGCAGTGGTCATAGTGCGTGTGGGTAAGTGCCAGAAAATTGATGGTTTTTCCTTCATCTTTTAACCATTGAAGGTTTTTGTTTAATTTTTCCCATGATGATATTGTACCGGTATCAACTAAAAGACCTTTTGCACCATTCCACACAAAATAAACGTTGCTTCTTCCGCTGAAAACCTGCAAAATTTCGAGGTTGTTCGTAGTTGTCCATTTTTTCAGTTTGTCCGGCATTGGATTTCAGAGATTTTGAACAGGTTTCAGAGACTGGTTTGTCGTTTCAAATTTTTCTCATAATTTTCAATCCACTCTTCCACGGTCATTTTACCTGCCAGTTGGCCAATCAGTTCATAAGGAATTTCTTCCGTCTTTTTAAACCGCAGGCAGCTTTTGCCCATATCCAACTTTTTTGAGCTGTGTTTTGGATACTCCTGAACGAACCAATCCATCAGATTTTTATCGGCATAAATTCCTAAATGATAAACCGCAATGTGATTTTTTTGGGAAGCAATATTTATGAACGGAAGCGGCAATTCAGGATTGGCATGGTAACCTTCAGGATAAATTGATTTTGGCACCACATAACCAATCATTCCATAGCTCATTTCTTCCTTAAATCCTTCGGGAAGATTTTCAAGGATAACTTTTCTGAGTTTTGAAATGGCTTCCTTTCTGTCGTCGGGGAGTTGTTCGATGTATTGTTCCGGTGTGGTTGCTTCAATCTTCATGGTTTCAAAAGTTGGGTAAAAGTTCGATAAATCGGCTGAAAAGCGATGGTCGCAAAATAATAGGAAAAATAAAGCCGAATACTGCTCCCAGAAAGTGTGCATCGTGGGCCACATTGTCTGATTTGCGTTTGCCCATCTGATAGGAATAGATGAGGTAACCTACCCCGAAAACGATTCCCGGAATAGGAATGATTGCAAACAGATACAGCATTTCCCACGGATCGAGAAAAATGAAGGTGAAAAGCACTGCCGACACCGCTCCGGAAGCACCCACAGCATTGTAATAATAATCGTTTTGGTGCTTAATCAGACTCCAGATATTGGAAGCAAGCATTCCGCCCAAATAGAGCAGGATAAAGTAGAAAACAGCTTTATTCCCGAAAAAGTAACCAAAATAGCTTTCCACATTTCTTCCAAAAAAATAAAGAACCAGCATGTTTACAATCAGGTGGGTCCAGCTTACGTGTACAAACGCATGTGAAATTAACCGGTAATATTGTTTCCGGTGAACTACCTGCGCTGCATTGAACTGGAGTTTTTCCATGAGCGAAACATTCTGAAACGCCAGAAACGACACAACGGCGGTTATTCCTATTATTATATATGTTATCATCAGTGTAGAATTTTATAAATCATTTCTTTTTGCAGCTCTGCTTGATCGGTGAGTGTAGAAACTCCCATTCCTTTGCTTTTCAGGTCGTATTCGCGTAAAATGCCCATAATTTCATACAACTTTGTAGGATTGAATTTTTTCGATGCTGCGATAATTTTTTTGATATAAAAAGGGTGACCGCCCATGGTTTTAATGGCGCCCTGTTCCGATTTGTCTGCTAAAAAATGGTAGGCAAAAATTTTGGAGAAATAGCCAAACAGCGTGGCAATGGTCATTTGTATGGGGTGTTGCTGCGGATTGGCGCCGAAGTAATTTATTATTTTGTTGGCTTTAAGTACGTTTCTGGTAGCCAGTGCATCCTGCAGTTCAAGCACATTGAAATCCTTACTCAGGCCAATGTTTTTCTCTATGTGCTCAGGTGTAATCCGGTTGGTGTCTTTTACAGCAATCACCAGTTTATTAAGCTCATTGGCTATTTTACTGAGTCCGGTACCCAGCGAATCGGTTAAAATCTGACAAGCCTGGGGAGTAATCGTGTAATTATGTTGTTTCAGGTAATTATCGATCCATGCCGGTACTTTATTTTCGTACAGTTTTTTTGTGGTTAAGATTACACCTTTCGATTTGATGGCTTTGTAAAGTTTGGTGCGGGCATCCAGGTTTTTGTATTTGTAATTGAGTACCAGAATGGTTGAGGACATAGGCCGTTCGGCATACGGGGCCAGGTTTTCAATTTTTTTCAGGCTCTGTGCTTCTTTTACAATAACAACCTGTTTTTCTGTCATCATCGGGTAGCGCCACGAAGTTTCTGCAATGGTCTGTTCTTCGGTGTCTTTCCCGTAAAAAATGGTTTGGTTAAATCCTTTTTCGGATTCGGGAAGCACATTTTTTTCTATATAGTTTGAAACCTGGTCGATAAAATAGGGTTCTTCACCCTGAAGCAAATAGATGGGATGGTAAACCTTTTTTTTCAGGTTTTGCATGATGGCTTCAAATTCCATATCAGAATTTTAAGTGTTTAACTGAAAGTCCGTTGTTTTTGATTTCGAGCAGTGCATCGATGCCGGCCTGAATGTGCACATCCACATATTTCAGGGTAACCAGCTTATCGCTATCGCTGGTTTTTACACCCGCCGAAATCATGGGCTGGTCAGAAACCAGAAGCAGTGCCCCGATTGGAATTTTATTGGCAAAACCCACGGTAAATAGTGTTGCTGTTTCCATATCGATGGCAATAGCCCGGGTTTTGGTCAGGTATTTTTTAAACTTTTCGTCGTATTCCCACACCCGGCGATTGGTTGTGTAAGCTACACCTGTCCAGTAATCGTGACCAGTGTTCCGCAATACGTGTGAAACCGCCCGCTGAATGTTAAATGCAGGCAGGGCAGGTACTTCGGCCGGCATGTAGTCTGACGATGTTCCTTCGTTGCGGATGGCTGCAATGGGCAGGATAAAATCGCCTAACTGGTTTTTCTTTTTCAGTCCGCCACATTTGCCGAGGAACAACACTCCTTTGGGTTTCAAGGCACTAAGCAAATCCATAACGGTTGCTGCGTTGGGACTTCCCATGCCAAAATTGATGATGGTAATTCCTTCTGCAGTGGCGTTTGGCATGTTTTTATCGCTACCCACAATGGGCACTTCAAACCGCAGCGAAAATTTTTCTACGTAATTGGCAAAGTTGGTGAGCAGAATGTATTCACCAAAATCTTCCAGCTTTTTTCCCGTATAGCGCGGAAGCCAGTTATCTACAATTTCTTTTTTTGTTTTCATTTCCTTAAATTACACCAGAATCGTTTATTTTGTTCAAAATATCAGGCCAACACAAAAGTACATTTTTCCGGCTGGCCTGCAATATTTGTTTTAAAGTAAAGAATTGAAAAACGCCGATGCAGGAATTAAATTTACCAGTTTACGATTTCAGAATAAAAACCGAAGGAACGAAAAAATATATTTTCGATTCGGTGCGCAAGCGGTTTGTTTTGCTGACTCCCGAGGAGTGGGTTCGGCAACATTTTATGCGTTATCTTATCGAAGAAAAAAAATACCCGGAATCGTTGATGGCGGTGGAGAAACAAATTACACTGAACGGAAAACTTTTTCGGTTCGATTTACTGGTTTACCGCCGAAACGGCCAGCCTTTGCTCATTGCAGAATTCAAAGCGCCCGGCGTAAAAATTTCTCAGGAAACCTTCGACCAGGTGGTGCGCTACAACATGGCGCTGAAAGTGGAAAGGGTAGTGGTTTCAAATGGAATAAAGCATTTTGTATGCGAGATTGATTACGAAGCAAACAGTTACCGGTTTTTGAAAGAAGTACCGGAATTTTGAATTTATTAATTTGAAAACAGACCGGAACAAAAAAATGGCGAAAGTGCTTCTGTTTTTAAGTGAACACCATCGTAAAAATTGCCAGGGGTAAGATCTAAAAGCAAAGGATTAGTTGCGCCAACGAGTTTGATCTTATTTTTTACTGCAATATTTTGCAGGTAATCATCTACTTTAAAAATGCCGGTATGGTTTTCAGATTGATGCAATAATTGCCAGGTTAAAGGGTGATAGGGAGGAATAAACAGGGTAATTTTGCAGTTCTTTTTCTGCAGATAACAGATGAGATTTTCAAATAACCGGCATTGCAGCGGATCTAACTGGCTAAACATTTCATCGTGGCTGGAATAAAAATAGTTTTTCGCCAATTTGGCAGCTTCTTCGGGACTTGCGTTTGATACTTCCGAAGGCAACAAACGCGATCCGTCGGGAAGTAACATGCTTTTCCCGGGAAGGACAGTGTCGTGAATTTCAAATTTTTCCGTTTTTCCAAATTGTTTAAGCGAGCGCATGAGGTACCTCACAGAAAAAAGCTCTTTTATCCATTCTTTTTGAAGATTCCATTTCCTGGAAAATTTACGGGGTGATATTTTGCCGGATTTTTTGAGTGCAGTTATAAAGTTTTCGCGATTGTAAAGCCAGCGTTTTTCCTTGAAAGAATTACCGAAAAGCCACTGGTCGCAGCATATGATTATTTCGGATGGAAGTCTGTCCTGTTTTTCTTCGATTAAATCGATAAAAGCATACATATCCTGGAATGTACAATTGGAAACAGAAGCATTGAAAACCATCTTCTCTGCAAACATTTCCTGTGTAACCCCCATCGTCCGGCTGGAACCTAAAACGAGGACCTCCGGATGGTGTGGCAGTTGTTTTATCCATTCTTTTTTAAGAAGCCGCCCGTTTGCATTAACCGGGCCACTCAGTAATTTCTCTTTTGCCAGAGCTGATGCTGATTCCGGGATGTAATCTTTCCGTAAGGTATAATCCGGATCAATCAGGTAATTTGTAGTTCCGATGAGTAACAGGGGAAAAATCAGGATCGATAGTATGCGCGAAAAAAGTTTCATGTGTTAAAATTGAAAATAAATGAAAATCCGGTCGGTTTGAAACGAAAACAGAATAGCAAAAATTATAAAGTAGTAAATGACGTATCTTATCGCTGGTTTTACGAAAGCAATATCAAGCCCGTGCTTCCTTGTTCTTTGTAACCATTCAGTTGCAATCAACATAACAGAAAAAACGATTGCCGGTAAAATTTTGGTGATACTTATTAGCTGAAGTATAGTTTGGCCATTTGCCAATCCTCCTATACGCATTAGAATATTTCCGGCCTGTGAAACATTTTCGGCCCTGAAAAAAATAAAAGCGATAGTAACCAGTATGAAGGTGCCGGCAATAGAGAGCCATTGATTGAATCGGATTTCATCTGATTGGTTTTTTACAGAAAACGGTTGTGTAACCAGATAAAACAATCCGTGTATTGCTCCCCAAATTATAAATGTCCAGTTGGCCCCGTGCCACAAACCGCTTAGGATAAAAGTCGCCATAATATTCATTGAGCGCCTGAATTTGGAACAACGGTTTCCGCCCAATGGAATGTAAACGTAATCCCGAAACCATGAAGAGAGGCTTATATGCCAACGCGACCAGAATTCGCGGATGTTTCGCGAGAAATAGGGATTGTTGAAGTTCTGCATCAGGTCGAAACCCAGCATGGCTGCCAACCCGATAGCAATGTTGGAATAACCTGCAAAATCGCCAAATATCTGGATGGAAAAAAGAACAGCTCCCAATGCCAACGATGCGGCATCGGCTGTTTCAGAATGTGCAAAAATGTTATCGACTATCGGGGCCACTGAGTCGGCCACTGCGATTTTGGCAAAAAAGCCCCACAGCAACTGGCGAAAACCGTTGGCAGCCCTTTCGTAATCAAACGTTTTTAACGAACTAAATTGTGGCAGAAGATTTTTGGCTCGTTCAATTGGCCCTGCAACAAGTTGAGGAAAAAAACCAACGAAAGTAAAAAATGCCAGCCTGTTGCTGGTGGGTTTTAACCGCTCGCGGTAAATGTCGATGGTGTAGCTGAGAGTTTGGAATGTGTAGAAACTAATTCCAACAGGTAAAATGATATTTAACGAAACCGGGTGAATAGCATAGCCCCAGGCATTGAACCGTGCAATAAGTTCATCGGCAAAAAAACCGAAATATTTGAAAAAGAAGAGTACGCCGAGGTTTACGAGTAAACTAAGAATTAAAAAGTGGCTCTTCTGTTTTTTCGTTTGGGCCTGAAAGATTTTTTTTCCGCACCAAAAGTCAACCACAGAGCTTAAAAGAATTAATCCCAGGAACCGGTAGTCCCACCACCCGTAAAAAACATAGCTGGAAGTCAGCAGGAATGCATTTCGCAGTTCAACCGATTTCCGGTTAAAAAGCCTCCAATACAAAAGTAGGACAACGGGAAAAAAAAGGACAAATTCTATCGAATTAAAAAGCATCGGTCAGGGATTATGTAATTGAGTTGAAACACGAAAATCATCAAAATAAATGTATTGATCATTTGCAGGAGCCCAGCTCAGGTCATCCCCTCCCATAAAAACACTGTAAGAAATCCGGTCTGTTTTAATTTCTTCACTTTTTCTGAAAAGGATGGTATCTGAATAAAAAGCTTCTTTCCCGTCGAACCAGGCTTGCAGAATTCCATCGTTTTTGCCCGGAGTATTCAGTTTTACGTGTTGGGTAACCTGGTGCCAGCTTCCTTTGTCTATTTGCAGGGTATCGTTCTGCTGGTTTTTCAGATAAAAGCGTTCTCCCCATCTTGTTGACTGGTTGGGGAAATAAAGGTAGAAACTTAACTCTCCTTTTTCCCAGTACATCATTCGGGCGCTCCATCCGTCGTAACCGTTGGGAATACGTCCGGCTTTTACCCTCCCGCCTGCCAGCCCCGGAAGTTTTCCTCCCTTCACAAATTCAAAACCGGAATCAAATTTCACACGATAACTAAAAAAATATTCGTCCTGGGGGGCCAGTGGAATTTCCCATTGGGCGCCTGTAATTGGGCCATAGTGCTTCCCGGGGATCAGTACTTTTAAATAGTTGTTGCCCTTTTCCTGTGCAATGAAGTGGGGATGAGGAGTAATTCCAAGTTTATAAAACAGGAAGTCCTTTTTGCCGCATTCAAGTCGTGCGCCAGGCCAGACTTTTTTCGTTTGACGATCAGTTAGTTTCCCAGGTTTTAGTTGGTCGAATTGGGCAGAAAAACTGTTATTCGTTTCTCTATTCTCAGCACAGGATATTAAAAATACCAGCAAAATACAGGCAATAATGGAATAACATTTCATGATTTTAATATTCACAATAGTAGCAAAACCATTTTTTTTCAAACCAATATTTTTTGAAACATAATTTCATCCTTCCAGCCGGAAAAGGTTTTCATCCAGTCTTTTTTTATGCCAACCTGAACGAAACCCGCTTTTTCAAACAGCCGAATGCTTTGCAGGTTGTCGGCTGCAATATTGGCATAAAACTGTTTCAGACCGAGCGCATGAACGGCATATTCTGAAAGGGCTTCAAGTGCATCTGAAGCATATCCGCGATTGCGGTCTTCGGTGTCGTGAATTAAAATACCTACGCCGGCCCGTTGGTGATAGGGGTCGAAATCGAACAAATCGACTGCACCCACGGGTCGTCTTTCCCAGTTTTCGATAATGAGGCGCAACTGTTTGGTTTCGTAAATATCTTTTACTGAATTTTTGATGTATTCGGCCAGCACATATTTGGAAAACGGAGTATGGGTGTTGCTCAGGTCCCAGATTTCCATGTTGTTTTCCCACCGGTACAGCAGTTCAACATCGTCGGGTTCCAACGGGCGGAGGATTATTTTTCCGTGGTGAAGCAGTTGTACTGTCATTCCTTTGTTTCAAAACTTTTCAATTCTTCCATTGACACTTTCCGAGTTAAACCTTCTTCAACATTTTTTATGCTTTTTGCCAAATGTTCAGCACTTTTTGGAGTACTTAAAAGGTATTTGGTTTCTGCAAACGAATTGTATTCATCCAGTGTCAGAATTACCACACTTTTACCTTTGGGTCTGTGAACAATCAAAATGTCCTGGTCGTCATATACTTTTTTCAAATGTACTTTTAAATCTTTTTTTAATTCGGTATAATTTACAACATTCATGGATGTTTACTTTTGTTTTCAATTAGGCAAGTTAGTGAATTTAAGTGATATTTACTTTCCTAAATTTCTCCAGCCTTTCATTAAAATTTCGGCGTCGGTAAATACACTGTAATTACGGGCGTACAGCACATTGAGCCGGTTGCTTTTAGAAATATCTGATGTTGGGTTTTCAAATATGTCTGCAGGAGAAAGAATGCCCGGTTTTAAAGTTGGCAGTTCAGACTGGTTTTCTGACGGTTCAACATAACCCACCCACGATTTTTTTCCGGCCAGAACCTGCCGGGAATGTTTCAGGAAACGGCCCTTTTTGCTGAAAAACCAAACCAGAAAAGGACTCAGTGCAAGGAATATCAGTGCTAAGAAAAAATCGAAAAGTCTTTTTCTTCTGCGGTTGGCCGGTTTGGTAATGGCATTGATGTGCACCACATACAAATCGCCGGCGGTGTGAATGGAGTTACTGCCAATGATGCTGATACTCTCGGGCGGGGCAATTTTAAAGTCGATGTCGAGCGAGGTCAGTTCCAGCATAGCCCTGATGATTTCAGCCGAACTGATGTTTTCGGCGCAGAAAATAATTTCATCGATGCGGTTGATGCGAACAATCTCATTTAGTTGGTTCAGCGAGCCGATGTATTGTTCGCCCCGGTCCGATTCGTCGATGGAAATAAAACCTGCAAATTCAGACTTAATACGCGTTTGCTGAAGGATTTCCCTCACGCGCACGGCTTCGGCAGGGTGTCCGGCAATGGCAATTTTTTTGGAACGTTTAATATCCAGACCAAATGCTTTCCACTTCATTTTATGAAATACCAGTCTGTAAACAATGAGCAGTATTATGGCCCAAACTGAACCCAGTAAAATCAATGCTCTTGAAAACCGGTATTCCTCGTCAACCAGCGAATAGACCAGCAAAATGGCAATGGTTCCCCATAAAATTCCCCGTGCTACGTGGAGCAGGTTCACCGGTTTTTTGTACCCTCCGGAAGAGAGAATAGCTGCCAGCCAGAAAAGGATATAAACGGGAACTGCCCGGTGCAAAAAATCAGGTGGATAATAACCTGGTTCATAACGTATGTTTTCCCACAGGGGTGTAAGAAGAAGAAATCCCGTAAAAATGAATATTGCATCGAGTGCCGGTAGAAAAATGCGATCGATAATTCTTTTCAAAATCGAAAGCAACGCCCGGAACCAGATGGCCAGGTTTAGCAAAACCGAGAAAGCTCCGGCTTTTCCACCCGAAAAATGCTTCTGCGCGAAAATAATCATCGCCTTGTAAAATACTTTCACGTAATTGAGCGATCCTTTTTTTGTGCTTTCACCTTTGTAATGAATGATGGTGGTTTCGGGGAAATAATAGTTTTTGTAGCCGCCCTGCGTAATCCGGTACGAAAGGTCGATGTCTTCGCCATACATAAAAAACGTTTCGTCGAGAAGGCCTACATTGTCGAGGGTTTCCTTTCGCATCAGCATAAAAGCGCCGGCCAGCACTTCCACTTCGTGGGTTTCATTTTCATCGAGGTAGGAGAGGTGGTATTTTCCGAATTTTTTCGATTTGGGAAACAGTTTCGATAACCCAAACATTTTATAAAAGGCAACCCACGGCGTGGGCAGTCCCCGTTTCGATTCGGGCAGAAAGTTTCCTTTTCCATCAATCATTTTTACGCCCAAACCACCGGCATCGGGGTGTTCATTCATAAACTTGACGACTTTGGTGAACGTGTCTTCTTCCACAACCGTATCCGGATTCAGCAACAGAATGTATTTGCCTTTAGCCAACCGTACAGCCTGGTTGTTGGCTTTGGAGAATCCAACATTCTCCTTGTTTTCGATGAGGTGAACCTGCGGAAATTTTTCTTTGACAACCTGAGTGGAGCCGTCCACCGAATTGTTGTCAACCACAAAAATTTCAGAAGAAATCGTTTTTGAAGCTTTTAGTACCGAGTGCAGGCACTGCTCCAAAAAATGTTTTACGTTGTAGTTGACAATAATTACCGAAAGTTCCATTTATTCAGCCTGGCTTTAAAGTTTCAAATGTAGCATTTCCATTGGATAACGGAAAACAGAAGGAATTCTGATTTTTGTGCCGGATTATTTTCCCACCGAATTTTCGTACAGCACCCGGTTTACCAGCGACCTTCCCAACGTAATTTCATCGGTATATTCCAGGTCATCGCCCACTGCCAGGCCGCGCGCCAGTGTGGTAACCCGCACCGGCTTGTCTTTTAGTTTGCGGAAAATGTAGAAGTTGGTGGTATCACCTTCCATAGTAGTTGGTAGTGCAAGAATAATTTCAATCACATCGGGTTGGCTTGCTCTTTCAATAAGAGAGTTGATTTCCAGTTCGTTGGGGCCGATTCCGTCCATGGGCGAAATGATGCCGCCCAGCACGTGATACAATCCGTTGTACTGGTGCGTATTTTCAACCAGCATCACATCGCGGATGTTTTCCACCACGCAAATTACCGAGTTGTTGCGGGCCGGGTTGGCGCAAAGCTGGCAGATTTCAGTATCGGAAATGTTGTGACAAACCTTGCAGTGTTTGATTTCGTTGCGCAGCTGAATCAGGCTTTCGCCAAACGCGGTAACTGACTCCTTATTTTGCCTGAGCAGGTGCAAAACCATACGCAGGGCACTTTTCCGGCCAATCCCCGGCAGTTTTGAAAATTCATTCACCGCATTTTCCAGCAGTTTCGACGGATATTTTTCAATGTTCATGTTCTCTTTTTTCGATTCTCAAAAGTAACGCGAAAAATCTGAAAAGAAACGGGTTTGAAAAAAGTTTTCATTTGAAGGAATGATTATCTGCCGGCTGGCGGATGCGAGTTCTGCTGATAAGGATCGGGAATCCCTTGAAGAGAAACAATTTTAATCCTGTAGAAGTGACCAATATTTCACCAGTTGAAACGCTTGTTACTACCACCTGCTGCCTTTCTCATCGGATATTGTCACCCCAAAAGTGGAAGGGAATTAAAACAAGCCGTGAAGTGGAATGCGCTGGAAATGTGTGCAGAACGGGTAAAACATACCAGTAGAAACGGCTGGAGTTTGTGGAAGAAAAATCCCCAAGGGTTGTGCAACTCCCTTAGGGATTTTCTTTTTTAACCCGAAAATTTTGATATAACTATTTAGCCCTAAGGGTTTTGTGTTTGGCGGCAACTAAAGAATGACACCCTAAGGGAATTGTGTAACCCTTAGGGATGGTTATTTACTCATCGGGTACCGATTGCGCATCAACCACAGCAATGGCCACCATATTTATAATTTCGCGTACCGAACTGTCGCGCTGCAAAATGTGTATCGGTTTTTTCATTCCCATTAAAACAGGTCCGATTGCCTCTGAAGCCCCGAGTGATTGTAAAACCTTATATGTAATATTTCCTGAACTCAGGTTAGGAAATATTAGCGTATTGGCATCCATATCGCCCAGCTTGTTGAACGGATACCGCTTGTAGCGCAGTTTCCCGTTCAGGGCATAATTGGCCTGCATTTCGCCGTCCACCATCAAATCGGGGTATTTTTCGTGCAAAATGGCAACCGCCTCCTTCACCCTCACGGGACTTCCCAGGCCTTTGAATGCGCCGAAGTTGGAATAGGAGAGCAGTGCAATTTTTGGCTCAATGTTGAAGCGCTTTACCTCGTTGGCAGTTAAAATGGTTGTGTCCACTAACGTTTGTGCAGTAGGATCCATGTTTACAGTGGTATCCGCCAGAAAAACAGGTCCATGCTTAGTTATCATAATATACATACCAGCAATGTGGTTAAACTCCTCATTCACTCCAACTACCTGCAAAGCCGGGCGAATGGTATCGGCATATTTTCTTGAAAAGCCTGAAATAAAGGCATCGGCTTCTCCGGTTTCCACCATCAACGCTCCAAAGTAATCGCGGTTATAGGTTTTTTCAACCGCTTCATCGTAAGTCATTCCCTTCCGTTTTCTTTTTTCGTAAAGGACTTTGGCCAGTTTATGTCTTTTTTCTTCGGTTATCGACTTATACGTGTCGATGATTGGGATGTGCTCCAGTTCAAGCTGGTTTTCTTTTATCAGCATTTTAATTTTTTCCTCGTCTCCCAGAAGTATGGGGTGTGCAATTTTTTCACGAATGACAAACTGCGCAGCTTTAAGCACTTTAAAATTATTTCCTTCGGCAAATACAACTCGTTTTGGTTTTTGACGTGCCTTGTTGCGAATGGCCATAACGAGTTTGCTGTTGATTCCCATCCGGTTTATGAGTTCCTGCTCATATACGGTCCAGTTTTTAACAGGCTTCCGTGCCACTCCGGATTTTATTGCTGCTTTGGCAACTGCTTTTGAAACGGTTGTAATCAGGCGTGGATCGAGCGGTTTGGGAATAATGTAATCGCGGCCAAAAATGATGTTTTGCTTGTTGTAAGCCCGGGCTACAATTTCAGGTACATAGTCTTTTGCCAGTCCGGCAATGGCTTTTGCTGCTGCAATTTTCATTTCTTCGTTAATCTGGGTTGCTCTAACATCCAATGCCCCGCGGAAAATGAAGGGAAATCCCAGCACATTATTCACCTGGTTTGGGTAATCGCTCCGTCCGGTGGCAATAATTATATCTTTGCGGGCGGCAATGGCATCCTCGTACGAAATTTCGGGCACAGGATTGGCAAGGGCAAACACAATGGGGTTTTTGGCCATCGTTTTTAGCATGGCCTTTGTTAAAATCCCTCCGGCCGAAACTCCCAGAAATACATCGGCACCTTTTATTCCTTCCTCAATTGTACGAATGTTTTTGCCGGTTGCAAACTGCCTGTTCCCGCACGACAAATCTTTTCTGTCACTGGTAAGAACCCCATTGATGTCATACATAATCAGATTCTCCGGATTTACGCCGATGCTTACAAACATTTTGGCACAGGCGCATCCGGCAGCACCGGCCCCACTCACAAATACTTTTATTTTTTGAATGTCTTTTCCAACCAGTTCCAGGCAATTCATCAGGGCAGCGCTTGTAATAATGGCTGTTCCGTGCTGGTCATCATGAAATACCGGAATATCGAGCTCTTTTTTGAGTGTCTCTTCAATTTCAAAACACTCGGGAGCTTTTATGTCTTCGAGATTGATCCCTCCAAATGTGGGAGAAATGGCTTTTACCACCTCGATAAATTTTTTCGGATCTTTTTCAGCCACTTCAATGTCGAACACATCCACATCGGCAAAAATTTTGAAAAGCAGGCCTTTCCCTTCCATCACCGGCTTACCGGCCATAGGACCGATATAGCCCAGACCCAAAACTGCCGTACCGTTTGAAATAACAGCAACCAGATTGCCTTTGGTTGTGTACCTGTAAACATTTTCCGGATTTTTTTCAATCTCAATACACGGTTGTGCTACGCCTGGAGTGTAGGCCAGCGAAAGGTCGTATTGCGTGTTGTGCGGCTTGGTTGGCACTACTTCAATTTTTCCCGGGCGGTCTTTTTCGTGGTAACGTAACGCGTCAAGTCGGCTGATTTTAGGCATAACTTTATTTTTTTGGTTTGTATAAAGGTAGAAAAAATTGGGGAATGGGTTTTAATATTTAAAACAGATTTTGAAGAAAAGCGACATGAGATTTTTCCTGTATTGTTAAAATCAGATTTTGAAATTTTTTCATAGTGCCGGAATCATTTATGCAGAATTTGAATTACTATTGCACAATTTTTTCTGCAATTTGATTTTATTGAGAATAACTATGAAATCGCTCTATACCATTGTTTTGCTTGTATTGTCTAATACGTTTATGACGTTTGCCTGGTACGGCCATTTGAAATTTAAGGAAATTAAATGGTTTGAGGCGTTGCCGCTGATAGCGGTGGTTTTAATCAGCTGGGGAATTGCTTTGTTCGAGTACTTTTTTCAGGTGCCGGCCAACCGCATCGGTTTCAGGGAAAATGGCGGTCCTTTTTCGCTGGTGGAGTTGAAGGTGCTTCAGGAGGTAATAACACTGGTCGTTTTTATGGGTTTTACCCTGTTGTTTTTCAAAAATGAAACTTTCAGGATTAATCACCTCATTGGTTTTGGATTTTTAATTCTTGCCGTTTATTTCATTTTTAAGAAATAGTATTAAATTCCTCCCATTTCCCGAATATTTCTTCAACGGCTTTGGTACGGAAATCGAAAATTTCTTTCAACTTGCTTTTAATGAGGAGTGTGTTTGCAATTGAGCCCAAAAAACCAAACGGCGGTTTGTACGAAACAATGTCGGTCATGAGTACACCGCCCGGAATGGATTCGATTTTATGCTCGTGATGCCACATGGAATAGGGGCCAACACGCTGTTCATCCACAAAATAATCCCCGTCTTTCACATGTGTGATTTCAGTAACCCAGGTGGTTTTAATGCCCAAAACCGGACTCACTTTATAACTGATGATCATTCCAGGGTACATTTTTTCAGAAAGGTTTTTGCTGGTAATGTCGAATCCCATATAGGCCGGTGTAATTTTTTTCAGGTTGGCCGGCGATGAAATAAAATCCCAGGCTTTTTCCACCGAAGCCGGAATTTTTTGCGTTTTGTGCAATTGATAAAATCCCATATTTTATTGTGCCAATTTTTTAATCATCCCTTTAAAAATAATTCCGTGAAACGGCATAACTGCGTGCCAGTAAATTCTTCCCAAAAGGCCTAATGGACGAAATGTAGCTGTTTGATGTAAAGTGCCGGTTTCAATTTTAAACTCAAGCCAGGCCTCGCCCGGAAGCTTCATTTCAGCATAAAGCAGCAACCGTTTTTCGGACCGGTTGGCATAAATTACCCGCCAAAAATCGAGTGTTTCACCTGTGGTAATTTCTTTCGGATTTTTGCGGCCTCTTCGCAAGCCAACTCCGCCTGCCAGTTTATCTGTAAAACCTCGCAACCTCCAAAGTGCATTGGCATAATACCAACCGCTTTCGCCACCAATCGACCATATTCTGCTTAACGTTTTACTCTCGTCCCTTACGTTTATTTTTCGCTTGTCCTGATAACAACCGTAAACCGGAACTTCAATCAGTTGCGAGATTCCTTTTATCAAGTTTCCTGTAGAGAGCGCGTCGGTCCAGCTTGAAATGACTTCCTGCTGGGCAATCTGGTCGAACGCTATACGTACCGCTTCTTCATACGAAAGTAAATTTATGTCCAGCTTTTGGTGCAAATCGTTCTTGCGGGCAATCACTTCCACTTTCATGCTGTTTACCAGGTTTACGGCCAGCTTGTATGAGGTTGATGTGACAAAATAAAGCCAGTAAGACGAAAGTTTGGGAGTCATTACCGGAACAGAAATGATGGTGCGTTCCAGTTTTCGAACCTTGGCAAACTGAAGCAGCATCTCCTTGTAAGTCAGAACTTCCGGTCCGCCAATATCGAAACTTTGGTTATAGGTTTGTTCGTTCAGTAAAACACCCGTAAGAAATTCAATGACATTGCGTATGGCAATGGGCTGCGTTTTGGTTTTGAGCCATTTCGGGGCAATCATTACCGGTAATTTTTCCACCAGGTCGCGAATGATTTCAAAAGATGCACTGCCCGAACCAACAATAATTCCGGCTCGCAGAGTGGTCAGGTTGTAATTTCCCGACGCCAGGATTTCTTCCACCCGCTTTCTGGAGCTGAGGTGTTTCGAGAGTTTTCCTTCGTTGATAATTCCGCTCAGGTAAATCACCTGTTTGGCTTTGGTTTGCTCCATGCGGGTTTTAAAATTCTCTGCCGCAGTGGCTTCCAGTTTTTCAAAATCGCCGGTTGAAGCCGACATGGAGTGAATGAGGAAATATGCTGCATCAATGTCATCCGGAATTTTGACCAGAGTTTCAGCACTTAGAAAATCTACCTCAATAATTTTCAGGTTTTCTGTTTTATACGCTGAAACATCGAATCGTTGCCGGTCGCGCACGCAGCAAATTACCTCGTGTCCTTTCTCCAGCAAAACAGGAAGAAGTCTTTTTCCGATATATCCGGTTGCTCCGGTCAGCAGAATTTTTTTCATTTATGTATTGAATTTTATGACTTTTCCTGGTCTTCTTCCGAAGGTTCCAGCCTCCATCCCCTCACCGTGGCTCCCAAAACTATTCCTGCGCTCATCACCACCAGGTTTTTAATAATGTATTGCCCTTCCATGGTTAGGGAGTATGGGAATACAGCAAAAACTTCACCGGGGAAAAGAAATACCGGCATGAAAGTTCCGGCCATTTGCAAAAAGAGTAACAACAAGGTTTCGCGCAGAAAAATTCTGAAAATTAAACCGATGCCAATCAGCACTTCCCAGGTTGCCAGTCCGTAGAGTATAACTTTTTCTGGGAAAAGCCCAAAGGTCATTGCGTCAATGGTTTTGGTGGCAATATCTTCGGCCGGGCTCAATCCTTCAAAATATTTCAGAAATCCGAACCAGAAAAAGATAATTCCGATACTTAGTCTCAACAATGTCAGCCCGTTGTTTTTCATCCATTGGGTAACCTTTTTGTCCACTTTTTCAAATGTTTGTCCTCTAAAATTCATTTCTTTTGTTTAAAATTACTTCTTAACAAAATAAACAAAAATGAAATAAAAAGGTTTTGTTCGGCAGGCCGTTGTTCAGTTTACCGGAATGATTATTGCAAATTGAAATCCTGATATTTCGGAGAAATAATTAAAACTCAGGTTTTGCATGAAGTTCATTCGGTGATTGTGCTGAATTTTCCATAAAACCAAATCGAACACAAGCAGAAAATCAGAACTTACTTTTTAACTCAATATCCTTCGAAAACAGCATGGCAGTTTCAATTAAAGCCAAATGGGAATAGGCCTGCGGAAAATTGCCCAGAAGCCGTTTTGTTTCAAAGTCGATATCTTCGCTGAAAAGCCCCACATGATTGCTGTAAGTAAGCAGTTTGTCGAAGAGTTCACGTGCCTGGGTTCTTTTACCAATTTTATTCAGCGCCTGGATGAGCCAGAAGGTGCATATTGTAAACGATGATGTGGGTAGCCCGAAATCATCCCGGTTTTTGTAGCGGTACATCAACCCGTTCCGGCTGAGCTCTTTTTCTGTTGCTTTTACTGTGCTGATGTAACGGTGATCGGTAGCATCGATAAATCCATACGCTTCCATAAGCAGGGTAGAGGCATCGATATCTTTTGATCCATAAGCCTGCGTAAAAGCCTGGACTTCCTCATTCCATCCTTTTTTCATGATGTCTTTGGAGATGGTATCCCGGAGTTTTCCCCATTTTTCAACATAATGCTCATTTTTAATAAGTTCTGCAACCTTAATGGCACGGTCGATAGCCACCCAGCAAAGCAGTTTCGAAAAAACAAAATGCCGCTGGTCGGTTCGTATTTCCCAGATTCCGCGATCGGGCTTCCGCCAGTTTTTGCGCACAATGCGAACAATACTCCGGGTAATGGTCCAAAGCTCCTCGCTGTTTTGCAACGAAACCTCGAAAAGGCTGAACTGTTGATAAATTACATCCATCAATATGCCGTAAATGTCGTGTTGCTTTTGTTTGTAAGCCGCGTTTCCAATGCGCACCGGCGCGCTGTTTTCGTAACCCGAAAGGTGTGTAAGTATCCTTTCCCTCAGGTTCTTTTCCTTTTTTATGCCGTACATGATCTGTATTTTTTCATCTTTGTCGGATACCACATCGATGATGAAATTCAGAAAACGCTGGGCGCTGTTCAGATGGCCCAGCTTGGTCATTATTTTTATAACCATAGAGGCATCGCGCAGCCAGCAAAAACGGTAATCCCAGTTGCGGATTTCGCCAATGGTTTCGGGCAGCGAAGTGGTTGCAGCGGCCAGTACTGCGCCTGTTTTGTCATAGTTTAACAGTTTCAGAACCAGGGCGCTTCGGAGAATTTCTTCATTGTAATCGCTAAAACGATGTGTGTCTTCGGCCCAGTTTAGCCAGTAAACTTTTGTGCGCTGCAATTTCAGATACGACCTTTCAGAAGTTTGTTTTAAAAGTTTTTGATTGTAGCTGATCAGAAAAAACCCATCTCTTTCAAGCTCTATCTCATCTCCGTTTACCACTTTCTCCATTATGAAGTTTGTGTACAAATAAAGGGAATCGTAAGCTCCCGTACGGGTAAAACTTTTTATGTATTCTTTTCGAACCTCGGTTATGGTTTTCCTTTCGGCATATTCCAGCCGCGGGTCGTAGTGAATTTTAAATTTTGGTTTTCCCGATTTCAATTTAATGTAACGAATGACATCCGGTGGAGAGTAAATATGTTCTTTTCCGTTTTGAAAACGATACCGCGGCATAAAATCAATCACCTCAAAACTGTCGGTTCCGTTTGAATATTTTGTACTTAAAATGTTGGTTTTGGGAATATATCTTTGCGTGTAGAAATAATCATCCCCTGTGATAAATTCAAAACTTCCGCCTTTTTCTTTATCCAGAATTTTCGCAAAAACTGAAGCCGAATCGAAATCCGGCAAGCAAAGCCATTCCAATGCTCCTGATTTTGAAATAAGTGCTGCACTTTTTCCATTTCCTATAATTCCGTAATCCAGATTTGTCATGAACAATTGTCGTTGATTTTGTTTAACTTTGAAAATTGCTATATTTTCAGTATAATAATGGCGAACAAATATAGAAAAACTATGAGTCGATTTCTAATTAT
>CAZLGT010000060.1:0-32461 GCA_964559175.1 uncultured Mariniphaga sp. | reverse complement strand
CCCACCTGAAAACCAAAATGATTTTCCCGCTGGAACACCTCGATGGACAGGAAATTTTTATGCCCCGGTTTCCCCGCCAGCTCAAAGGAACCGTGCTGGGCAGTCGCCTGAAACCCGAAGACATTTCAAAAGTGGCTATCCGTTTTGCGCCTTTTCAGGAACCGCATTTTTTGCCTGAATTTGAAGTGGCTGCCGTTTACCTCACAAGAGAGTTGCCCGAACCATTTCCTGCACCTGAAAGTCCTGTGGTGGACCAGTTCGGACAATGGACAGCCAAAGAGTGGCCGGGAAAAACAACCGGCGAAGAAAATTTAAAAACCCTGCTGGAATCGCAACTGGAAAGTGCTGCCTCGGCTACTTTCCCTGAGAAATGGAGCAAATACGGTGGCTGGAAGGCCAAACAATTTGAAGCCACCGGATTTTTTCGCACCCATCACGACGGCAACCGATGGTGGCTGGTCGATCCGGAAGGATATGCATTCGTTTCGGTGGGTGTTGACTGCATCCGCGACAATGCCACAGGCGTGATTTCGGGGCAGGAAGATTTACTGGAATGGATTCCCGATAAAGTCGATCCGGTTTTTAAAGACGCTTTTTCAGGACGCGGCGAAATGGTGTTGCTGGATTATTACAAAACCAACCTGATGCGGGTTTTCGGTGAAAGCTGGCGCGAAAACTGGGAAACCATCACCTCGGGGCAAATCCGCGAATTCAGGCTGAATACCATCGCCAACTGGTCAGACATCGAATACGCCCGGAAAGCACAAATTCCCTATGTTTTGCCACTCAGCGGATTCCCTTCAACCGAAGTGAAACTGTTTCGTGATTTCCCCGATGTGTTTGCCGCTGAATACCTTGAAAATGCCAAACGATTTGGCAGCCAGTTGGAGGCGTTCAGGGACGACCCGTACCTCATCGGATACTTCCTGCGCAACGAACCGCACTGGGCTTTCGGCGCCCACGACATTGCCTTTGAAATGTTTGCCACACCACAGCTTTCTGAATCGAAACATACTTTTGCCCGGTGGCTTTCCACGCAATATCCCAACATTGGTGAATTTAACCAGAACTGGAACCTTGAACTGGAAAGTTTTGAAGCGCTGACACGCGAAACATTTGAAGAATATCCATCGGAAAAAGCAAAAGAAGATTTCTGGCGGTTTTCGGAAATTCTGGTAAAACAATATGTGGATGTTCCGTGCGATGAAGTGGAAAAAGTGGACCCCGACCACCTGAACCTGGGCATGCGTTATGCCTGGATTAGCTCCGATTTGCTGTATAAAGCCGGCGACCGGTTCGATGTGTTTTCCATTAACGGTTATGGGAATCCCGGTCCGCCGGAAACCAAAGATATTGCGCGCATCAGCGGCAAACCGGTGATGATTGGCGAGTTTCATTTTGGCGCTACCGATCGTGGACTTCCGGCCACAGGAATTCAGGGCGCCCTCACACAGGAAGAGCGCGGAAAAGCTTATCGTTACTATCTTGAACAAGGTTTGGCCCGCCCGGAACTGATTGGCATTCACTACTTCCAGTGGCTCGACCAGCCCATATTCGGCCGGTTCGACGGCGAAAACTACAACATCGGTTTTATGGATATTTGCAACCGCCCATACAAGGAACTGGTGGAGGCAGCTATCAAAAGCCATTCAAAAATGTATGAAGTGGCCAGTGGTGAACTTCCTCCATTTAATGAAATCATCGAACGAATTCCATCAATCCATTATTAAAAATGACAAAAATGCTTTTTGTAAACTTGCTTATTGCCGTTTTGCTGATTGCCTGTAATATCAATAAAGAAAGCAATCAACAGGAAAAACCGGTTGAGATTCATCTGAATCCGGAAGTTACTTACCAGGAAATTCACAATTTTGGAGCATCAGATGCCTGGAGTTGCCAGTTTGTTGGAAACTGGCCCGATGAACAGAAAAACCGGATTGCCGACCTGCTGTTCAGCCTTGAAACGGATGAAACCGGTTCGCCCAAAGGCATTGGACTAAGTTGCTGGCGGTTTAATATTGGCGCCGGAAGCGCCTGGCAGGGAAACGAATCGGGAATTGACGATCCCTGGCGCCGTGCCGAAAGTTTTTTGCAGGAAGATGGCAGTTACAACTGGGAAAAGCAGGCTGGTCAGCGCTGGTTTTTGCGGGCAGCTAAAGAACGCGGGGTGAAAACTTTCATCGGTTTTGTAAACAGTCCACCGGTTGCACTCACCAAAAACGGCAAAGCCCACTCCGATGGAGGAAATTCAATGAACCTACCACCGGAAAACCTGTCTGCCTTCAGCAAATATTTAGTGGATATTACCCAAAACATTCAGCAAAACGAAGGTGTGTTATTTGATTACCTTTCGCCGGTAAATGAGCCTCAATGGGACTGGAAAGGCGGCCAGGAAGGTTCGCCCTGGAAAAATTCAGAAATTGCCCGATTGTGCCGGATTTTGGGAAGCGATTTAAAAAACACAGGCCTACCCACACAGATTGAAATTACCGAGGCCGGACAGCTCAACCATTTATACGAAGCAGCCAACGATGCCGAACGGGGAAATCAAATCAGGGAATTCTTTTCACCTTCTTCTGAAAATTTTGTGGGAGATGTTCCTAATATGGCGCACAAAATAGCCGGTCACAGTTATTTTACTACCACCAACGACCAGGTAATTAAGGAAGTGAGAACCAGGCTGAAAGATGAAATCTACCGGGTTGACCCGGAACTGGAATTCTGGATGACCGAGTTTTGCATTTTGGGCGACAACGACGGGTTCAGGGGAAACGGCCGCGATTTAGGCATGGAAACCGCCTTATTTGTAGCTAATGTCATTCATGCCGATTTGATGATTGCCGGTGCGAGCGCCTGGCACTGGTGGCTCGCTGTTAGTCCGTACGATTACAAAGACGGGCTGGTTTACATCGACAAAAGTGAAACCGTCGGGAACATCTACGAATCGAAACTTTTGTGGGCACTAGGCAATTTTTCGCGGTTTATCCGGCCCGGAGCAACACCAATAATGACTTTTGTGGGTGAAAATCCTGTGCTAACAACTTCATCGTATAAAAACAAAAACGGCCAACTGGTAATAGTCGTTTTAAACAAACACGATAATGCACAGAAATTAAACATTAAACTGGATGGGGATTACAGTTCGAAAGCAAAAGTGTACGAAACTTCGGAAGAAAATAACCTGAAATTCAGGGGTGAATTCGACAGGAACGAATCGCTGAAAATTGCCGGGAAAAGTGTTACTACGATTGTGATTTGATCTCACAACCTTTTCTTTTCAGGATTCTGCCGGTTATCAAAAAAATTTAACAAAATTATTTGGTTCTCTTTTACTGTGTAAAAAAGATTTACCTGTTTTACGATTGTGAAACCTCTGATTCCCATTTCTTCATTTTCTAAAGAACCTAAACTCGGAAATTCAGAAAGCAAATCTAAAAAACTGTAAACTTTTCGTGCAAAATTTTTGGTTACTTGTTCTCCCCATTCTTCAAGTAAATATTCCAGCAAACTGTCAAATTTACGTTCTGCACGTGTTGTCCAAACAATCTCTAAAGCCATTTTCTATGCTTTTTTTTCATTTCCGCATGGCTTATCAAATTATATGAACTCTTGCTTTCTTCGAGAGAGATAAGTAGCTCTTCCTTTTCAGTTTTTGACAAACTTTTCCACAATTGCCCTTCCTTTACCGAAGAGCGGTTTTTTAGCAATTCATAAAAGTCCATTAACAAATCATCATTCTCGATGCTGTCAATGAGGTGATGAAAACTCCTTTTTAATTCCAATGTATCCATAATACAAGTCTTTCTCCAAAATTAGCAAATTTTAAAACACCAGAAATTTTAAAGTTTTACCTTTGCCCAAAATTGCCGTTTATGGAATTTAAAAACTTTACATACCTTCTGCTGATGCTGGGTTCGCTGGCCGTTCCGCTGGCATTTAGTTTCGAAAAACAGGTGCGCTTTTATACCAAACTAAAATATTTGTTGCCCGCCGTTTTGTTTTCAGGCGCCATTTTTATTTTATGGGATATCCGTTTTGAAGAAATTGGAATCTGGAGTTTTAATCCCGAATATCTTCTGGGGATTTACATCCTGAATTTACCACTGGAAGAATGGCTTTTCTTTTTAGTGATTCCTTACTGTTGTATTTTTATTTACGAAATACTGGTAATAAAACTTCCGCAGTTTGAAAAACCCAACCTATTTCTGGTTGTGAGCCTGGTGCTGCTGGTTGCTTTTGCGCTGCTTGCATACTTTTTTCGGCAGAAACTATACACGTTTTTCAACTTCTTTCTGCTAACCATCTATTTCGGCTACACCATTTTCCGCAACCGGTTTAAACAGCACTACACCAAATTTTACCTGACCTGGTTCATTTCGCTCGTTCCTTTTCTAATTGTAAACGGTTTTCTCACAGCCCTCCCGGTGGTGGAATACAACAACGACCACAACCTGGGAATCCGAATTTTTACAATTCCGATTGAGGATTCCTTTTACTTTTTCCTGCTGTTGCTAATGAACCTTACCATTTACGAATACATGAAAAATCAACGGATTTTTAGATTTTAAGCACTATGAATTTCCTATATCAAACTGGAATATTTATTTACGCAATTTCCATAAAAGTTGCATCGTTTTTTAATGCAAAAGCCAGGCAATTTCTAAGCGGACGACGCAACTGGCGTAAAAAACTGGCAGAAAAAATTGGACCCAACGCACGCTACATTTGGATACACTGTGCATCGCTGGGCGAGTTTGAACAAGGAAGGCCGTTAATTGAAGAAATGAGCAAACAATTTCCCGAATACCGCGTTCTGCTTACTTTCTTTTCGCCATCAGGTTACGAAATCAGAAAAAATTACGCACTGGCCGATATAGTGATGTACCTTCCGGTTGACACCCGCAGAAATGCAAAACGTTTTCTTCGGTTGGTGCAGCCTGAAAAAGCCTTCTTTATTAAATACGAATACTGGCATTTTTATATTGATGAATTGAAGAAAAGAAAAATTCCGCTGTTCATCGTTTCGGCCATTTTCAGGGAAAACCAGCACTTTTTCAAAAATAACCTGTGGGGAAAATGGTACCGGCAGATGCTGTTGAAAACCGACCATTTTTTTGTGCAAAACGAAAAATCGGCTCAACTACTGCAAACCATCGGACTGAATAATTACACCGTTTCGGGCGACACCCGTTTCGACCGGGTAGCTGCCATTGCAAAAAGTGCAAAAGAAATCCCGGTTGTTGAAAAGTTTAAGAACAACCAGCCACTGTTGATAGCCGGAAGCACCTGGAAGCCCGATGAGGAGCTGCTTGCAGCGTTTATTAACAACCACCCCAAACTGAAGGTGGTGTTTGCACCCCATGAAGTAACAGAAGCAAATATGAACAGGTTGGAGCAATTGTTGAAAACCTCGCACATTAGGTTCAGCAATGCCGATGAAAATGAAATTCATCAGTTTCAGGTGTTGATAATTGATTCTGTCGGGTTGCTTTCGTCACTTTACCGGTATGGAAACCTGGCATATATTGGTGGCGGGTTTGGCGTGGGCATTCACAACATTCTGGAAGCGGCTACATTCGGGCTCCCTGTAATTTTTGGCCCCAACTTCAAAAAATTTAAAGAAGCCGTTGACCTGAAAAATTTGGGCGGGGCATACCCCATTCAAAATTTTCAGCAGCTTGAATCTATTCTGAATGAATTTTTGGCAGACAACTCCAAACTGGCAGAAGCATCAACGGTTTGCAAAAATTACGTAGAAAAAAACGTGGGAGCGACAAATCTTATCATAAAAAAAGTTTTTAACAATTAGCACAATTTTGCACGTATTTTGTTACTAAAAAACTTCTCAAAAATTGGTTTTTTCAAACCGAAAATTCGATAAAATAATTTCCTTAGAAACAAGGCAAAGTTAACGGTTTTTGTAAACTTTTCTCAGGAAATAACAGGACAACAACCTAATAGTCAAAACAGTAACAATCCGAAGTTGATAACTTTTCATTATTTTATCCTTAAAAGTACTCCAAAATTTTTCTATCTGTTTTATCTTGCATAGCACAAACTCAAAGAAAAAAATTCTCGATTTTGAAAATAATAAAGTATTACTATTAAAATATTATCTGAACACTATGGCATTTGAAGAAGTAACAGTAAGATCAACCCTAACAGGTAAGAAAATTTACTCACAGGAAGAAGCGGTAAAAGCCTCGCTCGATTACTTTAAAGGCGACGATTTGGCAGCAAGGGTATGGGTAAACAAATATGCCCTGAAAGACTCTTTCGGGAATATTTTTGAGCGCACACCCGATGACATGCACCGCAGGCTGGCCAAAGAAATTGTGCGAATTGAAAGACGGTACCCTAACCCGCTTACCGAAGATGAAATTTTTAATGTTCTGAAAGATTTCAGGTACATTGTGCCCCAGGGAGGTCCTATGACCGGTATTGGAAACGATTTTCAGGTTGCCTCGCTATCAAACTGTTTCGTTGTTGGTAACGACGGCAATTCCGATTCATACGGCGGAATTATGAAAATTGACCAGGAGCAGGTGCAACTGATGAAACGCAGGGGGGGTGTGGGGCACGATTTGTCGCACATCAGGCCCAAAGGTTCGCCGGTGAAAAACTCGGCGCTCACCTCTACCGGTATAGTGCCGTTTATGGAGCGTTACTCCAACTCAACCCGCGAAGTAGCTCAGGACGGACGCCGCGGTGCGCTTATGCTTTCAGTTTCCATTAAACACCCCGACTCAGAAAGCTTTATCGATGCCAAACTGGAACAGGGAAAAGTTACCGGCGCCAATGTATCTGTTAAAATTGAAGACGAATTTATGAAAGCCGTTGAGGCAGGTGTAAATTACGAACAATCTTACCCCATTCATTCTAAAAAACCGGTTTATAAAAAAGAAATCGATGCCGGAAAACTGTGGGAGAAAATCGTAAAAAATGCCTGGCAGTCAGCCGAACCGGGCATTTTGTTCTGGGACACCATTATTAAAGAATCAGTTCCCGATTGTTATGCCGATTTGGGTTACCGCACCGTATCCACCAACCCCTGCGGCGAAATTCCGCTCTGTCCTTATGACAGTTGCCGGCTGCTGGCCATCAACCTCTATTCCTATGTTGAAAATCCGTTTACACCGAATGCTAAATTCAATTTCGAACTGTTTAAAGAACACATCCATTATGCCCAGCGCATTATGGACGACATCATCGACCTGGAACTGGAAAAAATAGACGCCATTCTCGACAAAGTGAATGCTGATCCAGAAGAAGAAGAGATAAAAGCAGTAGAGAAAAAACTATGGGAAAATATTAAACGAAAAGCCAAAGAAGGCAGGCGCACCGGAATAGGTATAACTGCCGAAGGAGATATGCTGGCTGCACTTGGCCTGCAATATGGAAGCGATATTGCCACCGATTTTTCCGAAGAAATTCATAAAACGGTTACGCTGGAATCGTACCGCTCATCGGTTTTTCTGGCAAAAGATCGCGGTCCGTTTGCTATTTACGATGTAGAAAGGGAAAAGAACAACCCGTTTATCAACCGGTTAAAAAAGGCAGATGACAACCTTTACGAAGAGATGACAAAATACGGTCGCCGCAACATTGCATTGCTCACCATTGCTCCCACCGGAACCACCAGTTTGATGACACAAACGACCTCGGGGATCGAGCCGGTATTCCTTCCGGTTTACAAACGCCGCAGAAAAGTAAATCCGAACGACAAAGACGTGCGGGTGGATTTTGTGGATGAAGTGGGCGATCACTGGGAAGAGTTCATCGTATTCCACCACAAATTTAAAATATGGATGGAAGCCAACGGCCACGACATCAACCGGGAATATACACAGGAAGAACTGGATGAACTGGTAAAAGAATCACCCTACTTTAAAGCTACATCAAACGATGTGGACTGGCTGTCGAAGGTACGTATGCAGGGCCGGATTCAAAAATGGGTTGACCACTCCATCAGTGTTACAATCAATCTTCCGTCGGATGCAACCGAGGAGCTGGTTGGTCAACTTTATTTCGAAGCCTGGAAAAGCGGATGCAAGGGTGTTACCGTTTATCGCGACGGATCGCGTTCGGGTGTTCTTATTTCCAATAACGGAACCGAAAAGAAAAAAACCGGATTCCCCACCAAACGGCCTGAAAAGCTGGAAGCAGATGTGGTTCGTTTTCAGAACAATAAAGAGAAATGGGTTGCCTTTATCGGCTTAATGGACAGCAAACCTTACGAAATTTTCACCGGTTTATCCGACGATGAAGACGGTATTCTGCTGCCGCGATCCATTACAAAAGGATACATTATTAAAAATTACGACCCCGATGGAAATTCCCGTTACGATTTTCAGTATGTAAACAAACGTGGTTATAAAACCACCATCGAAGGGCTTTCCTACAAATTTAATCCGGTATTCTGGAATTATGCCAAACTGATTTCCGGAACGTTGCGGCACGGTATGCCCATTCATAAGATAGTGGAACTGGTTACCAGCCTGCAGCTCGACAACGAAACCATCAACTCGTGGAAAGCCGGTGTGGCAAGGGCACTGAAAAAATACATTCCCGACGGAACTTTGGCAGATGATGCACTTTGCGAAGAATGTGGTTCCGACGAAGTGGTTTACCAGGAAGGTTGCCTCACCTGCCTGTCGTGCGGCTCTTCAAAATGTGGATAACCAATTGGCTTTTCTGAAGAGATTCCAACTATAGTCAGAAAAATAGAAACCCAGGATTGAATTTCAATCCTGGGTTTTTATGCTGCAAAATTGAATTCTTTACTTCAATTTCCCATCTGCTCATTCTCTCATCTTCTCAACCTCTGCCTGCTATGCTTCAACCATCTTTTTGTAATCATCAGCCGACATCAGATCGTCTAACTCAGAAGTATCACTCACTTTAATTTTCACCATCCAGCCCTTTCCGTAAGGGTCTTTGTTTACCAGTTCCGGTTCGTCGGCAAGCGCTTCGTTCACTTCGGTTACCTCGCCGCCCACGGGCATAAATAAATCGGAAACCGTTTTTACAGCTTCAACCGTTCCAAAGGTTTCCCCTTTGTCCAGTTCTTCGCCTTCAGTTTCAATTTCAACGAAAACCACATCGCCCAATTCTCCCTGGGCAAAATCGGTAATTCCAACTGTGGCAGTATCGTCCTCAACACGAACCCATTCATGATCTTCGGTGTATTTCAATTCTGCTGGTATTTTCATTGCTTCAATTTTTAAGTTTTGGTCAAAATTAATACTTTTTACCGAAACGAAAGTTTTAAATACAACTCAAATCCCTGATTTATGTCGTATTTTTGAACCGGAAACAGGACCTGCAGGTTCAAATTATTATCGGTTACCTGATTGCCGGAAGTATTCAGGTTGAATTAAAAAAGAAAAATATGTTTTTTGAGAAAGTAACATCGTTAAAATCGCTTGGTAAAACAGCCAGGAAACTTATAAACCAGTTTCCCGGTCAGCGGGTTTTTGCTTTTTACGGAAAAATGGGCGCCGGAAAAACTACTTTTATTCAGTCTGTTTGCAAGGAGTTGGAAACGCCCGACAATGTAACCAGCCCCACTTTCGCCATTATAAATGAATACAAAACCGAAACCGGAGATTCCATTTTTCATTTTGATTTTTACCGCATTAAAGACCTGGAGGAAGCATTTGACCTGGGCTACGAAGATTATTTTTACAGCGGAAATTACTGTCTGATTGAGTGGCCGGAGAAAATTGAAGCGTTGCTCCCCCAAAATGTTGTGGAAGTAAAAATTGAGGTGCAGGAAAACGGAGACCGGCATATTTCGGCAAAATTTTGAAAATTACACATAAGAACGTAACTTGCTGAACCATTTAATCGCTTAAAACTGATTGCGCATGACAACCCGTGAAGGAACAAAAGAGAACATGTCGGTATCGAAAACCATGCTGATGCCGCAGGAGGAGATGCTTGAGATTCAAAACAAAGGGCAAAAAATGAAAATTGGAATTCCATCAGACCTTGAGCAGGTGGAATTCAGGGTACCTCTTACCCCGCAGGCAGTTGATCTGCTCACCTCTTACGGACACGAAATTCTTTTGGAAAAAAATGCCGGTAAAATGGCCAGCTATTCCGACAAGGATTACCGGGCGGCAGGCGCTCAGATTGTGGAAAAAAAAGAAGAGATTTTCCAGTGCGACATCGTTTTGCGGGTGGCTCCCTTTAATGATGAAGAAATCGACCAGTTGCGCGGAAACCAGGCCATTCTGTCGAACATGCAGATTCAGGCCCATTGCAGCGAGTCCATTCAAAAACTGATGCAAAAGCGGGTAACCACCATCGCTTACGAAAACATTGAAAACGAACATGGATTTGCACCTTTCGTGCACCAGATGAGTCAAATTGCCGGCGCAACGGCCATTACTTTGGCCAGCGAATACCTGAGCAACACCCGGAACGGGAAGGGCGTACTTTTTGGGGAAGTTACGGGTATCACACCCGCCGAACTGGTTATTATCGGAACCAGCACTGCTGCGGAGTATGCTGCCCGTGGCGCACTCAGTCTCGGCATTCTGGTGAAAGTTTTCGACACTTCGGTGTACGACCTCAGTAAACTGGAAGAACGGCTGGGCCAGCGCATTTTCACTTCGGTTTTTTACCCTAAAGTGCTGCGAAAAGCGCTCATTTCGGCCGATGCAGTTATTGGCGCCATGCAGTTTAACACCACTCCGAAATTCAAAGTTTCCGAAGATTTGGTGAAACAGATGAAAGAAGGTTCGGTTATTATCGATTTGAACGCAAGCCAGGGCGGATGTTTCGAAACCACACAGTGTACCGACCTGAATAATCCGACTTACGTAAAACATGGCGTAGTGCACTATTGTGTGCCCAATTCGCCGGCCATTGTGGCCCGGACAGCTTCCATTTCGCTAAGCAACATCCTGATACCGATTTTGCTTTCCATTGGCGACAGCGGCGGAGTGGATAATTATATTAAAAACTCACGCGGTTTCCGAAAAGGAGTTTACATCTATCACGGTATTTTAACCAATCACGAAATCGGGCGGTTGTTTAATCTGCCTTCAAAAGATATTGATTTGCTTCTGGCGGTATTTTAATAAATGAATAGAATAAAAATGCCTGGCATTAAAAATAAACCGTACCCTTTTACCGACGATTTGAAACTGAATCTTCAATCGGCTGCCGGCATTTCATTGGGCCTGTTTATATTCCTTTTGTTTTTTCAACCCCTCGATCCTCCGGTTGATGAATTCAACAGAAAACTTTTAATCCTTGCCGGTTTCGGGGTCATTCACCTTTTGCTGCTGGCTGTTTGCCGGATTGTTATTCCATCTGTTTTACCCGGTTGGTTTCAACCTGAAAAATGGACGGTAAAAAAGGAAGTTTTTCTGCATCTGATTTTTCTGGTTTTAAATTCGGTGGCCTTTTCGTTTTACGCACGTTACGTGGGAAAAATCGGGATAAACTTTCATATTGCAGTGAACATTGTTTTAATTTCTGCGGCTTCGGTTGCCGTGCTGGTCATTGTCAACGAATACAAATTCCTGAAAAACAAGCTTCAGTCATTTATGGCGCAAAACAAAAATTCCGAAATAAATGAACCTGATATTGACGCATTAAACGGAATTGAATTTGAATCGGAAAACCAGTCGGAGCGGTTTTTTCTTTTCCCGGAACAAATTATTCTCATTAAATCTGCAGGCAATTACATCGAAATTATTTACAAACAAAATGAAAAAGTGAGCCGGACAATGATTCGGAACACACTGGCTTATGCAGAACAACTTTTGTCACAATACCCGTTCCTCATCCGGTGCCATCGCTCATCGGTTGTTAACATCAACTGCATTCAGAAAGTAAACAAAACCGCCGAGGGCCTGAAACTTGATTTGCTCGATTATTCGCGGGCTGTAAATGTGTCGCGACAGTATGTGCTAAAAGTGAGAGAAGCGCTCGAACAGCCGCAGTGACGGATGCCATTCGTCCCTTACCAGTCGCATTCAACCCCAAAAAACATTAATAATCACACTTTTCATCCACCAGTCACTTAAATTTTACTGTTACCTGAAAGCGTAATAACTTCGAATAAATAAAAAATTACAATGAGATGAAAATCCTGCTTGTTTATCCGGAGTATCCCGACACGTTCTGGAGTTTTAAATATGCCCTGAAATTTGTGTCGAAAAAAGCAGCCAACCCACCGCTTGGCTTGTTAACGATTGCATCTTTACTACCCGGCGATTGGGAGAAAAAACTCATCGACCTGAATGTGAAAACGTTGAAAACGAAGGACATTCTTTGGGCCGATTATATTTTTGTGGGCGCCATGTCGGCCCAGATTAAATCGGCCTTTGAGATTATCAGTCGCTGCAAATCGCTGGGGAAAAAAATTGTAGCCGGCGGACCTTTGTTCACTGAAGATTCTGAAAAATTTGAATCGGTGGACCACCTGGTGTTAAACGAGGCGGAGATTACCCTTCCCCTGTTTCTGGCAGATTTACAAAAAGGGTTTCCCAAAAAAATTTATCAAACGAATGAGTTTGCCGACATTACTCAGTCTCCGCCGCCCGATTACTCTCTCATCCGGTTTGCCGATTACTCATCCAAAAGCATTCAGTATTCCCGCGGGTGTCCGTTCAATTGCGAATTTTGCGATATTACAGCCATGCTGGGGCATAAAATGCGCACAAAAACAACCACTCAGGTATTAACAGAACTTGAGCGACTTTATCAGCAAGGCTGGCGCGGCGACATCTTTTTTGTGGACGACAATTTTATTGGCAAAAAAAAGGAACTGAAAAAAGACCTTTTACCCGCTCTGATAAATTGGAGACGACTTCATGGAAATCCGTTTTCTTTTACCACCGAAGCTTCGGTAAACCTTTCCGACGACCCGGAGTTGATGGAATTGATGACAAAAGCCGGTTTCTCTTCCGTTTTTGTGGGAATTGAAACGCCGCAGGAATCGAGCCTGGAGGAATGCAACAAGGTTCAAAACAGAAACCGAAGCCTGGCAGACAGTGTAAAAACCATTCAGAAAAACGGCATGGAAGTTTTGGGCGGTTTTATCGTTGGATTCGATAACGATTCACCGAATATTTTTCAGCAACAAATTGATTTCATTCAAAATACCGGAATTGTTTCTGCCATGATTGGACTGCTGAATGCCCCGACCAAATCGAGGCTTTATCAGCGTTTACAAAAAGAAGGCAGGATTTTAAGCAAAATGAGCGGCGACAACACCGATGCCACCACCAACTTCATCCCTAAAATGGGTATTGAAAAACTGGTTGCCGGCTATGGCGAAGTTATCCGCGGAATTTACGGCGGAGAGCCTTTTTATCAGCGGGTTAAACACTTTCTGAAAGATTTTCAGCCGCAGGTGAAAAACAAAACCAAAATTACGTTCAATAAATTTTTGGCAGTGGTTAAATCCATGTTTATCATCGGGGTGTTCGACAGTTCGCGGAAGCATTACTGGAGACTTTTCTTCTGGAGTTTGTTCCGTAAACCGAAAGTTTTTCCGCTGGCCATCACCTACACCATTTATGGCTACCACTACCGGCGGGTTTTCAAAAAGATGAATTTCTTTTAACTTGTCGTGCAATAGCTTGAAATGTTTACTTTTGAAGTAAAATTCAAACAATGTACTTTATGTGGGAAGAGCTGGAAAAATACAAAAAGGAATACCTTAACCTGAATTTGGATGAGAACCAAAATTATTCCACATTCAGCATGATTTCCATTGTCTGGAATTCCACAAAAATTGAAGGTTGTTCGCTGGATGAAAACGACACCCGACTTCTTCTTGAAAAAAATATCACCGCAAAAGGGAAACCGCTAACCGACCACTTAATGCTGAAAGACCATTTTCATGCGTTTCTCTTTATTCACGAACAGGCCCGGCAAAAACGAATTTTTTCCATTCCCTTTTTAATTGAAGTGGCTGCGATGATTTTGAAAAATACCGGAGGAATTGTAAAAACCATTTCAGGAAATTTTGATACCTCAAAAGGTGAATTGCGTCGCACACAGGGTTATGTGGATAAAAAAAATTTCCGGATTTTAAGAAAGTGCCTGATTTACTTGAAAAATTATGCAGCAATGTAAACGAAAAACTGAATACAACAGAAGGCACGGAAGTTTTAAAACTGGCAGCCGATGTTCATTACAATCTGGTCAATATTCACCCCTGGGGCGATGGAAACGGAAGGGCATCACGGCTGATGATGAATTACATTCAGTTGTACCAAAATGAACCGCTGATTAAAATTTTCACGGAAGACCGGGCGGAATATATCCATGCACTGAACGAAACCGAAGAAAAAAAAGACCCGGAAATTTTCAGGCAATTTATCGCTTCGCAGCAACTGAAATTTTTTAAAGCTGAAATTGAAAAATTCAAAACAAAGGATGCCGGATTTAATCTTCTTTTTTGATTAGAATCATCACCGAAACAGCTTGCACTTTGACCTCCCCTGAAACCACTTCGCCCTGGTTTTCTTCCAAAAATTCATCTCCTTTAACCACAATTCTGAAATGGCCTTCGGGCAGCGGGTGCAAAACATCCTTTTGGCTCCCGTTAAACAGCATGACAATATTTTTCCACGAATCGCCAACCGCAGCGCCTTCGATGCAATAACTCACCGCACCAATTTTATATTCTGTACAAAAGTGAATGTATTTTTGAATCTGACTGATATCGGTCATCCGGAATGCCGGGTGGTTTTTGCGCAACAGAATCAGGTTGCGGTAGTATTCAAAAACATCGTGGTACTCTTTTTTGCGACTCCAGTCGATTTGATTGACCGAATCGGGCGACTTGTAGGAATTGGGATTTCCGCCTTTAGTCCGGCAAAATTCCACGCCCGAGTGCAAAAACGGAATACCCTGCGAAGTAAGCACCAGCGCACCGGCCAGTTTTACCATTTTCCGCATTTCCTCGTCAGTGGCTTTCGGACAACTTGATTTCAACTTATCCCAAAGCGTGTAATCGTCGTGGCACGAGGCGTAATTCACACATTGATCGGGTTGTGTTGCCCAGGGTTGTTTCGAGGTTTCCACATAATCATACACAATTTCAGGGTGATTTACAGCCGCTACTGCTCCAAACTTCACTGCTTCCTCCCGCAGATCGAGACCGCTCACAAAACCTTTGGTTTTTTTGCTGCTGTGGTTTCCCTTCAGCGCATCGCGGAAATCGTCGTTAAACGCGGCTATGCCTGGCAACTGGTGAAGATTTCGTTTTACCGCCCGCTGATCCTCGGGCATAGGACTTTGATCGGCGGTCCAGCCTTCGCCGTAAAGCAACAATTCCGGCAACTCTTTGCGGATGGCTTTCATGGTTTCCAGGTCGTAAATGCCCATCAGATCGAACCGGAACCCATCGATGTGAAACTCTTCGGCCCAGTATTTGAGCGAGTCGATGATGTATTTCCGCACCATGGTCCTTTCGGTTGCAAGCTCGTTTCCGCAACCCGAGGCATTGGCAAACGAACCATCGGATTTTTGCCGGTAAAAATAACCCGGCACCGTTTGATTGAAAACCGATTCTTTGGCAAAATAGGTATGGTTGTAAACCACATCGAGCACCACACCAATTCCGGCAGCATGCAAAGCCTGCACCAGCTTTTTAAACTCTTTTATTCTAATGGTTCCGTTATGCGGATTGGTGGCATAAGAACCTTCCAGTGCGTTGTAATGCAGCGGGTCGTACCCCCAGTTGTATTTTTCCAGCGGTTTTTCCTCGTCCACCGTAAAAAAGTCATTCACCGGAAGCAGGTGTATATGGGTAATTCCAAGGTCTTTAAGATGCGACAGGCCGGTGGTCATGCCTTCCGGCGACTGCGTATTTTCTTCCGTAAAACCTAAAAATTTCCCTTTGTGTTCAATCCCCGACGATTCGGAAATGGAAAAATCACGTACATGGGTTTCGTAAATCACGGCATCGGTAAAGTGCTTTAGTTCAGGACTTTTGTCGTGCCCCCAGCCTTCGGGGTCGGTTTTTGCCGGATTAAAAATCATTCCCCGCAAACCATTTACACCTACACACCGGACATAAATATCAGGCGTTTCCTCCAGCCATTCGCCGTCATCAATCCGGAATGTGTAAAATTTACCTTCGTAATCACCCGAAAGAATCGTTGCCCAGGTACCGTCGCCACTGGTCTGGAGCTGTGTTTTATGAAAAGCCTCGCCGGTTTTTCCGTCTTTATAAAGCCTGAACTCCACCATTTTGGCAGTTGGAGCCCATATTTTCACTATCGTTTTTTCCGGTGTCCAGAAAACGCCCAAATCATCTCCGGCATAACAGGGGTAAGTTGAAAAATCAATATGGTTAAATTTCCAGTCTCTCATTATACATTAAATAACGTTTTACGAAGAAGCACTTTCCGGCTGCCCAGCTTTTTTCCGTTCACATCCGAAACCACCACTTTTACACGGGGCAGTTTTTTCAGGGTTCTGTCGAATCCGTAAAACCGGTTTAAATCGATATTCAGCCTATGATTCTGTCCCTGCATCAGGTATAACGGGTAATAGTGATTGTTATTGGTGCCTTTCAGTTTAAATTTCCGGCTGTACCACATTCCGCTGAAAACCAGCAATGGCGTACCAATATCCACATCGGTTTTTCCTGTGTTGGTTAAGGTAAGTTCAATATAGTCGGGGTAATACATCCGGTCTTTTGTCAGCTCCACATTTACTTTTGGCTTGTTAAAAAAGGGAATTTTGAAGCCGGGTTTGCTTTTCCCTGAATTTGCCCAAAAAAAGGCAACAATTCCTGCAACAACCAAAACAAGCGCAAACCAAATCAGTTTGTGCCCTTCGGGGCCAACTTCGTTTTGTGCCATTGCCGAAACCGAAAATGTCAGTAAAAAAAGTAGTATCAAAACCTGCTTCATGCGAAAATTTTGCTGCAAAAGTAGCACAATTTTCGGGTTGGTGAGAGTTAATTTATTGTAAGGAACCCATACATTTTTCGTCCCTTTATTCGGATAAAATACTTTTTTGTGTTTAATTTGATGTTTTAAACGATGGATAACCGAAAAAATGTTTAAGATGAAACAATTAATATGCCCCATATCCAATGAAATGGTGAACGAGCGCCTTACCCGGCTGAATGCATTTTTCACCATTCTGATTGTAGCCGCCGGATTTGTATTTAACTCGGTGATTTTTCCGCTGGTTTTGCTGGCCGATTTTTTCATACGGGCATTCACTAATGCAAAGATAAGTCCGGTGAGTTTTTTAAGTACAGGCCTGGCAAAACTGCTGCAACTGAGCAAAAAACCCATCGACAAAGCGCCCAAAATTTTTGCCGCCCGAATGGGTTTCATTATGACACTGGTAATTGCCACCCTGTTTTTGCTGCAACTTTACACCGCCTCGATGGTTGTGGCCGGCATTCTGGTGTTTTTTGCCACGCTTGAATTTGCATTCGGAATTTGTGTGGGATGTTTTATTTATACCTACCTTATTTTGCCACTTTACAAATAAAATACAATGCCATGACGAAGGATTTCCCGATGGGGTAATCTGTTCATTACTACCTTAAAAACTCAGATTTAACAACGCAGCCCGGGAGTTTTTCCCGGGTTGTGTTATTATAGTGATTATTTTAAATCCTGAAAAAAATCTCCAACCGAAAGAATGCGCTCACTGCTTCTATTATTAAATAACAAGTGTTCAAAGTCTCTCTTTTTCATATTTAAATCGACTGTTTTTAAGGTTTTCACCACTACAGTTTTCAATTCCTCCAGATTATGAATATTTAGCTTTTCGGCAAGAAAAGAATAATCTGGTTGAGTTTGTGCAAGCAAAAACATCGCGTCATAGAAATCCCTTCCTTTCCTGCGGGAAAGCATTGCAGAGATTTTCATTGAGCATATTACACCATCAGGAGGAACAGGAAACGGGAAATAAAACCCACAACCCTTGATATTGACTAATACTGGTTTGTAGGCCGTTTGCTGATCTTCACTTTCAATTTTAATTAAAAATCGTTCCTCTTTATGTCCTGAAAGACCTAATTCAAAAAGCATTTCGGGAAAATGGATATTCCTGCGAAAGGCTGTCAGTTTTTTATTTTCACGATCACGTACTTCAACCCGCAACCCATCACGCTTTAAAAAGTTTATTACAGCATCTGTCATTTCCATGAATTCTTCTTTTGAAAAGTCTTTGCAATCAAAATCCAGATCTTCAGAGAAACGATCGATCCCTTTTACCAGTCTTAAATATGTTCCCCCAATAAAAGCTATCTTTTTAATAAATGGGGTTGTGGAAAGAAAATCCAGAATTAATAGCTGGATATATTCTTTCAGCATATATTTTTGAAATGAGGCGTTCTCTCTTATTTCTGCGGGAAAGAAGTTTTTTATCAATTCCGGTTGCATCATAAGCCGTATGTATTTTTTAATAGTTTCACCCTTTTTTGGAGAGCTTTATTTTTAAATTTTGACAGGTAATTTTCCAATCGTTGGAGATCGAGTTCATCCATTAAAAAATCCTCGTCAAGTCGTAAATCTTCCATTTCCTGTTCTGTATTGAAAAAAGGATAGAGATACAGCAGGTCCAGCAAAGCCTTTTCGGGCTGGGCAAGTTGTAGTGACTGTCCATTGGCAACAGGTTTGATATCATAACCAAACATTAATTCCTTCCTGACACTTTTGTATTCGTACTCACCGAATTCATTTTTAAAACTTGCTGTTTTAAGCGAGGTAACGCTTGTTATCTGCACCACTGCTTCAGGAATAATCCCGTAGAATGCCAGGGCAGTATGTAAACTTATGTATGAAGGACGATAAATACGGTTTGCAAAGAACAGGGTGAAGTCAGGTTTGCTTTTGTACTCAGGGAATGTGTAATACCCCTGTCGTAATCGAATTAAAAGGCCTTTTTTTGTCCAACGGACAAAATTGTTCCTGTCAAAATCCGGCTTCCAGGCATAAACCTGGTGCGTATTAAAACACCCTAAATCAAACATCCTGTTTTTAAATTCCAGATAATTCATCGGCTTTTAAAATCTGTTGCCAGCTCATTTATTTCTATTCTGCATCAAAAATAGTGCATTTTAGAAACAAAAACAAATGGTTTTTGCCAGTTAAAAATTTTACTTTAGCTTTTTTGAATAAAACCCGTTTCTTCCGTCACTCAGTTCACACCAAATGGAAAACTGCAGCGGGATTTGTTTTACAGGCATCCGCATTCTGTTGATGTGGGCAAACTCCACCGGCCAAAGGGTGTAGGTTTCACCGGCGTGCAGGTTTAGTCCGGTGAGTTTATAGTAGCCGTTCACCGTCATTTCGGCATTCAGATAATCGGTAGTGTCGTTGTTGGAAACAGAAAAACGTTCTCCGTCGAAAGTTACCGAGGCGTTTAATTTTACCAGCGATTCGGTTTTTTCTTTTCCGGGACGAAGGGCAAAAACAAGCAGGGCGATGGCTGCCAGAACGGAGGTAATTAGTAGAATTTTGGTTTTTATTTTGTTCATTTTGAAAACGTTATGTTTCTTTTTAATAAAGTAATAAGGTCAGAATCATCTGGGCTGAACGTACTCTACTAAGGTCAGGAAAATAAAAATAAGGTTTTATTTTACCAGAGGGGAATTAGCAGCCTGAAGAGTTTTCTCTTCAAAAAGTTCAGCTAATACCAATTCCCAGTTTTCACTGCATAAAATCTGGTTCATTAATATTTTGCCTTCTCTGTCAATCAGCACCTTGTAAGGAATCATTTTCACATCATACTTCAAAAATGCCTCATTTTTCCAGCCTTTTAAATCAGAAACATTTGTCCATGTAAGCGAATCCTCTGCAATAGCTTTTATCCAATACTCCCTGTTATTGTCGCCCGAAACGCTTAAAATTTCGAATCCTTTTTGGTGATACTTTTTATGGTAGTCTCTAAGGTTTTTATGTTCTGCCCTGCACGGCCCGCATGTCGACGACCAAAAATCAATCAGCACATAATTACCCCTGAAATCAGATAGTTTAATTGTATCTCCTCCCGGTGTAAGCTGAATGATTTCCAACGCCTTTTCGCCAATTTGAGGCACCTCCGGAAGTCCAATATACTTTTCTATTTCAACACCTTGTGTAGTTTGCTTCATCGAAACCGGCATGTTTCTGTAAATTTCTCCCACATCCATTTTTGTTAATTTCCTGTCTGCAAAATAACTTTCATCGTGCAAGACCGACAATACAACAAATGAATTTTTGTTTGCCTGCAAATACTTTTTAAATTCATTTTTTTGAACTGCACTTAGTGAATCAATCTTATTCTCTACAGACTTCTTATCCGTGGCAAAATGAATTTCTTCTTTTAAAGCATTTATCTGTTTGGTATATTTTTCAACAAGTTGAGCGTAGGTTTCAAATTCAGTTTGAGATTGAGAACCTTCAATTTTAAAATTCTTTATAAATGAAAAATCCCCAACAATTTTAATTTCAGAAGGTTCGAGCCAGATTATTTTCCGATCTCTGAAATCAAAGCGATTCCCTTTATTGTGCAAAAAAAACTTCTTCGGTTGCTGAAGAGGAAACTGGTGATTAAATTTACCATTCACAACTATAAATGAATCCTTTAATATCCGGGAATCATATTCCGTGAGATAAAGCAAGGTTGAATCAGGTACATTTTCAATTTTTCCGCTTAAATAGCAAACGGATTTGTCGTTTTTGCAGGCAAACATTGCAAGCAACAAAAAACCAATAACCCAAACATTCTTTTTCATAATTTCGATTTTAATTTATCTATTACGTTTTCCTTTCTTCTGCGCGACACCGGAATTTGCTCTCCGTTTTTAAGTTTTAACAGGCTGCCGGATTTCAAAAAGGCGGCCACGTGTTTCAGGTTTACCAAATGCGTTTTGTGTGCACGTACGAAACCAAATTCCTGCAGCAAGTCTTCGAACTCCACCAGCGTTTTGGCCACCAGCAGGTGTTTGCCGTCGTCAAAATAAATATGTGTATAATTCCCTTCGCCCTGGCAACGCACGATTTTGCCCACACCGGCATATTCGATGCGGTCGCCTGCCGGCAGGCCGATGCGCGGGTTGCCGGGTTGATTCAGGTTGTGGTAGAGTTGTTTCATCCGGTGGTTGTCCTGCTTTTCACGGATGCGTTCGGCCACTTTCTCCACGGCAAATTTCAGGTCGTTACGGTTGATGGGTTTCAGGATGTAGTCGGCAGCAGAAAACCGGATGGCTTTGATGGCGTAGTTGTCGTAGGCAGTAACAAAAATCACCTCGAAACTGAAATCCTGCAAATGCTCCAGCAGTTGAAACCCATTGGCGCGGGGCATTTCAATATCGAGAAAAACCAGGTCGGGCGGCTGCTCCCGGATAAACGACAGCGCCGTTTCCACCGAAGCCGCTTCGCCCAGTACCTCCACCTCCGGGCAATACTCCCGCAGGATTCCGGCCAGGTTCTCCCGCCCGTGCTTTTCGTCGTCAACGATGATGGATTTGAGTCTCATAATTTCCTTTACAGGGTTTATTCACCATTTTAATCTTACCTGGCAGGTGCAGCAACATTCACCAGTGCGGTACTATGGATAATCTTTCCTTTTGCGCTGATTCCTTCAGCAATTACCCGGTATTGACCTGTCATTTCTGATGCATGAAACCCGAGTCTTTTCTGACCTTTTTCCAATGATACAAACGGTTCCCAAAAGAGGGTTGGCCGTTGATCAGGTTTCACTATGGAATCCTGCTCTGCCAGAGGATACTGTGGGGAATAAAATTCCCGTGCCTGCCGGAACCCCTGAATCCGGGGAACTATTCTACCGTTTATGTTTCTTACAAATTTATGAGGAAAAACGCCGAACCGGTTTTTGGTTAAAATGGATATGACACCACCGTCTTTTGGCAATCCGGGTTCATCCCATTCTCCTACAAGCCCAATTCTGAGTTGGGGATTAAATATTTCAACTTTTACAATCTCATCCATAGGCAAATTTCTCACAATATCAAAAGAAGCCCATACATCATCAACAAAAAAAACAGGAGATTCCATTGACGCACCTAATTTTATCGAATCTACTTCATTTACAAACACTCCCGGCACCTCAAATTCCATATATCTTATAATGTTGCTATACTGCTTATCGTTTTCGGAAAGAGTAAATTCCCTGTCACGAAATCCACGTGTTCCCGTAACTACCGGGCCTGTTCTGTATTCCTCAATTACATCCACCTCTCCCAGAAGAATACTGCCGTGCTCAAGCATAAATTCCCGTTCTGCCAGGTGGCGTCTGAAACTGGTCTGGCTGTATCCTTCATGCCTTTCAATTTGCCGGGCAACCCTGTTAAGTTTGAAGGCTGAAACTGCCGAATCGAACAGAGGTGCAGGTTCATAGAAAATCTCCACATTCTGCCTGTCCTTTTTGTTGAAGGCATTTATCATTACATGGGCTGAGTCCCTCAGGAATATCCGGTCGAAACGGAACCTTCCCCAATCATCGGTTGTGTCTTTTAATATGAGGAACTGACTGGAAAACGGCCCCAGTTCAACGGTTCCTCCAGAAACCGGTTTCCCGCCCCACAAAGTTTTCACTTCACCTTCAATGGTGAGTCCGGTATCGTTCCAGTCTGCCAGCGGCTTGTTGAAATAATTTTTCAGCTCGTCCCAGTAATACCTCCTCCACCCATAAACCATCATAACCAGGTCGAGTTTCTCATCAGAAGTTATGTTTTCCTCATCTGTAAAGCAGGAAGCAGGCGATTCGAGCGGCCCTTTCAGCTCCGAATCCAAAAGCAGGTAGCTTTCAATCGACTGGCTTTTACCGCCCATGCTGAAATAATCCTCGTTAACCACTGCCAGTGAAAGTCCGGCTACGATACTGTCTTCTTCTGAATCCAGCAGGGATTCAAGTTGCAATTCAACTTTTTCCCGCGGTTGGTATTCCTTTTTATCCGATGTTATCATGAGATTTCTTTCTCCGGAATTCCTAACGAATATAAGCCGCTCGGCCTGAATGTTCTCCTGTTCATCCAACAGTGTGATCTTTGATATACCTTGTGGAAAAAAACCTTTATAAACAGTTACAGCGTGCTGAAAGTCTTTCATTACGATGGTTTCCTGAAAAAGTAACTTTCCTTTGTGTGAAGCCAGCAGTGTCAGTAGCCGTTTGTTTCCCGCCTTAAAGTTACGGTTGAGGATGAATTGCAAATTATCTCCATTTGTCTGGTAATGAAGAGCAACGCCATCAAAACGGGCATCCTCAAGCTGAACCCTCAAACCGGGATAACCGTCGATTTGGACAATGTATTTTTTTCCCTCCTGCGGCATCAGTAAAAACTTGCCCATTCCCCTGTAAGTGCTCTCAAAAGTTACCACTTCCCGGCCTGTTTCATCCACAACCTTTCCGGTAACAGGAAACCCCTTCCCCGATTTACCGATGGCTTTAAAAGCTATATAATTGGCGGTATTCATAACCAGGTTACCGCCTTCGGGCAAAAAGGAAATATCAATAATGTTGTTTTCTTCCTGATTTTCTTTGACCTCCGGCAAATCGGTAGTACGCGAAACATTAATCTTCTGGTGGAAGAGGCTTTCCTCTTCAAAGTTCTGCAAATATTTGGTATAAGCTCTGATGGTGTACTGGCCTGTTGGGAGAGTGTCCGGGAGATGGAAATCATTGTTGGAAGTCCCATAGATAGACAGCATCATCTGCTGGTCAATTATCCTGCCATCATCGGCTACCAGTTGTACATATACATTTTTATAACCGGGTATCAGTCTGTGATTTATTCCGCTTACCAGGTACGATTTAAACCAAATGTCGTCCCCCGGTGAATAAAATTCCCTGTCGATGTGGAGATACAATTTTTCGTAAAGGGTGGTACCAATTTCTGAATTTGGGCTTTGCAATGTCTGGCTGCTAACAGCAAAGCAGATTGAAATTGTGAAGGAAAAGGATAAAAATAGTTTCATTTTAGTTTTATTGAAAAGATATTTTCCCACAGCAAAAATCACACCAACAGCCCAATGAATTTGAACATTTGTAACAGGTTACGTTCGGACTACTTTTTCAGACATCGGCTTACTATTTCCATGTTCTTGCATTTGCTCTCAACTATTTTCTTTCATCAGTTTTTTCGGTATTCAATTGTTGTTGCTCAACCACGCTTTCAAGAATGGCTTTAATGTTTTCGCTTTCTATAATTTTTAATCCTAACCGCTCGCTGGAAATCCCATTTTTCAGCTTATAATCGTATTCTGCCATTTCATTTATTAATATTGTTTCAAAACATTTGAAGAAAAAAAATGATTTGTTGTTTTCGTTGCTCCAGAAATTCAATGTCTGCTACAGGAAACCGGAAGTATTTGTGCAAAACTTCACTTCCACCTTTCGTTTCCGTGCAGTTGTAACAATCAAATATGGAGTTGGCTCTCCCCCGTATCGGGAAGAGCTCGAGATCATTTAACGTTTGGTTATCGATGAAGAATGTCATAATAGTTTTAATCTACCCCCCAAACCAGGTTTAACCAGACTTTTTTACTATTTCAATTATTTCCTGCATAATTATCATATTTAAACTAAAAACCAGATTGAAGTTTTAACTATATCTGATTTAAAACTACGATATACTTATAATCAGTGCAATTGATTTTTTTCAAAGTTTAATAAATGAACTGTTAACCTGTAAAAATGAACGCTCTGGTGCCAATTTTTCGTAGCGGATTTCGGAGAGCGTTCCTGTCCGGCAGGACTGAACGGCGATGCGAGAATCTGCGGCTCGGAAACCATTGACCCCGCTCTTGAATATGGCACTTTATTATAAAAAGTTGTTTCCATTTTTTCTAATTAAAATTTTTTGACAGGGCTTCTTTCCAATCACTCATCTCGAATTTGTCAGTAATTCTTCAATTATAGATTCAAAATGTTCTAAAACAACATCCATATCACTATTTTCATTGTAAGGCAGCCCACGTTCAATATGTGTAATATTTCCGAATTTGTCAGTAAAAATATTTTCCGGATAAGGTTTAGTTCCGATTTCATTGATCATTGATCTTGCTTTTGTAATGTGATGAAATTTAAATTTTTTCTTTTCGAGAAATTTTTCAACTTCTGTTGCATCATCAAAGGTCATGGCTACAAAATTTACTTTTCGCTTGTATCTTTTTTGTAATTCATTTAATGCAGGAATTTCCTGAACACATCCTCTACATCTTGTAAACCATAGATTAATCATTGTAGGTTTCGATTGTTCTCCACCAATTTGAATAAGCTTCCCTTTAATCGTACGGAATTCTCTCGGAGAGATATTCATTCCAATCTTGTCGTATGAATAATATCTTTTTATGTAATCAGTACCAATTCTTAAATCATAACTAAACGGTTGAATTTTGTACCCAGCAGAATCTACCATCCGATGAAACATCATAATGAATCTAAACTTATGCTTAATTGAATCAGGATAGTCCTGAATCAGAGAATTTCTAAAGTTTTTAATTTCAGACTCATTTAGCAACTCCTGAGTATAAAGATTTTTATAGAAATCCGGTTTTGGCATTGTAACCCGATGCTTAACATCCTCTTTATCAGTAACAGAATTCTTAATATTGTTATTTTGCTTACAACCAATCGTTCCTATTACAAGAATAATTAAAAAATGAATTTTCATTTTATGGCTAATTTAATTATTAAGGTTCCAGTTTCCCGGTGTTCTATTTTTTAATTTTTATTAATATATCCAAGATTTTTTAATTCATTTCTATCTTTTATCAGGTATGTTTTACCATTTGCTATCACATAAATCTCATCGCAAATTTCTATAACATGTTCATATAAATGGTCGGTAATGACAATACCTTTGTTATGCTTTTCTTCTTTTATAATGTTTTCTATTGTATCAACATGTACCGGCATGACTTGTGAGAATGGTTCGTCCAACATGCAAAATTTTGTGTTGGAAGCAAGAATTGCATAAATTTCAACAATTCTGCTTTCACCTCCGGAAAGATTCCTAATCCTGTAATTGTAATATTTTTCAAATTCAGGGAAGTAGCCAATGAACTGAGAAAAATCGATATTGAAATCTTTAAAAACTCTCTTTATTTTCAAACTACCCGGAATAAAATTGAATTGAGGTAAATATCTAAAAGTTCCGGGATTCCGGTATCCACTATAAATCGCTTTTCCATCCAGACGAATTGACTTATTATTTGTTTTTAGCTCTCCGTAAATAACATTCATTAAACAGGTTTTTCCTGAACCGTTTCGGCCGAGAATACCGGTTATTTTCCCGGTTTCAGTCCTGAGGTAAATATCCTGCAGCACTCTTTTTGTGTCAAATTCAAGAATTATACTGTCAACTTCCAGGGAGTGCTTCATGAAGGTACTGTGCTAAAATTATTATGGAAATTAAAAAAATAAGAAAATCAGTTGTCAAAACCGAAATCCACAATGTAAGTTTTGACAGGCCCAGATTTTTGTAATAGTAAAATTCATTCTTCTTATAAACGTTCACTGAATAAACTGTTGCAACAAGGGTAAAAATCTTAAACCAAATTAGTACCTGGATCATATGAATCCCTTTTGCACCAAAACCATACAAAAGCCCCAGACAAATAAAGGTTATTAGCAAACTTGTAAATGCAAAGGATTTGTAAAATGTGAGTATTAATCGTATTGTTTTCATTTTAAAAGGAGTACTATTATATTGGTCAGGCAAATTTTTCTGCTTTAAACCATTCCGAAAAGCAGCAACGCCACCTATAAATTATAAGTGTATACTGTTTCATTCTTTGGAATCCATCTTTTTAATAATCTCCCTTAACAGGTCATTCTGTTGCCGCCTCAAAGAAATTATTGCATTCACCCATTTATTAATCAAATAAAGAACTGCAAATAGTATTGCCAACCAGAAAACAACAATCAGAATCGGAAAGAATGGCATTAAGTTCATAAAGTTCATAATATAAATTTTAAAGATTTAAAATAATTCAACAGGATTACTTTTTTATCAATCAATCCAAATTCTCCTCAAACATCTTCTTCAATTCCGTATTCGACGAAGCAAAATAGACTTTGTCTTTAAGCACAGAACCGTCTTTTCCTACCAGCACGTAGTGCGGAATTCCGCTTACTTTAAACCGGGCGGCCATTTTGTTCCATTCATCCTGCGTGAGGTAATAATGTTCCCCGTCGATATCGGGCAACATCATCTTCCAGGTTTTCTTTGGTGAAGACGGATTGGTAAGGTAAACGAACCTGATGTTTTTGTCTTTCAGTTCTTCTTTCAGCGGCTTTATTTTTTCCATTCCCGAGCGGCAGGGGCCACACCATGTGGCCCAGAAATCGACAAAAATCAGGTTCCCCTCGTATTTTTTCATGATGGTATCGAACAGGTCTCCACCTTTTGCATCAGGGGTTTCATTCACCACAAAACCCGATTTATTACTGAATGCCTCTTCTTTCCGGGCAATTTCTTTTTCAAGTTCAGCGCTTTGATCCAGCAAATAATCAACGATAAATGGACTTTCAATGTCACTGCGCAGGTTTTCAATTTGATAATCAGCCAATGGTTCAAAACTTGATTCCATTCGCTGTGAAACATCCTGTGCTTTCATGATGTCCATAGCCAAACCACCTTCCATACCAAAGTGTTCACTAAATCCTTCCCTACGATGCTTTTCACGTATTTCATTAAAAATTTCCATTGAAATCTCCCGGTAAACTTCTTTATGTTTTTCCAAAAATCCATAATAAATGGCAGAATCACCTTTTATTATTTCTTCCCGCTCCTCATTTGTTTCACTCTCATTTAGTTTTACCATTAAATCCCTTACTTTAGGATCGACAATAATATTTCTGGTTTCGAAACCTTCGAAAATTTTATCGATGTTATCAGCCGACACAGGTCCGGTTGTGCGCACCGGGTCAGAAAACTTCAACCGGTTAATGAAAAAATAGTAATCGCCACCTGTTATTAACGCCAGTGGATTGTTCACTTCTTCAGCATCTATAAATCCAAAAAATTCCTTTTCCAGTTCCACCTTTTCGAGCGGAATTTCGCGCTGGTCGCGGGGGACCTTGTTAATTTGGCGATAAGCCGAAGTCCGGTTCATATTATAGGATAGAATATTTTTCCATGAATCGAAACTGATTTTCATCTCCTTTATCTGTAACGCCTTTTTACAAACTGTATTATTTTGCACATAATCTTTCAGCGCCTGTAACTCTCTGTTTTCTGTTTCCTGAACATATTCAGTATATTCCTCCGGCGACATGTCCAGAATTTTGTTCGTCATATCCTGGTAATCAAAAAAACGGATTGATTTCATGGCCATTAAATCATTATTTACCCGTGCACTTTCCCCCATGAAGAGATAATTTAGTCCATTCCTGTTATCGCTGGTTAAATCAAAACACTGAAAAGTTGTTTCTCCGGGTTCGAAAAAAACCTCTTCTGCCATACCTAAAAACCGGACGTAAACTGTTTGCGGGTAGAGCATTGGAAACGCCGCGTGAAAAGTGCCATCGGAATTGACGGTAATCAGATTCGATTCCTGTTCACCCGAAATGATGTTGTTTACAAATACCATCCCTGTTGCTCCCATTTTTGGATTGTAACCCCTGAGGTAACCCTTATAAACGGCGGAATCATTTTTAAAAACCGGCAGTTGAAAATCCTCATCATCAGAGCCAACATAATCGGTGTTTACTGTCTTTTCGCGGCTAAAAGGGTTCAGATTATTTTTTTCCGAACCAATTAGCAATTTATCTCCATCGGGCTGAACGAAAAGCTTTTTGTTTTTATCGCCCGCCTTCATCAGTATAGTATAGATATTGTCTTTTTGATTTATAAGGACTTGTTTCCATATTTCGCTTTCGCATACCGCACAATCGTCATAAAATCCGTACACCCATTCATTACTTCCGTCGGTACGAAACCAATTGCCAAGTAAGGCTTCCGGGAAAATGGAAAAATGTTCCTGAGGAACCAGTTCAATATCATATATCTTCCACTGGTTTTCTTCGTAATCAATTTTTTCAACTTCATTTCCCAACGGAGGGAAACAGAGGGAATATTTGTTTATCCCGGTTTCGCCGGTTGAATGACGCTCGTTTATCTCTATTCCTTCTCCGTACTTTACGAATAATTTTTCGCCGCCACTGCTGTTTCTAATCCATGTTTCTTTAGGGATAAAAATCCAGGAGTTGGGTCGTGAATGAACTACAAAATCCAACACCGTAGCAGTATCGCTTAAAACAATTTTGGAAATCTTCACGTTTGGAGAAGTTGTTCCGTTAAAGCCGGGATTTTCAATTACTTTTTGGGCGTGGCTAAAAAGAATGAAACTGAGAAATGCGAAGGTTACAATTAATTTTTTCATGGTAGTAATTTTTGGTTTTTGGTACGAAATTACGGTAATTTCCTTTTTTTAAAATTCATTTATTCAATCCCCAGTTGTTGCTTAACCATCGGAAATAAATCGATACTATGATTTGATTTATACAACACCACATTGGAACTCGTTTCAAAAACGTAAATCAATTCCTGTTCCCGGGCAACTTCATTTATTGCTACCTGTGCTTTCTCGTACAGCGGATTAAGCAACTCCTGATACTTCTGCTGAATTTGCTGTTGGGCATTCATTTGATAGCCTTGAATACGTTCCTGTAAATTCTGCAATTCAGAAATTTTGGCATTTCGTTTCAGTTCAGAAACTTCTTCACCCAGTTGTTCCAGTTCTCCCAGTTTGGTTTGATAATCTTTTTGCATTTCGCCCAAAATATCTTCCAGGTCTTTCTGGAATCCATTGAATTCGGTTTCAACGGTTTCACGCTCCGGCATGTCCTGAATCAACGCCTGTAAATCGATGTGCCCGAATTTTAAGGTTTGGGCATTTCCTGCAGTTGAGATAATTGCAAAAAGGAATGCAATGAAAAGAGGAGTAAATTTTCTCATAATTATTGATTTTTAGTTATTTGCAGTAAAGTTGAAACAAACATTTAAATAGAGGATTTAATAAAAGTTAAAAATTAATATACAATATGTTAACTGTTTTAAAAAAGGTCCTTTTTTCACTTAATTTCTGTTAACACCGGTTTTTACCTCTCCTCCGGCACCTGAATCTCCACCCGCGTCCCGGTAACGCCTTTTTCGTTTAGGTCGGTGATTTGCAGCCGGTATTTTTCGTTTTGTTTTTCCTGTAAAATTTCCAGCCGTTCCTGCATCAGTTTGGAGCCTTTACCGTTTTTGTTGGTGGCCAGCTTTTGTGCTGCTGCCCGGCCAATGCCGTTGTCTTCGATAATGATTAAAATGCCGTCTTTGGATGCTATATGCGCTAAGCGGTTATCAACCGCTAAGCGCGTGTGCTCTGTCTGTTTACTTTCTTTCAAAACTTCAATCTTCAGCTTCCGCTCTCCCTCTTTATGCTGCAAGCCGTGAATCACCGCATTTTCGGCAAAGGGTTGCAGCAGCATCGAAGGAACCGGTGTGTTGTGAGGGTCTATCCCATCGCCGACTGTTATCTGAAAATCGAAATTGAACCGCAGTTTTTCCAGTCTGAGGTACTGCTCAACGGTTTCCAGCTCTTCGGCCAGCGACACCTCCTCTTTCTCGGAGTTTTGCAACACTTTGCGAATGAGCCCGGCAAAATCGGCCAGATACAAATGGGCCTCGCGGCCCTTGTTTTGCTGCACCAGGTTTTGCACCGAGTTGAGGCAGTTAAACAAAAAATGGGGGTTCATCTGCGACCGGATGGCTGTGAGCTCCAACTCGCGCAAACGCCGCTGCTGCTCTTCTTTCCGGAGCCGCTGCCGAACCCGCCATTTCCAGATAATAAATCCGGTAACCAATAAAATGATAACAATAAGAAGTAATAGTACTATGAATTGAAGTTGTGATTTATTGAATTCTTTTTTTTGTGCAAGGCTTTCCCGGGCCATTTGGATGGCTGCCTTTTCATCCACATCAAAATCCAACAACTTACCATTTTTATCATACACAATATACATTTGATTTGACCGGAAAAAAATATCTTTCAACGATTTTTTATTATCGATTAAGATGAGTTGTTCAGCCACCGGTTCGGCCTGTTGAAGGTAATTCTGCCACTTTTTCAAATCTTTTCCTTCCATTACAAAAACAAACCGGATGCCGGGATTTTTTTTTGCCTGTTCATCCCAATAGTACCGATACCTGCCCCAATCATTGTTTACATATAAAATGGTTGGTTTGTCCTTCAATAATTCATCAAGGTTAATTGCGCTGCCATCCGGTTTATAAAACGTTGTTTCAGGAATGTAATTTTCATTCTCCCAGTTAAGCCGGGTATCTCGAAAAGTTTGCAGATGTTGCTTAAAATATTCGCTGTAAGATTGGTTTATAAGTTGATTAATCAAATTAATTGCATTGTCAAGCTCATAAGTTGCCGGTTGCATTAAAGAATGAATACCCTTCGTCATACTGTTTGTAATCCGATCAGCTAAAACCCGGTAAAATATGCAACCACCAAGTATCATTTTCCCAACTTCAAATTCCTCCTGTATATTCCTTCTGACTAAATAAAACTCAGGGTTTCTTACCCTGCTTAAATTATTCAGGTAATAATGAAAATACTGAATAGAAAGTTTCCTTGAAAAAATACCATAATCGTTGAAATAATCATGAATATCAAAATCACGAATTCTCTGTTCAGCGATGCGCACCATTTCATTTTCTTCATTAATTTCTTGTACGCTTTTGGACTTATTGCTCAAACTTATCGAATTGGAATAATAACGGTTCAGAAATGCAAAGTAATGGAAATACTCAATTGTAATAAGTTCATTTTTAATAAATTCAATGACATCTCCCTCAAGATTTACATTACTACTTTTTAAATATGAATTAAACTTTTCCGTGACTTTCTGTGCTCGAATAAATACATCGTACTCCGTAGCACGGCGAGGCCTTAAATTAAAAAATACATCTCGCACATTTGGAATATCACGTAAAAACTGATTTACTGTTGCATTGGTTCCGGAAATTTCCAGAGGTGGTTCATTTAAACCGTCGGTAAAAGTTAAAATAAGCGTATCCCGCGGTTCAGCATAAAAAAACGGTATACTAAAATCAATTGGGCGTCTAAACGATTTATTAGCAAAAAATAAAAAAGAAGGCGCCTGAAGTTTGGTTTGAAAAGTAACCCGGTTGTTTTCGTCCAGTTTTAATACTTTTGGTGAATATTCAATGCCATATGGCTTATCTAAGAAGAACAGGGTTATAAAGGGACTTTTAGGATTCTCTACTGTGCATTCGAATGTAAACAAGTCTTTCCCGGTTTGGAATTCCTCTGCAAAAGTAATTTCTTTTTTGATCAATCTGGAGTATTTTTCCCGGGTTCCGTATCTTTCCCGGATTGAATCATGCTTTGCTTCGTAAAAATAGAGAGGGAAACCATACTTTTTACTTATGGGCATCTCTAAAAACCAATTGTTAATATAAACACTTGATTGTTAATATTTTAAT
>CAZLGT010000059.1:0-34244 GCA_964559175.1 uncultured Mariniphaga sp. | reverse complement strand
CAACGTGGTAAATTTGACTGTGCAGGGGTATGATTTGTCTTCATACTCCTGTTTTTTTATTATTGTAACACTGAATTCTTCTGATACATTCTCAATTAATGGATAAGACAATCCGGATTCCTTGCATACATTTATTCGATTGTTCCATTTGTCCTGTATATAGCAGCATTTGTCTGGGCAACATCAAAGTATCTTTAAAAGAGAAAACCTTTTTTTGAAGAGGCATATAAAGCCTGAAATATCCAATTTGCCATTAATTAAATAAAATCCGACAAAGGTAGCCGAGCTACCCAAAATAGATACATTTTAATAAATATGCTTTCCTGTTTTGAGTAATTATTATTATTTTTGCTTCAAAAAGAGTAGCATGACTACGCAAAATGAATACAAATTAAAAACTCTTTTTCAGTTACTACAACCAGGCTACATTGTAACTACATCATGGTTAAACAAAATTGGAATTTCAAAAGACCTGAAGAGTTATTATTTGAAGAGCGGATGGTTAGAAGCTTTGGGAAGGGGTGCATATAAGAAGCCGGGAGATCAAGTAGAATGGCAGGGGGCATTAAATGTTATACAGAAACAATCTGAAGCGAGGGTTCATGTTGGCGGGCTAACAGCATTATCCCTCCAGGGATTTAGTCACTATTTCAGGTTGAGTTCTCAAACGATGTACCTGTTTACTCCGGCAAATGCGAAATTACCAAAATGGTTTTCTGATTATAACTGGAACTATGAACTGTTTCACAAACAAAGTAATTTTTTGCCTTATGATATGGGTTTAAGGCAAATAGAAGTGAAGTCAATTCCAGTTGAGATATCAACGCCGGAACGGGCAATATTGGAATGTTTGCTTCTTGCCCCTCAAGTGTTTGATTTGGTGGAATGTTACCAATTGTTTGAAGGACTGGTAAATTTAAAACCTAAACTTATTTCAGAATTACTGGTCAATTGTAGTTCTGTAAAAGTAAAGCGGTTGTTTTTGTACATGGCAGAAAAAATAAACCACCAGTGGTTTCAATTTCTGAAAACTGACAACATTGACCTTGGGAAAGGACACCGTACGCTGGCAAACAATGGTGTTTATAATGCAAAATATATGATTTCAGTACCCAAAGAACTGGAGCAATTATGATATCACAAATATACAGAGCACAAGTCGATTTACTGCTGCAGGTTTTACCATACGTTGCAAAAGAAGAGATATTTGCATTAAAAGGAGGTACAGCAATCAACCTTTTCGTGCGCGAAATGCCTCGCCTGTCGGTAGATATTGACCTGACTTACCTTCCCGTTGATTCGAGAGACAATGCACTACGAAACATCGGGGAAGCCTTAAACAGGATAAAAGCAGATATCGGAAAAAACATACCGGAAGTAAGCGTGCATCCTGTTCCGTTACATGGTGACACTGATGTAAAACTGAATTGCCAAAGCCGGAATGCCCAGATCAAGATCGAAGTGAATACCATTACCAGAGGAAATATATTCCCAACAGAATTAATGCAGGTCGTTGATTCGGTTCAGGATGAATTTGGGAAGTTTGCTGCAATCAATGTGGTATCTCTTGCAGAACTATATGGTGGTAAAATATGCGCTGCTGTGGACAGGCAGCATCCCCGTGATTTGTTTGATGTAAAACTCCTTTTCGAAAACGAAGGAATTACAGATAACATCTGGGAAGGTTTCAAAATAGGCCTGATAAGCCATTATAAACCGGTTAACGAATTACTAACTCCCATACTGAAAGACCAGAAACCGGCATTTGAAAAACAATTCGCAGGAATGACTTTTGAACCATTTACTTATGACGATTATGAAAGCACCAGAAAAACGTTAGTTGACAGCATACAGCAAAGACTCACTGATAACGACAAAAAGTTCCTATTAAGTTTTGAAACAGGAGTACCCGAATGGGATTTATTTCCTTATGCGTTAATAAAAGAGTTGCCTGCCGTAAAGTGGAAACTGCAGAATATTCAAAAACTCGGGGAAATCAATCTAAAGAAACATGAGATAATGATAACCAACTTAAGAAATACGCTTGGATTGTAACATATCTTTTTCATTCATTACCTTTCACCGAAGGTGCCAACCAACTTTCACTTTCTATAACTTACGATTTTTCTTATGCATCTCAGAATTCATAAACTTCCACACAGCCTCAAAATATTCAGGCAAAAAGTTCGATACTTCCCCGCTTGGGTCAACATAGCAAAAAGGAGTGCAAACATAATTGCACTCCTTATTTGTTTGTTTTTTTGTAACTTGCATGCCATGAGCTACTTCTCGGAAACACTGGATGATTTACTGGGTTTGTTTTATCCGCAGCTTTGCATCACCTGCGGCGAAAGGCTCATTTCGCAGGAGAAATTCATTTGCATGAAATGCTGGTTCGATTTACCGGTGAGCCGGTTTGAAAACAACGACGAGAACAAAGTGGCACAGCTTTTCTGGGGAAGGGTACAAGTTGAACATGCCACCTCCTGGTTTCACTACCGAAAGGGAAGCCGGTACCAGAAACTCATTCATGCAATTAAATACAAAGGGTTGAAAGAGTTGGGGCTGGAAGCCGGAAGAAGGTTTGGCGATGTGCTGGCCGAAGCAGACCATTTCAAACATGTGGATGTGATTATTCCGGTACCACTTCATCCCAAAAAGCAGAAGAAACGCGGATTTAACCAAAGCGAATGGATTGCCCGTGGCATTTCGGAATCTGCAGAAATACCACTCAACCTGAACAATATGCACCGGAAAATTTTCACCTCTACCCAAACCCGCAAAAGCAGGTTCGAGCGCTGGCAGAATGTGGAAGGAATTTTCGGGCTGAAAAACCCCGACGAATATAAAAACCGGCACATTTTGCTGGTTGACGATGTGATAACCACTGGCTCCACATTAGAAGCCTGCGCATACGAAATTTTAAAAATAAAAAACGCAAAAGTGAGTATAGCTACCCTCGCTTTTGCCGATTTCTGACAGAACGTTTCAACCTCTTCGCTCAATAATTGTTCTTTATGCAGGTTGAATAAATAAAAATGAAATTTCAAATCAACAAATATACACCCGGAAAAAGGCCCGAAGTTACCTTGCCAACACATGAGATTTACCGGATTTTGGGAGACGGGGGCATTCGGAAACTGGTGAAAGACCATTACGATTTGCTGGCCAAAAGCGAAATAAGGGAAATGTTTCCGCAGGATGCAGCCGGACTGGAACGGGCGGTAAAAAACTCGTCGGATTTTTTTATACAGATTTGCGGTGGCCCTATGTATTTTAACAAAAACCGTGGCCGTCCCATGATGTACAAACGGCATTTGCCGCATAAAATAACTCCCGACGCCCGCGCAGTGTGGCTCGAATGTTACCGGCAGGCCATTCAGAAACAGAACCTTCCTGAAGAGGTTGCTCTTTCGTTTTGGAATTACCTCGATGCTTTTTCCATGTGGATGGTGAATTCCTGACCTGAATTCAGTATCTCAATTTTCAGGTTGTATTTCGAAAAACCCTGCCTACGGTTTTCAATACCACAAAATGGGGCAGTACAGAGCCCAGCAGGTAATACATTTTAGTAACTATGCCGGGCACAATAAACTTCTTCCCAGCCAGCATATTATCCATGGCAATCTTTGCAACCTCTTCCGGTTTTAATGTCGAGATTCGTGCAATAAATGATGATTTCCGAATGTTTCCCAAAGCCCTTTCGGAGCTTACCCCGCTTGGATGAATAGATATTGCGCGGACATTGGTCCCCTTTAACTCCAAATTTATGGCCTGTGTAAAAAACAGCAGAAAGGTTTTGGTTGCAGCATATACACTCTTGTTGGGTAACGGTGTTAATGCGGCAAAACTACTGATATTAAGAATGTAGGCTTTCTCCAATTTTTTCATTTCGGGAAGAAATAAAAAAGTAAGTAAAGTTGAAGCTCTGATATTCAGGAGAATCATTTGATCGATTAAATCAACAGACAGATTCCCGAACTTCCCGTTAAAACCTACACCTGCATTATTTACAAGAATATTCACCACGATATTATTTTGTACAGCAAAACGGTGAACTTCAGCCGGGGCTTGTTCGCGGGTCAAATCGACAGCAAACGTTTGGATGTGAACCGGATATTTCTCTCTTAAATCACCAGCAAATGCTTCAAGTCCCGAATCGGGCAATGAAACCAAAAAAAGATTCATCCCTCTATTGGCACATTCAATTGCAATTTGTTTTCCGATTCCTGCGCTGGCACCGGTTATTAAAGCAAAATAATCAGCTGATATTTTTTCCATAGATCCTTTCGTTTGAGATTAACCATAAAATTGTCTTTTCAATACCTTCAGGTAAAGGAGTAACCGAATAACCAAGTTCCCCGATGGCTTTTTGGCTCGAAACCGGCCGGTTTTGATTATACCTTTTTACCCAGGGAGGAGTTATTAACGGCGGTTTCCCAAAATTTTCGGCACAAAACAGTTCAAAAGTTGCAAAGGCCGACATAACAGTGCCAGACAAATGAAAAAGTTTGTATTTTTTTCCCCACACTTCTCCAATGGTGTTAAAAAGTTCGTTGTAGGACACATTGGTGCCGCCAAGAATGTATTTTTCGCCCGGAGAACCACGTTTAAGCGCACAAATGAGGCCGTCAACCACATCGTTGATAAAAACATAATTGCCCAACTGGTTCCCATCGCCCGGAATAAAACGCCAGTTTCCTCCTATATATTTTTTTATAAGAATAGTTACCGAATTGCTTTTATTCAGAAGTCCCGGTCCAAACACCCTGGTGGGATTCACAATTACCGTATCAACTCCTTTGCTACAGTAATCCATACAAACTTGTTCTGCTTCTCTCTTGGTTTGCTCATATTCAGTAAAATAAGTGTCGGGCAGAGGAGAACTTTCATCAATAAGCCCGCCCTGCTCCGAAGCTGGAAGCGTAGCAGCCGATGAAGTAAAGACAACCTTTTTAACACGATGTTTCACCGCAGCATCCAGAATATTTTTTGTGCCTTCCACATTTGTACGGTAGGGAATGGTTTTATCTTTTGACCAAATTCCCGCAAAACCGGCAAGGTGAAAAACAGACTCACAACTTTTTGCAGCTGAATCAACAGCAGCCTGGTTAGTAATGTCTCCGCAAAAAACAGTTGCTTTTTCCCGGATATCAGCCGGCAATTTATTTTCTGACCGAACCAAAACATGAACCTGCATCTGGCGGTTTAGCAATTCACGAACCAGTCTGTTTCCAATAAAACCGGTTGCCCCGGTCACCAAACACCTCATAACTTTTCAGATTTAGCCGGATTCGATTTTATAAAACCGATGTCCGGATTCATTTTTATGGATAAATAATCGGAGAAACCACTAAGGGCTATATGCATAAACAGAGGGATTAAAACAGTTCCTCTGGTTAAGGTGAGGTAGCAGGCTAACCCTCCAAAAAACAAAGCACCAATGGCCTGATCTTTTCCATTTACCATGTGAATAGCCGAATAAATGGTAACATTAACAGCAACAGCAGGCCAGAAGCCAAAACTTTCGTAACATTCAAACAACAAAACTCCCCTGAAAAGAAATTCATAGGCAAGTAAATAAAAACTCCAGCCGAGAATATTTAATGTAAACAGACTTTTGTTCCACTGGTTGGTTTTAATTTGCAGTGTATTTTGACCGGGATTTTTTTTATGCACCATAAAAAGAAGAAATGCAATAATAAATGTCAGGCCAAGAATGATGAAGAGATTTTTGGAAAGATGCGTTATTGTGAATCCAAATCTTCCAAACGAACCTTTCAGCAGCGAAACATACAAAACAGCCGGGATAACCCCAAGAAAAACAATTCCAGCCAGTTTTCTGAAATAGAACAAACGCAACTCCCGGTTTATCCCGGTTGAATTTTTGTAAACAGCATTTTTAAGAGCTGAAGAATGGGCAATATAAAAATAAAGGTAAAAAAAAGCCAGGGTTCCCACTATAACAAAGGCAATTCTCATATCAGTTAATTCTGAGAAAAAGTACATTCTTTTTCTTTAAGAGCATATCAATTTACAAAAATTCGCATTACCGTTTATTATAAAACGACTATCTGCCCAAATTGTAATATGCTGCAAGCGAAATCACATTATTAAACTGGTTATTCAGCCAGTAGTAGTTGGTTGCATCATCACCCGGGTGGCCACGTATGGGAAGGACCGACAAGGCGAACCGTAAATCGAGTTTTACCTGATCGAGCATATCGAACTGAAACCCCAGGAAAGGTTGCAAATCGAGATTATTGAACGCATTCTGGTCTTCCGAAGGAAACTCGCCGTATTCATTGAATTCCATGGCATGAATGAGGTACCCGGCCGAAACTCCGGCAACAACAGCTCCTCTGTCATTTGTTCTGAACCCCACAAACAGCGGTACATCCATATAACCCAGCCGCATGATGTACTTTTGCGGATCGGGATCATTTTGTTTGATTCGTTTGCGCGAACCCTTCTGTGAATATTTTATCTCCATTCCGGCAAAAATGGCCGGAGCCACATCGGTTTGTACAAAAAATCCGGCCAGAATTCCAGGCTTATTGTACCCTTTAAAATAGTCGCCCTCAACCTGGGTGGCATTGAACCCGGCCAGCAATCCGCCCTCAAACCGTTGTGCAAATGTCCAGTTTGCCAGAAATAATATTGCCGCCGAAATAAGTATTTTCTTTGTCATTTTATCTGAAATTTTCAAGTTTCTTTTTTAACAGTTCAACTCCTTTGCCTGCTTTTTCGCGAATAAATGTTACCTGCTTCCCCGATATTTGCGGACTGGCCGGATCAATCACAAAGATTGGGATTTCGGGTTTGGTGTTATGCAACAAACCGGCTGCCGGATAAACAGCCAGCGAGGTGCCAACCACCGCAAAAATGTCTGCCGTTTCTGCGATTTCAGCCGCGCGCTCAATTTCGGTAACCATTTCACCAAACCACACAATGTGCGGCCGCAACTGACTTCCTTTTTCGCAGGTATCGCCCATTTTCAACTCCCAGTTTTTCAGGGTGTAAACCAGATTTGGATCAACTGTGCTGCGGGCTTTTCGCAGTTCACCGTGCAAGTGCAAAACCTTCGTGCTTCCGGCCTGCTCATGCAAATCGTCCACGTTTTGGGTAATTACCTCTACATCGAACCAATTCTCCAGTTCGGCAATTCCAATGTGTCCGGCATTGGGTTTGGTTTCCCAAAGCTGTTTGCGGCGCTCGTTATAAAAACGAAGTACCAGTTCCGGATTTTTTCGCCAGGCTTCCGGACTGGCCACTTCAGTAACATCGTATTGTTCCCAAAGCCCACCCATATCGCGGAATGTTTTCAGCCCGCTTTCCTGACTGATTCCGGCACCCGAAAGTATGACCAGCTTTTTCTTCATCGTCAAAAAGATTCAGGCTTAAAGATAGAGGAAATATAAAACTTCTCATCACAAAATCCCTACATTTGTACCCGTGATTGATCATTCCACCATACAACGCATTCTGGATGCTGCGGACATAACCGACGTGGTTTCCGAATTTGTGACCTTGCGGCGGCGCGGGGTTAACATGCTGGGGCTGTGCCCGTTTCACAACGAAAAAACCCCTTCGTTTACCGTTTCACCGGCTAAAGGTATTTTTAAATGTTTTGGCTGCGGAAAAGGTGGCAACTCCGTGAATTTCATTATGGAACACGAGAGCCTGAGCTACCCCGAAGCGCTGAAATGGCTGGCCCGGAAGTACAACATCGAGGTGGTGGAAGAGGAGGAAACCGAGGAACAAAAACAACTGAAAGATGAACGCGAAAGCCTGATGATTGTGTCGGCCTTCGCCCAAAAATATTTTACACGCAATTTGTGGGAAGAAAATGAAGGCCGCACCATTGGCCTGAGCTATTTCCGCGAACGGAGTTTTCGCGACGACATTCTGAAAAAATTTGAGGTAGGCTACTCCCCCGATGGCAAGGCACCGTTTACCGAAGCTGCCCAAAAACAGGGCTACAAAATGGAATTTCTCGAAAAAACCGGGCTTTCCATAAAACGCGACGACTGGGTGCGCGACCGTTTTGCAGGGCGTGTAATGTTTCCCATCCACAACCTGGCCGGGCGTGTGATTGCCTTTGGCGGCCGCATTTTGAAAGACGATCCGAAAGCTGCCAAGTACCTCAACTCGCCCGAGTCGGAAATTTACCATAAAAGCAAAGTGCTTTACGGAATTTTTCAGGGTAAGCGCGAAATAGCCCGCGCCGAAAAGTGCTACCTTGTTGAAGGTTACACAGATGTGCTTTCCATGCACCAGGCGGGCATAGAAAACGTGGTGGCTTCGTCGGGAACAGCATTGACTTCGGAGCAAATCAGGTTGATTAAGCGATTTACTCCCAACATCACCATCATTTACGACGGCGATGCGGCAGGCATAAAAGCTTCGCTGCGCGGTATCGACCTGGTGCTGGAAGAAGGTATGAATGTAAAAGTGCTGCTTCTGCCCGATGGCGAAGATCCGGATTCGTTTGCAAAGAAAAAGGGTGCCAGCGGTTTCCGGGAGTACATCGATATAAACGAAACCGATTTTATTCAGTTTAAAACCCGGTTGCTGCTTAAAGATGCCGAAAAAGACCCGGTGGCAAAGGCCCGGTTGATTTCAGAAGTTATCCGTTCGGTTGCCGTTATTCCCGACACCATCACCCGCTCGGTTTACATAAAAGAATGCAGCAAACTGCTGGAGGTGAACGAAGAAATTTTGTACACCGAGGTCAGAAAACAGAAGTTCAAACAAAACGAGGAATTCCGTAAAAAAGAGATGCGCGGACAACGGGAACAGACATTTTCTCCACCCACCAGTCCGCCACAAACACAACAAATAAAACTCAAAACAACCGGGTTTCCGGTTGAAGAGCTGGAATTTCTCCGCTTTCTTTTAAAACACTGCAACACCGTTATTTTTGAAGAAGAAGGGGAAAATCCCAACGAAATAGTCGAAGTAAAAGTGAGCGAATACATGATCGAAGAACTTGAAAACGACGATTTGATCCCCGAAAACCCACTTTTCCAAAAAATCTTTTATGAGGTGAAAGATAACCTGGGCAACGGGCAGTTTGATCCCTGGAAACATTTTATTTACCATCCCGATGGTGAAGTGAGCCAGCTGGCCACCGACCTGCTTTCGGAAAAATTCATTGAAAGCAAGCGCTGGACAAAAGCGGGCGCATTCACCGAAAAAGAGGAAGAAATACTCGACTATCTGGTGCCGCGCATCATATACGAATACAAACTGCGCAGAGTAAAACTGATGATGGAGGAAATTGAGAAGGCCATAGATGCGGCATCGAAGGAGGGCAATTTTGACCAGGTAATCGAGGAGCAATCGAAATATATGAACCTGAAACGGGTGGAGAAATTCCTGTCGGAAAAACTCGGAAGCCGGGCAATAAACTAAATGCAATGAGAACTTTACCAATTGAAGACAGAGCTGAAATAGATGAGATTATTAAATCGTGCAAAACGTGTTTTGTTGCCATGTCGGAAAACGACAGGCCTTATGTGTTACCGATGAACTTTGCACTTGAGGGCGATGTAGTTATTCTGCACTCGGCTCAAAGCGGGCGAATGTGGGAAACCATGCAGAAAAATGGTCACGTTTGCATTAACTGGACCCTGGGCGAAGAACTGGCCTGGCAGGACGAACGCTCGGGCTGCAGCTACCGTGTTAGATCGAAATCGGTGGTGGTGGAAGGAACTGTTGAATTTGTGGACGACTACAATGAAAAGGAGCGCTGCCTCCACCTGCTCATGGCTCATTACAGTAACCGGGAATTCAAGTTCAACGCGCCGGCAGTGAAAAACGTCGGAATCATGAAGGTTCATATCGAAAATATTTCAGCAAAAGAATTTGGGGCCAAAGCAGTTACTCCCTGGAACGGCTGAGGCAGAAATGTCAGTTAACAGGCAAAAATCTGCCTGGCCAGTTTCTCAGCCAGCTTCTTCCCTCTCGAGCGAATTCCCGCTGTTGAATGAAGTTCCATCTCGTGCTCAATAACCGACAACAATTCCGGCTTAAAATCCGGCATATCCTCAGAAATATTAAACAATATTTGCAGGGCATAAACCCTTACAGAAACGGGTTCGCCGGCCGAAGTAAAACAGTTGAGGCAGTAATCCAGTAAAAAGGAATAGTGCTTTTGAGGTATGGAATTCAGGCTGATGAGTTTCAGGAAATGGCGCTTCAGGCCATGCCTGGTTTCTGTTTTCAGTGCTGCAATCATTTTTTCGATAAAGGGAATCAGCAACTCCGGACGGTTATCGTGTATTTTATCGGCCAGCCATGCCGCCCGCCAGCTTTTGGGATGATCGCTCCGGAATGCAATCTCCATCAAATCGCTCAATTTTTCCGGATGATTCTCAATCTCGCGAACCAGCAGCGGAAGATTCTCCCACGAAAGAATTAAATCGAAAAGCTCTTCCCTGTTCATTTTCGCTCTGTAAAAAACGTTTTTAATTTACCACATTTTGCGGTGTTCCATCCATGAATGCCTTCAAATTGGCGGTGGCAATATCCATCAGCCGTTTACGCGCTTCGGTGGTAGCCCAGGCAATGTGTGGCGTAATGTGGCAGTTTTTTGCCTTTAACAGCGGATTGTCGGGCCTGGGCGGTTCGGTTGACAGCACGTCGAGACCGGCGCCGGCAATACGCCCACTGTTAAGCGCTTCGGCCAAATCTGCTTCGTTTATCAGCGCTCCGCGGCCGGTGTTTATCAGAATCGCAGAAGTTTTCATTTTGCCGATGGCGGCCTTGTTAATGAACCCGGCATTTTCCTCTGTGAGCGGACAATTGATGCTGATGAAGTCGCTTTCAGCCAACAGTGTGTCTAAACTCACCTGTGCTGCCTCCAGTCCGGTTTCTTTTTTACTCCGGTTATTGAAAATGATTTTCATGCCAAATGCCAGGCCAACGCTGGCTACTGCCTGCCCGATTTGCCCGAACCCAATAATGCCCAGCGTTTTTCCTGCCAGTTCGGTTTGAGAAGTAATGTGGTAACTGAAATCGATGCAGTTGGTCCATTCCCCTTTTCGCACAGATTCGGCATGTTTTGAAACGTTCTGAACCAGATGCAGGATGTGCGAAAATACCATTTGTGCCACCGATGCCGTGCTGTATGCCGGAATGTTGGTCACTACAATGCCGGCCTTGCCTGCCGCTTCCAAATCGACTACATTGTAGCCGGTAGCCAGCACACCAATGAATTTAAGCCCGGGCAACCGGCTTATCACTTCTTTATCGAAAAACACTTTATTTGTAAAACCCGCTTCGGCACCTTTGGCGCGCTCCACTGTTTTTTCGGGCGGTGTGCGGTCGTAAACCGTACATTCACCCAGCTGCTTTATCCCATCCCAGCTCAAATCACCGGGGTTTAACGTATATCCGTCGAGTACAACTATCTTCATAACACAAATCTTTGAATTGTCGAAAATAAGGGATTTATTGGTTTGCCATTTCAAATCCGGTTAAAAATGTAAGTTCAGCCACCCGCCTCATTTTGTCGAACCGGATGCGCTCAGGCACATCGGTAACTTTATGATAATCGGCAGTATAACCTGTGGAAAGGTTCAGCACAGGCACCCGGTTGTGGTGGAAATGATAATGGTCGCTGGTACGAAAAAAGGTTGCGGGCAGCGAAAAATCGGGTAGCAATCCCAACCGGTTGCAGACAATAGTTGTTATTTCTTTCAGCTCAGGGTTAAAGTCGTTCACCAGTGCATAAATCCCGTCGAAATCTTTCACCTGCTTGGGCGAATGGCTCCAAACCGAATCACGGGGTTCGTAAACGCGGCCCACCATGTCGAGGTTAATGCAGACTACCGTTTTACTCAGCGGAAACACCGGGTTTCTGCTATAGTATTCCGAACCCAGTAAACCCGTCTCCTCAGCGGTTGTCCACAAAAATACCACACTTCGTTTGGGCTTGTTGCCGGATGCTGAAAAAGCCCGGGCTTCTTCAATCAGAACGGCCGCTCCGGAAGCATTATCATCGGCGCCATTGAAAATTTCACCCTTTCTATCCATCCCCAAATGATCGTAATGGGCCATAATAACCACACACTCTTCTTTCAGTAACGAATCGGAACCCTCGATTAATCCAACTACATTTTGGGTTTCCAAAGTTTCTGTAACCCTTGACGACATAACCTGTACAATTCTGTTTTTTATGGGGAATGAATTTGGTTTTCCGCTGCGTGAAATGGATTTCAACATCTTTTTCCAGCTTCCTTTCCTGCCCATAAAGGCATCAGCAACTTCCGGCGTGGTAATAATCAGATTCGACTGGTCGCTTTGATAGATTTTTTCAAGAGAAAACCGTGGGTGTTCTGTCCATCGCGACATCTGGTTAAATGTGCTGTTTATTTCATCTTGCGGGCTTGTAACCAAAATAATGGCCTTTGCGCCTGCTTCAAAAATTTCTTCTGTCTTCTTTCTTTCCTGAGGATTATTCCACTGATGCGAAAAACCATTTCTAAAAGATTCCGGAGTTCCGGCCGATAAAATTACAATCTTGTTTTTCAGATCAAGGCCTTCCAAATCGTTGTAACCGTTTTGTTCATCTTTTAATCCAAAACCAATAAAAACCGGTTCGCCTGAAAAATTTACGGTATCGGAAACCTGATTGAAAACAGCAATTTGAGTACGGCAGGTCAGTTCTTTTTCTTTTTCATTAAAAATTTTGAGGAAGGTGTTTTCTTCATCCAAACGATTTACATACAGGTTAAAGGTTTGAGAATAACTTTCGCCTGCAAAACCGGGTTCTGTTTTTTCAATTTGGCGTCTGATGTAATCAGCTGCCAGATCGAGTCCGGGAATTTCAGTAAAAAAACCTCTCCCCTGCAAACTGTCTGATGCCAGATACATGACGTGTTGCTTCAAATTCTTTTCAGAAATAAAGGGTATGGCGTTTTGCTGTGCAACACCTGTCAGGTGCAAAAAAAGGCTGAGAATTACATAAAACAGATATTTGTTGAACTTCATTTCGTTTCTGAAAAAATAATTTCCGATATTTAACAGATAAAAATGTTAAAAATAATCATTCAAATGAAATCATCATGAATATAAAAACAATCAAAGCAGGGAATAAATTTCTGACTATTGCTCTTGCTGCCTTGCTCATTCCGTCCTGTGCCGTAAATCCGGTTACCGGGAAACGGCAGCTGATGCTCATGTCGGAAGCTCAGGAAATTGAAATGGGCACGCAATATGATCCGCAGGTGATTTCCACTTTTGGCCTTTACCAGGATGACCAGATGATGTCGATTATTCAGGCAAGAGGAGACGAAATGGGAAAGATTTCGCACCGGCCAAATCTTCAGTATCATTTCAGAATTTTAGATACGCCCGTAATAAATGCGTTTGCGGTGCCCGGAGGCTATATTTATTTCACCCGCGGCATTTTGGCTCAATTTAATAACGAGGCCGAATTGATGGGCGTTTTAGGGCATGAAATGGGACATATAACTGCACGGCACACGGTAAGCACTCAAAGCAAACAGCAAGTAGGGCAATTGTTACTGATTGGAGGGATGATTGCTTCTGAAAAGTTTGCTCAGTTTGCCGAATATGCCATGCAGGGAATGCAACTGCTTTTTTTGAGTTTCAGTCGCGACAACGAACGGGAGGCCGACCGGCTGGGCGTGGAATATGCTTCACGCATTGGCTATGATGCGCAAAAAATGGCCGATTTTTTCAATGTACTGAACAGGATGAACATGGAAAGCAATGTGGGCGGGGTTCCCACATTTCTTTCCACCCATCCCGATCCCGGCGACCGCTACAATTCAGTGAGCCGGCAGTCACAGGAATGGAAAGACAGCCTGGGTTTTTCCAGCTGGAAGGTAAATGAAGACAATTACCTGCGGCTGCTGGAGGGCATGGTTTACGGCGAAGATCCGCGGCAGGGTTACGTAGATGGCAATGTGTTTTACCACCCCGACCTGAAGTTCCGGTTTCCGGTTCCTGCCGGCTGGGCGCTGGAAAACTCACCTTTACAGGTTCGCATGGGACCGTCGGATGGTTCGGCATTAATAATTTTCACACTGGCACAGCAAAAAACAGCGGCCGAGGCGGCTGAGGCGGCGCTCACTGAATTAAACCTGAAACTGCTCGACTCGAAACGCACAACCGTGAACCAGCTCCCTGCTGTTGCTACGGTTTCGGAACAGGTTTCACAAAACCAGCAAACAGGTCAGCAGCAAGCCATTAAAGTGCTGTCTTATTTCATTGAGTACGAAGGAAAAGTATATGTTTTTCACGGGGTATCTGCCGATGAAAACTTCAACTCACATTTCAGAACCTTTGAATCGACCATGGCTAATTTCAGCCGTCTGACCGATTCTTCGAAATTAAATATAAAACCAAAACGAATAAGAATTAAACAAATACAGCAAAGCACAACACTGGCCGATGCATTCAGAACTTATGGTGTACCGCAAAGTCAGGTGGACGAACTGGCGTTACTTAACAACCTGGAACTAAACGACAGGTTGCCGGCAGGGAAACTGATTAAAATTATCGGCGAATAATAACGGCATTCAGGAAAATAAATAAATTGAAAATAGGGCTTTGCACGAAAAATCAATTTGGGAAAGACCAGTGCATTTTTTTATCTTAGCCAACCATTTTAAAACGGGAATTTAAATGCTCAAAATTTTGCTCTATCCTATTTCGCTCCTCTACGGTCTGGTGGTGTATTTCCGCAACCGCATGTATGACCTGAACATTTTAAAGTCGAAAGAATTTCATGTTCCGGTAATTTCAATTGGCAACATTACCGTGGGGGGTACTGGGAAAACTCCGCATGTGGAGTATTTGGTTGAGCTTTTAAAAGACAAATTTGAAATAGCTACACTGAGCCGTGGTTACAAACGAAAAACCAGCGGATTTCTTTATGTTGAACCAGCCGCTGCGGTTGCCGAAGTTGGAGATGAACCTTTGCAGATAAAACGAAAATTTCCGGAAATAACCGTCTCTGTGTGCGAAAACAGAGTTGCCGGCGCCGAAAAACTGATTGCGCCTTCAGAGAAAAAATCACCCGACGTTATTTTGCTCGACGATGCCTTTCAACACCGGAGAATAACTCCGGGAATTAACATCTTACTTATCGATTACAACCGGCCCATAAAAGAAGATACACTCCTGCCCGCCGGACGCCTGCGCGAAGGGGCAGCTCAGATGAGGAGGGCAAACATCATCATTTTTACCAAATGCAATCCGGGTGAAGTAACTCCCATCATGCGGCGTATTTTACAGAAGGAAGTCCGGTTAAAACCCTACCAGGAATTGTTCTTCACCACGTTTGAATACGGGAATATCCGACCTGTTTTTTCGGGAAAAGAGTTAAAAAGTGATTTCTACAAAAAGCAAAATCATGGCATTCTGATTGTCACCGGAATTGCTTTCCCCAGCCTGATACCAAAGTATCTGGAACAATTTGCAAGCGAAACCAACCTGGTTCAGTTCCCCGATCACCATGCATTTACCAGCAACGACATTCATCTCATTTTAAGCAAGTTTGAGCAGTTAAAAACGGAGAAAAAAATAATTGTAACCACCGAAAAAGATGCCGTGCGGTTTTCGGACATGGCTGATTTGGACGAAGAGTTTAAATCTGTACTCTACTATTTACCGGCAAAAGTTAAATTCCTCGACGAAGAAGGAAAAGTATTTAATAAAAAGATTTTGAATTATGTTGGAGAAAATAAAAGCAACCGCGAACTTCATCAAAGAAAGAATAAAGGCAAAGCCTGAAACGGGAATCATCCTTGGAACCGGTCTGGGCGGATTGGTGAACGAAATTGAAATCATCGATTCCATTTCCTACAACGAAATTCCCAATTTTCCGGTTTCAACGGTTGAAGGCCATGCCGGCAGACTGATTTACGGCAAGCTGGGAAATAAAGAAGTACTTGCTATGCAGGGCCGGTTTCACTTTTACGAAGGATATACCATGAAGGAAGTGACTTTTCCGGTGCGCGTGATGAAATATGCAGGCGTAAAACAGCTGTTTGTTTCCAATGCTTCCGGCGGACTTAATCCGGATTGGCATGTGGGCGACATTGTGATCATTACCGATCACATCAACTTTTTCCCGGAACACCCGCTGCACGGAAAAAACGATAAAGAACTGGGGCCGCGTTTTCCCGATATGAGCAAGGTTTACGACGAGCGCCTGCGCAACAAAGCCAAACTGATTGCCCTGGAGCACAACATTCCGGTGAAAGAAGGCATTTATATTGGCGTGCAGGGCCCAACGTTTGAAACGCCTGCCGAATACCGCATGTTCCGCATCCTCGGCGCCGATGTAATTGGCATGTCAACTGTGCCCGAGGTAATTGCTGCCCGCCATTCAGGACTGAAGGTTTTTGGCATTTCCATTATTACCGACAGCGGTGTGCCTGGCGAGATTGTTGAAATTTCGCACGAAGAAGTGCAGCAGGTGGCCATGAAAGCCGAACCGAAAATGACAACGATAATGAAAAAGCTCATTGAAAGCATTTGAGGGTTCACCTTGTGAAATAATGCGAAGCATTAAATCGAAGATTTATTTCACAGGGTAAAGTTCCGGGTTCCGAGTTTTCCCGTGTGGGATGCCTACAGCAAAAGTTTTAAGATGAACGTTTATGTTGGAAGTTGAGAGTTTTGGTTTTTTCATGGATGCTATTATTCAGGCGAAGGCCAGGATCTTTAATAAATTAATCAGTGAAAATGAAAAATATCGTTTTGATTTTATTTACTGTGGTTTTATTGGCAAGTTGTTCAACCGAAAAAAAGGATGAAGTGGAACTGGTGCTCGACACAAAATCAGATTTGGGTGAAGGAGCCATCTGGAACTACAAAACCGGTGAACTGATTTGGGTGGATATCACCGGTAAAATCCTCAACTTTTACACCCCGAAGTTGAAAAACAACAAGGAAATGCTCACCGGGCAAATGATTGGCACCGTAGTTCCCGCCGAATCAGGGAAAATGATGGTGGCATTGGAAAACGGTTTTTACCAGCTCGATCCGGAAACCGGCGCTAAAAAACTCATTGCCAATCCGGAAGAGGATATTCCGGGGAACCGGTTCAACGATGGCAAATGCGACCCTGCCGGACGTTTCTGGGCAGGCACCATGAGCACCACAGGAAAACGCCAGGCCGGCGCGCTTTACCGGCTCGATGCAGATGGCTCGGTGCACAAAATGATTGACAATGTGGGAACCTCAAACGGAATTGTGTGGTCGCCCGATTATACCAAAATGTATTACATTGATACGCCAACCCGGAAGGTGATGGCATGGGATTACAACAACGAAACGGGCGAAATCAGTAATCCGAAACCGGCTGTTGAAGTACCGGAAGAAATGGGCTACCCCGACGGAATGACCATCGATGCCGACGGTAACGTGTGGATTGCGTTGTGGAGTGGTTCGGCAGTAGGCTGCTGGAATCCCGAAACCGGCGAACTGCTGCGCACGATTGACGTACCGGCAAAAAATGTCACTTCTGTTGCTTTTGGCGACGATGATTTGGGAACACTGTACATTACCACTGCCCGCACCGGCACCAGCGAAGAGGAGCTCGAAAAATTTCCTCTTGCCGGCGGTGTGTTCAAAACCCGTCCCGGAGTGAAGGGTGTGGAGGCATTTTTCTTTAAAGGAGAATTTTAGTGAGGAAATAGCACGCAAAGGCGCTAAGTCGCAAAGAATATTTTTAATGTTTTCCTTTGCGTCTTTGCGCCTTGGCGAAAGATAAAAATCAAAACCAATGAACAATAAATTTTTGCCCGACTATTCTGACATAAAAAATGCACACGAAATAATAAGGAAATATGCGCACCGAACTCCTGCTCTGACATCATCCAGTATCAATAAAATAGTTGGGGCCGACTTACATTTCAAATGCGAAAACTTTCAGAAAGTGGGCGCGTTTAAATTCCGCGGAGCGTGCAATGCCGTGTTTTCGCTGTCGCAGATGGAGATGGAAATGGGCGTGGCAACCCATTCGTCGGGAAATCATGCGGCGGCGCTGGCGCTGGCTGCCAAAATTCGGGGCATTCCGGCATACATTGTAATGCCCGAAACATCGCCCGAAATAAAAAAGAAAGCCGTTGCCGGTTACGGAGCGAAAATTACGTTTTGCAAACCCACTTTGCAGGCACGCGAAAGTACCCTGGCCAAAGTGGTGGAGGAAACTGGCGCCACCGAAATTCATCCCTACAACAATTTTTATGTTATAGCCGGCCAGGGAACCGCTGCCAAAGAACTGATTGAAGATGCAGGCGAATTCGACATTATTTTGGCTCCTGTGGGTGGTGGCGGGTTACTCAGCGGAACAGCCCTTTCAACAAAACATTTGTTGCCGCAATGCAAGGTCATTGCAGCCGAACCTGCCGGCGCCGACGATGCATTCCGCTCGTTCCGGGCCGGGAAACTAATTCCTTCGGTTAATCCCAAAACCATTGCCGATGGCCTGCTCACATCGCTGGGCGAACGCAACTTTTCCATCATTCTCGATAAAGTGGACGACATTGTTACCGTTTCCGAAGAAAAAATTGTGGAAGCCATGCGCCTCATCTGGGAGCGGATGAAAATCATCATCGAACCTTCTTCCACTGTGCCACTGGCTGTTATTCTCGAAAATAAAATTGATGTGAAAAATAAAAAAGTGGGAATCATCCTTTCGGGCGGCAATTTGGATTTGGGGAGGTTGCCGTTTTGAAGAACAATTTCCCGCTGATTGCGCAGAAACCCGCTGATCTTTTTACTGTTCTGCGAAAATCTGCGAAATCTGCGGGAGAATTTCTCTGTAGAGCCTAACAGTTTACTGCAGCATAAATTTTACGGTAATACCGATGGTTTTCCCTTCATATTCAGTCATTTCAATTTTACTGAGCTGATTGAATACGCGTTTTACTTCATTTTTTAAAAGGTCATTATTTATATTGTGCGAGTTACTAATGCTAACTTCATCTTTATTTTTATATGCAACAACTACTACTTCGTCAAGAAATACTTCATCGCCGGAAGCTTTTTCAGAAATTCTGACCACCTGGCCGTTGTTGTTTACTTCTATAAAAAGCTGAACTACTCCTGTTTTGTTTGCTTCCTGAGCCTTAACCGGATATTTAATGTTTTTGGCAATGAACTGTCTTAATTCCAGTTCCGATGTTATTTTATTTTGTTCGGCGAATTGTTTTGTTGTAACAACAACCACCCCGTCTTTGCCTTTTTCGCCGTAAAGTTCGATGGCTGATTCTCCTTTCAGCACATTTATACTTTCAACTTCTGCAGGAGAAACATCGTCGATACCTGGTACTTCTTTGCCATCCAGAATGAAAAGAGGAGGTTCACTTCCGGAGGGCGATCTTAACCTCCTATTTTCTGAATTTTGAGCTGACACCAACTTAGAGTTATCAATTTTACCTTGTAAAGGCTTTGACGAAGCGTTTTTGGTTTGAATCAGGATTACTCCGTTTATTCCTTTTTCACCATAAATTTTGGTCGCTGATTCCCCTTTCAAAACATCGACACTTTCAATATCGTTGGGATTTATGTCCTCCAGATTGCCTTTAAATACTTCTCCGTCAATGATATAAATTGGTTTTGTGGTTGTAATAGTCGAAGTTACCCGACTCACCTTTACGGGGGCATCTTTTAAAACAAAATCGACGGGAACCGTGTAGGAAACATCAACAAGCTCTCCGTTGTTGCGAGCGGGTCTCCAGAGAGGCATTGTATTTACTACCCGCAGGGCTTCTTTGTCTAAATCAGGATCAACACCGCGTGAAATTCTGGCATCGGTTACTTTGCCCGATTTTGAAATAATAAAATCTACATAAACTTTTCCCATAATCCCATTTTCGAGAGCTCTTTCCGGATAAACAATCCGGTTTTTAATGAATTCGCTCAACCCAATTTCTCCTCCCGGGAATTGAGGCATCTCTTCAGGATTTCTAATTTTATCCTGAGAAACGGGCCGGACATTTTGAGTATCACCATCCAAATATTGATAAGACTTCGATTTTGTAGTTATCAAAATCACACCGTTTTTGGCTTTATTCCCATAAAAAGCGGTTGCTGACTGGTCTTTTAACACGTCAATGCGTTCAATATCCTGGGGAGGAATCTGGTTGATTTCTTTCGTAATTATTCCGTCAACAACATACAATGGTTCAGTGGAAGTATCGATACCTGCAGAATTGGAAACAAGGCTTGTACGGTTTCTTTGAAAGGTTGTGTTTGTCTTGTTTTCAACTGGCTGGGATTTCGCCCGCGAAACACCGGCTTCATTTACCAAATGTTGTTGAGTGGCGGGACTGAAAGTCAGTTCTTTCCAGGCTGTACCGGCTTTTCCCGTCAGTTTAATCAGGTCATCTGTCTTTTCAATTAAAAACAAAAAGGCTGAACCATCATTTGTGTTGCCGGTGCCGGCAGAAGTCATTCCAAACTCATTAACTGCAACCGATATATGGTTGTTTGCAGAAAATGTCAGTTCTGTAAAAGCACAACCTTCCAACCCGTGAAGAACGAACTGGTTATCTCTGAATTCTATTGACAACAGAAACTTTTTAATTTCTGTTTCAACATCAGAACCAGTTTGGTCTTTTATTGAAGAAGTGGAAGAAGCCAACAGGCTATTTTCAGGTAAAACGTTTGCAGATTCAGAAGTTTGATTTTGAATGATTTGTGTTTTTACCTCGCGGTTCGAAAGCCCCATTATCAGAACTGCAATCAGCGGCAAAATAACTAACTGTTTCAGCGGGGCATATTTGTTTTCGGTTTTCTTTTTCATCATGATTATACGGTTTTTTAGTTGTGATCCGTTTAACGCAGTTAAAAATGGCGCCACGCCTTTTTTGTCGGCCAGGGCAACCATAGCCAGTTGGTACGTTTGCGGATCGTTGGTTTTTACAATTATATCGTCGGTTTTATATTCCAGGTTGTTTTTTACGGCATCTTTCAGCAGCCAGGCAAACGGATTGAACCATTGCAGCAGGAAAAGAAGTTCGGTAAACAGAATGTCCAGTGTGTGTTTTTCTTTCACGTGAATGCTTTCGTGGGCCACAATCATTTCAAGGTTGAGGCTGTTCAGCGTTTTCTCTGAAAGTACAATTTTGTTGAAAAAAGAAAACGGATGGACATCCTTTTCAGTGACATGCACACGGCTGCCAAAAAGATTTTGTACGTCACTTTTTTGTACCATCCGGATGGCATTGAAATGACCAGTCAGCAAATGCAGCAGAAATCCGGTTATTCCCAGCAAATACAATCCGAACAAATAGTGCGGCCAAAGGGAGTAGGTTTCAGAATAAGTTTCGGTTGTAACTGCAGTCTGACTAATAAAGGCAAAACTGTTTGCATCGGTTGCCGGAGCTTCGATGTATTTTACGGTGATAAACGTAATGAGCGGAATGATAAAACTCAACGCCAGTGAAACCAGCAGATAAATGCGATTAAAAACAAACTGTTTTCGGTTTTGGAAAAGCGCCAGGTAGGCGAGGTAAAACGCTCCGGCTGCCAGGGCAGCTTTCCCGATATAAAAAAGATAACTTTCCATCACTTTTCGTCTTTAATCATTTTCACCAGTTCGTCCAGCTCTTCGGGCGAAAGGCCTTTTTCTTTTACAAAAAACGCCACGGCACTTTTGTATGAATTGTCGAAATAATCGCTCACCACCTGTTTCATAAACGAACGGCGGTACTCTTCTTTCGACAACAGAGGAAAGTACTGGTAGGTATTTCCGTACTGTTTGTAGCCCAATATACTTTTGTCCTGCAGCAACCGCACCAGCGACGAGATGGTATTGTAGTGCGGCTTCGGGTCGTCATATTCTTCAATAATATCTTTGACGAATGCTTTTTTTAACCGCCAGAGGATTTTCATTACCTCTTCTTCTTTTCGTGTTAGTTTTTTCATTTTTGCAATTTTAAAATACAAACATGTGATTTTGCACAACAAACATACAACTGATTTTTCAGTTATGCAACTATTTTTTCAGTTTTTTAACTGGGAAATACGTTTATGTCTGAAAAGTGCAAATAAAAGTACTGGAGAATGAGGATGGCTGAAGATTTTATTCACCTTTAAATTAACATTAAAGTTAAATATGGTCTGAACGAATTTTAATCTCAGGATTTGAAACTCTGGAAATTTAATACTTTATTTGTATATATTTCAAATTCAAGGTTTAAACAAATAGTTTATAAATACAAATATTAAAACTTACTACTATGTCAAAAATTAAAATAGGTATTAATGGTTTTGGCCGCATCGGACGTTTGGTTTTCCGTGCTGCTGTTGAAAAAGATAACGTGGAAGTGGTTGGTATCAACGACCTCATTGACGTGGACTACATTGCCTACATGCTGAAGTACGACTCAACTCATGGCCGTTTTAACGGTGAAGTTTCTGTTAAAGACGGAATGCTGGTTGTAAACGGCAAAAAAATCAGGGTTACTTCTGAAAAGAATCCTGCCGATTTGAAATGGGGTGAAGTTGGCGCAGAATACGTGGTTGAATCAACCGGTATTTTCCTGACCAAGGAAAAAGCACAGGGTCACCTGGATGCCGGAGCAAAAAAAGTAATTATGTCGGCTCCGTCGAAAGACGACACCCCAATGTTTGTAATGGGTGTTAACAATAAAAGCTACACCAGCGACATGAACTTCGTATCAAATGCATCGTGTACTACCAACTGTCTGGCACCTGTTGCCAAAGTGTTGAACGATAAATTTGGTATTCTCGAGGGTTTGATGACCACCGTACATGCCACCACTGCAACCCAAAAAACGGTTGACGCACCTTCTATGAAAGACTGGCGCGGCGGACGTGGCGCAGGACAGAACATCATTCCTTCGTCAACCGGCGCTGCAAAAGCAGTAGGTAAAGTTATTCCGAGCCTGAACGGCAAACTGACCGGTATGGCTTTCCGCGTTCCCACGCCCAACGTATCGGTTGTTGACCTGACTGTACGTCTGGAAAAAGGAGCATCGTACGAAACCATTTGTGCCGCCATGAAAGAAGCTTCTGAAGGCGAACTGAAAGGCGTTTTGGGATACACAGAAGATGCTGTGGTTTCAAATGATTTCCTTGGCGAATCGTGCACCTCTGTTTTCGATGCAGGCGCAGGAATCGGACTGAACGACAATTTCGTGAAAGTAGTTTCGTGGTACGACAACGAATGGGGTTACTCCCTTAAAGTGGTCGAACTGATTGAATACATGGATTCAGTAAAATAAGAATTCGATTATATTGATAAGAAAGGCGCTTCGGTTGAGGCGCCTTTTCTTATGTATTATTACTTCAAATCTTTATAACTAATAAGTTTAATTCCCTTTTGTTGAATGGTTTGCTTCACCTTTTCGCTGGTAATTGATAGATGAATGCCCACATCGTAACCCTGATTTTCGTTCAGCATTTCAACCGCCTCGGGAAACCAGGCACAAACCGGCATCAGCTCCACCGAGCGGACAATTCCGTTCTGGTACGATTCGATACAACCCACATTCGCCGCGTGAAAAGAACCGATGTCGTCGGCCCGGACGAGGAGTTGGATTTCATTGTTTTGCGCCATAAGTACTTTTAAAAGAAAAAATACAACGATAAAAAATGGATATCTGACCATGGCCATTAATAATTTAGTCCAATTCAAGACATGATACATTTTGAAAATCCTTGCTGGTCAAGAAACTATTGATTGCGTTTTGTAAAACGAAAAGAAATATTTTGATCGAATAAAAGTTTCATGATGCATGCTGTAGTTTCTGTTCCCTGTCAGCAGCATAAGATAAGCAGGCCAGTATGTCTGCATGGGTCAATTCCGGAAAATCAGTTAAAATTTCTTCATTCGTCATTCCGGCGGCCAGCCAACCCAACACATCATAAACAGTAATCCTGGTTTCCCTTACACAAGGTTTGCCAAACCGTTTGTTAGGATTTCGTCTGATTATTTTTTTATAATCTACCATGTAACAAAAATAGTTATTCAAAATACAATTAACAACAGAATATTTTTTTATCCGTACCACTCTCGTTTCCTGCCCTCAATTTTATTTAACACATCAATAGTAATATTTACGTCGTTTACAATCTGGAAATCGAACATACCTACACAGATAAAATCGGCGCCATTTTGGAACGCCCAGTTGAAACCGTCTTCGGGAGAAATGGCGCCGGCAGCCAACACTTTGAATCCCATTACAGGCACTTTGGCACGTTTCACAAATTCTACCGTGCGGTCGGGGAACAGGCAGAAACAGTTGTCGTGAAACCGGTTGTGATCGAGGTACTTTTTGCCGTCCACTTCAAACGGCACCCGGTTTTCGCGCGGGTGTGCCGACCAGTAGCTGTCGTGGTGCATGGTTTTCATGTAATAATCGGGTATAATGCCCTGTTCCTCGCAGGCAATTAGTGCATCCACCGTGTGCGAGGCCAGTCCGGCTGTATAACCCTGGGAACGGATACGGTCCAGCATTTTTTCAATCACATCCATTTTGTTGTCGCGCACCAGCCAGTCGCACCAGTTGCCCTGCACCTGAATAATGTCCATTCCCGAATCGATGGCTTTGTCGATGTTTACGTAATAATCGTTGTTTTCCATGTCGGGATGAACCTGAACGATCACTTTGATATTACTACCGGTCATTTTCCGGTATTTCACCATAGTTTCTATCGTTGGAAACCCAATATTGATGGTGTCTATCCCGGCTTTTTCGGCCAGCATGAGCGTTTCAAATATCTTTCTTTCGGTGTTGTATGCCCTGAACAGCGATGGCACGTAAATGAGGTCTCGTGCGTGCGCCCAGCCGCCAATGAGATTGCCTCCCAATACCAGGCGGCTGATGGTGTGATTGCCGATTTTTCCTTTGGGAAGTTCGCCTTTCAGTTCGCTGATGTTGGCGCCCCCAATCTGTATGGTTGCCCCGGAAAGCGTGTCCACTCCGTATTCCTGACTTTCACGAAAAGCGCCCCAGCCAATAACTCCCAAAGCAGGCAGGGTAGCCAGGTTTTTCAGGGCTTCCCTGCGGGAGGAAACTGCTTCCTGTTCATTTTTTATCGGTTCTGCCTTTAATTTCCTTTTTGGCAAAAAATACTGAAGGGCATAAATTCCGTAGCCTCTTTCTTTTATAAGAAGCAGCAGCAACAGGGCGGCAGCTTCAATGAAATTTTTGTTGACAATGTAGAAGTTCCCGTCAACAGCCCCCAAAACCGATCCTCCAAACGGAGGGTAGGCAAAATAATACAGCGCCAGCAGTAAAATACCTGAAACCGATGCTGTGCGGATAAAAACGCCCAGAAAAAGGGCCATTCCGATTAACAGCAGAGCCGCAATATTGATGGGATCGATTATTTTCATCATCCCTTCGGAGGCCGCCATCCAGTGGTAAACCCCGGCAAAGGGTCCGGTGGCATTTGCCAGGTAGCCTGCCGCCGACCAGTTTGCAGCCCAAAGTTTTACAAGGCCTTCGTATAAAAAATGCCAGCCAATGGCCACGCGAAACAGGGTGATGATGAGTTTTTTCAGGTTTTGTTGATTCATGGTACCTCGAATAGAATTTGGTTACGTTTCCCAAAGATAAAATATTTCATCAATCTCCTTCAATTACATCCAGCCAGTTTTGAATAACCTGCCGGGCCTGGTCGTTCAATTCACCTAGTTCGTCAAATGAAACAACTCCATCGGCCACCTGCCCGGAAATAATCATCAGGTATTTTGAACCCGACATGTTATCGTACCGACGGGCCAGATGCTTGTCGTGCGAAGTCAGTTTTTTGTAAATCGAAATGTAGGCTTCCCGGTTGTCCAGCTTTTCCGATTTCCATTTTTCAATTACAGCATCTGCTTTTTCGATGCCGTTTTGATATTCCCGCTGCAGACCTTTTTCGATAATTTCGCGGGCAATTTTTTTCTGCGATTTTGGTAATTCGGATGGCATAGTATCAGTTTTAAAAGGTTTATCTCTATACAAATCAATTTACTGAATTTATTATTCAAAAATAACTTTTACCTGAATATGAGCAACTCAAAACAACTGCATTTTTCGAATTCAATTGCCCGGAATGCATTTGAATTGGAAATAGCTGTTTTGTCCGATCGTGCTGTTAAAGAATTGAAAAACCAGATCTTCAGATTTTCGGTGTTTTTTCCCAAACTCAAAATGTTACTTTTGTGGTTTCAAAAGAAAAATACAAAAAAATGAATAACACATTTACAAAAACCAACTATAAACTGCAATCAGTTAAAACCGGAAAAATTTTCGACGACAACGGCTGGACGCTGGATGCACCTGACGAAATTGAACCGACACTTATTCGGGCCATTTATGAAAAACCACAGCTTGAGGTAAAAGACAATTCATGGGGCCTGTACAAATTTGCCGACTGGCTTCCCATCGGCAGAACACTGAAAGGCTCGTCGGCTCCGGTAACTTACAAAAGCGAAGGGCTGGCCAAAGAGCTTGGATTAAAAAATCTGTGGATAACCTTTAGCGGCTACTGGCCCGAAAAAGGCGCCGTCATGACCACCTGCAGTTTCAAGGAAACCGAAGCCTATTCGGTTTGCGGAAGAATGACCCCCGAAATGGATAAAATACTGGTAGTTGCATCTGCCGGAAACACCTCCCGATCATTTGCAAAAGTGTGTTCCGACAATAATATTCCGCTACTGATTTGTGTTCCCGAAGACAACCTGAACGCCCTTTGGTTCGACGAACCATTGAACGATTGCGTGAAACTGATTTGCAGTTGCTCGGGCAGCGATTATTTCGATGCCATACATTTGTCGAATATCGTGGCCGGTATGGAAGGTTTTATTGCCGAGGGGGGGGCAAAAAACGTAGCCCGGCGTGACGGAATGGGGACCACAGTTTTATCGGCAGTAACCACCATCGGTCAAATTCCGGAATACTATTTTCAGGCGGTAGGTAGCGGAACCGGCGCCATTGCAGCATGGGAAGCCAACCTGCGCTTTATTTCCGACGGCCGGTTTGGCACCAGCAAAATGAAACTGATGGTTTCGCAAAATGCACCGTTCGTTCCTTTGTATGATGCCTGGAAAGTCAATTCACGAGCCATGCTGCCACTTGATGAAAACCTGGCCCGCAAGCAGGTGGAAGAAATCGATGCCAAAGTACTCTCGAACCGGAAACCACCCTACCCCATTGCCGGCGGCCTTTTTGATGCACTCACCGACTCAGGTGGCGATGTGCTTGTGGCAACAAACGAGCAGGCAAGAGTTGCGGCAAAACTTTTTGAAGAAACCGAAGGAGTTGATATTCACCCGGCGTCTGCTGTGGCAACTGCTACACTCGTGGAGGCGGTAAAAAACAATACCATAGATAAAGAAGCTCAGATTATGCTGAACATTACAGGCGGAGGAGAAAACCGGTTTAAAGCTGAAAAAGAATTGTTTTTCCTGAAACCGGATCTGATTTTTGATTTCAACCCGGATGTTGAAATAGTGAAAGAAAAAGTTAAAAAACTCTTTTAGCGACCAATTTTTTAAGTTTAACCAAAACTTAATTAAACCCTTTAACTTGTACAACTGTAAAAAGTTACACTTGCTATTCAATTACTATTTTTCCGGAATGAGTTAATTTCTCATTTCCAACTTTGTAAAAATACAGACCTGGGTTCAGGTTTCCAACATACAAAACTCTGTCGGGTCCTAACTTTTCTGACATCAGCCTGACTCCCTGAACCGAGATAATTTCAATGGTGGCATCATCGAAAATACTGGAGATTGTGACAAAATCTTTGACCGGATTTGGATAAAGCACAACCTTTTGCGGCTGTTGAATTTTGATGCTATTTGTTACATTCGAAGAATAAAAATACAATTCTCTGGCAAGCCCTTTCCACTCATTTGAGTTGAATCGATAAGTTGCATGCTCCAATAACTTGAACGAAAAATTTTCCTTCGTTCTCCAGTTGGGCAAAATTAAGTCTTCAAAAGAAAAAGATAAGTCAAACTCATTCAATTCTTTCCAGTCTTCAACCCAATCATTGTTAATATTACTCCAAACGTATTTTACATGCTCCGTCAGGTTACCTTCTGCATCCGGTTTATTTTCATAGCGATTTGTGCCAATCCACTTTGAAGCCGTTTTATCCCAACCGTATGTTTCTGAGGCAATTTCCAGATTTTCGGCACTGTATTGCCTGATTATTTTGAAAAAATAGGTCCAGATATTCTGTTCTTTATCCCAATCCGATCGAATTTCCAATAGCTTGTTCCCGTTCTGATCGTACTCTGACTCCCATTTTGAAAATGGGACAATACTATCGGTTTCATAATCTTTTTTGTAAATTATCCGCCTGACTTCGTTTCTTCCACCATCAAATTGTACAGAGTCTCTTTCGTGTAAAACCCAGACACTGTCATTTGAATTCCAAAAGCTGGTGTTTTCAACAGCCTGATGGATGTTTTCAAGGGACAGTTGCTCATATTTCTCAATAGCCTGCCAGCTTTCAGTATCATTTTTCCATTCATATTTAACTTTAAGGCTTACTTCATCAAAGACATTGTACTCGTATTCAATTTTTTTCAAATTGTTCCACTCACCAGACCTGACTGATTCAATAAAAGAAATCTTTCTTCCAAACTCATCATATTCATAATTGAACTTTCGGTCAGCGCGCCAATCATAAATTCGATCATCCCCCTCACCTGATTTCCATTCCCACAAATATGTTGTTTCAGATTTAATTGCGCCTTTAGACGTATATGTAAATACTGTTTTATTGATGCCTTTCCATTCTTTTCCGCTCATATCCCATTGGTAAAAAGCCTCAGAAAGCAGATTCCCGTCCACATCAAATACATTCTCCGTTTTTTCAACGCCGGCCCAGCCATTCAATTGTCCTGTCCAATAATGTGTTGCATCAAAAATAACTTTTGAATTTACATCATAATCCAGTTCCCGCTTTTTTCTTTCCTGCCATATTGCATTTTGAGCATCCCAATCATACTCTGTTTCAGCAACAAGATTTTGGAATGAATTATACTCACTCAACCACCTTTTAAATTTTACAAGTGAGTCGGCCTGACTGTTATATAAGTGCACATATTGTTCAACCTCATCACCTGATTCATTATAAAAATAATCTTGTCTGGATTCGAGAAGAAATGCACCAGTGCTTGAATTATAAGACTCATATTTAATGCTGTCAAGCTTTTGTTTCCCAGCACTGGCAGAATTATTTTCATAGGATAATTGTGCATAAGATGCAATCGTGCTAAATAGTAAAAAGGTCAGTAAATAATGTGGTTTCATGGATTCGTAAAAAATAATTTGATTTAATTCAATTGTGATGTAAAAATAACATAATTAACCCTTAATAAAAAATTCAGAATAGAACAAAACGGTTTTTTCTAAAACTCATTCCATTATTTTTAAATAACCCCGATAATAATAGGTGGAATGATTAAATTTAGCGTCATAAATAACAGATAATATAATCATTAAAAATATCCGGCTATGGTCAATCAACAGAAATTATTTTACGCTTTTCTTTTTATCTTAACCATGGGGTTTGCATCCTGCAATCAGTACACCGACTACTCTGCAACTCCCTGGGAAGAACAGGAAAATCCGCCCTGGGAAGACCCGCAGGTGAACGAAATTAACCGCGAAGTACCGCGGGCGAGCTTCATCCCGTTTGCAAACGTTGAGCAGGCACGAACTGAAGACAAATGGAATTCACCCATGGTTCAATCAATGAACGGAATGTGGAAATTCCATCTGGCACAAAATCCATCGGAGCGTCCTTACTGGTTTTTTAAGGATGACTTCGACACCCGCAGTTGGGATGAAATAACTGTTCCTTCAAACTGGGAACTGGAAGGGCACGATTATCCCATTTATGTGAACGTGAAATATCCGCACGAGAAAACGCCACCAGTAATTCAGTCACATTACAACCCGGTAGGTTCTTACAAAAGAACGTTCGAGATTCCTTCAAACTGGAAGGATAAAGAAGTCATTCTCCATTTTGGCGCAGCCGGTTCCATGCTCAATGTATGGGTGAACGAAGAATTTGTGGGTTATAGCGAAGACAGCAAAACCCCGGCTGAATTCAACATTACCAAATACCTTAAATCCGGTGAAAACTCACTGGCAGTGGAAATATTCCGCTGGTGCGACGGCTCTTATCTCGAAGACCAGGACTTTTGGCGCATGAGCGGCATGACACGCGATGTGTACCTGCTTGCCCGCGGGCAACAGCAAATTCAGAATTTCAGTGTAAATGCCGGTTTGGATGAAACTTACACCGATGGAATTTTCTCGCTGGAAGTGGACGTGATGAACCTGAGCGATAACACCGGTTCAACAGAAATTGAAGTCGCCCTATATGACAATGAAAATGAAATAGCCGCTTTTTCAAGTAAAGTCAACAACGGCAAACAAAACATTCCTTTTCAGGCTCAGATTCCGCAGGTTAAAAAGTGGTCGGCAGAATATCCAAATCTTTATGAACTGGTCATTACATTGAAAAATGCGGATGGAATAGTGGAAGTTATCCGCCAGGAAGTTGGATTCCGCACGGTGGAAATAAAAGATGCAAAACTTTTGGTAAATGGTCAGTATGTTTACCTGAAAGGCGTCAACCTGCACGAGCACCACGATGTTACCGGTCATGTGGTGGACAGGGAAACCATGCTGAAAGACATTTACACCATGAAAGCCCACAATCTGAATGCCGTTCGGACATCGCATTATCCACAGCCCGAATTGTGGTACGAACTGTGCAACAAATACGGCCTTTATGTTATCGACGAGGCCAACATCGAATCGCACGGAATGGGTTACGGAGAAGAATCGCTGGCCAAAGACCCGATCTGGAAAGAAGCCCATTTGTTCCGAACACGGAATATGTATGAACGCGATAAAAACCAGCCAAGCATTATTATCTGGTCGCTGGGCAACGAAGCCGGCAATGGTGTGAATTTTATGGCCACTTACGAATACCTGAAATCAGCAGATCAGACCCGTCCGGTGCAGTACGAACAGGCACACGGAGGGGAAAACACCGATATCACCTGCCCCATGTACATGCGCATCGGGGGAATGGTTCGCTATGCGGAAGGCAACCCCACCAAACCGCTCATTCAGTGCGAATATGCCCATGCCATGGGAAACAGCGTGGGCAACCTGCAGGATTACTGGGATGTAATTGAAAAATACGATGTATTGCAGGGTGGATTCATCTGGGACTGGGTTGACCAGGGTTTGCTGACCACCAACGAAGACGGTGAAGAATTCTGGGCATACGGTGGCGATTTTGGCCCGGAGGATGTTCCTTCTGACGGCAATTTCTGCAATAACGGGTTAGTGGATCCCGACAGGAAAGGCAAACCTTCTCTGCTGGAAGTAAAAAAAGTGTATCAGCACATTGGGTTTGAACCCCTCGATTTAAACACCGGAACCATTTCCATAAAAAATAAATATGCCTTCTCTCAGCTGGAAGAATTCGACTTTGTTTGGGAGGTGATTGGCGATAACAAAGTGATTGACAACGGAAAACTCCCCGATTTTCGACTTAATCCGAACGAAACCGAAAAAATTTCCATTGATTATACAGTGACACCAGAGCCGGGAGTGGAATATTTTCTGAATATTAAAGCTCTGCTAAAAGACGACTGGACAATTCTGGAAACCGGTACCGAGCTGGCTGCAGAACAGTTTAAACTACCCGTATTTGTATCAGCCGCAAAAATGAATCTGTCCAACCTTCCCGGAATTACAGTGGATGAAAACAACAATTCCCTAACCCTCTCAGGCGAAGGTTTTTCTGTTGAATTCAACAAAATTTCCGGAATGATGACCAGCTATAAAAAAGGCGAAACCGAATTTCTGGAAAGCGGCCCTGTTCCCAATTTCTGGCGCGCGCCCATCGATAACGATTTTGGAAACAACCTGCACAACCGCAGCCGCGTTTGGCGCGAAGCCGGAAAAAACCGCCAGGTAGCTGCTGTCTCCATCAACCGGAAAGCCAACAACCTGGCCGAGGTGACATTTGATTTTATCCTGGTGAACGAAGCCGGAGAAAAAATTGCCGATTACCGTTCAGTTTACATAGTTTACGGCTCGGGCGATGTGGTCGTGGACAACCATTTCAAGATGACCAAAGACGATCTGCCGGAAATTGTACGCATGGGCATGAACCTGATAATGCCGCGCCAGTTCGACCAAATGGCATGGCTGGGCCGCGGTCCGCACGAAAGTTACTGGGACCGTAAAACCAGTGCGTTTGTCGGCTTGTACGAAGGCAACGTGGCCGACCAGTACCAGGCTTATTTGCGCCCGCAGGAAAACGGCAATAAAACCGATGTGCGCTGGCTTGCCATTACCGATGCCACCGGAAACGGATTGTTCTTTGAAGGATTGCCACTACTGGAAGTAAGCGCCCACCATAATCTGCTGGAAGATTTTGAGTCGATGGAACGCTCCGATGGCCGCCACGTGGAAGGCGTGCGTGTGGAAAACCGCCACACCACAGATGTAAAACCACGCGACCTGACCTCAGTAAATGTAAATTACAAACAAATGGGCGTTGGCGGCGACAACAGTTGGGGCGCCAGGACGCACGATGAATATCGCCTCACCGAAAAAGAATACCAGTACAGTTTCAGAATGAAAGCGATTTCAAGCAGCGAAAAGCCCACTGAACTGGCCAAACAGGAATTGTAGGAATTTTTTGAGCAAGTGAAAAGCGCAAAAAATGCAGTAGAATTGAAAAACTGCATTTTTGCGCTTTTGTGTTTTAAACCTGTATTTAATCTGAGTTCCTCCGTCGGCCGGATATACAAAAAAAGCCCAGTAGGGAGCAAGGTTTTCCTTTGAACTAGATAATATTAAATGATAGTTCTTTACCTAAAGCGTTTAGGACTTTAATAAGAGTTTGCATGTTAACATGTGTAGTGTCAGCTTCAATTCTGGAAATCTGATACTTTGTTACTCCAACTTTCTTTCCTAAATCAGTCTGAGTCATGTCTTTTTGTTTCCTGATTTTTTTAATTTCAGCACCCAATAGTTCCACTTTTAGTTGGGCCTCAAATTCCTCCCTTGCGGGAGTACCCCATTCTCCGATATCTCTCTCAATTGCATCCTCCAGGGAAATAGAATCCAACAAAGGATCATGGCGAGGATCAATTTCTTCACCTGATGAAGACCAGGTAGATGTTTTTCTCATAGCATTTCTTTTCAAATTGAACTTAATTGATTGATTTTAGATCGTCTTACCTATTTGATTTCTATTCTATTCATTTTTTTCGTAATACCTTTTCATTATTTGTTCCGCCTTATTAATTTCTTTTTTAATGCTTTTTGAGTTTTTTTTATTATCCCATGTGTTGCAATTACCAGCGAATCCTCTTTTTTACACCAAAATGCATAAAATCTGAATGTTACATTTTTATACGGAATTCTAAATTCCCAAATTAAACCTCTTACTTTGGAAAATTTTCTCGGATTATTTTCAAACTGCGCCTTTTTAAGTTTTAAGTAAACATGCTTTTTTGCCTCCTTGTCCAGGTTTCTTATAAAATCACTTGCCTCCCTTAAAAGCTTGATCCCAAAATCAGGTTTACTAATAATATTCATTTTAAACTCAGCCAAATAACGTATCAAATATAGACATTGTTGTGTTTTTACGCAACTTTTTTCTCATAAAACAACTTTGGATAATTTATTTAAAATCTATTCATTGGTAAAAATCAGAGATCAGATTTTCTGAAAATTTTTTTTGAAGCCGGAAGATTAATATATTTATGCAATATCAAAATTAAATCCGATGAAAAACACCTTGTCCATATTTGCAGTTGCCTTTTTAATGTCTTGTTCTTTCCCTTCTTCAGAAGAATTCAACCTGAAAAAAATCCAGTCAAAAAATCCGGAAATCAGCACGTTTCAAAACGGAACCGGGTTTGAACAGCAGGTTTTGCAGATAAAACCCTCTTCAGAAAACCAAAGTCTGGTGATATGGGAAGGCACAAATGCAGAAATTTGGGCCGAAGCCAGATACCTGGTTTGCGAAATATGGCACCCGAACGATTTCAGTGCAGTGCTGAATGTGGAGTTTTTCAGAAATGAAACCCGGAGCGGAAATATTGTGGCCCAAAGCGGTGATTTGGCAGGCGATTCAAAAGAAACGCCACGCATGGCAGCCAAAATTGGCGTGCTGCCCCACCTGAAAACCAAAATGATTTTCCCGCTGGAACACCTCGATGGACAGGAAAT
>CAZLGT010000058.1:0-36715 GCA_964559175.1 uncultured Mariniphaga sp. | reverse complement strand
TAAAAAGCAACCGGAACCAGCCAGTAGGCAATGAGGTAAGTATGAAGCATAAAAACAGGCAAAGTAATCAGATAATATTTCAACCAAAGCTCCACTGAAGCAAAGCCCTGCCCCAGGCATTGCAACAAGGTAAAAGAAAAAACCCAGGCCAGCCAGAAAAAGGCATGTTCCATTGCCCGGCGCTTACCGATATGCTTTAGTCCCAAATCCATTCCTAACCTTTTTCAATTCAAGTATAATTTTAAAATTCCGGTCATCTTCCTCAATATGCAAGCTATACCCTTTCTCTGCAAACAGAATATTTAACCGCTGCTTCAGATTTTGCAATCCATCGCCGGGTAATTGACTTTCAATTTTCAGATTTTTTCCTTCCGGTTTGCTATTCGATGCAGAAAGAATCAAATGCTCGGGTCGGGCATCGATGGAAATATTCATCCAGGGCAAGCCCAAATCGGAACTACTTCCGTGTTTTATGCCGTTTTCGGCCATAAAAAAAAGAACCATTGGAGGTACCTGCCAATGATTCAGAATTCCCTTTTTCAAAATTTTTACCCTTAACCGCGGACCATACCTGAGTTTTTCAAGTCTGATGTAATTTTCAACCAAAGCAATTTCTTCAGTCAATGGCACAAAGTTGAACCGGCTTTGTTCCACAATATAGCGTAGCACTTCCTGCATGCGTTCAGCCATTTCTGCTGTTTTTTCAGGCTTCAGTAGCGAAAGCGCGTACAGATTATTTATGGTATTAAACAAAAAATGAGGATTCAATTGCGACTGGAGCAACCGCTGACCAGCCAAACGGTTCTGGTTCTCCAGTTTTTTTATTTGTCGCTGTGTATAAACATAGTCTTTTGCAAACTTAATCACACAAAAAAGCGCCACAATAAAGGTCATATCCTTTGTGTTCACCAGAATGAAATGCAAGCCTTTTAACCTGCCAGGCTCCAAATTCTCAGGAGCTACTGAAGCATAAAAGATTTCGTCGGAAACGGTAAGTTTAATTGCAGAAAGAGCTACACCTGTAATGAAAAAAAGCAGAATGAACAAGCCGGTTTTTCGTTTTAACAAAAATTCGGGAATAAGCAGAAATAAAACGATGTAGGCATAGCCCAAAAAGAAAAATGAATTGAGAAAGGTGATTGAAAAAGCTTCCAAAAGACCGGCATTATTGTTTTGCAAAAAAACAATACAGGTAAAAACGAATACCGTAACACAAAACAGAAAAAGATGCCGTGTTGTCCGGTATTTCAAGCCAGTATCAAAAATCCATCGGTTCATTCAGTTTTCAATTTCCAGTAAAAGATTATAGCAGTTTATGCTTTCATCTGTTTGCAACCTGTAGCGCCCTTCATATAAAATATCGAGTCTCTTTCTGGCATTCTGTAACCCTATTCCACCGGTTTTGGTTTTAACTGCCAGCTTTTTAACTGACATTGAGTTTTTGGCCGAAAACCTTAAAAGTTTGCCAGTAACCGATATATTAATATGAATAAAAAAAACGCCCTCGCTGTTGGCGCCTCCATGTTTAAAACTGTTCTCAACAAAAGTGAACAGGAGCATGGGAGCAATCTTTCGGGTTTCGTACGTTCCGCTCATTTCAAATTTAACCTGCAGCTGTTCTCCGTAACGTAAACGCTCGAGTTCAATATAATTTTCAATCAGTTTCACTTCTTTTTCCAAAGGAATTTCTGCATCGTTACATTCATACAAAACCGCCTGCAACAGCCCGGCCATTTGGGCAATTCCTTCCGAAGTTTTTGAAGCCTCCTTCATCGATATCGAATACAAATTGTTCAAGGTATTAAAAAGAAAATGCGGGTTGAGCTGTGCCTTCAAAAGGTTAAGCTCTTTTTTCAGGTTTTGCTTTTCTATTTCGTGCTTCTCCTTTTGTTGCTCAAACCATTTTTTCACCATTTTTATGGCAAAAACGATGGCTACCAAAAAATTGGTTTCAAGAAAAAGGTAAAGAAAAGTTACTCCCAAAACCGAACCTGAAGTAACAGGAAGTCCGTTTATCAGCCTTAGTGAGATACGTTCGCCCAGCGTGGCCAGTAATAAAATACAAAGTACCAGAACAATAGTTACAGTCAGTTTCCGGGTACGGAGATACCAGGGCAATACAGCATACACTGTAGTGTAGGTAGCTGCCATAACAAATGGCAACATGCACAATGATTCAATAAAATACCACTGAAAATTATTGCCATACTTACCATACACCGATCCAAAAAAAAGCACATAAAAAGTCCAAAAAACCAGGTGCGACAAAAATCGCCGGTACTTTGAAAAAAAGATTTGCATTTGTCTCCAGTTCATTGTTTTTCACCGGAAAGATAAGATATTTTGCATAAACACAACACCATAAACACCTTTTAAACAGGCAATTAAACTGCACAAACCAATACATTCAATGATGAATTCCTGTCGTTTACCCTCAATTTCACACCGTTTGTTGAAAATAAAGCCCCTGCCCACTGGCAGAGGCTCTTTTTTCATCTCTATGAAAAAAATTGCGCTGTTCTATTCAGAATTCAAAAGGCTGCTCAGTTTCTGTCAGCCATTAAAACAAAGCATGGTATTGCGGGTCAACCAGATTGGGAAAATAGCAGGCAATGAGCCCAAGCAGTTCTTCTTCAGTTTTAGGCTTTTGACTGATAACCCTCTGGGCGTAAAAGTCTGTCTTACTGAGTTTTGAATTAAACTCTTCTTCGGGTAATTCACGGTATTGGCTGTCCATTTTTTTAACACCAAATACATTTTTAACACAAGCGTACTGAACTTCAAATTCGTTGGAACGAACCAAAAATGAGGTGCATTTCTTTTCCTTAATCACCCCAATCTGTAATGGTTTCGATGTGTTCTCATAAATCAGTTCATACGTTGGCACTGCCTGGTTATCAACAACCATTTTAGTTTGTGATTCCACAATGGTGTATGTCCCAAAATCAGTAAGCGAATTACCGGAAACCACCTGGCCTCCTTTCATTTCTGCAGGTGCTACAAAAGCAGCAAGCAGCAAACAGACACTAAAAAAATACATTTTTGTTTTCATGATAAAATTGTTTTTTGTTTTACTTGCCCAAAAGTAATTAACCTTTTGAAAAGCAACAACTTAATTCAACAAACAACCACATTGCGAAAGTCAACTGCACATTTTTGGCTGTAAACCTGCCGGTTTACCGCTCGCAGGTATTTTACTGCATTTCCTCTATTATTTCTGTAAATCTACCGCACAATATCTAACTGTTTTCTTATTTTTGGGACTTCATTTTAAAACCTTGTAAAACCTGTGGTATGAAGATTATGCGCATTTTTGTATGTTTACTGGCAGTGGTTTTATTGACTCATTGCACAAAGAAAGAAGAAAAAAATTACCTGCAATTTGTTGATTTACTTATTGGAACGGCTCCAGCCACCACCCCGGCTGCTGTAAAAAAGCAAACAACCAGCGAAAACTACGGGCAAACCATACCGGCAGTAACGACCCCTTTTGGAATGACTCAGTTCACACCTCAAACCCATGCAACAGAAAAAAAATGTGTGGCTCCATTTTACTGGGGAACTCCGGGGCTTCAGGGATTTCGGGCAACCCACTGGACCAGTGGCTCGTGTGTTCAGGACTATGGCAGTTTTACGGTTTTTCCTACTGTCAGAGGAAGTCATTTCCGGTTTCTCCCATCGCAACGCAAAACCCTGTATATATATGACAGCGATCATTCGTCGCCTGCTTATTATGCAGCAATGCTCCCCGAAAACAATATTTTAACTGAAATAACAGCTTCCCGGCGGGCCGGCTTCTTCCGTTTTTCCTGGCTCGAGCCCGAAAACCCTACAATTATTATCGATGTAAACAGTGATGAAGGAGAGGGCTTTATCAGAATCGATACTGAAAAAGGAGAAATTACCGGGTACAACCCGGTACATCGCATTTACAACGGGCACGGACAATCGGCAGGGTTTAACGGCTATTTTGCAGCACAATTCGACAAACCCATAACAAAAGCAGGAACCTATGGCAACAACGAACTCTTTGATGACATAACTGAACAGCAAAACAAAAATGACATTGGAGCTTTTGTTACATTTGAAATGAATGACGGGGAAGTATTGAAAATGAAAATGGGTACTTCGTTTACCAGCATTGAGAATGCCCGGCTGAACATGGAAACAGAAATTCCACACTGGGATTTCGAAAAAACAAAAAGCGAACTGGAAAAAACATGGAACAGCCTGCTGGGGAGGATCGATGTGGAAGGCGGATCGGATGATGACTTTACCAAATTTTACACTGCAATGTACCATAGTCTCATCCACCCGAGGCTTTTCAGCGATGCCAACGGCGATTATCCGAAGTTCGGCGGAGGAGAATCTGTTCAGAAGGCAGACGGGTTTGATTATTACTGCGACTTCTCCAACTGGGATATATTCCGCGCACAAATGCCTTTGTTAAGCATTATTGCACCGGAATATTACGAAGACATGGTCCTGTCGCTCATTGCGAAAGCTGAACAGGGAGACTGGCTGCCCATTTTTCCTATGTGGAACAGTTATACTTCAGCGATGATTGGCGACCACAGCACCTCAATTATTGCTGATGCACTGATGAAAGGTTTTGATATTGACCCTGAAAAAGCATACCAATACATGAGAAAAAATGCTTTTGAAACACCGGATGATTTGGATGAATACATTGACGGAAAAGGCAGGCGCGCACTTGAGTCGTATCTGCAGTTCGACTACATTCCCATTGAAGACGAAGTTCATCACGCTTTTCATACACACGAACAGGTTTCGAGAACTATGGAATATGCCTATAACGACTGGGCGGTGGCTCAGGTGGCAAAAAAGCTTGGAAAAACTGATGATTACAACGAACTAATGGCACGATCGCTCAACTATGCCAATGTTTTTGACCCGGACAAAGGTTGGGTTTGCGGGCGTTATGGAGACGGCACATTTACCGACGAATTCGACGCCAACGGCGATATGTTTTACATCACCGAAGGTACACCAAAACATTACACATGGTTTGTTCCGCACGACATAAAAGGATTGATGGACCTGATGGGGGGGCCTGAACGATTTTCACAAAAGCTGAATGCGATTATTAACAACAAAGAATACTGGCATGGCAATGAACCCAGCCACCAGATTCCATACCTGTTCAATTACATCGGAAACTGGAAAAAAACGCAGGAAACAGTGAAAAATCTGTTGCAAACCGAATACGGAACAGGTCCCGGCGGACTGTCGGGCAACGACGATGCCGGCCAGATGTCGGCATGGTATGTATTTGGTGCAGCAGGTTTTTACCCGGTCTGTCCGGGCAGTAACGAATACCAGCTTTCTTCACCAACATTTGAAAAAGTAACTTTCAGTTTAAACAAAAAATATTACCCTGGAGGGCAATTTATTTTGGAGACTCCATCAGAAAACCAGTACAATACGTTTTCAAAAGTTTTGCTCAACAACAATGAAACGGAAACTGTCATTTGCCATGAAGATCTGCAAACCGGTGGGAAACTTCTGTTTTTAAACGATTGATTTCACTGGCGATCATTACAATGCAGAGCAGGTCGCTTTCATTCTGGCGGCAAAACATGTTATAAAACGCCTTTAAACTGTTCTCCAACCCGATGAATATCCTTTGAAATATTCGTTTTAAATTGTATTTATGCAATCATAATTTAAAACTATTCATTATGGTACAACTTACAACAAAAGATTACATAGCCAAAGAGGACAAATTTGGTGCACACAATTACCACCCGATTCCTGTGGTTCTGGCAAAAGGCGAAGGCATATTTGTATGGGATGTGGAAGGAAAAAGGTATTTCGACTTTCTGGCCGCATACTCGGCAGTAAATCAGGGGCACTGTCATCCCAAAATAGTGCAGGCACTCACAGAGCAGGCCAAAACACTGGCACTAACCTCGCGTGCGTTTTACAACAACACGTTGGGTGAATGGGAAGAATACATGACCAAATTGTTTGGGTACGATAGAATGCTGCCCATGAACTCGGGCGCCGAAGCCGACGAAACGGCGCTGAAACTGGTTCGCAAATGGGCCTACAAAGTAAAAGGAATTCCCGACAAGCAAGCCAAAATTGTAGTTTGCGACGGAAACTTTCATGGCCGCACCATCACCATCATTTCCATGTCGTCCGATCCGGATGCATACAGCGACTACGGTCCATACACTCCGGGCTTTGTGAACATCCCCTACAACGACCTGGAAAGGCTGGAAAAAGAGTTGAAAGATCCCAATGTGGCTGGTTTTCTGGTAGAACCCATTCAGGCTGAAGCCGGAGTTTATGTGCCGGAAGATGGCTATCTGAAAAATGCGGCTGAGTTGTGCAAAAAATACAATGTTTTGTTTGTTGCAGACGAAGTGCAGACCGGACTGGCCCGAACAGGAAAAATGCTGGCGTGTGACCACGAAGGTGTCCGGCCCGATATTCTGGTGCTGGGCAAAGCGCTTTCGGGAGGCATGTTCCCGGTTTCGTGCGTACTTGCCGACGACGAAATTATGCTCACCATTAAACCCGGAGAGCATGGCAGTACTTATGGAGGAAATCCCATTGCAGGGAAAGTGGCTATGGCTGCCCTGGATGTTCTTCAGGAAGAAAAGCTGGCTGACAATGCATTGAGATTAGGTGAAGTATTCAGAAAAGAAATGAAAGCTATTCCTTCGAAATTAATTAAAGCCGTTCGCGGCAAAGGGTTACTGAATGCCGTTGAAATAAAACCCACCGATGGCAAAACAGCATGGGATATTTGTGTAGCACTGAAAGAAAACAGCCTGTTGGCCAAACCCACCCACGAACATACCATCAGGTTCACTCCACCCCTTGTAATAACCGAACAGCAACTGATGGAGTCCATTGGTGTTATCAAAAAAACATTTAAGGAAATGGGCATTTAAGGAAAAACTGGTTGGCGAAGGAAAAATATTCCTGAAAATAACCAAACAATTGATGCGGCTTTTGTTCCTGTTATTTCAGGCAGCTAAAGCCGCATTTTTTTGTGAGTGAACATACAGCCTGTGAAAACCGGCAAGGAGAGTAAAGGCACGGATCCGGTTTGAATAATCCCAATGGCTACCTTTGGGCGAAACGGTAAGGCCCGATAACCCTTTTCCGCACCACATCGAAATTACGCTGATAACTGATTACCGAAACACCCTGATTCATATATCCTCCAAACTGTGAAACTTTTTCGAAACGGTAGCTGCCCTGGGCCAGATGTACCCGCTGATATGGAAGACATTCGGGAAAATCTCTTCCGTAATATTTTAGCGCATTCAAAAAGTAAAAGGCTACGTCGTATCCCTGTAAGCCGAAATTATTGGGTTCTGTATGAAAATGCTTTTTAAACTTCTCTAAAAACCGAATGGTTGCCGGGTCTTCATAATCAACCCAGTAGGGTGCAAGGTAGTGCAGGTTCAGGTTATGAAAAAACTCATTTGAAATGCTGTGAAACTGCTCGTACCTGTTAAAACCAACAAGCGTAATGGAAAAATCGTCCGTCAGATTGTTGATATTTGATAAAATCACGCTGAGATCGCCTTCGTTCATCGATGCTACAAAAATTACATTTTCTTTATGGGGCGAAAGAATTCGTCTGAAACCAAACGGGCCTTCCCGGTCAAAATCATATTCTTGAAATTGCATACCCTCGGGATGCCCCCAGAATCCTGAATTAACCATTCTTTCCCTAACTACTTCCACTACTTTTTCTTCGGACAAACCACCGGAATTCGAGGTTTTAACAACCACAAAATTGCTGTTAAAATACTCTTCTGTAATCAATTCAGCTGTTTTTACAGCAAGAAAATCACGGGTGGGATTCACCTGAAAGAAACTCGGATTTGAAGTTAACTCCCTGGATTGCGCCGAAAGTGGCGATACCATGGGGATGCGGTTTTTTGCTGCAATTTCGGCTACTTCATCCTGAACCTGGGGGAAAACCGGTCCAATAACAAGGTCGGTTTCCAAAAACTCCTCCCTGTATATAAACTTTCTAATAGAATCGGCATTCTGCTGTGTATCGAACACGTTCAGTTTTATGCTCATGCCCGTTTTCCTGAGCGAATCCACTGCCAGTAATACGCCTTCGTAAAACTGAAGAAAATTTTCACTTTCGCGGTAAAAACCATGAAACATATCTTCCGGTTCATCCACCTCAATCAGGGTATCTCCTTTCAGGTAATTCTCGAAATTAATCAAAGAATCAGACTGAACAGGCGATGGTTTCGCCCTTTTATTCAGAGCTTCATTGGCATCCACAAACAAAGGCAAAAACAATGCTATTTCATAGGTTTCAGCTGTTTGAAAGCGAACATCAGTGGGGCGGCAACTTTCAGGTATTATCTCAGGCAATTCAATACGGTAAAACTCATTGTCAAATTCAGTACCCTGTATCTCAAGAGAGTCATCCGGTTCAGGTATTTCAATCTCAACCAGGTCAACCGAAAGTTTTCGGGGAATCAACAGGGTTTCACCACGCACAAGGTTCCGGTTATCGAGCTGCGGGTTAAATTTTCTGATTTCAGGAATGGTTATATCATACGTCGAAGCCAGTCCGAATAACGTTTCTCCCGGTTGAACCTCATGCCGTAAAAATGCATTTTCATTTACAGGCTCGGCGCTGGCTATATCCTCTTCCCTTATTGGAACTTTAATGGAAACTCCGGCTGGAAAACCAGTTTCCAATATGGGATTCAGCTGCCTGAGTTCGTCTGCCGACACACTATATCGCCTCGTAAGCGACCACAGTGTTTCGCCCGAAACAATGGTGTGCTCAAAATAATTGCCATACATTGTTTCATCTCTGTCAGCAAAAGTTTCACCGGGCCGGTCAACCTCATCAGCGATTGCTTCACGATGAGTTTCTGTTTCGGGCCTCGGAAGATAAATGACACTGCCCGCCTTTAGCTCCCGGGCGCCTGGATTGAAAAAAAGAATTTCGCTTTCAGAAATGTTATACCTGCGAGCCAATGAATACAAAGTTTCTCCGGGCTTTACTTCATGCATAATCAGTTCCCGTTCTGTTTCTTCCTCAACCATTATCCTTTCACTTTCTTCAATACCCGGCATGAGCTCAGGTTGTTCCCAGCGTGGGATACGAAGCCTTGTGCCTTTTCTGAAACGCGTAACTTCAGGGTTATAGGCATATATTTCTTCTACGGTTATGTCGTATTCCCTTGCAATAAAATATGGGGTTTCCGTACGCGAAGTAATGGTATGGTATTCAAAATAAGCCGGGTCGCCCTTTTGAGACACGGGCAACTCCTGCCATTCCATATTCTCACGGTAAGGAATTTTTAAGACGTCGCCAATTTTTAAACCTTCGGATATTTCCGGGTTATGCTCAACAAGTGTGTGTCCGTCGATTCCAAACCGCTGGCTGATAGAAAAAATGGTTTCGCCGGTACGCACCTGGTGCAACACAAATTTCTGCCCCTGAATAACAACTATTTCGTTTTCCTTTAACTGTTGCGCAGCGCCTTCACCGTAAAAGGAAGCAACCAACTGAATTACAAGGAAATAATGCAACAATCTCATTGAAATACGGTTTTAAAATTCTGCCCAAAAATAACAATAATTGACCATCCCTTTGTCTTAAACGTCTTTATTTAAAAATAATTTTGGTTTCTTTCTGAAAACAAAGGAACTGTTTTTGTTTTGTAATTTTTACTTTTGTGACTGAATTACAGATAATCAATTTTAAAACGATATTCATGCAGGAAAAAATTCTGATTCTTGATTTCGGATCACAATATACCCAGTTGATTGGCCGCAAAATACGCGAGCTGAACGTTTATTGTGAAATCCATCCCTTCAATCACTGCCCGGAAATGGATGACTCCATCAAAGGAGTAATTCTCTCGGGAAGTCCGTTTTCTGTGCGTGACCCCAAGTCTCCACGCCCCGATCTGACACCGTTCAAAGGGAAAGTTCCGGTTTTGGGAATCTGCTACGGAGCGCAATATATGGCGCATTTTTACGGCGGCGAGGTAGCACCATCCGATTCGCGTGAATATGGCCGGGCAAAACTGGGCTTTGTTGACCATGACTGCCCCTTGCTGATTAATGTTTCTCCGCACTCACAGGTTTGGATGTCGCACGGCGATACCATTATTAAATTACCTGAAAATTATAAAGTGGTTGCTTCAACCGAAGATGTAAACTTTGCAGCTTACAAAATTGACAACGAACAAACTTATGGCATACAGTTTCATCCCGAGGTATATCACACTACCGAAGGACAACAGGTTTTAAAAAACTTTGCAGTGGACATTTGTGGCTGTCAGCAAACATGGACACCAGCCTCGTTTGTTGAAACCACCGTTGCCGAACTGCAACAGAAATTAGGAAACGACAAGGTGGTACTCGGCCTTTCCGGCGGAGTGGATTCGTCAGTTACCGGTGTTTTGCTGAACCGGGCCATTGGAAAAAACCTCACCTGCATTTTCGTTGACCACGGCCTGCTTCGTAAAAATGAATTTGAAACCGTACTCCATTCCTATAAAGATATGGGGTTAAACGTTATTGGTGTAGATGCAAAACAAAAATTCTATGATGATTTGAAGGGAGTGACCGATCCGGAACAAAAACGAAAAATCATCGGACGTAATTTCATCGAGGTTTTCGATGCCGAAGCCCATAAAATAAAAAATGTTAACTGGCTGGCGCAGGGAACTATCTATCCCGACGTAATTGAATCGATTTCGGTAAACGGCCCGTCGGCCACTATTAAATCGCATCACAACGTAGGCGGATTGCCTGAAAAAATGCACCTCAAGGTGGTGGAACCGCTGCGGCTTTTGTTTAAAGACGAGGTTCGGCGGGTAGGCAGGGCACTAAACCTTAAAAAGGAATTGCTGGGACGGCATCCTTTCCCCGGTCCGGGTCTGGGAATCCGAATCATCAGCGATGTTACCCCTGAAAAAGTAACCATGCTGCAGGAAGCTGATGCTATATTTGTAAATGGCCTGAAAAACTGGGAACTGTATGATAAGGTTTGGCAGGCGGCAGTTATGCTGCTCCCCATCCAGTCGGTTGGCGTTATGGGCGACGAACGTACGTATGAAAACACCGTGGTTTTACGCGCGGTAACCTCTACCGATGGAATGACTGCCGACTGGGTGCATTTACCCTACGACTTTCTGGCAAAAATGTCGAATGAAATCATCAACAAGGTTCCCGGCATTAACCGGGTGGTTTACGACATTAGCAGCAAACCTCCTGCAACAATTGAATGGGAATAAACGTTTCACAAAACAGAAGAAGAATTTAGATAAAAATATAATGAGATGAAAAATTTCAAAAAAAATACAGTGAATGCATTGGTAATCCTCTTTTTCGGGTTGCTGGTGCTTCAGCCAGACATGCAGGCCAATGCGCAGGAAGCAGTTCAAAAAAACCAAATGAAGTTTGGCAGACTACTGCGCCTGGTTGACGGTTATTATGTCGATTCGGCCGATGTAGATGATTTAACAGAAAAAGCGATAATTCACATGTTGAGCGAGCTGGATCCCCATTCCGTTTATATCTCAAAAGAAGAAGTGGAAAGAATGAATGAACCGCTTCAGGGAAACTTTGAAGGCATAGGAATCTCTTTCAATATTTTCAAGGATACATTGCTGGTAACAACTACCATTCCGGGAGGTCCCTCCGAAAAGGTGGGATTGCGGGCAGGAGACCGGATTGTTGAGGTTGACGGGGAAAGCATTGCCGGCACCGGAATAAAAAACAGCGATGTAATGGACTTGCTGCGTGGCGAAAAAGGCACCACCGTAGAAGTAAAAGTTTTACGCAGGAATGTTAACGAAGCTCTTGACTTCACTATTGTTCGAGACAAAATTCCGATCCACAGCCTCGATGCTGCATATATGCTCGACGAAGCCACAGGGTACATTAAACTCAATAAATTCTCGGCTACAACCACCGATGAATTTACAGCAGCCATGGAAGAGCTAAAGGCACAAAACATTCAGAACCTGATACTTGATTTACGTGGAAACGGAGGAGGTTACCTCAAATCGGCCATTGAATTATCGGACCAGTTTCTCGAAAACAATAAAATGATTGTTTACACCGACGGACAGAACGACCCGCGAAGAGAATACAAGGCCACCTCAAGGGGATTGTTTAAGGAAGGGAGTCTGGTTGTTTTGGTTGATGAATCCTCGGCATCGGCCAGTGAAATTGTTTCGGGAGCAGTTCAGGACTGGGACCGCGGGTTGGTTATCGGCCGCCGCTCGTTTGGGAAAGGACTGGTACAAAAACCCTATTTCCTGACCGATGGATCAATGGTCCGATTAACTACTGCACACTATTACACGCCCAGCGGGAGGAATATTCAAAAACCCTATGAAAACGGAATCGATGATTATAAACGCGACTACCTCGACAGGCTGAGTACGGGTCAGCTCTTCAGCGCCGACAGCATTAGTCTTTCCGATTCACTAAAATTTAAAACGCTGATAAATGGCCGCGATGTGTATGGAGGTGGAGGCGTTATGCCCGATATCTTCATACCCATGGACACATCGGCACATTACCGTTACTACAACCGCCTCAGAAGAAATAACATCGTTTATAATTTTGTGCTCGATTTTGTGGACAATCACCGGGAAGAGCTGAAAAAAAGCCATCCTGATTTTGATGATTTCAATGCAAAATTTGAAACATCTGCCGAAATGGTTGAGAAAATTGTTTCTGAAGGAGAAAAAGAAGGGATAGAAAGAGATGAAGAAAGCCTTGAGTTTACCCTTTCTACCATGAAAAAAGAGATAAAAGCACTTATTGCCAGGGACATTTACTCCAGAAATGATTTTTACAAGGTATTTTACCAGGACGATGAAGCCATTCTGAAAGCCCTGGAAGTGATTGAGAATAAAGATCAATACAACAATTTACTTGTTGCGGCTGACTAATACAAATCATGGCTGAAGTTTTATCCACCTGGCTGTGGGGGAACAAAATTGAATTGCTGGGAGCGCTCCTTGGCATTTTATATATCTTTTTTTCCATCAGGCAGCACATTTTAACCTGGCCTACGGGGTTATTAACCTCACTGCTCTATACGATTGTGTTTTTTCACTCGGGCTTTTATGCCGATATGGGTTTGCAGGTTTATTACGTTGCCATTAGTTTATACGGCTGGTATTACTGGTTAAAAGGAGGAAAAACGGTTACAAAAGCAGAAAAGAAGCAAGCTGAGGTAACAAGAACACCCCGGATTATCCTGCTTTACAGCTTGCTGGTCACCGTTGCAATATATTGCATTATACTCTATATTTTGCTCCATTTCACCAACTCAACGGTTCCTTATATGGATTCGTTAACCACAGCCCTGAGCATTACGGCAACCTGGATGCTGGCAAAAAAATACATTGAGCACTGGCTTATCTGGATATTTGTCGATATCTTTTCTGCCGGATTGTATGTTTACAAAGGACTTTGGCCAACCGTTATTCTGTTTATTGTTTATACTGTGATGGCGGTTATTGGCTACATGGAATGGAAAAAAGACTTAATCCGGAAAAATGAAATCTGATACGAAAATCATTGTAATAACCGGCGCAGAATCTACCGGGAAAAGCGCACTTACCAGATGGCTGGCCAGCCATTTTCAAGCCCCTTTTATTCCTGAATATGCCCGATACCATATCGAAAACCTTGGACGAAAATACCTGTTCAGCGATGTGGAATATATTGCACGGAAACAGATACAGCAGTTAAATGAACATCAAAAAACAAATCACCCGCTGGTATTCTCCGACACCTGGCTCATCATTACAAAAATTTGGTTTGAAGAGGTTTACGGAAGGAAACCAGATTGGCTGGAGCACGAGATAACAAATATAAAAATAGACCTTTTTCTGGTTTGCGATACCGACCTTCCCTGGGTACCTGATCCTGTCCGTGAAAACGGTGGAGAAAAAAGGCTGTATCTTCATAAAAAATACATTGAAACAATGGAGAAATACGGTTTTAACTATAAAATTGTCCGTGGAAGAGATGAATCGAGATTTACCAACGCATTAAATCACCTTGACTATATAATTTAAATCTTTCCTACATTTGCAAAACATTGATTTAATAAATAATATAATATGACGACCCAGGAATTTGACAGCAAATTGGTTCAAACCATCGATTGTTTAAGCCATCCGGATACCTATGATGTGGTTTGCCACGAGCACCGGCTGGGCGAGCCGCTGCCATCCATTGCCCGGTTACAGAAAATAATCGACATGGTGAGGGAAATCCTTTTCCCTGGGTATTTTGGGAATACCTCGCTTCGGCCCAATTCCATCAGGCACTATATGGGAGTTTATGTAGATGAACTTTACGAACTGCTCAGCCAGGAAATTTTGGCGGGCATGTGTTTCGAGTGCCAGGATGAAAATGCAGAAAAGGTAAAAAAGCACACCCATAGAGCCAGGGAGATTGCCGTTAACTTTATTGAATACCTTCCCGAGATCAGAAGAAAACTGGTTGCCGATGTAAACGCCACATTCCTTAACGACCCGGCTGCCAGAAACATTGGAGAGGTTATTTTTTGCTATCCGGCCATCAGGGCTATTACCAACTACCGGATGGCACACCGGTTGCTCGAAATGGAAGTACCACTCATTCCACGGTTTATTTCAGAAATGGCGCACAGCGAAACCGGTATCGACATTCACCCAAGGGCTCAAATCGGTGAAAGTTTTACCATCGACCACGGAACAGGTGTGGTAATTGGTTCAACCAGCATCATTGGTAATAATGTAAAAATATACCAGGGGGTAACCCTTGGAGCCAAAAGTTTTCCGCTCGACGAAAACGGAAATCCCATCAAAGGAATTCCACGCCACCCCATTGTGGAAGACGATGTGGTCATCTACTCCGGAGCAACCATACTGGGAAGAATAACCATTGGAAAAGGCTCTGTAATAGGTGGAAACGTTTGGGTTACCCGCGATACTCCGCCTCATTCAAAAATTGTACAGTCACGCCCAAAAGAAGTAACTTTTACCGACGGCCTCGGCATTTAATTTTTAAAATCGTCAATATTGGAAAATTTCAAACTTACTGCCAAAACAGTTTACGGACTTGAGCCGGTTCTTGCAAAAGAAATAGAAGCCATCGGAGGAAAAAACATTCAGGAAGGCAGGCGGGCTGTCTTTTATGAAGGCGACCTGGGGCTAATATATAAATCGAACTATTTTTTACGAACAGCCCTGCGTGTACTGAAAGAAATTGCAGTATTTCAATTCAGAGATATCGACCAGTTTTACCTCAGATGTAAAGAGGTAAACTGGATGAAACATTTTGCCATTAATCAAAGTTTTATGGTAAGCAGCTCGGTTTCCTATTCAAAGGAATTTAGCAACAGCATGTTTGCATCGCTGAAAGTGAAAGATGCCATTGCCGACCATTTCAGGGAAAAAACCGGAAAAAGACCCAATGTTGACACCCAAACGCCCGAGATATTTGTGAATGTACACATTAACCGGAATACCTGCACACTGTCGCTCGACAGTTCGGGCGAATCGCTGCACAGAAGAGGCTACCGTGCCCAGCAGGGGAAAGCTCCCCTGAGCGAGGTACTTGCAGCTGGAATGATTCTGTTGTCGGGGTGGAAGGGAGAAACCGACTTTATCGACCCCATGTGCGGCTCGGGAACAATTCCCATCGAAGCAGCCATGATTGCCCAAAACCTTCCGTCAGGCAGGTTCAGAAAAGAATATGCCTTTGAAAACTGGCAGGGATATAATCCGCAGCTGTTTGAGAAAGTAAAAGCCGGCCAGCAACCAAAACCGTTTTCAAAGAAAATATACGCCTCCGATATTTCCCGGGAAAATATTCTCATCGCCCAAACCAACGCCCGGCGAGCCCGGGTATTTTCAGGGATAGAGTTTCAAACCTGCGACATGAAAAACCTTCAGGTAAACACGAATAATGCCACCATCATCATCAATCCTCCCTACGGAGAAAGACTTACTGACGGGAATATAAACGAGCTTTATGCTATGATTGGGGAAAGATTAAAACACCAGTTTGCCGGAAATACAGCATGGATACTGACCTCTTCAAAAGAGTATCTGAAAAATGTCGGTTTAAAACCAACACAAAAGTTGACACTGTTTAACGGCCCACTGGAATGTACCTATACCAGCTATCCGCTTTTTACCGGAAAAAGAATACTATAATTATTCCTTCAGGCCTATAAAGCCTGCAGTAATTATTCAGAAAAAATTATGTGGCAAAACACTATTTTGGGTCTTCTAAATCAAAAATGTCTTTATCCCGTGTTCTTGGTCTTACATCGGTACCACCGCGAACCTGCAGCATTTCATTTGAAGTTAATACGTTGAAGCCGTTGAAATCTCTTTTTTGGGTATTTGCAAAAATCCTTTTCATCACAAAAAATTTTAAATTCGTTAAACTTGAAAAACACACATTCTATATATATATTCCGAAAAACGGGAAAAGGTAACCCTCAAATTGGAAAAAAATTGAAAAAAAATTATTTTAGCAAAAAATAAATCAATTATAATGCTATTTAAAAAGCTGCTAATACTTCTCATTTCGATAATAATAACTCCCTCTATAATAGCAACTAACAATACATCAAAGCAAGATTCAATTCGAGCTGAAATAGCATATAATGCAGGCATTTATTTATTTAGAAATTCAAACTACAAAGAAGCTATCGATTCATTTATGGTTTCCTCTAAAATCCGTGAGATGCTATTTTCTATAAAAAGTTATAATTATAGAAGTGTGCAAAATGCTTTGGGGATAGCTTATAAAAACATGGGGAATCTTGATAATTCACTGGAACATTTTTTAAATGTGGAATATTCATATCAATTGGAGAATGAACAGAATAATTTAGCAATAGCAAGGTTATACAATAATATAGGAAACGTTTATAAAAGTAAACTAAATTATGGAACAGCACTTGATTACCTTCAGAAAGCTGTAGATATTTTCATTCAAAACGATCAACCTAGAAATGAAGATATTGTAGATTTCTTTTACAACATTGCAGATATTTATTTCTTAACCGGCAATTACCCGAAAGCACTGGAAATTATCGAAGCATACCAGGATAATGCCTACGCCGACACACGGTTGTTGTTCCTGAGTCTGAAAGCAGCTATTTTACAAACCCAAAACCGGATGGAAGAAGCTACCTGGGCCTATCAGGAAGCCATTCGGTTTGCTGAAAATATTTACTCTGCTACAGATATTTATGTAGCCTTTGAGTACCTGAACTTTGCCACCTTCCTGATTTCTGCCGGTGAAACAGATAAAGCGGCAGAAATACTCCAAAAGGCAGGGGATATTATAGTGCTTACAGAAAAAGAGACCGGTACCAATCTGGCAGAATATTATTTTGTTTCGGGAAACCTGCATGCCGGCAAAAAAGTGGAAACAAATGATTTTAACGCCTTCAGAGAGCAAAAGTCATCGAACCTGACCGAAGCCATTCGCAACTACCAAAAAGGGCTCAGGGCTCTCGGTGTGGACACAGAAAGTCTGTTTAACGAGGGTACTTCCCTTGAAAATGCACTATCACTCACCCAAAGCCTCGATTTTCTTAAAATAATTGCCGACACCTATACACAGATGGCAGATATTTATTCCGACTCGAAGCATCCGAAAAGATCGGAATCGATTTACAAAGCTATTGATTACTATAAGGTTACATCAAACCTCATACAACAGGCAAGGAAAGAAATTTATTCCGACGAAAACAAAGTTCAACTCAGCGAACTGGAGGAAGCAACTTTTCACAAAATTGTTCAAACCGCATACAAAGCTTACGAAATGGATGGGAATCCGGAAATTGCCGGATTTGCCTTTGAAAATGCCGAACGAATGAAAGCCAGTTCAGTTTTCGACCGGTTATCGGATCAACTGGCCAAAGAGAGCAGCCTGATACCCGACAGTCTGACCCATCTGGAAAGAACCCTCAATTACAGCATAACCAGTTATACGGAAAAACTCTACAACCTGAAGCGCTCAGAAAACACTGACAGCCATGAGATTAATGCATCAGACTCTATTCTGTTTCAGCTGAAACGGCAGCGCGACGAACTCAGTCAGTACCTGGAAAGAAACTACAGTGACTATTACGAACTCAAATATGCAGTAAACAGTATTCGCTATAGCGAAGTGCAGCAAAATATCAAAAGCAATGAGGTTTTAATAGAATATGTTTTAAACGAAACCGAACCTGCGCCTGAATTGTATGCATTCTGCTTTTCCTCAGGCCGTAAAGGTTTTCATAAAATCGATATCGATTCTGCTTTTATCCGGTCCATTGAAACTTCTTTCCGGTTCATGTCGAATCCGGCCTACCTGTTTACCCGAAAAGATAACTCCAGGGCTTTTTGTGCTGCATCCCACAACCTGTATCAAAAGCTGATTCAACCTTTTGAAAGTGAGATACAGGACAAAAAATTAACCATCATTCCCGACGGAAAGCTGAGCTACATTCCGTTTGATGCACTTTTAACCGAAATGCCTGACACAACCGGCCAGATTCAGTTCAATCAACTCCCCTACCTTATCCGGAACACTACAATAAATTATGCCTATTCAGCCAATCTGCTTTTTAAGTTCAACCGGCAAAAAAGGAAAGCCAAAAACCGGATTATCGCATTTGCTCCTGAATATCAATCGGATACAATTGAGTTTGAAAATGAAAAACTGATTCTGGTTCCTTTGCCCGGAGTGCAAAAGGAGGTGGATATTATTTCGAAGGAGATAAACACCCGGCTTTTCAGAGGAAATGAGGCAACGGAACAGAATTTCAGAGAACACAGCCAAAACCATGATATACTGCACCTTGCCATGCATGCATTTATCAACGATTCACTGCCGGCATTTTCGCGGTTTGCCTTTGTTCAAAACCCTACAGGTACCGCAGATAACGACGGCTGGCTGAACACAGCAGACATATACAACCTCGATTTAAATGCAAGACTCACAGTTCTAAGTGCATGTAATACAGGAAGTGGAAGATTGCGAAAGGGTGAAGGTGTGTTGAGTCTGGCCCGGGGATTTTTATTTGCAGGTTGCCCCACCATTGTAATGACCCTATGGGAGGTGGAAGACAATGCAGGAACAAAAATCATGAGTTCATTTTATCAAAACCTAAAAAAAGGACGAACGACAGACGAATCGCTCCGGTTGGCCAAGCTGAAATACCTTGAGGAAGCCAATCCGCGAATGGCCCATCCTCACTACTGGCTGGGTTATGTGAGCATAGGAAGCGCACAAACCCTTTTCAGAAGCTACGACTATTACTTTATGGGCCTCGTTATTTTAGCCCTTTTGGTTATTACTGCCGATCAGTTTATCCGAATGAAAAGAGCGCGTAAAAAACGTTATAAAAAATAGAAAGTGTGGTTTTCAAATAACGTTTTCCTTTATTCCTGCGAATTTTCTTTTTTAAAAGCGTTTTCAATTGGAGAATGTGTGGTTTTCAATTTTAACGCTTTTGCTTTTTTCGGTTTTTCAAATTTGTAAAGAACGTGTTGAATGAATGTGTTGAAATCAAGTTTAACGAATCAAATTTACCGTAATGAATATTTCATTTTTCGAATGATTGCTTTTGCGTCGTTTTTATAAAATCCGTTTTTATCCATAATGGCAACCAGTTGTTCCCGGGCCACATCTTTTTTTCCCAGTTTAAGGTAGCAAAGGGCCCGGTACCATTCAGCTTCGTCCACAAACATATTATCGCCATGGGTAATCACCTGTGAATACCCGGGAATGGCATCTTCGTATTGTTCGAGATTTTGAAGTGTGGCTGCCTTGTAAAACTGAAATACAAATTTTTCGTCATTTTCGCCAATGGCCTTTTCGTATAGGAGAAGTGCCTTTTGGTATTCTCCAATAGTGAAGTAACCGTTTGCTTCCTGTAAAATATTCAAATCGGCAGTAACCGACCTTTGTGGAGCCCATTCCGGTGGCTGATAATATTGGTTATACGTATGGTTAATATTCCCAAATTCATTTCTGAAAACGCCGGCAAGTGCAAACAGAATTACTGCAACGGCCACACCTGCCCTCCACCAGTGCATCTGGTGCATTTTAGTTTCGGGGATCAGTGATTTAACTTCCTTGTTTTCCAGCTCTTTCTTAACTCCAGCCAATTTATCTCTCAGCGTAAATATATCTTTTTCGCCTACAGCTTCATCAATATTCCTCCGCAGGTTTACTTCGGCTCTGAGACCTGCATTTTCATTCCATTCAGAAAGAAAAGATTCCAGCCCGGTACCTTCAAGTGTTCCCTCAATATAATCTTCGATTTGCTGTTCACTGACATTCCAGGAGGTTTCCGTTTCCATGAGGTGCGACAATTGCCCTCTCAGGCTTACTACATCAACTTCCTGCAAAGCATTTTCCATTTCCCGGTGCAATGCTACTTCCCGCTGCAGTATGCTGTTTACTTTCAGCTCATGCTCAAAACGTTCAAACTCCTGCCCGGTAAGTTCTCCGTTCAGGTAGCGGTCAATTTCCTCTACCGAGTATTGCTCCCTCACAGACGCTGATACTTTGTTCAATGTATCACGCAGGTTTAAAATGTCCTTCTCAAGCAGAGCTTCATCGAGTCCTTCAAATTCAATCTCGTCATCGTCCCATTCATCGAAAAACGCATTGTTTTCATGCGATGATTTTTCCTGCTCCCTGTAAAATTCGTGAATGTTTTCATTTGAAACCAGCTCGTGCTGATAAACATGTGCTTTGGGCAACGAATCATAAAATTTGAGTAATTCTTCGGGGGGAAGTGTTTCGGTAAGCTGCTTAATGTTTTCAAAACCTTCCAGAAGGTCGAAAGGGGTCTTTCCGTTTCTGGACTGTTTGGCGACTGTTTCCAGTTTTTCCCGCAAGTTAAGAACTTCTTTTTCCGAGATTGCCATTTGCATCTCTTTCTCGAATTTTACTTCTTCACTTAATTCCCTGTTGTTTTTCAGTTCTGTTTCAAATTCGTTTTTTTCCTGCTGGCTGAGTGCGTCCAAGCAATATTCCTCAACCAACTCAAAAAATCTTGTTTTAGGTATCATCTTCAAGTATTTTTTTAAATTCTGTATCCTGCTTAATTCTGCTAATCAGAAGTTCTTTACACTTAAACTTCCTTTTCTTTGCATATTTTTCGCCTTTGTAGCCCATAATCCGTGCAATCTCGGACAGAGGGACTTTCTCGAAAAATAACTGCAATAATTTCTGACAATCTGTACTCAGGGTTTTGAAATGTTTCTGGTATAAACCATACTTTTCATTTTTTTCTACCAGCTCCACCAGGCTATCATCGTAAACATCCTCCTGGAATGGTAAGGAATCATTTATTTTTTCCTGTTCAATGCGCCGCTTCTCGAGCTGTTTAAGCCATAAAAACCGGCATACAGAAAAAAGGTACCCCTGAAAAGAACTCGCCTCGAAAACCAAATCGTTTTCCTTCAACTTACGGTAGATGACTATTATCGCTTCCTGAAAAATATCGTTTGCATCATCTTCATTTCCACTGTTCTTTTTTATAAATAAATTAACCTGGTAATAGAACTGTTTGTAGATGTATTGCAATATTAAATTATCATGTCTTAATATCCCTTTCAGGATTTGTTCATCACTGTAATTTTTCATGTCCGTCTATTATATTATTCGTTAAAAGTAAAAAAGGTAACCCTCATTTTACAAAAAAATGAAAAAAAAATTTCATCAAACACAACAAAATCAACACAAATAACTAAAAAACAAATACTTACGCCTAATATCTGGTTTTTATTGATTTTAGTACCAAATGGAAGTTTTAAGCTTGAAAAAATAAAAAACTTAGAATTTGAAAGACAAGCGGTTACCGGATTTAATTAAAAAAATCTTATTTTTTTTTGATTTTGAGGGTTACCTTTTCCTTAAAAACAGAACATTCTAATAGGAAGGTGCTTTTTCCTTCAACCATTAAATCGGTTAATTAATTACTTACAAAGGGGGAGTGCGGCCCCCTTTTTTTACATCCTGTCGGGAACTTCTATACCGAGCAGTTTCATTCCACGCTGAATCACTTTACCAACAACGGCAGCAAGCATTAGCCTGAAATCTCTTTGGCCTGCATCTGTTTCGTTAATGATGGGATGATCGTAGTAAAACTGATTAAACTCGCGGGCAAGCTCATAGCAGAAGTTGGCAATGAGTGCCGGACTGTAGCTAACCCCGGCTTCATTCACCACCTGGGGAAAGGTACTTATCCGTTTCATCAGTTCCTTCTCCTTGGCTGTCACACTTTCCGGCTTCAAACCACCAATATTTTCAACATTGAGATTCTTTTCAGTTCCTTTACGTAAAACAGATTGAATCCGTGCATGGGTATATTGAATGAACGCTCCTGTATTTCCATTAAAATCGATCGACTCTTCCGGGTTGAACAGCATATTTTTTCTTGGATCTACTTTTAAAATAAAGTACTTCAAAGCTCCCATAGCAATCATCTCATAAGTACGTTCTGCTTCTTCTTCTGAGAGAGAATCAAGCTTTCCGAGCTCCTCTGCCATTTTCCGGGCAACCTGCACCATTTCTTCCATTAAATCGTCAGCATCAACCACTTTGCCTTCTCTCGACTTCATTTTTCCTGTGGGTAATTCCACCATGCCATACGAAAAGTGGTGTAAATCTTTTCCCCAGTCGAATCCCAGTTTATCAAGCAAAACAGATAGCACCTGGAAATGGTAGTTTTGCTCGTTTCCAACCACATAAATCATTTTGTCTATCGTGTAGTCGTTAAACCGCATCTTAGCCGTTCCGATATCCTGGGTCATATAAACCGAAGTGCCATCGCTTCGCAGCAGCAGTTTATGATCGAGGCCATCATCTGTTAAATCGGCCCAAACCGAACCATCCTCTTTCTGATAAAAAATTCCCTCGTTCAATCCCCGAAGCACCTCTTCTTTTCCCACCAGGTAGGTTTCCGATTCGTAATAAATTTTATCGAAATCAACTCCCATACGTTTATAGGTTTTATTAAATCCTTCATAAACCCACTGGTTCATCGTTCTCCATAGTTTTACCACATCATGATCGCCGGATTCCCATTGGCGCAGCAACTGGCGGGCTTCCTGTATAGAAGGAGCCTGATTTTCTGCTTCCTTTTCAGACAATCCTTCTGCTACCAACGCCTCCACCTCCAGCTGGTAATGCCTGTTAAACTCTACATAAAGCTCACCCACAAGGTGATCGCCCTTTGTCCCTGTATTTTGCGGGGTTCTGCCTTCCCCCCATTTCTGCCAGGCCAGCATCGATTTGCAAATATGAATCCCCCTATCGTTTACAATATTGGTTTTCACCACCTCAAATCCATTGGCTTTCAAAATTTCAGACAAGGAATATCCCAGCAAATTATTTCGGATGTGGCCTAAATGCAGGGGTTTATTTGTGTTTGGTGAAGAGTATTCAACCATAGCAACTTCAGGTTTTCCGACTGCCTTTTTAAAACCAAAGGTTTCATCTTCCCATGCTTGTTTCAAATCAGTTAACCAGTATGAATCATCAATAATCAGATTTAAAAAACCTTTAACTACATTGAAGGATTTTACCACATCAACTTTTCCCATGAGAAACTGTCCGATTTCACTGGCAGTATCCTCCGGTCGTTTTTTTGAATGCTTCAAAAACGGAAATACGACCAGCGTAATATCCCCTTCAAAGTCTTTACGGGTATTTTGCAACTGAATTGTGCCTTCAGCGGGTTCAAAACAATAAAGCGTTTTTAGTGCATCTGCAACGGCAGAATGAATCATTCTTTCAATATCCATACAGAAAAAAATTTAGAGCGACAAAGATAATGTTTTACGATTTTAGATGACAGGAATTGATGGTAAAAGCAGTGATGTAACTTTAATGCAAACAAAAAGCCCTGCCGGGTGGCAAGGCTTTTTTTATATACAATTGAATAAGATCTATTTTTTTATCGTTGCTTCCTCAAACTCAACCCTGCGGTTTTTCCTTCTGTTCTCGATGGAATTATTGGGAACAGCCGGTTTTTCTTCACCGTAGTAGTTAGAGCCAACATAAGCATTGCTGATGCCTTTTGAAAGCAGGTATTTCACAACTGATTGTGCTCTTCTTTCTGAAAGCTCCATGTTGTATGTTCCGGTACCGATGTCGCAGGTATGACCGCCAACCACAATGCTGTATTCTCTTGCATTGCTAAGTGTTTCAACAAGCTTGTCGAGTTCTGTCCTGGCATCAGATCTGATGTCAGCTTTATCGAAGTCGAAATAAACAGCCGGAATTTGCAGTTCTTCTTCCAGTGGACATCCGTGCTCGTCAACTTCAACCCCCGGTGGAGTATTGGGACATTTGTCGAGATAATCAGGAACGCCGTCGCCATCGCTGTCAAGCGGACAGCCATGTTCGTCAACAGCTACACCACGCGGGGTGTCAGGACATTTGTCCAGGTGATCCGGCACGCCGTCACCATCGGTATCGGGGCATCCATCAAATTTGGCCAATCCGGGAGTATCCGGACATTTGTCGAGGTGGTCAGGAATTCCGTCACCATCGCGGTCCGGGCATCCGTCAAATTCTGGTAATCCCGGCTCATCGGGACATTTGTCGAGGTAATCAGGAACGCCGTCGCCGTCGCGGTCGAGCGGACAGCCATGTTCGTCAACCTGAACCCCCGGAGGAGTATCGGGACACTTGTCCCTTTTGTCCGGAACGCCGTCGCCGTCAGAATCTTTGGCTGCACCAAAGGCAAATTCAATGATACCGGTTAATCTCAGCAGATTGTCCTGAACTGGTGACAACTGGTTATTGATGTGCCTTTCTCCCTCGATTCCATGCACATAACCTGCTTCCAGAAAAAGGGAAGTATTCGGACTTAAGGGAAATTTAGAACCAAGTCCGGCATTAAAGTTCACGCCGTTGTCCATGTTATCCCATAACATTCCCGGTCCGGCAAACAGATAAGGTTGAATGGAACTGGTTTCAGACAGAATGCTTCCGTTAAAAAACTTAAACCTCAGGTTTAATGAAGGATTGAAAAAATCAATACCATCGTTGTAAAACCCACCTGGTGCTTTTAACATGAGGTCGAAAGAAGGACTTAGGTACCGGCTGAGATAAAAATCACCCATAAAACCTAATTCGTTCTTCTCCAGATTTTGGTAAAGACCGGGCCCTAAACCAATGGCCCATTTTTTATCTGCATTTTGGGCAAATGCAATTCCCACAATAAAAAGGGAAAGAAAAAGCAGAGTAAATTTTTTCATAATCATTATTTTTTAATAGTGTTCTTATTTGTATAGGCAATTTATAAATAAAATCCAATCTTTCAAAACTATATTATTGCTTTATTTGTAAGATTTTAAAAGCAAATTTTTAACAAATTTAAATATTTATTTAAAATAAAAACAGTTTTAGCCAATTTTGTTTGCCATAATCGACATTGAAACCACAGGAAACAGCTATCATTTTGGTCAAATCACTGAAATTGCGATAGTTCTGCACAACGGGAACAAGGTAACCGATACCTTTTCAACGCTTGTAAAACCCGACATGGACATCCCTTTATTTATAACCCGACTGACAGGCATAACCAATGAAATGGTGAAAGACGCTCCCCGGTTTTTTGAAATTGCTAAAAAAGTGGTTGAAATGACTGCCGGGAGAACCTTTGTAGCTCACAACGTTCATTTCGATTATAAATTCATTAAAGAAGAGTTTAAACGGCTGGGATACGATTACCATCGCAAAACTTTATGTACAGTGCAACTCTCCAGAAAACTAATTCCCGGGCATCGTTCCTACTCGCTGGGTAAATTGTGTGCTGAACTGGGAATTGAAATAAACGGAAGACACCGCGCCGGCGGGGATGCACTCGCAACTGCAAAGCTATTCGAATTGCTGATAATTGAAAATGATAAACTAAACCGGCAAAAAGCCGTTAACCACAATTTATTGTTCTGAGGATTCCCCGATATCTTCTCCCTGCGGTTGTTCTGTTTCTTCTTCTTCCGAAAAATCGAGCATCTCTTTTTCATGGAGAATATTATACCAGAGAAGCACCTTTTTAATGTCGGAAACATAAACCCGATCGCGATCATAATCAGGCAATACTTCGCCAAAATAGTTTTTCAACTTATCGGAGGATGATTTATGACTGATGGTCTCCCCTCCGTTCTCCTTTTCAGAAATTTTCTGAAAAACTTCTTTTAAAGGTACGTCAGCCACATCGGTGTATATGGCAATGTCTTCCAACGCTGAAATTTTGGTAGTTGAATAGGCGGGCATACGTTTCCCCGTATCGAGAGATTCAACGATTATATTGTTTTTTGCTTCGGCAACCATTTTGTACAATCCGGGCTGCCCTGAAATAGCCAATATTCCTTTTAACATGGTTCAAATCTTTAGCGCGAAGATACAATTTTAAAATAACCCCAAAAATAAACCCCAAATAAAAATCAGAAAGAAGAATTAAGTAACCAATTTGTATTGTTTTTAATTTCATTTCGAATATCTTCGCAGCAAAATTTAGAGAAGAATATTTGTTTGCAGAAACAAAGGAGATTGCCTTTTTATGAAATTTGTATTTGTACTTACCACTGCGTTTTTTTATACATTATTTGCCGTCTATGGAATCGATTTACCCATACAAGATTCTACTTACGACCACGTTTCTTATGCCATCCCCCAAAAAACCAAAAAGTCGAAAGCCACTGCAATCACTCCTGATAAAGCCTTTACGACAGATAGTTTAAACCTACATGCTGTGGCCAATGAATCGAAACAGCAAACACTCAGGTTTGATCACCGGTTTGTTGTTTATGAATACGAAATTTTAAAAAACGGAACCACAAATCCAAAGCAGATTGCAGTATTAAAATCGATGAAAGCGCCCAGGAGTTCTGTCGGGCCCTTAACCAAAGAAAACCTGGCTTCGTTTTATCAGATCTCAGGTAAAAAAATCGAAATTAACAATACTTATTTAAAAAGCAGGCGTGACTTCGGGCTTAACCTCATCGCAGGCAGCACGTTCAACGGCCTTTCTGCAACCACCGGACGTATTGAATACTATCTCTCAAAAACCATGGGCGATATGATTTTACCCGGCAAAACCGGAAAAGGACTAACCTCGGTAAAAATTTATTTTGAAGGGGGGCAGAAGAAAAATAACCTCTACATTGATGAAATTACAGATGAGTTTACATTTACGCGCGGGAGTATAGGTATTGGAAAAGACTACTATCCGTTACGCTTTATGCATTGGGGTCCGTATGCCGGATATGGAATGGAATTTACCCGACAAACCCAATCGGAAAATATGTTGTCAACCAATTTTGCTGAATTAGGCGCCCGTATGGGTATTAACCTCAGGCACAATTTTCAGTTGATTGGGTCGGTTACATATTTTCACCTCATTAACTCGGTTTTATTAAACGAAGCCAGGGATGTTGTCGAACCGCGCTATAATTACAAAAGTACTTTCCCCGACCGTACTGGTATAGGCTACAGTATTGCCTTCCGATTGATGCTTTAACAGGACAGATTGAATCATTAGCGGTCTGCTCCCGTTTGAAACGATATACCAGCCTTAACCCACCGCCCCGGTTGAACGATATTTCCCAGATCGAAATAGTCCTTGTCAAACAGATTATTTACAGAAACAAATAATCTGAATTTGTTCATCTGATAACTGAGCTTTGAGTTAACCAGACAAAAGGGCTCATAACCGGTTTCCCCCACATAATTCCCATTCTGATATTTGGTAAAAGTTCCTTCCCGTTTCTGAAAAATGAAGTTGACATCCGCTGACAGACCCTTTAAAATTTTTTGGTTCACTGATGTTACAAACTTGTGCCTCAAATTGTCAAGCACATAATAGGAAATGAGTGCGGTTTCTTCTTTTTCCTGATGGTTGAAATGGTAGCTAAACCTAACCCGGCTGGGCAAAAAATCACCCAAATGGTCTGCCGGAATGTACTGCAAGTGTATTTCTGCTCCATTACTGTTTAATTCAGTGTGGTTCATGGATTGCCACAACTCATCGTTTTCTTTTTTCACCCAGTCGATCAGGTTTGTTCCTTTGCGATGGTAAAAAATGACATGTCCCTGAATCAATTCTGAACTGAACTTAAAACCACTTTCAACAGCTGACGTTTTTTCAGGCTTCAAATCCGGATTTCCAATGTTTGTAGGACCTGAATAATACAAATCGGTAAAAGTAGGCATCCGCATCGAGGCGTTCCATGATGCAACCCATTTAACTGCCGGAAACACCTGAAAGCTTATATCTATTCCGGGGAAAAAGCGGATACCTGTTCCACTTTCAGAAATATGGTTGGCCATTACACCTGCCGAAATACTCCATTTTTCCTTTAGCCACGAATGTTCCAAAAACAAAGAAGCCAGTGACCTGCTTTTTGATTTGGAATAAAACGCCTCTTCACCTCTTACATTTTTTGAGGTTTCAAGTTCATCACCCAAAACATTGCTCAGAATGTTTTCCCATCTAAAATCCGTTCCAAAAGCAGTCTTTCCGCCCAACCATAAAAACCATGCATTCAAATTCACTCCTGCGACGTCGGTACGGTGGTAATTGTGGTTTTTGTACCAATCGGGAGCTTCATTTCTGAACAGCATAAATTTGTCAGTATGACTTCTCCAGTAGAAGGCTGGTGAGAAATGCAGGGGCTTGTTCGACTCCCATTTTACCGAAGAAAAAGTTGTTCGTGTTTGTTCGTATTGTTCGGGGTAAACCGGTGTGTAAAAACTGTTGGCGCCAAATTCCTTATCAGAAACTCCCAATTGCAAAGCCAATCTCCCGCTATAAGACTGAAAACCGGCAGAGTAAAAAAAGTTCAGGTCCGAAAAATCGGTATTTTCAATATAACCATCTGATTTTTTCAGGTTTCCTGAAAGCAGATGACTCAGTTGTCCTGTCTTAAACCCTCCCGAAACACCGGTATTTAAAAAGCCAAAGTTTCCGGCCGAAAGTTCTGCTGCCAGAGAATTGCCCGAGGGAGATTTGGTTACAATATTTATTGCTCCGGAAAACGCATTCGGACCATAAGCCCTTGCTGCAGGCCCTTCCAGAATTTCGATGCGCTCAATTTGTGATAAACTTACAGGAAGATTCAAATTGTGGTGTCCGGTTTGGGGGTCGGTGATGTTAATTCCGTTCAAAAGAATCATGGTCTGATCGAAGGAGCCGCCCCGGATGCTGATGTCGGCCTGAACGCCACCGGCACCACGCTGCCTGATGTCCACTCCGGCAACATACTCCAGCATCTGCTGGATACTCTCCACCGGCGCCCGCTCTATTTCACGCTGCCCGATTACAGTAATAATCCGGGCTACCTGAGAGTAAAGCATCGGTGCACGGGATGCAGTAACCTCAATCTCGTCCAAATCGTACTGCATTTTCACTGCTGTCGTATCTGGTTCCATGGCAACGGACAGTGCCGGAACAGCCAAAAAATAGGAAACCGACAATACCGAAATCTTAACTACCTTGTGAAATACAGAATAAAGGGAATAACTCTTTCTTCCCCATCTTCTGAAAACAGCAAAATCTTTTTTTTGAGCGTTGTTTTTATGCAGTTTCATACCCGGTTTTCTATAAAAATATTGAAGCAGCAAATATACAGCTTAATTGCGGAACAGTTTTAAAAGAAATGCGCTTGTTTAACACAGCTCCAAAAACTCTTAAACAGAGCATTTTGCATGAAACCTATCCGTGGCTCATAAGCATTCTTTATCTGACATAGAAAAAATCAACTATTAAAAGAGCTAAAAATCTTTTTTATTTGTTTTACACTTTCTATATTTGTTTCGACAAATTGTAAGAAAAAATAATAATTAACTTTAAATTTATATCGCCATGACTCAAGTTCAATTTAACAACTCACTTCTCGGATTAAGAGAAAAACTGCACTACTATGCACTCAGTTTAACTTCCGATTCGGAACGAGCTGACGATCTTTTGCAGGAAACCATGCTGAAAGCGCTGACTTACCGCGACAAGTTTACGCAAAATACGAACTTCAAAGCATGGATTTACACCATCATGAAAAATACGTTCATCAACGATTACCGGAGAAATGTAAAAACAAGGAACACGTTTGATGATTCAAACAACGATTTCCACCTTTTGTTTTCAAAAGACAAAGTTTATCCTGCACCCGATTCGTTTTACAGCACCAAGGAAATTCACAAAAGTATCGACGAACTGGAAGATGAATATCGCATTCCGTTTACCATGTTTCTGGATGGTTACAAATACAAGGAAATTGCCGAAGAACTGGATTTACCGCTCGGAACTGTAAAAAGCCGGATTTTCTTCACCCGTAAAAAACTGGAAAAATCCTTGCACGAATACGCGAATAATTGAAACACTGATAAAATCTCATCTGAAAAGATCTTCGGTTACCGGGGATCTTTTTTTATTTTTACAGAAACAGAAAAAATTATGGAAAAATTAATTGCAGTTCATTTGGCAGAAGGATTTGAAGAGATTGAAGCCGTAAGCATCATCGATGTTTTGCGCCGGGCAAGTATTGAAACTTTGGCCGTTTCGGTAACCGGACAAAGAGCAGTAACGGGCTCGCATGGCATTCAGGTTACAGCCGATGTTCTTTTTGAAGAAGTAGATTACGAAAAAGTGGATATGATTGTGTTGCCGGGAGGATTGCCCGGTGCCAACAATTTGAAAGACCACGCCGGACTGGGCAAACAGATTCTTGATTTTCATAAAAACGGCAAACCACTTGGCGCCATTTGTGCTGCCCCGCTGGTTTTTGGCAACCTTGGAATTCTGAAAAACCAAAAAGCCACCTGTTTTCCCGGTTTTGAAAACCAGTTAACCGGTGCAGAAGTTACCGGTGCCGATGTGGAAACTTCAGGAAAAATTATTACCGGAAAAGGCGCCGGAGTTGCCATAAAATTTGCCCTCAGAATTGTGGAAATGCTTAAAGGCAAAACGTTTGCTGAGGAATTGGGCAGAAAAATGATTGCAAGCTAAGCTGTAAGCGGTTTTAAACCGCTAACAGTTTAAGGAAATTTATCAATACAATTTCTTCAAAATATCCTCATCCAAAATCTGCATAGATTGTTCATAAAACGATTCCTTATCCAATTGAATAAAGCTGAAAGCCAAATCTTTTTGAATTTATGTACCATTTCGAAATCCGGCATAATCTCTAAACGAAGAAAACTCCCATTCTTCCAACTTAGATGCTAAACCAGCCATTACCGGATTTTGGTGGATATACAAAAAACAGGTAGTGGCGTAGTCTTCTTCCATTAACTTTTTTCTTCTGTAAGAACTGGTTTCAAATGTGTCGTTTAACATTTTTGCACCTGTATGATGGGAAAACAAACTACCTCTTCTATTCTCCTGATTATTAAATGCCAATGTATAGCTGCTTAGCAATGTTCCAATATTTTTGGATAGAATTTGTGTATCCTGTCGGTGTTTTTCATTTATATCCTGACAACTGTTTTCTGTAGCCTGAATTAGAAAATGAAAATGGTTTGGCATTAAAACATAAGCAAAAATATTACATACAGGAGCAATAAACTTTCTTACTTTTCTAAGAAAGAACAGATAATTTTCACGTGTTTTGAAAACGGTTTCATTTGAACGGTTGTAAATATGATATAAAGCGTTTGGTTCAAAATGCATAATTATCCTGGTTAGAATTAACAAATAAAAACTTTTCTCATAAATGCCGTTATGCTGTAAGCGGTTTAAAACCGCTAACAGCTTACCTTTGCCCGGCAATCCACTCCCTTGCATTCACAAATGCCTGAATCCAGGGCGCCAGTTCGTCTTTTTTCCGTTCGGCAGGATAATGTGCCCACTGCCATGGAGCAAAAGCCCGTTCGAGGTGAGGCATCATTGCCAGGTGACGGCCATCATCAGAACAAATGGCAGCAGCAGCAAAATGCGACCCGTTGGGGTTCGCCGGGTATTCATCGTGGCTATATTTCATCGGAATGTGGTATTCCAGTTCGTTGAACGGCAGGTAAAATTTCCCCTCGCCGTGCGCCACCCAGATTCCCAGTTTCATACCGGCCATGTTGTTCAGCATCACCGATTGGTTTTCCAGGATATCCACATTCAGAAAAGCCGATTCAAATTTCCCTGATTCGTTGTGCAGCATTTTGGGTTGAATGCTGTGGTCCGGGAAAACCAAATTTAGCTCCACCATCAACTGGCAGCCGTTGCAAACACCCAAACTTAATGTATCGGTACGCCGGTAAAAATTCTCCAGGGCAATGCGTGCTTTTTCATTGTATTTGAAGGCTCCGGCCCATCCTTTGGCCGAGCCCAAAACATCAGAATTGGAGAAACCGCCCACAAAAACAATCATGTTCAAATCTTCCAGCGTTTCACGACCACTTATTAAATCTGTCATGTGTACGTCTTTCACGTCTAATCCTGCCAGGTACATGGCGTAGGCCATTTCGCGGTCGCCGTTTACCCCCTTTTCGCGGATAATGGCTGCTTTAATTCCCGAAGGTTGTCGCCGGTTCAAACTAATGCCGTAATCGGATGCTTTTCCGGTAAATTCACCGAAATCATAATTTAGTTCGTGCTTTTTATAATTTCCGAACCGCTCAAGCGCCAGCTCCTTTCCGCTTTGCTTCCGGTCAAGCAGGTAGGAAGTTTTAAACCACAAATCGCGCAGAGAATCGATATCGAAATCAGTTTCGGTTTCAAAATTCTTCACCCGCACTTTACGGTAGGGAACAGGAAATCCGAGCGAAACAAAACCGACTCCGTTTTCGGTAAGTTGCTTTTTAACTTCTTCATTATCGGCACATTGAATAACAATTCCCGGGTTTTCGCTGAATAGTACTTTAACCAAATCCTCTTCGCCGATTCCGGTCAAATCCACATTCATGCCACCTTTGTTACTGCTGAAACACATTTCGAGCAAGGTAGTTACCAAACCGCCGGAACCAATGTCGTGGCCAGCCAGAATCAGTTCCTGTTCAATTAATTTTTGAACCGTATTGAATGCTTCAACAAATTTTTCAGCATCGGAAACCGTCGGGGCTTTTTTTCCAATTCTGTTAACAGACTGCGCAAAAGCACTTCCGCCCAAAGCCTTTTCGGAAAATGAAAAATCGACAAACAGTATTTCTTTTGATTCATCGTTTACCAAAACCGGTTCCACCACTTTCCGCACATCCGAAACTTCGCCCGAAGCAGAAATAATAACTGTTCCCGGAGCGTAAACCACATCTTCCTTGTATTTTTGCGTCATCGACATGGAATCTTTCCCGGTTGGAATGTTGATTCCCAGGGCACAGGCAAAATCGCTGGCGGCTTCCACGGCATGGTAAATGCGTGCATTTTCGCCCGGATTTTTTGCCGGCCACATCCAGTTGGCACTTAACGAAACACTGCGTATATGGTCTGTCATTGGCGCCCAAACAATGTTGGTCAGTGCTTCGGCAATGGACAACAGCGAGCCAGCAGTTGGGTCAATCATTCCCGCAACCGGGGCATGACCGATGGACGTGGCCACCCCTGCCCTGCCCTGATAATCGAGTGTAATTACGCCCACATTATTCAACGGCAGATGCAGTTTTCCCGCGCCCTGCTGTTTGGCAATGCGACCGGTAACAGAGCGGTCAACCTTGTTCGTTAGCCAGTCTTTGCATGCAACGGATTCCAGTTGTATAACGCGCTCCACCAACGTATCGATTTCTTCCGGATTGTACTCCAAATCGGCAAAATCAGGCACTTCTGCGGTATCCTCCAAAACTGTTTTGGGCGGATTACCGAACATGTAACCCAGTTGCCAGTCGATGGGTTTTTCACCGGTTTCCGAGTTCTCAAATGTAAACTGCATGTCGCCGGTGGTTTCACCAATTTCATAAATGGGCGCCCGTTCGCGATCAGCAATCCGTTTTAATAACTCCACATTCTCCGGTTTCATCACCAGTCCCATACGTTCCTGCGATTCGTTCCCGATAATTTCTTTTTGTGAAAGCGTGGGGTCGCCCACCGGCAATTTGGCCGTGTCAATCTTTCCGCCGGTGGTTTCCACCAGTTCCGACAGGCAGTTCAAGTGGCCACCTGCACCATGGTCGTGAATGGAAATAATGGGATTTTCATCCGACTCGGCCAGAGCGCGAATGGCATTGTAAACTCGCTTTTGCATTTCCGGATTCGCTCTCTGTACCGCGTTCAATTCAATAGCATTCTCAAATTCACCGGTTGCTACTGAGGAAACAGCGCCGCCGCCCATTCCAATGCGGTAATTGTCTCCACCCAGTAGCACCACCTTATCATTTTTGTCCGGGTCGTCTTTCAGACTGTATTTTTTATTGGCATAACCGATCCCGCCGGCCAGCATAATCACTTTATCGTACCCGTATTTTTTATAATTCTCGAAATGTTCAAATGTAAGTACCGAACCGGCAATCAGGGGCTGCCCGAATTTGTTTCCAAAATCACTGGCGCCGTTGGAAGCTTTAATCAGAATTTCTTCGGGAGTCTGGTAAAGCCATTCCCGCTCTTCGGTGGCTTGTTCCCACGGACGCTCAGCTTCGGTGCGTGGATAGGAAGTCATGTAAACCGCAGTTCCGGCAATGGGGAAACTGCCCTTACCTCCGCCTATTCGGTCGCGAATTTCTCCCCCGGTTCCGGTAGATGCCCCGTTAAACGGCTCAACGGTGGTGGGAAAATTGTGGGTTTCAGCCTTTAGGGAAAGAACCGTTTCAATATTTTTTATTTCGAAAAAATCGGGTTTATCCTGCGTTTTCGGCGCAAATTGTTCAGCAACAGGCCCCTGTACAAAGGAGCAATTATCTTTGTAAGCCGAAACAATTTTGTTGGGATTTACTTTCGACGTTTTTTTAATCATCTGAAAAAGCGACGATTCCATCTCTTTCCCGTCGATAACAAATGTTCCGTTAAAAATTTTATGGCGGCAGTGTTCCGAGTTTACCTGCGCAAAACCATAAACTTCGCTGTCGGTAAGTGCCCGTCCCATAGCCGTAGAAACCGAATTCAGGTATTCAATCTCGTCGGCGCTCAGGGCGAGGCCTTCCTGTTGGTTAAATGCTGCAATGTTTTCAATATTCAGAATGGGATCGGGCAGTTTTTCAATCACGAAGATACGCTGGTTCAATCCATCGTATTTCCGCTGAAGCATATGGTCGCAATCTGCATTTTCATTTTCAACCTGAAAAAACTCCTCGATGCGTACAATGCCTTTTATTCCCATATTCTGAGTGATTTCAACGGCATTGGTACTCCAGGGAGTCAGCATTTCGCGGCGTGGCCCGATAAACCAGCCGTCAAGGTTTTCCTGTTTCAGAAATTGGGCATCCGAAAACAACCACACTAACTTTTCTATGTCGCTTTGACTCAGCGGCAGGATGGAATCAACCGCAATTACTGTAAGGTTTTGAGTTCTGAAAAATTGAATCATGTTGCAGTTTAATTTTGATAATGAACATGTTGTATAACACAGCGCAAAGATAGAAAATAATCACAGGCCGTTATACGCTGTTTATTCAGAATAGTCCCTGAGTTTTCAACAACATAAAAGTTAAAAACTGTGGTTATCACAACTTTTTCAATATTTTGAAGTTACTTTGGCAAAAATGCATAAGATGTTTAAAACGATATATCTGCTTCTGACTTTCTTTTTGCTGGTTTCCTGCGGAACACAGCAGCAACTGAAAAAATCATTCACAGGAAAACCATCATCCGTTCTCGAACCACGGTTTGGCAAACCGGTAACCATTATTGAAACGGCAGGCGACTCGGTGTATATTTTTGAAAAAACCGAAGCGCTACGCAGTGCAGAAATCGGTCAGGGTAAAATGACACTCGACCCGATTTTAACACCAAAAGTAAATAAAACCGAACGATTTTATTTTACCGTTAAAAACGGACTGATTATAAAAACACGGTTTGAAGAGGAATATGAACGGTAAAAGCCGAACATTTTTCTGCAAAGCTATTTGGTTTTGAAGAAATTTTATAGTTTTGCATCGCGATTTTTGAAATAACAATTTGCCCGGATGGTGGTCCCGATCCCGATAGCTATCGGGATGGGAGGTAGACACACCATATTGATAGAAACTAACGTTCTTTTTAAAATATTTGCCCAGATGGTGGAATTGGTAGACACGCCAGGTTGAGGGCCTGGTGGCCGTTTTTGGCCGTGCAAGTTCGAGTCTTGTTCTGGGCACAACTCAGAAAGCAAATTAAAATAAAAGCACTTAAAATCAATGATTTAAGTGCTTTTGTTTTTTTTAGAAAAACCTTATAATCGCACTAAAAGTCAATAAAAAAGAGACTTTATCGAGAACAAGTAATTTGTCAATCAATCTGTTCTCGGTAAATCGTGTAAATCTCTCTGTTACAACATTTAAATTGATATGAATTGCCTCGATTTGGTGTTGAGAATTACCTTCCAAAAGGGTATTTTTAACCAGTTACCGAGAACAATTTTAAACTTCTAAAAAAAACAGTTATGAGGTTGACGATTAATTTTATATTGAAAAAAGCAAGGCAAAAGTCGAACGGAGATATTCCTGTTTACGTTCGATTTACGATGAATGGGAAAAGAGTTGAATTGTCAACAGGAATTTTTGTACATCCGGATAAATGGGATGATTCTGGTCAACAAGTTAAAGGAAAAACAGATAACTCCAGAATAATCAATAA
>CAZLGT010000057.1:0-39028 GCA_964559175.1 uncultured Mariniphaga sp. | reverse complement strand
ACCTGCCTGCCCGACTATCGGCGGGGGACCAGCAACTCAGGTTTCACCCGCATGTACATTTACATTGTTCCTGCCGGGGGAATCGATAAGATATGTCAGGAATGAAAGATTTGATTTTTAAACTGAATGCTTTTATCACAACCGACGTAAAACCAACTAGGTTTTGATACGATGCATACCGTTTTTCTTGCGGGAAACCAAACATTACCTGATGATAGCCCGAAAAACAGAATCGCAGAAAACCCGAAAACCCCATTGAAAACACTATTGATAAATTATTAATTGGCAGGTGGTTAAAAAGTAACAATGTTTAGTTCAACACAGCCTCCAATGTAAACCGTATGCAAGCAACGCTTTATTGGAGGCTAATTGTTGTGCACCGTAATTTCATTCTTCAAACTCTAATCTATCTATATTATATACAATTTTTTCAATATTAAATTCTCGGTCATGTATTAATATTTTGATTTTATCCGGACTAAATGAAAAGTGTTCTATACCGACAAACCAAGGAGTAGTCATAACAGTTTGCGTCAATTCATTGTGAGCAAAAGGAGAAAAATCAGATAAATAATATTTCTTTAAAAACATCCCATTTGTATCATAAATAACAAAAGCATTTTCTGTTCTTCCATTGGAATAATAATCGTCAATTGTTATTACAAAACTTCCATCATTTGGTACAAAAGCATAATCTGGCACTTCAGGATTCTCTAACTCAATTTCCCATATTTGTTCATAGTCCATATCAAAAATCCCACTCTTTTTATAGAGAATTGCTTTACATGGTTCAATCGTGTCATTAAATGGAACATTAATATATTTATCAGGTTTTCTTTCCCTTTTGCGCATTTCTTTATCGTACTTGTCAGGAACAGTCCTAGGGTAAATTACTAATCTATAAATGTTGTTTTGAGAATAATATTCCATAGGAACAGGAGAAACATATTCATCTGCTGATAGTTTCAATCCTGTAAAAATCAAGAATATGATAAATATTGAAGTCCTCATTGTTTTTTTTCGTTTATGTTGCACAACGTTTCACTTATAAGTTTATACTGTGGTTTGCGTGGCAGTTTCCAGTCCGCATACGTACAAAGTTGATGCGGGCTGAAAGGCTGAAATTAAGCACTGAACCCACAGTTAAATTTATAAAATGTTGTGGGCAGTATTTTCTATATTTCAAGTCTAAAATCCTCAATTCTTTGTTTAATAATCTCCTCGGCTGAATTTGATGATTTCGCTAAAATCATTTTTTCCAAATCATTATCATCTAATATAATAATCATCTTATTTTCTGTTATCCATTTTTCCCGTCGTGTAAAATAAGAACCTGTATCCTCATCGTTATTTCTTGCAATTATCATAGCAAATAAACCAGTTCCATGTTGTTTTAAATAATTTGCTATTTGAAGAATCTGATTCTTTTTTATTTTTCCAGTGTAGTTTTTAGCATCAATTACAATAAAATCAGCCTGATACTTTTCTCTTAAATATTTCCAGAATCCACTTTCACTATAGTTTCTTAAAATAAAGTCACGCCGATTTATTCCAAATTTATCAGATGACTCATTAATAGGCGAAGAAAGTGTTTTACCAAACAAGTAGTCAAGAATTTTTAAAACGTGCCTCTGATATCTTGACCATTCTTCCTTGCCTTTTTTGATTTTTTTCAAATCATTAATTAGAAGTCTTTGAAAAGAAACGCCACCGATAGCTTGGTCATAGAAAATTCTTTGAAAGATATTATGTTTAGATTTATCTATCTGCTCTTTAAAATGCTTTGCAATATAATGTCGGCTCCATATTTCAATTTTGTTTTTTCTAAGCAAAGAATTATCCGCAATCGTTAGAGTACCTGGAAAGGCAAAGACTAATCTCAAATCATCATTCGAGTATTTTTTATAGGAAGTCAGTTGGTTAATTATATCTTTTAGTCTTTTGTCTGTAAATGTTGGAAATGATTTTACTTCAATTAGTGTCTTTTTCCAATCTCCTTTTATATTTTGTTCAACAATTATATCTCCGCGCAATTGAGGTCTATCTGATAATGATACTTCACGATTTACATTCCTATAATCAGGATGGTTGTCAAGTAGTTCAATTAAGAAATTAACAAATTCATGCTCTTGGAAAGGCAAACTATTTGCTTTTTTAACATTACATAAACGACATGCCAAAACCTTGTTTCTGGATGAATCATCTGAAACTAATGTCCTTGGCATTAAATGTTCAATATCTAATTGTTCAATCCTGAAGTCTTCACCACAATAGAAACATTTTCCTTCTTGGTCTTTGTAAAGTCTTTCTTTTATTTTTAGAGTTTTATCCATAATGCAGGATGTTTCTTAATATTGCCCACAACTTTTTAATCTATTCACATTTTCCGAATTCACTATTCATACGCATGTTGGATACATACAGGTTTTGCCGAATTTACGCCCATACATTTTTGCAGGTAAAAATCCGGGTTTACGCTCCGGCTTTCCGGGAGTATTGGGAAATTCCTGTTGAAAGATTACGATACCAGGTGTTGTTCTCATTCGGTTTTTCGGTTGATCTTTTCAGGTTTTAAAACTAAACAAACTTTCAAATAATACCAATTGTGCCGTCCGAAAAATAAATGATTTTACAGGAATACCAATCAATTTTCCTCATAATAATATGAGTAGTCAATTCCTCTCAAAAACATTTCCCGGCTATGGATTTGGTCGGTTAGGGCATTTTCCAGTAACTTTTTTAGCGTGCTACTGTTTACCGCACTCTTTACCATTGCGTTCATAAAATCTGTTTTACCAATTTTGCTCCAGTCAACGCATTTTTTCAGGCGTTTTTTTAATATCAAATCCAGCCATATCCGGGTGGTTCTGCCGTTGCCTTCCATAAATGGATGAGCAATGTTCATTTCCACATATTTTTCCACAATTTCCTCAAATGTATTTTCGGGCATTTTTTCTATTTGTTTTAATGTGGCGTCAAGGAATTGTGATACTGCAAACTGGAAACCGCCTTTCGAAATATTTTTTTGCCTGATTTGACCGGCAAAATCGTATAGGCCGCCAAACAAATAAGCGTGAATTTGTTGTAACCCTTTGGTTGTGCCAACCTCTATGCTGTCGATAAAAGAACTTTCAAACAGCGCATAAGCCTTTGTTTTGCTTTTTCCGTCTATACTTTCATCGGTATATGTAAACCATTCGATAAATCGGTTTGCCTTTTTGCCCGGAAACTGTTTGCCCAATGCAATAATTCCGTTGTAATCGAGCATATCGGACAAACGTTTTTTACCGTCGGGTGCGAGAATTTTCAACTGGGTAGTGGCACTAACCACTTCACTATTTTCTTTTTTCAACTTCGCTTTAAGGTATTTCCAATAGTTGCGGGTTTTCGAATAGTCGTTTTGGTTGGTTAGAACGGCGACTATATCCAACACCGAAAACCACCATTTTGCGTTTTGCCCGTCCCATAAGGCCCGCACCTCGCGGTCGTCAAAAAAACGAATGGATATTTTTTGCTGCTCGTTCATTTTTTTATGGTGTCATTAAAGCCATATAATTTATGCAATTTACAATTTGCAGTCAATTATTTTTTATCGTTTTTTATTATCCCATTGTCAATCCGTAAAATCAAAGTATAAGAACAATCCACATTTTCATTTCTATATTTTCCTGCTTTCCAATTTTGCAGTTCTGAAAATGTCTTTGTGAATTTATTCCCGAATTCTTTGTCAAAACTTGAATCAAACTTAAAACCCGATGTTTCTCCTTTACAATTAATCATGAAATCTATTCTACATCTTCCGTTTAAATGCTTCTCAAGATTTAAATTAGTATTCAAATCTCTCAATAGTTTCTCGAACCCACCTTTGTATTCGGGAAGAGTTTCGACTGCCCAATAAGTTAATGTAGTATCACAAGCTTCACTTTTTGTTGTTACGTCATCCTGTCCTAAAACGAACGAGGATAGTGAGATTGCAAATAGAAAGAGAATTAGTTTCATATTTCGTTTTTTTAATTAGCAACAACGGTTTATCTGTTCATATTCCCCGAATCCACCACCCTTACGCATGCTGGAGTTCAGGTTCTAAAACTAAACAAACTTTCAAATAATTACAACCATGTAAGCCGAAAAAGCGCCTGGACTTTTAATCAAAAAATGAAAAAACATATTGATGCACGACAAAAACACGTTCAATATCAAAAAAAACATACTCATCATTATTAAGTTTTCAAAACACTTTCACCCATGTACTTTTGGTTCGTGAAAACAATTAAACAATCATTTTTAAAATTAAAGTCATGAAAACAAAAGTATTTTTAAGTATCGTTTTGGTAATCCTTGTTTCTGCAACCACACTGGCACAGGAAAACGCAAAACGTTTTGGGGTTGAACTCAACGGTGATGTATCATTTGTTTCGAGCGACCTTGCCGGCGCCAGTTTAAACACAGGACTTGGGTTTGAAGCCATTTTGCAGTACCGGTTTATGCCGTTTACCAGTGTTTACGGCGGCTGGGGTTACAGCCATTTTAGCGCGAATGAATCGTTTGCAGGTTCAGATGTGGATTTTGAACAAACCGGTTACATTTTGGGATTGCAGTTTAAACACCCGGTTGGCAACTCGCCGGGTTCGTATTTTGTGAGGGCTGGTATGTTGTACAGTCACATTGAAACCGAAAATAACGACGGTGATATTATCAGCGATACCGGCCATGGAATTGGCTGGCAAGCCGCCGCCGGGATTGAGGTTGCACTGGGCAAAAACTGGAGCCTGGCTCCCGGGCTGAAATACAACTGGCTGTCGGGTGAAACCGATTTTGAAAATGCTGCATATCAGCTTGACCACAGGTATGTATCTGCACAAATCGGAATTATTAAAAGGTTTTAAAATCCAAACTATATGCCGGGAGGAGAGTTTTACTCTCTTCCCGGTTTTCTTTTAAAATCTGAAAAAATGAATCGAAATTATTTCATACTCATTGGAATGCTTTTCCTGCTTTTGGCGGCATGTGAAAAGAAGATGGAAGATCAAAAAAAATTTTTTCGGTTAATGGAGAAAAATTCAAATGGTATAACCATCCTTGAGGTTAAAAGCAATATTTGTTTTACAGACTTCGCTGGTAAAATTACCCTTTTGGATAATGAATTGGAATTTAGGCTGCTGCATGAAAACAGGGCTTTTTATGCCCTTCGCTTTCATTCCATCGACAAGTTCTCGGTTGACGGAACTTTTTGCGCCAATCCCGGATTCCGAAAAATAGAACGCAGCAGTTTTGACTGCGTTTTTGCACTGTTTTTAATCTTTTTTGCTGTACGTGGAGGTTTGGGATTTCAGAATATTACTAAAAAACCTGTTTAACTCAATTTTAAACACTTTCACCTCATTTTTTTTCGCGTTCAATCCAAACTTCTTTTTTTTATGAATTACCATAACTACTTTTAGTCCGGTTTTCAGCAAAAAAATAAAATATGATATTCAAACAGATACATAAAATCTTCCCATTTGGCAAGCTGTTTAAGCTTGTTTTTGGCATGGCTGTTATCGTTCAACTCGTTGTAATTACTTACAATCATTTTACAGGATACCACGAATTGCATGGGCTTAATGCATTTTTATTCAGAGGGTTAAGAGGAATTATTTATAGCATGATTGCGGGATTTGCAATGGCTTACCCCGATCTGTTCGTGATTCAATACCTGAACCAAAATTTCAAATGGAGCAACGCTGCATTAAAACGAGCGGTTCTGCAATTTGTGTTCATGTTTTTTATTGCCGTTACGGTTTCGTCATTGTTAACAACATTTGCCCATTGGTTAAGCAATTATCCGCAGGAATTACCGAATGTTTTATTTAACAACATGCTTATTTACACGGTAGTAAATGCCTTCTTTATGTCAATTCTTGAGGCCTGGATTTACCTGGATGAAAGTTTGAATGAAAAGGTAAAAGCTGAAAAACTTCAGCAGGAACTTATATTGGAGGCGGCAAACCGTGCTAAATACGAAGCCCAAATACAAATTGAAGAGGAGAAAAACAAGTATGCCCAAAAACTTATAGAACAGGAGAAAAAGCTGAATCAACATTTGGAAGAAGAAATAGAAAAACGGGAAATAATTACCAAACAACTCAACGAAAGCCGCGGGCAACTGAACAGTATTCTTACCAACCTGGCCGGAGCTGCCTATCGTTGCTATTTCGACCAGCAATACACCATGAAATATATCAGCGAGAAAATTTTCGATATTTCTGGTTATCACGCATCAGAATTTATTGAAAATACTGAAAATTCATTTGCCGCTATTATTCATCCGGAAGATCAGGACTTTTGCAGGCAAAACATTCAGGAAGCTGTTTTGAAAAAAACCGCTTACGAATTTGAGTACCGGATAATTCATAAAAACGGACAGGTTGTTTGGGTAAGCGAAAACGGAAAGGGAATTTACAATGCCAACAATGAGCTTACGTTTTTGGACGGAATTATTATTGATATTACAAAAAGGAAGAAGGCCGAATTTGCTGCTGCGGAAAGTGATCGAAACTACAAAGAACTGATGGACCTGCTCCCCCAACCCATTTTTGAGCTCGACATCGAAGGAAATATTCTGTTTGTAAACAACTCGGGCAAAGATTTTTTTGGAATTGTTATGCCTGATAACCCGGAGGAAAAAATTTCGGCGCTTCATTACATAGTAAAGGAAGATGTGCCCAGGGTTCAGAATGTCATAAAAAAATCGAATGAAACGAGTTTTTCTGCTCCAAATGAATATACAGTGAAAAGACCCGATGGCTCGCGTTGTCCGGTGCTAATTTATGGTTCTCCTATTATTCGCGACGGGAAAGTTGTTGGTAGGCGCGGAATAATCATCGACATTTCGGAAAGAAAAAAACAAGAACTCAAATTACTGAAAGCCAAGGAAGAACTGGAACGGATAAATAACACGCTGGAGCAAAGCGTTGCCGAGCGAACAAAACAACTTACCGAAGCAAATACGCAGCTTTTGAAAGTGCAAAAGGAGAATTTGCAATCGCAGTTTGAAGTGCTTAAACAGCAGGTAAATCCGCACTTCCTTTTCAACAGTTTGAATGTGCTCACTTCGCTCATAAAAATCGACCCCGATTTGGCCGAATCTTTTACAGAAAGACTTTCGAAGGTGTATCGTTATGTGCTCGAAAACAAGGAGAAAGATTTGGTGAGCCTGAGCATCGAACTGGAGTTTTTAAATGCCTACCTGTTCCTGCTGGAAATACGGTTTATGAAGAAACTGTTAATCGAAATTAAAATTGACAAATCATACTCCGATTACCAAATTCTGCCCATTGCTATTCAACTGATTATTGAGAATGCCATTAAACACAATACTTTTTCGAAAGCTCAGCCTCTGAAAATTGAAATATTTGTTGACGAACAGCAGCGACTGAATATTGTTAACAATCTTAATGTGAGGGAAACCAAACTTGTTTCTACGGGAGTCGGGCTTGAAAACATCAATCGCCGCTATGCGCTTGTGTCGGACCAAAAGCCCGGGTTCATAAAAACATCAGTGCAATTTATTGCAAAACTTCCCTTGCTGAAATCGGAAAAAATTGAAACAGAATAAAAAACTAAAAACATGAATGTTGTAATTATAGAAGACGAAGCATTTGCTGCTTTGCGATTAAAAAAAATGATTCAGGAATTTAATCCCGAAATTAAAATCCTGGCCGAACTGGAGTCGGTTGCCGAATCGGTAAAATGGTTCAAATCGAACCCGGAACCCGATCTGATTTTTCTGGATATTCACCTGGAAGATGATTTGAGCTTTGCCATTTTTGAACAGGTAAACATTAGCAGCCCGGTTATTTTCACCACGGCTTTCGATGAATATGCCATTAAAGCGTTTAAGCTGAAAAGCATCGACTACTTGCTAAAACCCATTGTACACGAAGAGCTGGCCGCTGCTTTAAAAAAGTACGAGCAGTTTAGCGGTTTGCATCGCAACTCCGTTGATTTGCAGTCGCTTTACAACCTGTTAACAGGCAATGAAAAAAAATACCGGGAGCGTTTTTCCATTTCGGGTGGCACAAAAATTAAAATGGTTGAAGTAACCGATATTGCCTACTTTTTTGTGATGGACAAAGGCGTTTACCTCCGTACAAATCAGGGAAACACTTACAATGTAGATTTCACCCTCGATAAGTTGGAAGAAATGCTCAATCCCGCCTCATTTTTCAGAATTAACAGAAAATACCTGGTGAACATTTCATCCATTGCCAATATGGTAGCCTATTCACGGGGCCGGGTAAAACTGGAACTGAAACCCAAGGCCGACGAAGAATTCGAAACTATCGTCAGCATCGACCGTTCATCTGATTTTAAAAAGTGGCTGAATAGTTAGCGGGGAAGACGGAAGTTGGAAGTAGGAAGACGGAAGCGCGATGTAGGAAGTAGGAAGTGGGAAGAAGGAAGAAGGAAGACCGAAGACAGAAGACCGAAGACGGAGGATGGAAGCGGGAAGCAAGAAGTCCAATGATTAAAAGCTTCATGTGTTGTTTTTAGATTTCACTATTAATTGCCGACAAATTTAATTAACTGTAATTCATTGATTTACAGTTCATAAAAAACATCGGAGCGAGTCCCCCTTTGGTTGAGATATTTCATTTGGAAAACGGATTTTTTATACCAAAGGGGGATTTCAGGGGGATCCAGAACTTTAAAATCAAGTTAGATTTTTGGTTCTATCGCAATTAGCGATTATGGAACTGCTCATTCATACATATATGTACTTAACACGTTCATCCTTCAATATTGCACCCTCGTCGGTTTTAATTGGTAAACAACCAGAAATGAAATTAGGTTTGTACACGTAAAAGCAGCCTGAAATCAGGCAAAAACAATTCATTTATAAATTTTAAAAGCCAAAAAAATGAAAACAGGAAACACAATCAGAATGACTCTTGCGCTGATGCTATTTATTTTTTCAACAGGATTTGCAAATAAGAAGGATGCAACCAAAGACCCGAAAGCCAAAAAGATTCTAAATGAATTTGTAACTGCAACCGGAGGAGAAAAAGCAATTGCAGGCATCGAAACCTTAAGCAGTAAATCGCAACTGGAATTTGTGGAATCGGGCCTCGTCCTCAAGAGGGAAATATTAGAAACAAACCATTGAAATGCCTGGACAAACCCGGAAAATTTCGTTTTCGGAAATTACTGCAAACCGGGACATTGATCCGAATCTGTTTTCTTTTCCCGAAAAATAACATCAGAATTTCCGGGGAATTTCCTCCACATATTTCCACACAAAAGTCAAATAGTATTACCAAAAAAGAATTGATTGAAACCTTACGAAACGACTAACCAGTAAAATTCGTGATTTTTGTTATCTTCAAATCCACAATTGGATTTTAGATTTTATGCTCAACAGGTTGCTTTTGTTCATATTTTTTCTTTTTCTGGCCGGAACAACTCAGTTGTCGGCCCAGGAAAATTATGAAGTGCGCAAAGTAACTTTTACAGGCAACAAAACCCTCAAAAAAGATTTCCTGCTCGACAAAATGGCTTTGAAAGAAGTTTCCTGGCTCGAAAAAAAATTCACCAAAAAAGAACCGTTTTTATACAGTGAGGAACTGATGGACCTTGACCTGGAGCGCCTGAAACGCATTTACCAGAGTGAAGGTTTTTTGAATGTGCAAACCGGGCTTCAACCCCTGGTTGTAAACGAAAAAAACCAAACGGTGAAAATTGAAATTGAAATCACTGAAGGAGAGCCGGTTATAACCGACACAATATCTTTGGAATTAATCCAAAATACCAGCAATACTAACCCGGATTCACTGCTCAAAAGGTTTTCAGGAAAGTTAATCCTGAAAGAGGGCAAACGTTTTCGCGATGAAGCCCTGAAACAGGACACCCGCTTTGTGGAAGATGTTTTCAGAAGTCTGGGATACGCATACTCCTCTGCCGATTACAATCTAAACTTTAAACCGGAAGAGCTAACCACCGGTATCCGCTATACGGTTCAGCCCGGCCCGGTTTCTTATTTGGGAGAGACACGAATTTCGGGGATTAAAAACGTTTCCGAAGAGTTTATCCGAAAGCAGCTAAAGTACCAAGAGGGAGATTTATACGATAAATCATTACTTGACAGAACGCGACAGAATCTTTACAGTTTACAGTTGTTCCGCGTGGTTTCTGTTTTGCCTGAGCGGGAACCTCAAACGCAAAAAAGTCCGATTCCTGTAAATATTTACATTGAGGAAGCGCCGCGAATAACGACACGGTTTGGTGCGGGTTACGGCACCGAAGATAAGTTCAGAACTTTCCTCGATTTGAATTACCGCGGATTCCTCGGCGGCGCCCGCCGGATAAACCTCTACCTGAAACATTCGGCGCTGGAACCTTATTCCGTGCGACTGAGATGGATTCAGCCCCGGTTTCTGGGGTTTAACAGCACCATTTCGGTTAATCCGTTTTTGGTGAGAAGCAAGGAACCCGGGTACGACACACGCACCTTCGGGTTGAACATTCCCCTCACCTACCAGTTTTCTCCGTCAACCACCGGAAAAATCACCTATTACCTCGAAGATGTACAGCAGCGGATTGAAGTCGGTGATTCTGAATTTCTGAATAGGGAAAGCAACAGATTCCTCTATAACAAATCGGGGGTTTTGCTGAGCGGTGTTTTTAACAATTCCTCTCCGGCATTCTCACCTGTGAGCGGTATAAACCTGTCGCTGAGCTACAAGGTAAACGGACACATATTTGGCAGCGATTTTAACTACACACGGCTTTGGAGCGACGTAAGAGCTTACCGGGATTTAGGTCGTTTTGTGCTGGCAGTGCGCTTAATGGCCGGCGGCATCAGTTCGGCTGACAGCAGCGGTTTTATTCCGGTGGAAGACCGGTTTTATTCCGGAGGGAGCAATTCCATTCGTGGCTGGAACCGTTCCGAACTGGGGCCGAAACGCGAAAGCGGAACCCCGCTGGGTGGAAAAAGTATTTTCGAAAGCAACTTTGAAATTCGGTATCCGTTGGTTTGGCGGTTGAGCCTGGTAGCCTTTTTCGAGGCAGGTAACGTTTGGGAAAAATCATGGTCGTACGATTTTAATAACCTGGCATACGCTGCCGGCTCGGGTTTGCGTCTTGAAACTCCCATCGGTCCGGTGCGTTTTGATGTGGGAGTACCAATATGGAACGAAAAAAGAAGCCCGCAGTTTTTCATCAGTGTTGGACAGGCATTTTAATATGAAGAAAGGAATCAAATACGGTTTGCTTGTTCCGGGATTGTTTTTCCTGGGAATCCTGCTTTTGGTGTTGCTCGCCGCCCTGCTCATTCAAACAGAACCGGCGAAACGAAAAATTGCCCGGATTGCCGAAACACAGGTGGATAAAATCATTAACGGAAACCTGACCATCGGAAAAATTGACGGCAACTTTTTCACCGGCATTTCCATTCAGAATGTGATGGTAATCATGGAAGAGGACACACTGGTTCAAATTGATGAAATGAAAGCAGAGTATAATCTCTGGCCGCTTTTGCGAAATACTCTCGAAATTCATTCTGCCGAAATTATCCGTCCGCAAATTTTCCTGAAACAGATAAACGATTCGGTATGGAATGTACAGCAGATTGTAAAACCCGGGCCGGAAAAACCGGAACAGGAGACTGAACCTTCCGAAGGATTCAACATCCGGCTGCCGGTTTTCCGTCTGGTTGACGGATTTATCCGAACAGAAACAACTGACACCATCATTCCCCAACGGATTGAAAAGCTGAATACAGAACTTTCTCTGTTTTGGGATGAAAATGAACAGCAGGCGCAACTGAAACAGTTTTCATTTTCCACCCGAAATCCTGATTTCAGTTTAAACCGCCTTGAATTTGACCTTTCACAAAACAATGAATTCATCGAACTGCAAAATTTCAAAATAGAAACGGCCATCAATCAAATCAGCGGAGAGGCCGGATTTTCACCGGAACAACAGGCAGGAAATGCCCATATTGAAATTCCTGAACTGAACCTTTCCGAATTCAGCTATTTCCTGCCCTACCTGAAATTTCAGGCAACTCCCAACATTAAACTGCAGGCCGGCATGGAGGAAAACACAGCACGTGCAACAATCCAACTGGAAGACCAAAACCAGCAAATCATTATTCAGGCTGCTTCCGGCAATCTGGCCGATTTCCTTTTCAATTCCGGAGAAACTATTCTCTCGTATTCCCTGGAAGGAAATTTTTCAGATGTAGATCTTATTCACTGGCTGGGAATGGACGAACTACCCTACACGCTGAACGGTAACCTTTCTGTAACAGGCAATGGCATTGACCCCGAAACGGCAGAAATTGCAGTGAAAGGAGAACTGAACAACTGGGTTATTCAGGATAAACAACTCGACAAAATCACTTTCGATTTCAGTTTAAACAATGGAAACCTCGCCGGCCTGATGACAGGGAATGGCTTGTTCGGAAGTTTCAGCTTGAGTCCGTCGGTTCAAAACCTGTTTAATGTGCCGGTTTACAAAGCAAACTTTACAGCACGAAACCTCGATTTGGAGCGGCTTACAGGAATGAGTGATTTGAGTTCCGACATCAATTTAACAGCCAGTTTCAGCGGAAAAGATTTCGACCCTGAAAAAATAAGAGTCGCAGGTCAAATGAATATGCTGAATTCAAGGTTTCAGCACATTCAAATCGATACGCTGCTTGCAAAGGCAGCATACCAAAACCAAAATCTGCGACTCGATACACTGCGGACAAAAACCCGGTCGGCCCTGCTCACAGCAAGCGGAAATTACAGTTTTACTGGACCATCTGATTTTAAACTGGAAGCCGTTTTCTCTGGTGTGGATGAATTTTATGCGTATTTACCCGACAGCAGCCTGCAAACCAGCGGAACCATTCAGGCCAGGCTTTGGGGCATGCCCGATGCGCTTTCGCTGGAAACCGCCGCCGAACTGGATTCTACCCGGTATGGTAATATTTCTTTAGCTAACCTCAGCCTGATTGCAAACGGACAATTAACCCCGACCGACACGCTTTTCGATGCCCGGCTGGTTGCACAGCAAATTTCCATGGGCGATTTGCTTATTGACTCGGTAACTGCTTATACCGAAGGGAATCCGGATTCGCTGTTTCTTTCTGCAAACCTGGCGGCATACGAGTTAACCACGCTGATTGAAGCCGGAATTGTGCCCAGTGAACCGCTGAAAATCAGCCTCACGGAATGGGAAGTTGATTTCAGAAACCAGAAATGGGCGTTGCAGCAGCCTCCGGCAATAATCGAACTGGATGCACAAAACTACCGGATAGATAACTTCAATATGGTTTCAGACCATCAGGAACTGGAGCAGTTCATTTCTGCCAACGGAATAATCAGCCTGTCATCTGAACAGGACTTTCAGCTCAAAATAAGCAATTTGAACCTCGAAAATCTGATGCAGCTTCTGGAACAGGATCAACCGGTAACCGGACTTTTCGGACTCGATATAGATGTAAAAGGAGCCCCCGATTCCCTGCTTCTAAAATCAGAATTTTCAATTTCAGCGCCGGGATTCGACAAATTTCAATTAAAAGATATTTCAGGCAAACTGGAATATGTGGATAACCGGTTTCTTATGGAAACAATTGTTACGCCCGACGATAGTGGCAGAATAGAAATGTCGGCCATATTTCCACTGGAAATTAACGCCGACAGCATGAGCGTAGTGTTCAGCACGAAGGATTCTTTAAGGGGCAGAATAAACATCGGCAACATTTCGTTGGCCAAACTGGAAGAAATGGAGATAAACGACCAGCTCAAAGGCATTTTTGAAGGAGAACTGGATTTTTCGGGAACAGTTGAAAACCCGGTAATGAAAGGAAATTTTTCCCTGAATAATATGGAGTTCGGTGATTACCGGTTTTTGCAGTTCGATGGAAACCTGGATTACAACAACAACCTGTTTTCGTCTGATTTGATTGTTGTTCCGCAAGACAGCGGAAAACTGGAGGCAAGGGCTGTAATTCCGCTTCGGTTTTATCCCGATTCGCTGAAATTCGGTTTTAACCCCAATGATTCGGTAAACGGCAGGGTATTCCTTGAAAAATTATCGCTTGAACTTCTGCAGGCCATGTATCCGTCAGCAAACATCGCCGGGTTTATCGATGGAGATGTAAACCTTTCTGGCACGATGGAATCGCCCAATCCGGAGGGAAACATCCGGCTGCGGGATGCTTCGGTGGAAATGCGTGAGTTTGGAATTGATTACAGAAACGTTGGGCTGAACCTTAACTTTTTAAGAGATAAAATCCAAATAGAAAATCTTTTGGTCAGAAGCTCTGATGGAAATCTGACCGGCTCGGGGCAAATGGATTTTGCGTCCGATTTTTACAAAGGTGACATCAGCCAGTCGGAGATTACATTAAATTTTAATCGCTTTCAGCCTTTCAATCACCGGCAGTTTAACATGCAGATGAACGGAAATGCCACATTCGGCGGCAAAAAAGGCGAAGTGGCTTACGGGGGCAATATTACCATCCCGCGTTCGGAAATTTATATTCCAACCGTAATGCGCATGCTGGGCCGAATGACTGTTGCCGAAATGCCCAAACCGCTTTTGGTTCAGGAAATGGAAAGAATGACGGAGTTAACAGATTCGGCATACATTGAACCGGTTCCGGCAGTATTATCCGACAGTACCCGATTCGATTATTTCGACAATTTCAAAGGCAGCCTGCGCATCCGTATCCCGCGGAATACATGGATAAAAAATGACGATTTGTATATTGAATTATCCGGCGATGTTGAATTGCGAAAAAGCCGGGAATATTTCGAGCTGTTCGGGACGGTAGATGTGGTGCGCGGACAATATGATCTGCTTGGAAAAACATTTATGATTAACGAAGGTTCCATCCGTTTCCAGGGCGGTGAAGACATGATGCCCTCCATGGACATTACGGCATCGTACGCATTCCGGAATCCGCAGCGGGTGGAGCAAACCCTTTCGGTACAAATCGGAGGAACGGCGGAATCGCCCGAGGTAAACTTCCGGCTCGACGGCAGTTCCATAAGCGAAGGCGACGCGATATCATACATCCTGTTCGGAAAAAGCATGAATGAACTTACCATCGACGAGCAGGACAACATGGACGGAGCCGGCGGAGGCAACCTTGCCGGGAGAGCAGCAGCTTCAATCCTTACATCGCAGTTAACCAACTTCTTAGGAGAAAAACTGGCCGTGGACTACATCGAGGTAAAAAGCGATGGCGGCTTTGACAATGCGACGGTAGTGGTTGGAAAATACATAACCAACGACCTGTTTGTGAGTTACGAACAGCGGTTTGGCGAAACCCACGAAAAAGACATGGTAAAATATGAAGTGAAGCTGGAATACGAACTTTTTCGCTTTTTATTTTTAGAGCTGAACAATTCATCGAGAGCCAGCGGTTTCGATGTAATTCTTAAATTTGACGCCAAATAAAAGTTTCCATGGAATATTTGATTGTAAATGGCACTGTGGCCGGAAAAGATGAAATATATTTGAATCATTTCCTGACAGAAACATCGTTCAGACTTTCGCAAAAAATGTGGTACGGGTATGGCGGTATTCCGTTTTTTGCTGAAAATATAGAACAGATAAAAAGCCAGGTGGAAGCTCTTCATTTTCCCCTTCCAAAAGTTTTTGAAAACCGGAGGGAATTGTTCCGGCTAACCAAACGCATGTTGAACAAAAACAAATTTTACCGCTCAGGGTATGTTCATTTTCAACTGTTTTGGATTGAAAACGAGGTTCAAACACTCATCACCGCAAATGCTTTCCGGGAATTCGATTTTCCGCTTTATGAACCCGGTCTGCTGGTTACTACTTCTTCCTTGATAAAAAATTCGCAGAACCCGTTCAACCGGTTTCCCTTTTTCAACGAATTGTTTTGGCATGCCGGTCTTTCGGAAATTCGGCAGAGTTTGCACCAGCAGGTTCTGTTTCTGAACGAAAACCAATCGGTTTGCGAAAGTGCGGGAGCCAATATTTTTTTGGTGAAAGAAAATAAGTTGCTCACCCCTGCCCTTTCCACAGGCTGCTACGAAGATGTTTTGCGTATTTACATTTTGGAAGCGGCAAAAACTGCAGGATTGCAGGTTGCCGAAATGAGCAGCATCGAGGAACCGGAAATTTTTGAAATGGATGAAATTTTTATTGCTTCAGAATCAGCAGGAATTCAATGGATTTTAGGGGTTGAAAACAAACGTTTTTTACATTATTATTCAGGAAAAATTCATGAAATACTTATTGAAAAACTATCTCATAAATGAACGAGGGTTGCAGATTAACAGAAATTTGTCGCACACCTGCGCCTAATTTAAGGCGGGATTTTCCGGAAAGTTTTCCCACACAGAATATCGGGTACCAGCTTTTTTTACAAATTCGGCCCACGATTCCTGATGCAGATCACGCATCACCATTTCTTCATCCACATCGGTTACCAGCCACGAATCTTCTTTAATTTCCCGTTCCAGCTGGCCGGAATCCCAACCAGAGTATCCCACAAAAAAGCGAATATCGGAAGCCGGAATCAAACCGGCGGCAATTTGTTGTTTCAGCACCTCGAAATCGCCACCCCAGTATAAATTCCCCAAAACGTGAATGCTGCCGGGCAGTTTTTTCCCAAGTTTGTGAATGAAATATACAGAATCGGTGGCCACCGGACCGCCCAGATAAACATCGCCGTCAAACGTTGGGAATCCGGGGAGAATATCATGCATGGCCAAATCCACCTTTTTATTCAATATGAATCCTACGGCTCCTTTGTTACTGTAAGCCACCAGAAAAATAACCGATCGGTTAAAATAATTTCCCGGCAAAAAAGGTTCGGCAATAAGCACCCGGCCCTTTTTTGGTTCAACATTGTTTGTCCGAATTTTGAATATGTCTAAATTATTTTTCATTTCTATTCAGCAATATAAGAAATTTGAACTATTCGTCAAACACCTTACGGTCACAATACAAAAATTATGCGATTTTTTTAACGGGAATTTAGTCTTGTTCCACTACAATGAAGATATCTTCGTCGGGTTTACTCATAAAAAACTGTTCGCGGGCAAATTTTTCCAGTTCGTTTATTCCGGCATTCAGGTCTTCCAGTTTTTGCTTATCGGCTTCAATGCGTTCCTGGTAATATTCCTTCTGTTGGTTTAGTTCATTCAGGCGGCGTTTGTTTTCGGCATGAGAAACAAAACTGTTTTCATCGAAAAAAATAATCCAGGCCAAAAACAACACGGATGCAATAAAGTATTTATTTTTCAATACTTTACCCCATTTACTACTATTGGATACCTGTTTAGTCATTTTTCAATACTTAGCTACAAAAGTAGAACATTCTTCACAAAAAAAAAGAGGGATACAACACTTGTTCCCTCTTTTTATAAACACTCTTCAGTTAACTACCAATTACACTTCGTCCGGTAAAAAGTTCGGATATAAATAATTCGTTGCAGGAACAAAATTTTCTTTGATGGTGCGGATAGAAACCCACCTCAGTAAATTGAACACAGAACCGGCTTTATCGTTTGTGCCCGAACCGCGTGCTCCTCCAAATGGCTGCTGACCTACAACAGCTCCGGTAGGTTTATCATTGATGTAGAAATTACCTGCGGCATTGGTCAACCGTTTGGTTATTTTTTCAATATTGTACCGGTTTTGGGAGAATACTGCACCAGTTAAACCATAAATGGATGTTTTATCCAGAATATTCAGGGTCTCATCCATTTTTTCATCGGCATATACATAAATAGTCAGAACCGGACCAAACAACTCTTCCTGCATGGTAACGTAATCCGGTTTTTTCGCCTGGATAACGGTTGGTTCAATAAAGTATCCTGTCGATTTGTCGCATTTCCCGCCAAAAATCACTTCCGCATCTTTGTCTTCGCGCGCCCTGTCAATAAAACCTTTGAGTTTATCAAATGAAGATTCATCGATTACTGCGTTTACAAAATTGGTAAAATCTTCGGGCGGCCCCATTTTAACGGTGGCAAGCATATCGCCCAACTGCTGTTTCAGTTTTGGCCATATACTTTTGGGCACGTAAACCCTTGATGCAGCCGAACATTTTTGCCCCTGGTATTCAAATCCGCCACGAACAATGGCCGCAGCAAGTTCGGTAATTTTTACGGTATTGTCGGCAAAAATAAAGTCTTTTCCACCGGTTTCACCCACAATGCGCGGATAGGTTTTGTATTTAAAAATGTTGTTTCCAATGGTTTTCCAGATACTCTGAAATACTTCGGTACTTCCTGTGAAGTGGATTCCGGCAAAGTCGGGATGGGTTAAAACCACATCGGCCACCACCGGCCCTGAAGCAAACACCAGGTTGATTACTCCCTCGGGAAGACCAGCTTCGCGGAGAATTTCCATAATTACTCCGGCTGAATATACGGCCGTTTTAGAGGGTTTCCACACAGAAACATTTCCCATGAGTGCAGGCGCCACCGGAAGGTTGCCCGCAATGGAGGTAAAGTTAAACGGCGTTAATGCAAACACAAAACCTTCCAATGGACGGAATTCGTTATAGTTCCATATTCCGGGTGCCGACTCGGGCTGCATTTTGTAAATGTCGGTCATGGCTTTCACACCAAACCGGTAAAAATCGGCCAGTTCGCAGGCAGCATCAATTTCGGCCTGGTAAATATTTTTCGACTGGCCCAGCATGGTAGCCGCATTCATTTTGGCACGGTATGGCCCGGCCAGCAAATCGGCAGCTTTCAAAAATACCGAAGCCCGGTGTTGCCACGAAAGACTGGCCCATTTTTCACGAGCTTCAAGCGCTGCATCGATAGCCATTTCTACATGACTGGCATCGCCCTGGTTGTAATAACCCAGAGTATGGCCGATTTCATGTGGCGGAAACATCCTTACCTTTTTATCGGTAAACACTTCCCTTCCGCCAATAACCATAGGCAATTCAATTTCTGTGGAACGCAACTCTTCCAGCATTTTTTTCACTTCAGCCCTTTCGGAAGAACCGGGAGCGTAACTCAAAACCGGTTCGTTTTTAGCAACAGGTACATTAAAAATTCCTTTTGACATATTTCTCTGCTTTAAAATTGTTATCTTTCTTTTTTACAAAATTAAATAAATGCGACGGGTAAAATCATAACAAAAATCATTTTGCGTTAAAATGAATCAATCCCAACAACCTGAATATGAATTTTCTACAAAAAACTAACTGGAAACCAAACAAAAGTCATCTTTTTAAATTCAAAATTGATAAGAACTTTGTACCTTCAAAATTTTAATTAAATATGAGTGTTTTTAAGCCAATATCTTTATTTTTATGCCGTTGAGCAAACCTTTATACCATATTATTGCAGAGAGGCTGTGGTCGCAAAGTTCAGCAGATGAAAAAAAACGGCTTTTTGAATTGCTGGTTTCACTGGCAGCCATGCAAGTATTGACGGTTTTCCATTTACTGTTTAATTTATTCACCAAAAGCTTTACTTGCATTTTGTGCGATGCCGGAACCGTGCTGGTGGTTTTTCTTGCCATCGCCTGCCTCTTAAACAATAAGCTCAATTGTGTTTTAAACACTTTTTTCACTGTTCCTATTTTTGTGTATGCCTATTATATTGCCGACTTTTCGGCACATCCACCCCTTGCAGAAACAGTGTACCATTCGGTTGGCTGGCTGCTGGCAGGAGCATTTTTACTTTTCTATTTTTCTGAAACGGATTTTAAAATCGTTCTTTACTCGGTTCTTTCACTGTTCACCATTGGTTTTCAACTCATAAAAGCCAACCGGTTATTGTACTTCGTATCCGAAACCAATTCATTGATTCCACACCCAATCATTGTATTTTTCCTTGTAATTCTGGCTGGCTTTCTGTTGCGAAGAAAATATTCATCCGCAGTTTCACGGCTGAACGACAGCCTGACAACTGCCCGTCTTGGAATTTCGAAGGTTGTGAGAGATACCGGTTTTCCTGTGGCTCAGATTAAAGCAAAACGCGATGAGGAAGGGAACGTGGAAAAATTACTGATTGAAAAAGTGAACAATGCCTTTGAGTCGGTTTTCAATATTCAATTACATGAAGTAAAAAACCAGGAAGCCAATTACATTTTTGAGCTGGTACTGAAAGATCACTTTGATTTAAACAAGATATTGCTTTTTGAAAACAATAAAACCAAAGAGTTTTATGCATCGAAACTGGATTTGTGGTTAAAAATTCATGTATTAAGACCTCAACTCAACACATATTATGTTGTTCTTGAAGATATTACCAAAGCAAAGAAAAAACTGGCGGAACTGGAAAGCAGCAAAAAAAGATATAAAGTTTTGCTGGAGGCGATTCCCGATATGTTTTTTGTGATTGGAAAAGACGGTACCTACGAAGATTTTGTGATTAAAGAAAGCGACCTGTTTAAACTGAAAGATGCCAACATTGTAGGCAGTACCATATTCGATGTGGGTTTTCCTGAAAACATGGCCGAAAAAATACTGGTATGCATTCAATCGTGTCTGAAAAACAACACACTGGAAACCATTGAATATGCACTGAACACACCCAACGGAACCTATCTGTTTGAAATGCGTCTGGCCAAACTCACCGCGCGGTCGGTTATTTCGGTAGCGCGTGATATTACGCGCCGGAAAACAGCCGAGTTCAACCTGGAACGTGCAAAGAAAAAAGCCGAGGAAAGCGACCGCCTGAAATCGGCATTCCTGGCCAACCTGTCGCACGAAATCCGAACTCCTCTCAACATCATAACCAACTTTACCCGCATACTGGCCGAAGGTGGGCTGAGAAGTTCGGACCGGACCGAACTGGCAGATGCCATTTCGCAAAACGGCACCCAGTTGCTGAATATGATTGACAATACCATTCACCTGTCGAAAATTGAAACCGACTCCGTCGATCTTTCCATGAACTTCTGCCCTGTAAACTCGCTCATGCGCGATGTTTACAACCGGTTTAAACCTCTGATACCCGACGGACGGCAGGTAAAAATGGACCTGAGCCTGGACGTACCCAACCCATCGTTTGGTTTTGTTACCGACCGCCGCCTGCTTTTGGAAACCCTTCAGATTCTTGTTGATAATGCCGTGAAATACACCCGACAGGGAGAAATTCATTTGAGCTATCAAATGCTGGGAACCGATGCAGTCAGGTTTATCGTTTCCGATACAGGTATTGGAATTCCACCGGAGGAACAAAAATTCATCTTCAGCCGGTTCTACCGCGTTAAAAATTCAATAAACGACACAACTTCCGGTTCGGGAATCGGCCTGCCCATTGCACAACATTATATACAACTGCTGGGTGGAAATCTGCACCTCGAGTCGGAATCAGGCAAAGGCAGCACATTCATTTTCGACCTGCCATTTAAAGAGGGCGAAGGTTATCTGCGGGTAGTAAGCTGAAAAAACCTACAGCAGCAATTTTTACAGCTTTTTTTGAAGGATTCAATTTTATATTTAGTTTTGACCACAACTAAAAGCAGCAAATTCAGGGATGAAGAGCCTTAAAAAATCAATACCGGTTTGTTAACTCTCGAAGGTTATATAGTACTTGCAGTGGTTGTGCTAACCATTGTGGCGCTGGCCAAAGAGCTGATGCGCCCGGGATTGGTCTTTTTCTCATCGGCTGTTCTCCTCATGTCAACCGGCATAATTTCGAGCAACGAACTGCTTGCCGGATTTTCCAATAAAGGAATGATAACCGTGGGGGTGCTTTTCCTGGTAAGCGAAGGAGTCAGGCAGTCGGGGGTTTTAACCCGGCTGGCCCAAACCTATCTGCCCCGGAAAAGGGGACGCATGGTTTTCCTTATTCCACGCATTACACTGCCTGTTTCGATTTTATCCGCTTTTCTGAACAACACTCCTGTAGTTATTATTTTTGCCCCAATTATTAAAAGATGGTCGGAAAAGCTGAACCTTTCCTATAAAAAGTTTCTAATCCCGCTTTCGTATGCCACTATTTTCGGGGGCACATGCACGCTGATAGGCACATCCACAAATCTGGTGGTTCACGGATTGATAATTGACAACAATTTGCCCGGCTTTGGTATGTTTGAATTGGGTAAAGTGGGTTTGTTTATTGCCATTGTGGGAACCATTTACCTGGCAGTGTTTAGCAACAAACTGCTTCCCGGCAAAAAAATTCTTTTCAACTCAAAAAGTTCGGCCGAATTTAAGGATTATTACTACGATGTTACCATTCCCTGGAACAGCAACCTGATTGGCCGTGAAATTAAAAACGGACGATTAAAAGAGCTGAACAAGCTGTTTGTAAGATGCATTGAACGTGATGGTGAAATTCTGAATACAAAAAAAGGCTCACATAAAATTTTGGTAAACGATAAACTTCTGCTGGCCGGCAAGTCAAACCAGATAAACTATATTTTGGGTAACGAAAACATCAGCCTTCGCGATTTCGACTTGTTGAAAAATATTCCAAAAGAAAAACTGAAACAATATGAAGCGGTTCTTTCACCACGTTTTCCGGGCGTAGGCCAAACCATTCCCGAATTCGACTTTTTCGAACACTACCAGGCTGTGGTTCTGGCTATCCACCGCAACGGGGAACGGATTACCTCGAACATGGATAAACTGAAACTGAGAGCAGGCGACAACCTGGTGCTGCTTACAACCGATCAATTTATTCGAAACTGGGGCGAATCCAAAATATTTTACCTCACTTCCTACATACGCGATTACAGGCAAACCGGAAGTTTCCGGAAAAAATGGCTGGCATTTATCATTTTGCTGGTAATGATTACAGGCGCTACAGTTGGTCAGTACTTTGAATCGCCGGCCGGATTAACCTTCGATATGTTTTTCTTTTCGATTATTGCAGCAATTCTGCTTATCTGGCTGAAAATTATGCCCCATCAGAAATACACCAAATCCATCAGCTGGGATGTGCTGATAACTATCGCCTGTTCGTTTGCTATCAGCAAAGCTTTACAAAACTCCGGAGCCGCCGAATCGCTGGCCCGCACAACCATCAACTTATCACGCGGGCTCGGCCCCATTGGTGTGCTGGCTGCCATGTATCTGGTTACAACCATTTTTACTGAAATAATTACCAACAATGCCGCCGCAGCACTGGTTTTTCCCATTGCCCTGGCTGCCGCCCAGCAACTGAACGTAGATCCAAAACCATTTTTTGTGGCCATTGCCATTGCCGCATCGGCAAGCTTTTCTACCCCAATTGGATACCAGACAAACCTGATTGTGCAGGCCATTGGCGATTACAAATTCAAAGACTACCTGAAAATAGGCCTTCCGCTAAACGTTGTTTCCTTTATTCTTTCGCTGTTATTAATACCCATTTTCTGGGATTTTTAACCAAATATTAAATATTACTTCATTTATTAACCAACACTTCGCAAAAACCATTATTTTTGCCGTTCGGAAAATATAAATGGATTCCAATGAAAAGATTAGGTGAAAGGGTAAAACGAAAAAGAGAGAGCCTGAACATGCAGCTTAACGAACTTGCCAAAAAAGTAGGCATCAGTTCCAGCGCACTTTCACAAATTGAAAAAGCCAAAGCATTTCCGTCGGTTATAACGCTAAAATCGATTGCTGATAATTTGTACACCACGGTTGGCGAACTGATTGGAGAAAATGAAATATTAACCAACAATCCGCTGGTTACCTATGAACAAAAAAGCTTTGTGGAAAAAAATGAATCCGGTGCTTCATTGTTCCTGCTTTCAAACCATGGAAACGGAAAGCTTATGGATACGTTTTATATTGAATTTGAGAAAGATGCTACTTCGGAAGGCATCATGAAACATCATCCCGGACAGGAATTTCTTTTTGTACTCAACGGAAAAATCGAATTCACTCTTGATGATGAAAAATACATTCTGGAAAAAAACGACAGCTTCTACTTCAATTCAGCCAGGTTGCACCATGCCCGTAACCTGAAAAAGGGTATTTCCGGAATGATCTGGATTGTTACTCCGCCCGACAATTAAGCGTATATTAATTTTTTTATTTCTGACCAAACATTATTAAGTGCCTCTTAATTATTTAAGTAATAAAAATTAATTTTGTCTTGGAAAAATCAATAAAGTGAGTTCAAAAACTCATCAAATTCAGAGTAAAATGGTTATGAAAAATTTATTTAGCATTCTTGAAGAAAAGAAAATTAATGTGCCGGCAAATATTTCGGATGTTTTGAAAAACTGCAAAAGTTTATCGGTTTTCCATACAACAGAAGAGCTGGCCATTGCGGCCACAAATGGCAAAGAAAACAGTGAATTTTTAGTAAAATACGATATTCCCGGTAAGGGGGAATACACGGAGGCAGTTATTCACCGGGTAAAAAACGGCATTTCGGCCAATTATACGGATGCTTATATGCGGAGACGCGACCCGGGGACCATGTCAATTGCAGACGACCAGCCCACGGATAAAAAGCGGTTCAGCGAAAAATACGGATTTGAATTTCCGGTGCTTCAGAAAGAAACATGCGAGTGGTTAAAAACACAGGATTTGGCATGTTTCTTTTATTTTGCGGGCAGAGAAAAGGTAGGCTCAACAGGGATTGCCATTGCACCGGCCAATGCAGCATTTTTTGCCATGGGCCTCTCCATGTTGCAACAAATTATTCCGGTTAATGAACTGGAAAACGAAACTGAAATAAAATCGGTCATTTTTGTGGCTCCGGTATTCAGGCATACCCATTTCAACGGCAAACAGGTTGTGGTGCATAACCGTAAATCTGAAATTCACGAAATGTATTCCTACAATTTATACCCCGGTCCAAGCGCAAAAAAAGGATTGTACGGCGTGTTACTCACGCAGGGAGAAAAAGAAGGATGGGTTACAGCGCATTGCTCTGCCGTACAGTCCATTAGTCCGTACGACAACATTAAAACCTTTATGCACGAAGGGGCAAGCGGAGGCGGAAAAAGTGAGATGCACCAGCACATTCTCAGAGAACCCGACGGGCGTGTGCTTATCGGGAGGAACCAGATTACCGGTGAAGAACGGTTTATCAGTATCCCCCGGTTTTGCTCATTTAATGCGGTAGCCGACGATATGGCGTTTTGCCACCCTTCGATTCAAAAAAATAACGGCAAACTCGAGATTATGGATGCTGAAAATGCCTGGTTTGTGCGGGTTGACAGCGTAAAGGAATACGGAGACGATCCCCATCTTGAAAAAGCAACCATTAAACCGAAAAGCCCATTACTCTTTTTAAATATTGAAACAGTTCCCGAATCAACCGCGCTCATCTGGGAGCACATTCAGGATGAACCCGGAAAGCCCTGCCCCAATCCCAGGGTAATCCTTCCGCGCAGTAATGTCAAAAATATTGTAAACCATCCGGTTTCAGTTGACATTCGCAGTTTTGGAATCAGAACACCCATGTGCAGCAAAGAGAAACCTTCGTATGGCATTGTCGGACTTTTCCATATTTTACCTCCGGCGCTGGCCTGGCTATGGAGACTTGTTTCACCGCGCGGGCATAACAATCCAAGCATTGTTGGAACAGGCGCAATGGAGAGCGAAGGAGTGGGCTCTTACTGGCCGTTCGCTACCGGGAAACGGGTAACTCATGCCAACCTGCTCCTCGACCAGATTATTAAAACGCCACGCACTACTTTTACCCTGGTACCCAACCAGAATATCGGGGTATGGCAGGTAGGATTCAAACCCCAGTTGCTTATGCGGGAATACCTTACACGCCGTGGTGTGGCAAAACTTCGGGCAGACCAGTACCAGCCGGCAAGAAGCAGTTTGCTGGGGTATGAACTCAATTACCTCACCATTGAAAGTTCAAAAATTCCAACCCGCTTCCTTAAAGTGTATAACCAGATAGAAGTGGGCGCCGAAGGTTACGATGCAGGAGCCGAAATTTTACAGGAATTCTTTAAAAATGAACTTCAAAAATTCTGGAAAGAAGATTTATACAAAACGGGAAAACGAATCATTGATGCCTGCTTGTCAAATGCATCGGTGGAAGAATACAACCAGATTGTGCCAATGAGTTACCAGTATTCATTCAATCAGATTGAAGATTACGAGCAAAACAATAACCAGTAATAATACCTGGTTACTTACATCTGGCAAAAAAGAAGATTTTTCTGCTTTTTCAGCAGTAGAAATGCACACTGAAAAAAGTATTCTAAATGTGTTATATTTGCCTGCTAATTTCATAAAACTCCACTGCATTTGGTGGATTTTACAGGTTTGCATCAGGCTACCTGAGAAAATATAAAGAATATTAAACCCGGTTTATGAAGCAATATAGTTTAACAAACCTGCAGGAACTCGAGGCCGAAGCCATTCACATCATCCGCGAAGTGGCGGCAGAATTTGAAAATCCGGTGATGCTTTACTCCATTGGCAAAGACTCGTCGGTAATGGTTCGCCTGGCCGAAAAAGCCTTTTCTCCGGGGAAAGTTCCTTTTCCGCTCATGCACATCGATTCCAAATGGAAATTTCGTGAAATGGTGGAATTCCGCGATAAATATGCCAAAGAAAAAGGCTGGGATTTGATTGTACACTACAACAAGCAGGGTTTTGAAAGTGGCATTGGGCCGTTTACACATGGAAGCAAAGTACACACCGATGTGATGAAAACCCAGGCGTTGCTCGAGGGGCTTTCAAAATACAAATTCGACGCCGCTTTTGGGGGCGCCCGCCGCGACGAGGAAAAATCACGTGCCAAAGAACGTATTTTTTCTTTCCGCGACCGGTTTCATCAGTGGGACCCCAAAAACCAGCGACCAGAATTGTGGAGCATTTACAACGCCCGTGTGCACAAAGGTGAATCCATACGCGTTTTCCCACTCAGCAACTGGACCGAACTGGACATCTGGCAGTACATCAGGCTTGAAAAGATTCCCATTGTACCGCTCTATTTTGCCAAAGAACGCCCCATTGTTGACATGGACGGGAACTTAATTATGGTTGACGACGACCGGATGCCCAAAGAGCTTGCCGCCAAAGCAGAAATGCGGAAAGTAAGATTCCGTACCCTGGGTTGCTACCCGCTTACCGGAGCAGTAGAATCGGAAGCCGATACCATAGAAAAAATTGTGGAAGAAATGATGACCGTAACTGTTTCGGAACGCACTACCCGCGTTATCGACTTCGACCAGGATGCCAGCATGGAACAGAAAAAACGGGAAGGGTATTTTTAGTTACTGGTTACTGGTTACTGGTTACTGGTTGCTGGTTGCTGGTTGCTGGTTGCTAAGTATCGAATATCCGACAACAAATAAAAAAAAAAAATAAAAAACAAGTTATGAGCAGTTATCAGGATTTGGATATATATAAAATTGCATTTGATCTGGCGATTAGAGTTCATAAATTAAGTCTGGAGTTACCGTCTTTTGAATTGTATGAACAGGGAAGTCAGGTAAGGAGATCATCTAAAAGTGTTAAAGACCAAATTGTTGAGGGATATGGAAGAAGAAGGTATAAAGCTGATTTTATTAAATTTTTAATATACGCACAAGCCTCGAATGATGAATGCACAAATCAAATTGCTACTATAATTGTATTGTATCCTGAAAAAGGCGGATGGACAAAACTATACGAGGAATACGGTATCCTCGGTAAAAAAATCAACGCATTTATTCAATATGTTGAAAAAAATTGGAAATCCTAACCAGTAACGAGTATCAAGTAACAAGCAACAACATGACAACAACACAAAATCTCGACATAAAAGCTTTCCTCGACCAGGACCAGCAAAAAGACCTGCTGCGTTTACTAACTGCAGGCTCGGTTGACGATGGCAAATCAACCCTCATTGGGCGGCTCATGTTCGACAGCAAAATGCTGTACGAGGATCAGCTTGCTGCGCTTGAACGCGACAGCAAACGTGTGGGACATGCCGGCGAAGACATCGACTACGCCTTGCTGCTCGACGGTCTGAAAGCCGAACGCGAGCAGGGAATTACCATCGATGTGGCATACCGCTATTTTTCCACGGCAAAACGGAAATTTATCATTGCCGACACACCCGGGCATGAACAATACACCCGGAATATGATTACCGGCGGCTCCACAGCCAACCTGGCCATCATTCTTATCGATGCAACCAAAGGGGTAATTACCCAAACCCGGCGGCATACCTTTCTGGTTTCCCTGCTTGGTATCAAACATGTGGTACTTGCAGTAAACAAAATGGATTTGGTGGATTTCAGCCAGAAAATTTTCGACGATATTTGCGCCGAATATAAAAATTTTGTGACCCAACTCGACATTCCAGATGTGGAATTTATTCCGCTTTCGGCACTAAAAGGCGACAATGTGGTGGACGTATCTGACCGCATGCCCTGGTACCACGGCAAAAGCATGCTCGAATTTCTGGAAAAAGTACACATTAGCAGCGACCGCAATTACGACGACTTCCGGTTTCCTGTGCAGTACGTATTACGCCCCGACCGCGATTTCAGGGGTTTTGCCGGAAAAGTAGCCTCCGGAATTGTTCATGTTGGAGATACGGTTATGGCTCTGCCTTCGCGGAAAACATCGAAAGTAAAATCCATTCCAACTTATGACGGGAACCTCGAAAAAGCTTTCCCTCCGCAGTCGGTTACACTTGAACTGGAAGATGAAATTGACATTTCGCGCGGCGAGATGCTGGTAAAACCGGATAACCTTCCCCGCATGGAGCGCCATTTTGAAGCGATGCTGGTTTGGATGGATGAAGAACCCATGGAACTTTCCACCCAGTTTTTTCTGAAACAGACCACAAACACCACCCGTGCCCGCATCGATATGATGCGGTATAAAGTAAATGTAAATACCCTCGAAAAAACGGAGGTGGAATCACTCTCTCTCAACGAAATAGGACGTGCTGTTTTTACTGCGGCAAAACCGTTGTTTTTCGATCCATACAAAAAGAATAAAAACACCGGTTCGTTTGTTCTGATTCACCCGGTTACCAACAACACGGTAGCCGTAGGAATGATTATCGACAAACTGGAAAGTAAACATTTGCCGTCTCGGATTTCAGACAATGACAAAGAAGAGATCAAAAAGGGAAAATCACTGATTTCAACCGAAAACCGGCAGCAAAAGCTGAATCAGAAAGGAGTTACTCTCTGGTTTACCGGTTTGCACGGATCGGGCAAGAACGAACTGGCATTCAGCCTCGAAAAGAAACTGTTTGAGAGCGGAGCAACTACGGTTCTGCTTGACGGAAGTTCACTGCGCTCGGGGCTCAACCGCGAACTCGATTTCTCCCCGGCCGACCGGGCCGAACAGTTGCGCCGGGTGGCACACATCTGCAAATTGCTCAACGACCAGGGAATCATCACCATCTGCTCGTTTATTTCCCGCAACCAGTCATTGCGGAACCAGGTAGCCGAAGTTGTTGGCAAAGAAAGGTTCAGCCTTTTTTACATGAACGCTTCGCTGGAGTACTGTAAAGCAAACAAACCGGAATTATATTTAAAGGCCGAAAATGGCGAAGTAGAAAACCTGCCTGGCGTTGATCTGGAATATGAATTACCGAAAAATGCGGCTATGAAATTCGATCCGGTGGAGAACGAGTTCAACCTCGACCGGATTATGGATTACCTCGAGAAAAATAAAATTTTCCCGCTGAAATAATTGTAAAAAAAATGGCAGGCTTGTAAGCCGGGTTCTGTATCCCGATTTTCACCGGGACCTTTATCATTTATCTTGTTCCTGCATCGCTGCCGGAATCCTTGCAGCCTACCCCTCCTGACGTCCGATGTGCATCCGGAAACGAAGCGGGCAACTTCGCTGCGCTGCAACAGCCGCGCAATCAGGATATATTTGGCTTTGCAACCCATGAGGCGTACGGCTGGCTGTGTCACCACAACCACCGGTGGGCTTTTACCCCACCTTTTCACCCGTATCCGCCAGCTGGCGGATGGTTATTTTCTGTTACGCTGCTATCCCCTTTCGGAGATCTTCCCGTTAGGAAGCACGGCGCCCTGCGTTGCCCGGACTTTCCTCCCCGATAGCTATCGGGGCGATAAAGCAGCCTGCCGGTGCAAAGATATACAATTCTTTTGCCAAACCGTAAAGTAAAAATGGTTTCAGGAAAGTAAATTCCATACTGTTATTTTATTAATTTAGCCAGCAAATGAAACAGGCAATGAAAATTAAAATGACAGGGGCGTCCGGGTACCTGGGGAAAATAATAACCGATGAACTGCAAAATAAAGGACACCGGGTATCGGCCATTCACCGGGAATTGCTTTACGGACCTCCTGAAAACCTGGCCAGAAAACTGGAAGGCACCGACGTCCTGATTAATCTCGCCGGTGCGCCTGTGTTACAAAGATGGACGAAAAAAAATAAGCAAAAAATTTACGTGAGCCGCGTAGTTACATCACAAAACCTGGTAAAAGCCATCCAAATACTATTCCCTGAACAACGTCCATACAAATTAATAACTGCCTCAGCCATTGGGATTTATGCTTCAGGAAAAACCCATAGTGAAGAAAGCAAAGAATTTGATACCGGTTTTTTGGGGGAAGTTGTTAAGGACTGGGAAGCTGTTTGGAACGGGCTGCCCGATGAAATTGTTTCCACAGTTTTCCGGATTTCTGTGGTACTGGGGAAAGAATCCGCTGTTATTCAAAAACTGCTTCTTCCTTTCAGATTGGGCATTGGGGGCAAAATAGGGAATGGCAGGCAACCATTCCCGTTCGTGCACGAAACCGATGTGGCCCGGGCATTTGTATGGGCAGTGGAAAATAAGTATAGCGGAGGCACTTTTAACCTGGCGGCACCGGAACAAATTACAAATGCCGGGTTTACACAAGCTCTTTCCAAAAAATTGAAACGCCCGGCGTTTATTCCTGTTCCAAAATTTGGCCTGCAACTGCTATACGGGAGAGCGGCAGTTATGCTGACAGAAAGCCCTGCTGTGGTTCCGCACCGCTTGATGGAAGCCGGGTTCAGCTTTAAATTTGAACAGATTGAAGATGCTCTTGAAGAAATTCTAACTTAACTATAGAAAAAATCATGAATAAAAAAATCGGGTTGGCACTGGGTGGCGGTGCAGTTCTGGGAGCTGCTCATGTTGGCGTTCTCAAAGCCATCGAAGAAAATGGTATTGAGATCAGCTACATTACAGGCACCAGCATTGGAGCATTTGTAGCGGCATTTTATGCCTTCAATAAAAAATCGGTTGATATCCAAAAAATTGCCTCCGAACTCAAATGGATGGATATTTCCGGATTGTCTCTCTCCCGGTTCGGACTTTTATCGAACGAAAAAATGGGCGAATTGATAACCAGCCACATCGGGGATGTAAATATGGAAGATGCTGATATTCCGCTTGCTATGATAGCCACCGACATTGCCAGCGGGGAAAAAGTGGCACTTAAAAAAGGTCCGGTAGCGAAAGCATCTATGGCAAGTACCAGTATTCCCGGCATATTCAGTCCTGTGGAATGGGATAACAAACTGCTTGTTGACGGTGGCATTGTAGAAAATGTGCCCATTCAAACCGTTAAAGAAATGGGGGCCGATTACGTGATTGGTGTTGACCTGAACGCCAGGCATGCCTACGAAAAACCGGGAAACATTCTGGATGTGTTGCTCAACGGATTTCACTTTGTGATGATGACCGCAGCTAAACTGCAAACGGAAAATGCTGATTTACTCATCACTCCCGATTTATCGTCGTTTAACCGGACCGATACCGAACAAGTGGACGAATTAATGGAACAGGGCTATAAAGATGCCAAAAAAGCATTGAAAAAACTTGAACTTTGAATTTTGAAGTATCCCTTCAACCGTCGATACAGCACCAATTCAATACGTATAGCTCACAAATGCCACTTTTTTGGAATCGGGGCTCCAGGAAGGAACATTGATGGTTCCCTGGCCGCCGTAAAGAAAGGCAACGGTTTTTATTTCCCCACCGCTGGCCGGCATTAAGCGCAACATTACCCGCTGATTGTGCGGATGTGAACTGGCGGGAACTTCGGGTAAATAAGAGATAAAAATCAGCCACTTGCCGTCGGGCGACGGGTGGGCAAACCAGTTCTGAAATTCATCGTCGGTAACCTTTTCCTGTTCCGATCCGTCGGGTTTCATGCGCCAGATTTCCATGCTGCCGCTGCGCACCGAGTTGAAATAGATATATTTCCCGTCGGGTGAATACTCCGGACCGTCATCGAGGCCTTCGGTAGTGGTCAGGCGAATCTCCTCCCCTCCATCGGCCGGAATTTTGTACACATCGTAGTTGCCGTTCCGTTCGGCGCAGTAAACATGCCATTTATCGTCGGGCGACCAGCCGTGCCAGTAGGACGGGCCTTTTTCAGTAACCCGTTTTGGTGTTCCCCCCTTCACCGGAACCGTGTAAATAATGGAATGCCGCTGCCCGTTTTCTTCGGCGTGATGGCTGATGGCCAGTGTTTTTCCGTCGAAGGAAATACCATGGTCGTTGTTGTTGGACGTGGCAAAACCGGTATCGATTACCTTTGGTACCCATTTTTTCAGGTTGAAGTTATACAGCAATCCGCCTGAGTTGTATATCAGAAATTTCCCGTTGCGCGACCAGTTGGGCGCCTCGATGTGCGTTTCGGTTTCGTAAATCACTTCCCGGTTTCCGGTCACAATATCCAGAATTTCCAGCCGGCTGGGCGAAGGTGCCTGATAGCCATCAACGCCTTCGGCTGCCGGCTTTTCCAGGCGCACGTTCCAAAACTGCGCTTTTTCAACCACCTCTTCGTTGTGCGAACTGATAAACATTCCGGCCAAAACTGTTTCCGGCATTTCCAGTTTCACCCGGCCCACTTCCGTCAAAGGTTCCCTGTCTTTCGACAAACGGAAAATGTATTCATTTCCCTTTCGTTCAACCTGAACAAACTCCGGTGTCTTAATTTCTGAATTAATTTCGAGCGTTTCGCCACCAGTTTTTTCCCGGTATTGCAGCGAGGTCAGCCCGTCGCCATGAATGGCGCCATCCATGTAAACCGCATCTTCAGCTTTTGAACTTCGAATCATCAATCCGATTTTGCGGTGCAAATCAACTCCCTCGCCCATAAACTTCAGGTTGGCCGAAAGGATAAAATCACCCTCCACTTCCTGCGAAACAAAATAGAACTCATCGCGTTCGAACCAGATATTGTACCCGGCTCCCTGCAATGTAAACTGCTGATTTTTCTTATCGAACTTAAAATCACCCTTCAGTTGGGGATTTCCGATATCGGCTCCCGAAAACTGCTTAAACATTTGCTGTGCCTGCATAGTACTGACTGCTAAAATGATAAAAACTGTAATAGACGCAATTTTTTTCATACTATTATAATTGTTTATTCAAAAAGGTATAGTATGGAACTCGCATGTATTTAAATCCTCGCTCCGGGTGAAAATATTTTACATGCTCGTTTCATAACCCTGATTATAACTGATTTATCTCCAATCACAATCTGCCAAATCTGAGCCTGTAACCGAGACTGACTACTGTGACTGAAAACTGAAAACTTCCTACAAAGACTCCCTCAAAATTAAAGAAGTTGGCAGAACTTCGGTAATTTTCTGTTTGTTTTTTATGAATTCAGCAGCAAGAATTCCCATCTGTTCAAAATCGGTGGAGATTACTGAAATGCCACCGCCCACAATCTGCTTCATGGGAGTATCATTGTACGACAATACACCAATGTCGGAACCAGCTTTAAGTCCTTTGGTCCGACAGGCTTTTATCACCTCCACCAAATCGGAGTCGCGAATGGTAAACCAGCACTGCCCGCTTTTTACCTCCAACCCGTGAGCGTTTTTAAACAACCGGAAGCGAATGTCATGTTTTTCACAAAAACGGCGAACCGCCGAAACGGTTTCTGCCGGGTGAGGTGTTTCACTTTTGTCGTAAACCATAACCAGCTCCGAATATTTTTGCAGATGCTGCAATCCTTCTTTCAGACATTTTTCCACTGCATTGTTAAAATCCTGAATAACATAGCTTATGGTATCGGATGGCGGCAAGCCCATATCGAGAATGAGCAGTTTACCGGGATCAATTGAATTCAAAACCGGGTCCATACTTCGGTGATCGATGTTCATCACCACATACATACTGTAACGGCCTAAACTGTTATTTACAAGTTGGTTGAAAACCTCCCGGTTGTAATGGTGAAAAAGCAAATCAACCGAATAGGAATTGGGAAGGTTATTTCTGAACGTGTTGTACAATTGCTCTTTAAAAGCGCTAAAATCATCGAGCAGCATAAACACTTTAAACAAACCTCCGGTAACGTAATAACCCCGAGCAGGAGCCGATTCAATCAGGTTTTTTTTCCTCAGAATTCGATACGCTTTAAAAACCGTATCGCGCGAAGTGTCGGTTTCTTCACTCAACTGATTTACGGAAGGCAGCGTTTCTCCTATCTTCAGCTTGCCACTGGTTATGGCTTCGCTTATGGAATGTACCAGTTGCTGAATTTTGGTTTGACCTGCTTTTTCAGAAATCCGAAATCGTAAATGTGTCACTAAAATACGTTTTTAACTTCTTCCAGGGAAACATTGAAAATTTTCCTGCAAATCGAATCCAGCTCATTTTCAGGGCCTTCAAAATGGTAAGTTGACTGAATATGAGTTGCAGATGAGTCGCGTGCAAGTTCAAGTGCCGGCGAAGACGCTTCCAGTTCATAAAATGGCCCCAATTGCCCGCCATTTTCGAGCGGCCCGTCATTGTATGCATTAATGATGTCTCCCCGGTATGGATACTTCTGGTGTTCCCACGCAGAATTCACATAATCGGTAACGCCTTCCGGAATTTCGGTTTTCAGGAGAGTAAGCACCTGATTCTCGGCATCGTAACTACCAATTACCGGCATAGCGAGCTGCGGCGGAAGGCCAATTTTTCCACGGTGATTGCCATCGCCCTTAAAATAAATAATGCCGTTTATAATTTTTAATCTGTCCTCCGGGATTTTACCAAAATAATTATCGTTTACAATGTTATCAGACCTAACGCCCGTTTTATAGGGAAGAATCATTGTAACTTCAGGCGAAGGCTTAAACATACCCAACATCCAGATGGAAAGGAGTCCGGTTTCCTTTTTCCAGTCCTCGCCGGTTTTGTTTTTTACAATGTTGGTGGATTCATAGCCAACATATTTTACTTTTCCGGGAACAGAAATGCCCAGATTTTCTTCGATAAACGATTTTCCCAACAGGTGAATCTTGCGGGTTAATTCCAATCTGAATTTGAAGTTGCTGTAATTCTCCACTTCGAAGGTTTTCAGAAAAACAGCCACCGAATCGGTTGACAGAAAAACATCAAACGGAATGGTATCGAGGCTTACGGGCACCTGCCAGTTTTCAAAATTGAATGAATCTCCGGGCTTAAAATACAAAGAGTATTGTCCGCCCTCGGGTCCAAGCCAAAAACGCTCCTCACCACCCACGGGATTGAATTGCGGCAAAATTTCGTCCGATTCAATTAAATCGTAATTTAACCAGCCGTAACTTCTGCCGGCATAACCGTTGGAAGAACTGGTCATTACCCTCCCATGGTATTTAACAGAAAACAGGAGCCTGGAATCGCCGTTTTTCAGTTCAAGTGCATCGGGGAAATTGCGGATTAAATTCACATCATATCCATAGGTTCCTTTTTCATACATATCCAATGGTTCCTCTTTTTTGGATTCAATCTCAATCACTTCCTGTATTTTATAATCACTATGTTTGTTTTTTCTGTTCTTGCACCCCAAAACAACAATCAAAAGGGTAAAAATGATGAACGTCCTCATCGTGTTCTGTTAAATGTTAATACTCTATTGTTTCGGGCCGAAAATACAGGTAAAATCCGTAATAAAAAAGTCATACCTACTTTTAACAGGCAGGTACGACTTTTTTTAATGAAAATTTATTTGTACAGTGGTCCAAAGTTCTGACATGCGCGGTAATCCGAACCTTCCTTGTCTTCGCCAAAGGCGTTCCATGCGCTGGGCCTGAAAATTTTATCCTCCTCCACATTGTGCATGCAAACCGGAATTCGCAGGATGGAAGCCAGCGTAATCAAATCGGCGCCAATGTGTCCGTAACTGATGGCTCCATGATTGGCGCCCCAGTTGGCCATTACCGAATAGACATCTTTAAAAGCACCTTTTCCGGTTAATTTTGGAACAAACCAGGTGGTAGGCCAGGTTGGGTCAGTGCGGTTATCCAGCACACTGTGAATGGCATTCTCAATGTCGGCGGTATAACCTTCGGCAATCTGCATTACAGGCCCCTGCCCTTTTACCAGGTTTATGCGCGACATAGTAACCGGCATCTGTCCGGCCGTTTTAAACTGGCTGGAATAACCGCCACCCCTGAAGTAGCCTTTATTGCCCGGGCAGAACCGGGTGTTTTCCAGACAGCGTTTTACATCTTCTTCGTTGATATCCCAATAGGGTTTCATCACTGAATTTCCTTCTGAGTCGAGCTGCTGACCGGTGGCATCCAGCGTGGTTGCCCCCGAATTAATGAGGTGAATGATACCGTCTTTTGCGATACCGTTCAATTCTTTTCCGGTAACGCGCTTCACAGCCTCGGGGCTCCAGTACGTGCGAACATCGGAAAAAATCTGTGCCGTATTGGTAAGCAAATGGCCAAAGAGCATAGGCACCGCGTTCAGGCTGTCGTTTTCGGTAGCAAATACAAACGCTTCGCGGATTCCGTTCCAGTCGAAAGAGGTGTTCAAAAACACTTCCGGGAAATCGCCATTGGGGTAATAATCGGTCCATTGGCGCTGGCCCTGAAAACCTCCGGCAATGGCATTCCGTCCGTGCGATTCTTCACCAAATCCTGCTTCTTTGAGTTTCGGATTTCCAATCATCAAATCGCGGAAGATAAGAGTCATTTTCACCACAATTTCCCATTCCCAGTCTTTTCGGGCCCGGTCGCTTTGATTTTCAGGAGCATTGCGATCTTCACCTTCAATGCAGTTTTCGCGGGTCCATGCCAATGCTTTTTCGTACTCTTCCTTGTCGTAAATTCCCTCGTCGAGACGACGCTTCACTTCGGTCATGTCCACAAATTCGGTACGCATTCCCAGGTAATCCTGGAAAAAATCGGGATTTACCATAGAGCCTGCAATACCCATTGAGGTGTAGCCCAACGAAAGATACGATTTGCCTTTCATTTGGGCCACTGCCAGCGCAGCTTTCACAAAGCGCAGTATCTTTTCCTGAACATCTTCCGGGATGGATTCATCGCCGGCATCCTGCACATCGCGGCCATAAATGCCAAAAGCAGGCAAGCCTTTCTGCGTGTAACCAGCCAAAGCAGCTGCCAGATAAACTGCACCCGGGCGTTCGGTGCCGTTAAAGCCCCAAACGGCCTTCGGAATCCACGGATTGGAGTCCATCACTTCTGTACCGTAACACCAGCATGGGGTTACAGTAAGCGATACCCCAACCCCTTCGCGCTCAAACTGGTCGGCACACAGGGCCGCTTCGGCAACACCGCCAATGGTGGTATCCGAAATCACACATTCCACTTCTTCTCCTCCCGGAAAACGCAAATTCTCTTCAATGAGCCGGGCAGCAGCTTTGGCCATGTTCATGGTTTGCACTTCGAGCGACTCGCGTACGCCACGCTCCCGTCCGTCAATCACCGGACGAATCCCTACTTTAGGTAATCTTCCTATTAATCTGTTTGCCATATTAAATTTGTTATTGATGAATGATTATTTATAATTTTTACATTTAAAATGCTTCAGTCTGCTTAATTCAAACTGTGCTGAACTGTGCTGCAATTTAGGAATTTATTTGGAACCCCGAAAATGTTCCAAAACATTTTTTGAAAATTGATGTTGTGTAATTATCGAAGTACAACATTAAACAAATGAAGACAATTAAAGAGGGCGATACCATTCCGAATTTCATATTAAAGAACCAGTTTAGCGAGTTGATTAACATTTCGGATTATATCGGGAAAAAAAACCTGGTTTTGTTTTTTTATCCGAAAGACGACACTCCGGGGTGCACGCGGGAAGCCTGCTCTTTTCGTGACCATTACGAAGCTTTTCTGGAGGCCGGGGCCGAAGTTATTGGAATCAGTGGGCAATCGGTTGAAAGCCATAAAAATTTTGGACAAAAGCACAACCTGAAATACCAGCTACTAAGCGATGAGGGAAACAAAATACGAAAACTGTTTGGTGTACCCACAAACCTGTTTGGATTGCTGCCTGGCCGGGTAACTTATGTAGCAGATAAAACCGGAAAAGTTATGTATATTTTCAACTCGCAAATGCAGGTTGAAAAGCATGTGGAAGAGGCTTTAAAAGTCCTGAAAGAATCATTCGGAAAATAAATCCTGCATTTCGCTGGTTTTTCTGTTATCTGCTTCTATTTTTACTAAAAATTTAAACCATGACTACGCTTCTCATATCTATCGGTATCCTGTTATTTGGATACTTTGTTTACTCCAGATACATAGAGCGGATATTTGGCGCCGATGAAAACCGGGCAACTCCGGCAGTTACCATGACCGACGGCGTGGATTACATTCCCATGCCCTGGTGGCGCATTTTTCTGATTCAGTTTCTGAACATTGCCGGCCTGGGGCCTATTTTCGGCGCTGTTGCCGGAGCCATGTGGGGGCCGGTGGCATATCTCTGGATTATCCTGGGTTCGGTTTTCGCCGGAGCTGTTCACGACTATTTCTCCGGAATGCTTTCCATTAAACACAATGGCCTCAGCATTACCGAAATCGTAGGGATTTATCTGGGCCTCACAACCAAACAAATTATGCGGGGGTTTACCGTCCTTTTAATGGTAATTGTAGGGGCTGTGTTTATTTTGGGCCCGGCAAAAATTCTGGCCGGATTAACACCCGATTACGCTACCATGACTTTCTGGGTGTGGGTGGTTTTCGGGTATTATATCCTTTCCACATTGCTTCCCATTAACAAAGTAATTGGCCGGGTTTATCCCGTTTTCGGATTTGCGCTGGTTTTTATGGCTGTAAGTTTAATTATTGCTTTGTTTACACAAGGGTACCACATTCCCGAACTTTCAGCAGACAATTTCAAAAATTTTCACAACCAGGCCGGTGATTTTCCCATTTTCCCCATGCTGTTTATTACCATTGCCTGTGGCGCCATTTCGGGGTTTCATG
>CAZLGT010000056.1:0-39654 GCA_964559175.1 uncultured Mariniphaga sp. | reverse complement strand
AACCCACATCCACAAAATGGTTTCCATGGCCCGATGTTCCCAACTGGTTGGCAAATTTCTTATGCAATGAATTCAGAAATTTTATTTCCCTGAATTCTGTCCGTTCCAGGATTTCATGGTCCTGCTCATCTTTAAACTCTGCCAATCCAAACCGGGTTTCGTTCATCAGAATGTTTTTAATCCGGTTGCGCTCGCCATCAATTTTTTTCGGTGAAAATGGAAAAACCGAAAGACACATGCGGCAGCCAATGTCCATTCCAACAGCATAAGGAATGACGGCATTGTAAGCTGCCAACACACCGCCAATGGGCAGTCCGTAACCCACATGCGCATCAGCCATCAGGGCGCCTTTTACTGAAATGGGTAATTTCATAGCCATTTGCATCTGGCGAATGGCTTCGGGATCGATGTTCTCTTCACCGTAAATTTTGAATTCCAGCGCGGCTTTGTTCAGCGCGGGTTTCTTTTTGTTTTTGGCCGGTTTTTCCGATAAAAGTTGCGCCAGTTCTCCCCAAACCGGGTCCTTCAAATAGTTCTCAGGCTGAAGGTTTATCTTTTCCAGGGTCTCCAGAATACCGATTTTATCAGCACGTTTAAAATGGCGCGAAACCAGATTTATGGCCAGTGCAATGGCCTGGTCGCTGGTGTAACCAAGTCTTTTAAGTTCTTTCCCGCGAAGTTTTATCTTTTTCATAACAAAAAATCATTTACTTTTATGGCTCCATCAACTTCAACTGTTTATGAAAACGAGAATTTTTGCTGTATTGTTCCTTTTAGCGCCACTCTTTTCCTTTGGCCAAATTACTCCGGAAAATATTGTAAACCGCGTAAAAATATAAATTATGCCTGAAGGACTTTGGCTCATTTTTGTTCTGATTATTTCTGTACTGTTTATCATCCTTGGAACCACCCGCCTGAAACTGCATCCGTTTGTAGTACTGCTGCTGGCGTCGTACCTGGCCGGTGCACTGGCCGGATTACCCATTGAAAACATTGCCGGTTTTATTGCCCGCGGTTTTGGCGACATTATGGCCTACATTGGAATCGTTATCGTTTTGGGTACCATTATTGGTACCATCCTGGAAAAATCCAACGCAGCCATTAAACTGGCCGAACTGGTTTTAAAGCTGGTGGGCAAACGGTATCCGGCGCTGGCCATGTCGCTCATTGGCTACATCGTTTCCATACCGGTATTCTGCGATTCGGCTTATGTGATTCTTTCCTCGCTGAAGAAATCGCTGGTGCACCAAACCAAAAAACCATCGGTGGCGCTTTCCATTGCGCTGGCTACCGGACTTTACGCCACGCATACATTTGTTCCGCCAACGCCTGGACCCATTGCCGCCGCAGGAAATCTGGGTCTCGACGACCAACTGGGAATTGTTATCCTCTTTGGAGCTGCAGTGGCGCTGGTTGCCCTGCTTGCCGGCTATTTCTGGGCATCGTATGCCGGTAAAAAATACACCACAAGCGAAGACACCGAAACATCCACTCAAAATATTTCTGAGAACATTAAACTTCCGTCTGCAACCAAATCATTATTGCCCATTTTAATTCCGATACTTCTCATTGCACTGCGTTCAATAGCTACTTATCCGGCTAAACCTTTCGGAACGGGGTTCTTTTTTAATTTTCTCGATTTTACCGGCCAACCGGTAAATGCTCTGCTCATTGGATTTCTGCTTTCATTTTTGCTTTTTCCGAAGTTTAACAAAGAAACCCTCACCGGCTGGATTGGCGACGGCATTTCAGCAGCGGCTCCAATTTTACTTATTACCGGTGCGGGCGGGGCTTTCGGTACCATTCTGAAAGAAACACAAATTGGCGAAACCATTGGGAATATGCTGGCCGGATACCACCTGGGTATTTTTCTGCCGTTTATTATCGCAGCGGCTTTTAAAACAGCGCAGGGTTCATCCACCGTGGCTTTGGTGGCTACTTCGGCGCTCATTGCTCCGCTGCTTTCAACCATCGGGCTCGATTCGCTCAACGGCAAAGTACTGGCAGTAATGGCCACCGGAGCCGGCGCAATGACCATCTCCCACGCCAACGACAGCTTTTTTTGGGTGGTTACCCAATTTTCGGGGATGGATGTGAAAACCGGATACAAAACACACACAATTGCCACATTAATTCAGGGAATTACAGCAATTGTATTTATATTTATGCTCAGTTTAATTTTACTGTAATTTCACCAACAATCTAAATCGTTTATTATGAATGCTTTTACTCTATTCCCAATTGTCATCATCTTTTTCTACCTTGCTTTTATCATTGGAATTCTTTACCTGATTTATACCTGGGTTAACAAATTTATTTCGTTGAGACAGGAACAAAACGAATTATTAAAAGAAATCGTCCGAAAAATGGAGAATAAACAAACAGAATAAAAAGCAGACATCAAAATTGCAAACCATGTCAAAAATATTCCTCATTGCCACTTTTATCCTTTTACAGTCGTTATTATCTGTAGCAAATCGTAATGTCCCCCCGGGTAATCAAATGAATTCAGAGCCAATCCAACTCTTCAATGGCCAAAACCTGGATGGCTGGTACACCTTTTTACAGCACAGCGGGAAAAACCACGATCCGAAAAATGTATTTACGGTGAAAGACGGAATGATTCGCATTTCAGGCGAAGAATGGGGTTGCATAACAACAAATAATGAGTTTGAAAATTACCGGTTGATTACCGAGTTCAAATGGGGTGAAAAGACCTATGAACCCAGACAGAAAAATGCCCGCGATTGTGGTATTTTACTTCATTCGATTGGCGAAGACGGGGCTTCGGGTGGTATCTGGATGCACTCCATCGAATGTCAGATTATTGAAGGCGGGACCGGCGACATTATTGTGGTTGGCGACGGAACAGAAAATTTTAGTGTTACCTGTACTGTGGCAGATAAAAAACAGGGCAATTCGTTCGTTTTTCAACCCGGCGGAAAAAAAGTAACAGTTAACTCAGGCCGCATCAACTGGTTTAACCGTGACCCGGAGTGGAAAGATGTATTGGATTTCAGGGGAGAAAAGGATGTTGAAAATTCGGTTGGAGAATGGAATACACTTGAATGTATTGCTGACGGCGACAAACTCACCTTCATACTAAACGGCATAGTCGTAAATGAAGCAACCTACGTAAAACCCCAAAGGGGCAAAATTCAGATTCAGTCGGAAGCAGCTGAAATTTTCTTCCGGAAAATAGAACTCATCCCCCTTTTCCCCAGATAGATCTTTAAGCTTTCAGTTTTTTCTCATTGGGAAAAGCGTAGAAGGTTGCGGCAAACCATCACAGAATTTTAAACCCCACCGTAACCATAAAGGTTTGGTTTTTACCGTTGACTCCCAATTCGGGTTGTTGGTACAAATTGTTTGCTCCATGCTCCATGCGGGCATCGAAGAAAAAATACCACAGGTCGATTCCAACACCGTATTGGAAACCGTAGTAATTGTCCTCAAGATACTGTCTGGTAAACTGCCCGTGGTTATAAACATCTTTCGAGGTTAAAAAACTGAATACCGGACCGGCCATCAACCGGATATTCGATCTCTCACCCTCTACAACCTTAAATCCCAGAAGTAAAGGGATATCCACATTATTAAAATCGAACCGGGCAGCCCTGTCCGTGGTACTTACGGCAGGTTCCAGAATCTCACCGCCTTTGGAGCCAAAATAGGCCTCCGGCTGCAGGTAAATCCGGCCCCAGCCAAAACGGGCAAAAGCCCCGATGTGCGTTTTCACAATCGACTCTGATGTGAATTCGCTTTTCCTGAAGGTTACTTTCGAGTTGTTTACCCCGGCTTTTACCCCCAAATCCATGGTGGGTTGTGCCAGCAAAATGGCAGGCATCAAAATAAAAACGATAAAAACAATTGACTTTTTCATGGCAATAATTTTTACAGAAAACGAATAATCAAAGGTAAAAGTATTTTTTTACACTGATTTTCAACCAGGGGAAATTCGCTACTCCATGATTCTCCTCCCGTAAAACAAATAATTTGTATATTGGCTGCAATAAAAAAAACAGCAAATGAAGAGAAGATCATTCCTGAAAAAATCTGCAGCAGTGGCAGGTACCGCTTTTGCCGCCGGCAGTTTACATGCCAACCCCGCACCTCCCACCGAAAAAGAGTTTTACGAACTAAAAATGTATCAGTTTTCCGGTGGCGGGGGCGTTAACCAGTTAAAAAAGTATTACACCGATGCGGTAATTCCCTTCCTCGGCAAGCGGGGAGCCAAAGTGGGGGCATTCAGCGAATACAGCATGGAAGAGCCGCCCCGGGTTTACATCCTGCATGCGCATAACAGTCCCATGGATTACTGGGATGCCGTACAGGACATGAAAACCGACAAAACATACCTGAATGCCGCCAAAAGTTATTTCGATCTTCCGGCCAGCCAACCGGTGTTCGAGCGTTACGAAACTTTTCTGATGGAAGCCTTCGATGGAATTCCGCAGCTAAAAGTACCCGCTTCCGATAGAGGATTGTTCGAGCTTCGGATTTATGAAAGCTATAACGAAGATGCCTTCAGGCGAAAGGTGAAAATGTTTGATATGGAAGAACTGCCGCTTTTTGAAAAGGTGGGCCTTCACCCGCTGTTTTTTGGCGAACTGCTGGCCGGGAAATACATGCCGGCGCTGGCTTACATGCTTTGGTTTAAAGACATGGAAGAGCGCGAAGCCAACTGGCAGAAATTCAGGGTGAGCGACGAATGGAACACCATGCGTGTGAAAGAAGAATATGCCGACACCGTGAGCAAAGTGCGAAAAATATTTTTAAAACCGATGGATTTCAGTCAAATTTAAATGAATAACAACGAGAATAAAATGGTCAAAAAAACAATTCATTATCTGCTCTTCAGTCTGTTATTTCCTTTGGGCACTGTGCTGGCTCAAAGTAACCAGCCCACAACCAGGTACCACACAGTGAGCGAAGTGCGGCAACAATTGCATAACATTGCGCAAACCCGGTCCGAGGCAACAAAATTGCACCACATTGCCACCAGTCCGGGAGGCGAACCGGTAACGGTGCTGGAAATCGGGAGTAACCTGTCGGGCGTGCCTGCCGTTTTTGTGGGCGCCAATTTCGAAGGAAACATCCCCATTTCAACCGAAGGCGCCATCCGTTTGGCACACATGCTGCTCGATTCCGCAGAATATATACAGGCACTGAAATGGTACATTTTGCCACTCCCGAATCCCGACGCCGCCAAAGGTTTTTTTGCACAGGTGAAATACGACCGTACAGTCAACGATTCAGAAATAAACAACGACGGCGACGATGCGGTAAACGAAGACGGTTTTGACGATTTGAACGGAGACGGTTTCATTACCCAAATGCGTGTTAAAAGCCCGGACGGCACCCATATTGTTTCCAAAGAAGACCCACGAATAATGGTGCAGGCCGATGCAAAAAAAGGAGAACGCGGAGAATTCAAACTGTATTCCGAAGGCATTGACAACGATGGCGACGGTCTTTATAACGAAGACGGGGAAGGAGGTATCAACATTGGAATCGCTTTCCCGCACCTGTTTCCTTCCGGCAAAAAAGAAGCAGGGCTTTACCCCGGGCAAACACCCGAAGTTTACAGCATTCTGCGGTTTATTTTCGACCGGCCCGAAATAGCTATGGTTCATACCCTCGGCAGTTCAAACTTTTGCCTGGTACCGCCCAAAGGCGGACGTCAGGGAGATGCCAATCTTGACCGGATTAGAATTCCTGCCCGGTATGCCCGCATGTTCAGTGTAGATGCAAGTAAAACATACTCCATGAACGAAGTGATTGAAATGCTGAAAGAACGTGTCCCCGACGGTACAGAGGTTACCCCGGCTATGGTTGCCGGAATGCTTGGCCTGGGAGCTGCAGTAAACCCGCTCGAAGACGATTTGAAATTCTACACAAAATTTGCCGAAGACTATAAAACATTTCTGAAATCCAAAAACTTCAGCACCGAAAACCTTGACCCTGCTCCGGCCAAAGACGGTTCATTCGAGCTGTGGGCCTATTATCACCTGGGCGTTCCCTCGTTCAGCATGAACCTTTTCAGTGTTCCCAAAGTAAAGGAAGAAAAGAGCGAAAACGGAGATTTGCCTTCGCTGGATGAGGTGGAAAAAATGACTTCGGAAGAATTCATTGCATTGGGCGAAGAAAAAATTTCATTCTTTCTGAAGGCAAACAATGCCCCCGACCGGTTTACGGCAGAAAGGATTTTGGAAATGATGCAATCGGGAAAATTTACTCCCGAACAGATGGTCGTAATGATGAAAACCGTGCCCAAAAAGGAAGAAGGACTCAGCGAAAGGGAAAAAGCGCTGCTGGCCTGGTCCGACATGGAATGGAACGGAGAAGGATTTGTGGACTGGGAAAAATACGACCATCCCGGGTTGGGGGAAGTGGAAATCGGCGGTTTTGTGCCCTACCTGGAAACCACGCCAAAAGCAGAACGCATCGATTCGCTGCTCAAAACCCAGTTGCCGTGGCTGCTGCACCTCACCAAAAGCCTGCCCGACATTGATTTTGCGGAAGAAAAAATAACCGACCTGGGCGCAGGGGTTTACAGGCTGGAACTGTTTATCGAAAACAACGGAACCCTGTCCTACCCCATAGCTATGGGACAGCGAAACAGTCAGCCGGCGCCGGTAGTGCTGGTATTAAACGGCAACATGGAACTGCTTGAGGGATTGAACCGCACCCCGCTGGGAAGCATCGGAGGAAACCAGGTAAAAAGACTGACCTGGCTCATTAAAGCCGGTAAAAATGAAACGGTTTCCGCCAAAATTGAATCGGCTGTTTTTGGAGAAAAAGTGAAACAAATTAAAATTGGAGGTTGATTATGAAACGTTTAACATTATTCTTTTTGCTGGTTTCACTTGCAATCACTGGTTTTTCTTCAGGAAAAGGAAAAATAGAAGTTCCCCTGCGGTTCGACAGGTATTACAACCTGGCCGGGATGGAAGAGGCACTCAGGGCATTGCACAATGCTTACCCCAATCTGACCCAACTTGATGTGGTTGGAAAAAGCGAGGAAGGACGTGAAATTTATGCCCTGACCATCAACAATCCGGCTACCGGAAATGAACTGGACAAACCGGGGGTGTATGTGGACGGCAACATTCACGGTAACGAAATTCAGGCCGGCGAAGTGTGTCTGTACTACGCCAACATGCTGCTGACCAAATACGGCGAAAACGAAAAAATAACCCATGCTGTTGATAAAAATGCCCATTACATAATTCCCGTGGTGAATGTGGACGGACGCCATTACTTTTTCGAAGAAGGCAACACACCCAGCACCAACCGCAGTATTCGTGTTCCTTTTGATGACGACGGCGACGGACTGTTCGACGAGGACGGTCCCGAAGACCTGGACGGCGACGGCAATATTTGTCAGATGCGCATCAAAGACCCTTTTGGAGATTACAAGGCACACCCCGACGATCCGCGAATTATGGTGCGTGTAAAACCGGGCGAAAAAGGGGAATATACCTTGCTGGGGTACGAAGGAATTGACAACGACGGCGACGGTCGGCTGAACGAGGATGCGGAAGGCTACCTCGACCCCAACCGCAACTGGGGCCACAACTGGATGCCCCCTTATGCACAGCGCGGTGCTGGCCATTTTCCGCTTTCGGGTGTTGGGCTTAAAGCCATTGCTGATTACATTGCCGCCCGCCCAAACATCATTGTGGGATATGCATTTCACAACTACGGTGGCATGTGGCTGCGCGTCCCTGCCGACAACACCACCCGCATCGACCCGTCCGACATTGCCGCTTATGATGTCATTGGCAATGAAGCGGTTAAAATAACCCCGGGGTATGTTTACCACCCCTCGGTGGATTTGTATCCTACCTACGGAGATTTTACCACCCACCTCTATTTTATAAATGGCATCCTCGGTTTTGTGGGAGAGCTGTTTATGCGCGACCAGGAAACCTACAGAGACAAATCTGACATGCAGGCTGCCGATGCAGGCGGACGGGGTACTTCGCCCGGGCGAACCCGCGAATTGCTGGAATTTAACGACCGGCTGGCCCAGGGAGAGTTGTTCAAGGACTGGGAGAAATTTGACCACCCTCAGTTTGGAGAAGTTGAAATCGGTGGCTGGGTGAAAATGAGTTCGCGCCTGCCCCACCCGTTCATGCTGCCCGATTTGGTTCACCGAAACGCATCGGTGGTGCTGCTCTCGGCCGAACATACCCCCGAAATTGAAATGGAGGTGTTCGATGTGCAAAAACTGCCGGGCAACCTGAACCGCGTAAAGGTGAGGCTGCAAAACAAAAAAGGCCTTCCTTCCATGACGGCCTATGCGTTTAACAGCAAGCTCTACGGACAGGATTTTTTGAAAGTAACCGGCGGAAATGTGGTGGCCGGTGGAAAAATCACCGACAGACATTTTGAAAAAGTAAGCTACAAGGAAAATAAACCCGAAGTGCAGTTTTTGGCCATGCCGGGTCATAGTGTGATGGAATACCAGTTTTTAATTGAAGGACGCGGAGAAGTTACTTTCCATTTTGAATCGCAAAAAGCGAAAAACGTGGCCACAACTGTAAAACTTTGATGCTAATGAAGGCACTTGTTCTCGATGAATACAACCAACTGAATTACCGTGATTTTCCCGATCCGGAAATCCAGCCCGGTGACGTTTTAATTGAAGTGAAAGCCTGCGGAATATGCGGCAGCGATGTGCACGGGATGGACGGCAGCACCGGACGCAGAAAGCCTCCGCTGATTATGGGGCATGAAGCCGCGGGAGTAATAATTGAAACCGGCAGCGATGTGAAAAGCTGGAAAACGGGCGATCGCGTAACCTTCGACTCAACCGTTTATCCGCTCAACGACTGGTTTACGCTGAAAGGGCACTACAACCTGAGCGACAACCGGCAGGTGCTGGGCGTCTCTCCCGGAGAATACCGCCGGCACGGGGCTTTTGCCGAAAAGGTAGCTGTGCCGCAACACATTCTGCACCGGGTTCCCGACGGGGTTTCGTTTGAGGAAGCCGCCATGGTGGAACCCATTGCCGTTGCTGCACATGCCGTAAATGTCTCAAAACTGAAACCCGGAAGCAGTGCGCTGGTGGTGGGCGCCGGAATGGTAGGTGTTTTTGTGGTGCAACTGCTCAAACTTTTTGGCGCCGGTCCGGTTATCGCCATCGATTTGGATGATCAGAAACTGGAACTCGCCCGGAAATTCGGCGCTGATTTTACCTTCAGTTCAAAAGAAAAAAACAGCGCTGAGAAGATTTTGAAACTGACCAAAAACCGGGGAGTTGACTTTTCCTTCGAAGTAGTTGGTATTACCGAAACAGTACAAACCTGTGTTGAAAATACCAGAAAGGGAGGAACGGTTGTTTTAGTCGGCAACCTCTCACCGCAAATACAGTTTCCTTTGCAACAGGTTGTTACCCGCGAAATTACCGTTCAGGGAAGTTGTGCCATCAACGGAGAATACGAACTGGTGCTCGACCTGCTGGCTGCCAAAAAAGTACACCCTGCCAAACTGATTTCGGCCGTGGCGCCGCTTTCCGAAGGCGCCGAATGGTTTCGCCGGTTATATCAAAAAGAACCGGGACTGAATAAAGTAATTCTGGTTCCGTAATCGTTAAAAAGAACAGTTTATGAACATCACAAAAATGTTTATCCATGCAGCGATTGGCCTGTCTTTGTTGTTGCCCGTCAACCTTATGGCGGCAGGCAAAAACAATCCCGAAGTTTCGGTTTCTCAGGTGAATACTGCCAAAGTAAAAAAATACGAAAAGTTTGAAATGCAGCTTGACCTGAAACAGGTGGAATACGAAAACCCCTTCAGTCCGGCAGAAATAGACGTGTTTGCCGTTTTTCAGGCTCCTTCGGGAAAAGAAATCCGGATTAACGGCTTTTACGACAATTACGAAGAAGCCGACCAGTGGAAAATCCGTTTTTCGCCCAACGAAACAGGAACCTACAAATACCAGGTTTTTGTGGAGAATAACGATAAAAAAGGAAACTCTGACTCCCACTCTTTTGAAGCAATAAATTCGGAGCACAGCGGCTGGATTAAACCCTCGGAGGTGAACCCGCGCTATTTTGCACACGACGATGGCTCCACTTATTTTGCCGTGGGTGTTTACTCCCCGTGGCGAAACAATCAGGGACGATTCGATACATACAAGAAATACAACGCCAACCTGTTTGCCATCTGGGATATAGGGTACGGCGGATTTGTAAACGGTACCGGAATTATCGAAGAAGAGCTGGGCCGCTACAACCAGCTCAAATGCGGACGCATCGACTCGCTCCTGAAGATTCTCGAAAAAGACGACATCAAACTGATGTTTGCCATCTGGCCCCACGATCTGTTTTCGGAAACCGTATGGGCTGCCGAGTGGGATAAAAATCCGTACCGCCATTTAATCGATGTGGCCGACGTGTATAAAGATTCGCTGGTGTGGGAGTATCAGAAACAGAAGTACCGCTACCTGATTGCGCGGTATGCCCACAGCCGCAGTTGGGGCATCTGGGAACTGATTAACGAAATGAACGGCACCGATGGCTGGGCGCAGGGACGCCACCAGGAAGCGTTCGACTGGGTGGCAAAAGCGCAGAAATACTTTACCGAGAACGATCCATACGGCCACCCGATGACCGCCTCGTTCAGCGGCGGGTTTAAAGAGTACCGCCGGCAACTGCATGAAATTATCGATGTTCCCAACCTGCACCTTTATCCGCGGCAGGGCTGGGAATTGAAATATCCCGAAGATTCGCTGCGCAGCTCCATGTACAACTACGCCTGGGCTGCGCGCCGGTTTTGGGATAATTTTGAAAAACCGTCCATTTTTGGTGAATCGGGCGCTGAATGGTCTTATTTCGACCGCCACAGCGAAAACTACCGCATTCACTACCACAACGCCCTGTGGGCCACACTTGCCAACGGACTGGCCGGTGTACCGGTGTGGTGGGACTATACCTTCCTGAAGGAACAGGACTGGGAACAACTGAACCATGTGGCAACCTTTACTGAAAACATCGATTTTGCCAACCTGCCCTTTGAACCTGTTGAAGTAACCGCCACAGGGGCCTACATTTATGTGATGGATTCCGGTAGTGAAGGATTTGGCTGGCTGCGTTCGTATGCCAAAGAAAATGCCGCAGGGACAGAAATCTCGATTTCCAACAAAGGAAAGGGAAAATTTGAGATTTCCTGGTTCGATACCTGGACCGGGAAAACAATAAAAACAGAAACCGTTAAACCGAAAAAGGGAAAGCTGAATTTAACCGTTCCTGAAATGGATTCCCAAAGGCCGGATATTGCTTTTAAAATAAGGAAAAGATAGATATAATGGGGCACAACGGTTGGTACATGTTGCGGGGCGGATTTCGGAGAGCGTTCCTGTCCGAAGGACATGGAACTGCGATGCGAGAATCCGCAGTTAGCGCACCACCGAACCCGCCCTGCAATATGTACTTTGTTAGCAACTGGGCTTTATTTTATTTCTCAATTTTGTTTAAAATTCCATCAAATATTCCTGAATTTAGTCCTATAAATATTTTTCTTTCAACCGTTTCCATTTCTTTCTCATTTAGTTTTGTCTTGCTTAAAAATGAATCTCTTATAGTTCTTTCTGCTCTTGCTTGCATGTGCCTAATTCTTGGAGAAATTTCAGCTCCTTTTGTGAATATTATTAAATGACAATCTGATTTAAGTCTTTCACCTATGAATTCCCACCATTTATTGTCAGTCGGACCAATGGAAGAACCAAAAATGCAAATAAGGTTCGCAGAATTTATTCTACCGGTAAATTGTTTATCTATATTACTTCTATTTGCTTGGTTACATTCACTTTTAACAATTGATTCTAAAATATCTTGACTGTTATGAAATGACTCGTTTTTTATTTGTGAAGTATCGTTTACCCCAATTACCATGTCATTGTCCAAGAAACCATGAATGTGCTTAACCTCTCCAAATTGGATTGGGATATTATTGTCATGATTGGCAAGAAATATATTTTTTTGTTTGTCACCCAGTACTTTTTCTATAACTGAAGTATAATTAAATGTGAAGATGTTTAAATTCCATTGGTGATTTTTCCATTTGCTCTTAATTCCAGATATATTCTCTTTGTCAGCTGGTAAAAATAGATTTTCTGGAAAGCACAAATAGTCAAAGAACTTTCTTTGGTTGATTTCATAATCTTTAAGTTTATCTTCTTCTAAATGCAAGTATTTTGAAAGTTGCTCTCCAATATCAAGCAAAATGTCATCAAGTTCTTCAACTTTATCTAAATGTTGAGTGTAGTCACCAAGAGCTATTTCTAAATCAGCCCAACTTTCGTAGGTTTTTGAAATATTCTTTTTTAGTCTTTGGACATTAATATTATCCGATTCTACAGTCTTGTAGTATTGATAAAAATCATTATAACTTGTTTTTAGTCCCAAGTTTAAATCAAATCCGTTTCCAATGATGTAGAGTATTTGCATTTATTTTATATAAGTCAATTCATTTTGATTCAGCCTTGTTGCTAACGTTGTTGAAAGTTCATACGTAAATATATTTCAACTATACCAGAACGTTGAATAATTCATTGATTTCTATTGTTATATCCGTTTGTAAATATTTAAAAACGTTTACAAATATGGTTGTGAGTAGCTTCATTTAAAAAATTTGTTTAAAAGTAGGGAAAAAGTAAAAACACAATGCAGGTGAATACATGTTTTTCAGCTATTTGGAATGATTCCAAATGAACAAAAAATAATTTCCAACTTCTCTTTTCAATAGTCAATAAACATGGATATGAATCAGATTCCTGCAATTACTATTTTACTGCTGCCATGTGTTGTCCGCTTTCAGTGCTTTTGAGCACAGCTACCTCAGAAAAAGGCAGCAGGTAAATCAACCTACTGCCTTTTTCCCGGGCTCAACTGTGCCTTAATTCCTAAAATGTTGTGCTTTCGTGCTTTATCTCAGACATTTCGGTAACATTTCCAAAAATCCGATACATTTGTCATAATTCAATTCATAAAAATTGACCCCAAGATTAATTGTCTCATAATATTTAGCTTGGTTCTTCTTATAAAATTCTTCCGATGGCATTTTCCAAAAATCCCGTCCTAATTTCTCCGCAACAAACCATTTCTCAATTAATCTTGCAGCTCTTCCATTTCCGTCTCTAAATGGGTGTATATGTGCAAATCGTAAATGAATCAATGAAGCATAATAAAAAACTTCTATTTCGTTAAGGTCAGCGGAGGTTAATTCGTTTATGTCTTGGAAAAACACTTTCATTTCTTTCTCTACAAATTCTGGTTCAACAGCCATATACGCTAATCCTGATTTCTCGAAAACTCCAACCTGTTCGATTCTATATTTTCCTCTTTTGCTTCTTATTAACAAAGTGTCTGAAAATATTTTATGACAATTCAATAGATTTTTCTCATTCAGCTTATTGTTCTGTGCAAATCCATATGCTTCAATTAAATCCTCTATTTCTTCAATTTCCTTTCCTACCTTGAACTTGTCCTTGTTCATTTCATAATTCATGTAAGAATTCAAATCGATACTATTCCCTTCAATATTTGATGAATAAACAGCTGAAGATTTTGTCAAATATTCAAATCCGCCACGATTTTCCGAAAAATCAAAATCCTTAATCAATTTAGAAATTTCATTTCCAATTAAATCCATATATGTGTCGAAATATTTTCTTTCAGTTATTCTCATTAAATCAAATTAATTAAGCACAAATATACTCATTTTAAATGTCAATTCCTTTTGCTACTGCGTCTTCTGAGCATGAAGCACAACGGACAGCTGTATGAATATGTTTATAATTATTTATACAGCATTGTTCATGTTAACCAGCTGGAATGAATAATACTTCCCTTTTCCTCCTGATTTTCGATACGCAGATGTACATCAATCTCCTGCTGCATTTCTTCCACATGAGAAATTACTCCTACTATCCGGTTCTCTTTTCGCAGCGATTTCAGCGTATCAAACACAATGCTCAGCGATTCTTTGTCGAGCGAGCCAAAGCCCTCATCCAAAAAGAAAAAGTTCTGGTTCGATTCCGTAATTTTCTGGATATTGTCGGCCAGTGACAGAGCTAACGACAAAGCCGCCTGAAACGTTTGCCCGCCTGATAGAGTTTTTACACTGCGTATTTTACCGCCATTCATAAAATCACGTACCTGAAAATTATTGTCGGGTGTAATTTCCAGGCTCAGTTTCTGGCGGGTAAGCTGAAAAAAGCGGTCGTTGGCCGCATTGCATAAATTCTGCAGGTAAACCGACGAGATGTAATTCACAAACCCGCTGGCCTTGAAGAGCGATTTCATCGTTTTAATGTTTTCTGCCCGCAGCTCCAGGTTTTCGAGTTCTTTGCGCAGCAATTCCTGAGTTTCCAAATCTTTCTGAAGTTTTTTGAGCAACTCAGCCACCTTTCCCTGTTCCTGATTTTTCTGCGTAATCTGTTCTTTCAGCAGAGTAACTTCACTGATAAGCTTTTGGTGCAATTCAGCTTCATACACCCGCTCCCCCATTTCATTCTGAAGTTGGTCGTGCAAGGATTTGATGCGCAGAAGCTGGTCTTTAAACAAAGCAATTTTTTGTTTTTCAGCCTCTGTATCTAAAGGTTCCGAAAGAATCTGAACCACCTCGCCAACAGACTGAAAGGAAGATTCATCCAACTGTTCGTCCACCCGTTTTTTGAGGGTTGCAATGGTTTCCCGATCCTGTTCCAACTCTTTGTGATTTGCAGTCAGGCTTCCGCTCAGGATGTCTTTTTGTTTGTTTCGTTCCTGCAGGGAGGTTGATTTTTCAGAAAACTCTTTTTCAATCCGGTTTTGTTCATCCAACAAATCGGTTTTCTCTTTTTCTATCTCCTCAACCGGCGTCTGACTGTAATCTTCCGGCTGAATCAACAAAAGCTGATCAGCCTTTGTTTTTAATTCAGTTTGATGGACCGTAAGCGACTTATCTATTTTTTCCAGTTCAGTCTGATAACGTTCCTTATTCTTTTCTTCAAGTGCGAGTTTTTTGGTTACGTTCTCCAAAGCTGTTTCATGTTCTTTTAACGCACCCTGAATACGTTTTGCCTCCCGGAACGCTTCATCCAACTCCTTTTCTTCACGGTATTTTTCCCAAACGAACCGTTCGGCATGAGCGGTAATTTGTTGCAATTGCTCCTTTTTCTTTTCCCTGAATTCTTTTTGATTTTGCTGAACCGTTCGCTGCTTATTATCGAGAATATTCAACCGGTTACCCAATTCCGAAATTTGTTCCAATTGCTGTTCAAAGGCCTGTTGTTTTGAAGTCAGGTCTGCCAGAGCGTCGTTAATATCTTCCGTTTTAAACAGTTCCGGATGATGTACAGAGCCGCACAGCGGACACGGTTTTCCCTCTTTCAGTTCCGCTGCATAGGTTTTTAACTGCGCTTTAACGCGAAAATGGCTTTCCTGCTCATTCAGCGCTTTTTGTTTTTCCTTAACTTTTTGCGTTTCAGCCTTAAGATGCCGGATGCAGGTTTTATAGTCTGCTTCTTTCGAAAGCCCTTCAAACACCGGACTTGCCAGAATCTGAGATTTTTCATCAAGGATTTCTTCTTCCTGCTGAAGGTATTTTTCAATCTCTTTTTCAGTTTCACCGAGCTGTTTGTCCAGATTGTGTTTGTCTGTGTGCCAGGCTCTGATGGTGGAAAGCAGTTCCAAATCCGGAATTCTGCCGCGCTCTTCTTTTATCGTCGCTTCGAGTTGCTGTTTTTCAGTTTTCAGTTTTTCAAGCTGCTGAACATTCGCATTCAAAACTTCTTCACCTTTCTTATAACGGCTTTCCTCCCTGGCAATAATTTCTTCCAGGTTTTTCATCTGTACGAGGCGGGATAACTCTTCTGCTTTTTTCTTTAGCTCTTCCCGTTTTTCATAGGCCGGTTTCAGCTCCTGGAGCAACTTTTCGAGTCGTTCAATTTCAATCTCCTCAGCTTTTAACTTTTCATTGTCAATATGAATCTGCTTTTCACGTTCTTCCTTTTTCCTGCTGCTTTCCTGCAACGAATCCAGCAAGTACTTAAATCGGTTCACGCATTGCTCGTACCGGCTAATTTTCTTTTCGAGTGCCTGAAATTCAGGCTCCTGTTCCTGAAGCTTTTTATGTTCTTTTTCAGCTTCAGCTTTCTTTCGGGTTAATTCCTGCAATTTCCGAAGTTGTTCTTCCACTTTCTGGTTTTCAACAAGTTTCAGGTTCTTTTCTTTTATTTCCTCATCGAGCTTTGCTAACTGCTCTTGATAAACAGTTGCCTGTTCAGGATTAACAGCCCCCAGTTGTTGCAATTGTCCTTCCACGTTTTGTTTGCGGGCATTGTTTTTCGATTCCAGCGAAGTAACTTTGTAATAAAACTCGAACTTCCCGAGGTTGAAAAGCTCTTTCATCATCCGGGTTCTTTCTGTGTTTCCAAGTTGCAAAAATTCCTGAAACTGGCCCTGCGGAATAATGATGGTACGTTTGAAGTTGTCGTAACTTAACCCGATGGCTTGCTCGAGCGCTTCATTTTCAATGGGGTACCACGCATTATCAACTTTTTTGTATGTGGAACGCTCCAGCGCTTTTACGTCTTCAAATTTTTTACTGTTGCGTTTGCCTTTTACTGTTGCACGATAGGCCGTTTGCTCTTTGCCTGTTTCAAAAATGAAATCGATGAGCAATTCGTTCGATTTCAGGTTCATCATGTTGTAATACCGGTTGTCGCCCGAAAGATTCAGACGGTCGGTGCGGCCGTAAACGGCAAAAGTGATGGCCTCCAGAATGGATGATTTCCCGCTGCCCACGGTTCCGAAAATGCCGAACAGGCTGGCGGCGGTTAATCTGGTAAAATCAATGGTCTGTTTTTCCTGGTAGGAGTACAGGCCTTGTATGGTTAATTGTATCGGTATCATATTATTTTGTTTCACCACGGATTACGCAGAGGAACACAGATTAATATTTTTCTCAGTGTCAACCTGCACTATCTGTGGTTTATTTTTTTTCTTTTCACCACGGATTACACGGATGAACACAGATTAGTATTTCTTTTCTGTGAAAATCTGCACTATCTGTGGTAATTCTTCATTTACATGATTATACGTTTAATTCCTTTTTTCATATCTGCTACATTGAAATTCATTAACAACCCCAGTCTTCGTTTTGATAATTTCAAATAGGTCATAATTTGCGCCTGATGTATCGGGGCTATTTCTTCAACAGCTTTTAATTCAATAATCACAGCATCTTCAACAAGTAAATCAATGCGGTATCCGGCATCCAATTTAACTTCTTCATATACCACCGGTAATGGCTTTTGACGTTCTACCTTAAAACCTTTTTTCAGAAGTTCATATTCCAGGCAAACCTCGTATGCCGATTCCAGCAAACCCGGTCCAAGAGCTGAATGTACTTTGTAAGCCGCCCCAATAACTTCATAAGTAATTTGATTAAGTTTTTCCATAATTATTGTTTTACACCACAGATTAATATTATTCACTCACCACAGATTACACAGATGAACTCAGATTAATTTTTTTCTCTGTGAGAATCTGTGCTATCTGTGGTTATTCTTCCTCCGCCAGTATTTCTTTAAATAAATTCATCAAATCTTCTCCCGGCTCCTGCCCTTTTTCGTGTTTGAAATAGTCGCGGAAAAGTTCTTCCATAGTTTGGTTCAGGTCGATTTGCTTTTGCCGGCTCCCCATCAAACTTTCTGCATCGGTTACTTCGGGAATAACGGCTACAATGCCGGGATGAACGGCATTCAGTTTTCTTCGTTCCAATGCCGATAAATAAGTTTCAGTTTCCAGCGTCAGTTCAACCAGCGCATCCTGATTTTCGGTCAGCCACTGCAGCGCCTCTTCCAGCCCTTCGGCACGTTTTCTCAGCAAGCGTTTTCCTCTGGTCAGTTCAACCTCCCGCACTTTGGCCTCTTTGCCCGGTTCAGCGTCAATAATTAAAACAAACTTTTTCTGATTGGCTTCGGCAAAACTGTACGACAGCGGGCTGCCTCCATAATAAACCGGACAGGGTTTATCACCAACACAGTGCATGCGGTGCAGGTGACCCAACGCTGTGTATTGTATTTGTTTTGGAATATTTTCGGTGTAAATTGCCTGTGCCCCGCCCACATGCAAAATGGGCTTTTCGTCCTCCGGTTCTTTCGGTAGCGCGTCGCCTTTTTTTACCATAAACAGATGTGACAACAAAATATTCACGCCTGTTTCATCGCAATATTGGCCGGCCAGTTTTTGCCATTTCTCCTGAAGAACAGTCCGCAACTCCTCTTCGCTGTTTTCATGTCCGAGAAAGGTTTTCAGACGGTATTCGTTGGCATAGGACGTATGCAAAATCCGTAGCGGAATGTTTGTTCCGAGAAGCTGCAATTCCAAAAAACCTTCGTCGCTTTGCAAAACCCTGAGGCCCGAATCCAGTTCAAACGGGGCGACTACTGAATTGGGATAACCGGCAAAGATAATCCCGCACTCCCGGGCCAGCGGGTCGGGCGCTTCGATGCGGTCGGGTGAGTCGTGGTTGCCGGCAATGGCAATCACCGGACGACGGCCATTGGCAGCCAAACGTTTTAAGGTTTTATAAAACAGGTCAACCGCTTCGGTGGGCGGATTAAACGTGTCGAACAAATCACCCGCCACCAGAACAGCATCCACCTGCTCGTGTTCAGCAATTTCGCAAATTTCCTGCAAAACGGCCTGCTGCTCTTCCATGCGCGAAAAATCATCCAGCCGTTTACCGAGGTGCCAGTCGGATGTATGGAGTAGTTTCATATACTATTTTTATTTAATCTTTTAAACTCACATAAAATGCAACTATTTGCCTAACAGTTAATCCGTTACAAATTAAGATAAAATCAACCTTCCATTATTTTCTATAATAAAACTTCTTTTTAAAGCATATTCAATTCCTGTTTTCATAGCTTGTTCCACATTTCCACCCAATCGTGCATAGCCGAATAAACGTGCTGTTTCCTTTACTAAATCATCGGCAGGCAAACTAATTAGGTTGGTTAAAATTTCAACTACCCCGGCGGCAATTTCTTCTTTGGGCAGGTCTTCGGCACTTCGCTTTTGATCATCATTTTCTGGAACGCGGAATGTAATGTACGTTTCAGGATTTTGTTCCTGTTTCCAGTAAAAATAAGTTCCGTTTTGCTCGGTTTCCTTTAGATCTAATTCTATATAAATATCAAATAAAAAATCATTAAGACGGGAGCCAAGCCTTGATATACCCCAGGCATTAAGGATCCTTTTGGATAATAAATTGTGGCTTATTGGACTTTCTTTTTGGATAATATATAAGATTTGGTTTTTAATTTTTTTTAAATATTTTGGATTAAAAAACTCATCAGACATTGAAAGACACTTTGTTGATAAAGTGCAAACTCTATATTTCTGAGAATTAGTTTCCGGTTCAATAACATGCTGCGTAATACCCTGTAACTTCAAACCTGCAAATTGTTCTCTTTTTTGTTCAGTTATAGTTTCCACTGGTTTTGAATGTTCTGTTGAAATTGGTTCAGGTTCGACCAGAATTTTTGCATTTTCTATTGCATCTTTGATTTCCTGAATAACTTTCCGGGGATTGTCCCACCAATCGGGGGACCAAAGTTTATAGATATTCCAGCCAAGCAATTGCAAAACCTGCATTCTGACCATTTCGCGGTCTTTGGCAGTTTTGGCCGATTTATAATTATTCCCATCCGTAAGTATTCCCAAAATATATTCCGATGTATTTTCCGGATTGACCACACCAACATCTATACGGTAACCGGAACAACCAATATTAGTCTGTACATCGTAACCAAACTTGCGCAATTCTTCTGCAATATGATTTTCAAAAAAGTTCGTTTTTCCCTTCAGAAAATGTTTTGTTTGAGTTAAAACCTTTTTACCCTTTTCTGAATATTCCAAAAACGCCTTAATTCCTGCAACCCCTTCCGAAGATGTGCGGGTAATATCAATCTGGTCGGACCGTAAAGTTGAAAAAACTTTCATTTCGTATCGGGCGCGTGAAACTGCTACATTCAATCTTCTCCAGCCTCCTTCCCTGTTGAGAGGTCCAAAGTTTAAACTTATATTACCGTTTTTGTCCGGTCCGTAACCCATTGAAAATAAAATAACATCTCGTTCATCTCCCTGAACATTTTCAAGATTTTTGATAAAAATCGGCTCATTTGATTCCATCGCAATCAATTCAAGTTCCGGGCGTTGTTTAAAGGCTTCATTGAGCAAATCTTCGATTAAATTTTGTTGCGCCGAACTGAATGTAACAATTCCAATACTTCTTTTTGATAATTCAGGATCGGCAAGCATACGAATGACTTCCTCTGTAATAGCCGCTGCTTCAAATTTGTTTTGACGTGTTTTGCCCCGGTCATAATATCCGGGGACATGGATATTACTTACTTTAGTAGCGATGTCATCGGGTGACGGGAAAGTCATTAGTTTGTTGTCATAATAATTGGAGTTACTAAAAGCAATCAGGCTTTCGTGTTTGCTGCGGTAGTGCCACAACAAGTGTTTGGATGGGATTGAAAGTGCCAGGCAATCATCCAGAATACTTTCCAAATCTTCTTTTTCTGCATTCTCTTCATCAAAATTATTGGTAGAAAAAAAGCTGGTAGGCGGCATTTGTTTCGGATCTCCAACTACAATTACATTTTTTCCCCGGGCTATGGCGCCCACTGCCTCGCTGGTTGGCATCTGCGATGCTTCATCAAATACAATCAGGTCGAATTTGGTTTGGTCGATTTCAAAGTACTGTGCTACCGAAATCGGACTCATCAACATGCAGGGGCACATGCGTGGAAGAAGATTCGGTATTAAATCGAAAAGCCTTCTTAATGACATTCCTCTTCCTTTACTTCGAATAGTCCGCTGAAGGATTCCAATTTCAGAACTTTTTGCAGCTTCGCGGGTAAACGATGGAATATCCGAAGCCAGTTTGGCAAACAATTCGGCTTTTGTTAATTCCTCGAAATACCGGCTCTTTTCCCTGAACTTCCTGATTTTGTTTTCAAACAACTTCCCATTAAATGTTGAAAGTTGAGGTTCATTGGAAATTATATATTCTGAACACTGCCTGAAAATTGATTTTTTAAATGAATCGAGAACCTCTTCATTTTTTAACTCACCCTGTTGATAAGCTTGTACTACCGGATTAAGACCAGCTTTTAAAACTTTTTGAACCGAAAGGTTCCACCCCGACCAATCCCGCAAATCATCAAGGTTCTGTTGCCAGTTCAGCGCTTTTTGATTCCATACGGTAATCCAGTCCTGAGATTGATTGTCATGGTCCGAAAAACTAATCTCAAGCGAATCTGAAAGTTTATTTTCGACATCCTTTATCTTTTCGAATCTTTCTTTATAGCTCTTTAAATATTTCCCATTTATTGAAATATACGTTTGTGCCCCTTCGGAAAAATCTGTTGATAGGTTCGACCTAACCATCTTCGATTTGGATACGTCACCGGTAATATTTAACACTGCCTGATGAATCTTTATAACCGCTTCACAAATCTGTTTGACTTTTTCCCAGTCGCTGTTTCCATTTTTCCACAGAAATTCCAACATCTGCGAAAGCAATTCTGTGTTATTATCCAGAATTTTCTGTTCTTCTTGGTAATGAATAATTTTTTCGAAAACAGATAAAATCTCCTGCTGTTTAATTTTACCGGTTTTCGAGAATGGTTTTAGTGCATTTGCGATTTTTTGCTGCCCCAGAAACTTTGGTATAAACCACTTTTCTGATACACGATTCCAGTTTGTTAATGCACTTTCTGCGTCAAATGTCAAAATGCTTTTATTGAAATCTTCAAGTAATTCATCACGTAAATTATCCCTTGTTCTTCCGTGACCTGAAATATCGATGATGTTACCGAGTATATTTCCCACGTTTTTGCAAGTCCAAATCTGAGCAGGTGTGTCAGGCAAAACCAGAATTTCATTAACCGTTTCACACAGCGCGTCATCCTGCTTTCTTGTAGAAAATAGCGAATCTATCTTCAGCAGCGAGAGGACTTTCTCTCTGTTTTGTTTTAATTCAGTTAATAAATCAATATAATTTGAAATCAACTCATAAGCATTTGCCCTCAATTGCTGGCTGTATGATGTTGTTTGAATTTCAGTTAGCGGATGATTGAATGGATGACCGCATATAGTACCGGTTGCCTGCAACTCCTCAACCAATTCAAATAATTCGTCAATTTTTGACTCATCAGATTCAATAATAATTTTTTCATCCAGGGTGATTTTGTCTGGCGTGTCATTAAGCTGCGCATAACCGGTAAAACAATCAAAAAGAGAATACCCAAAATGATGTTTCTTGTGTAACGCCTCCACGTAATCATTCAGTTCATTCCGAATAAGGTGCAAACGTTCCGCTTCAGTTTGGTATTCCAACGGAGAGGTTTTCTTGATTACTTCAGTTGTTTTTTGTAATTGCTCAAGTACTGTTGATTTTTTTGCTTTGTTTGAATGTAGTTCCAAACAAAACGGATCGAGTCCGATATCCGTTAATCGTTTTTGTACAACCGACAATGCAGCCATTTTTTCAGCCACAAACAGAACTTTTTTCCCCTGATATAAAGCATTAGCAATAATATTGGTAATAGTCTGGGATTTACCGGTTCCCGGTGGTCCATGCAAAATAAAACTCTTATCCTGAACAGCCGCACATATAGCTTCCAGTTGGGAGGAATCGGCACTGATGGGCAGCGCAATTTCGGAAGGTAAATAAGCCTTATCCGGATTTGTCATTTCTGCAAGGGATTCCTTTGCATCCCATTCAATTTTTCCTGAAATAAGGCTTGCAACAATTTTATTTTCCTTTAACTTTTCAGCATTATGGTGAATATCATTCCACATAATGAATTTATTAAAAGAAAAAATACCCAAAAATGCGTGTTCCTCAACGTCCCACCTGGGTTGTGACATTATTCCTTTCCTGACGATATTGAATATTCTTTGAACATCGACACCGCTTTCATCACGAGGTAATTCCTCTAAGCCACTAATTACAATTCCGAAATCCTGCCGGAGCATTTCCAGCAAAGTTATATTCATCAGGGTTTCCTCTTCCCGGCTCCGAATGATGTATCCTTTTTGAGCGGATTTCCGGATAATTTCTACCGGAAGCAGTAATAAAGGAGCATAACGAGGTAATTCACTTTTGGAAGTTTCGTACCATTTCAAAAATCCAATGGCAAGATAAAGCGTATTTGCCCCGTTTTCCTCCAGGGACAACCGCGAAGAACGATAAAGCTTAGTCAATGCTTTTGAAAGTTCATTTTCTGTGAAATACGATCTTAACTTCTTTTGGGAAAGTTCGTGTTTCAATAAATCGACGATGGGATCTGATTTATTAACCTCTTGATAAACGTTTGAAATACATAATGGATTAGCCCAATCACCCGGTTTGGGAAGAATCTGGAATTCTTCTCCACCGGCGAGTGCATCTTCAAATAAATTAAGGGTTATTGAAACCAACTGAATGGTACTCTGGGTTACCCTCATATTTAACAGATTGTTTCTCAGGCTCAAATCAAGCAGTTTTCGTTCCCAGAGTTTTTGTTTTGTTATTGGAATATTACTTGTATCAAGCTCGTATTTTTCTACATTTATTTGCTCTGGGGCTTCCGAAATCCATTTTTCAGCCTCATGCTCAACAATCTCCCAACCATCATCGGTTTTTACTCGTTGTGGTAACGGTTTAATTCCGCTGAAACGAGCTCTTTTTATATCAAGAAACAAAATGAAGTCTTCTTCCTTTACCAATTTATAATTGGCTGCATTCATGGCTTCGTCAAAAGAAACCTTTTGACCGGCATTCATAAATGTAGATTCAACAAGACCAATTTCGTTTATACCACTGGCTGTGCGTTTTTTTATCAGTGAGACATCGTCATTAATGCTGTCAGGAAAAGTTTCGTCTATTAGCCAGCAACCCGCAAAGGCATGCCCGTTAATGACAATCAAAAGTGGATTTAATCCAATTGCCTCCAGACAAGCAGTATATAAAAGAGAAATATCAATGCAAGTAGCTAATTTTTGAGAAAATATTGTGTCGCACATTCTGATACGCTGGCCTTCCTGTTCAAAACTTGCGGGTGGTGAACAGTAAATCAATTCCAATGCGGCAATTGCCTCGTAAACAGCCGCCATTTGTTTTTTCACCCGGTCAGGATTCAAACTTTGGTAGGCATCAAAAGAAGGATTCCCTGTCCATTGATTTAAAATAGCAGATGCAGAATTTAGTATTTTCGAAATTTCAGGATGATTAGGAGTTGAAAAAGCAGCAAGCATTTCAGGTAGATTCACAATACCACCCCATTGATCAAAAGCCAAAACTTCAATTGGAAAATTCTCCGTAAGTATAACCTTTTCGTCTTGAAAAAGAATTACAATTAATTCACCAGTTACCTTTTCAGTTAACTCTGCCAGAAATTTTCCGGAAAGCTTGACACCTTTGGCATCAATTTCCAGACTTTGATTATTAGGGATAAAATCAACATAGTAATCCCATTCAGTAATAAATTCTGGTTCACTTACAATTTTAACATGAATATTTGACAATTCTTCAGCGGAATTATTATTAAATGCGAGAGCTCGAACTACGGGTACCCGATTCTGCTGAATAGCATAATTTACAATAGATGAATAAGTTACATTAACCTCAGGAATATTTTTGTTTTTGTTCATGGTTTGATGCTGAAAGGTTTTTCTTTTTATTAATATATTGGCTAGTAATTTATTAAACGAAATGCCAATAAAAGTACTAAAATCATTTATAAATCTAATAATTTTTATTAAAGTAATTAATAATCCATTCCTAACAGATTGATATTAATAATATTAATAATCTTACCAACTCTAAAGAAAACAAAACATAAATTGTTTATGGGTTGGAATTTACTTCATTTGCATCCGGATATAGCTTTTAAATTCAGTTGGAATTAGTGCTCATCCAGCTCTCTGTCTTGTTTTGCGGACGGAACCACAAACCCCATCACCCCAGTACCGATAAGGCCCACTCCTGCCAGCAGATACCGGATGGATGGAGAGGCAATGAAAAATACCACCGAAACCGAAATCATCAGCCACATCAGGGCAATGGCAAAAACTTTTTGCCTTTTGGTCATACCTTTGTTTTTCCGGTAGTTCAGAATGTATGGCCCCAGCACCCGGTTGGATACCAGTTTACGGTAAAGCTTTTCAGAACTTCGGATATATAGAGCAGCGGTTAGAAGCAAAAACGGTGTAGTCGGCAGCCCGGGGACAAAAATCCCGGTAACGCCAAGAATTAAAGAAAGAGTACCAAAAAAAATGTACAACGTTTTTACCATAAACCACCCATTTCAACCTTGCCAAAGGCACATTTTCAAAACGAAAGCAAAATTATGCGATAAAGGTAGCCGGCAAAAGAATTTGGGATGAATTTGCAGGACAAACCTGAAAAAGTTGTATTTTATGCGCAAAAATCAATATGTTATGAAACGAACCGTATTACTTATTCTGGTGCGGCACCGCCAGGAAACTGCAGAAAAGGTGCAGAAAATTTTAACCGGCTGGGGCTGCTTCATTAAAACCCGCCTGGGCATTCACGACGGTGTGCTGGAAAACTGCTCCGACAGCGGTCTGATTTTCCTCGAACTTACAGGCGAAGACCTGAGCAAACATGAGGAAATCACCCGTAAACTCAACCTGGTAAAAGGGGTGGATGCAAAACTTGTGAGTTTGGAGGTGTAAAATGCCCATTCATTTTAAAGGCTGAGATTCATAAAAACCTGTCTTTTGCGACAGGTTTTTATATTGAAATAATCCCAAAGTAGTTGATATTTTTGTTTAATTAAACTAAATTCACCTGCTTAAAAAATAACATATTTTGGCACTTTTTAATTTGATTCAAAAAGTAATTTATTCCTGTAAATCCACTTTAGATGAACCCAACTCAAATAGAAGAAAACCTGCAACAGCTTGTTAAATCATATTCCAGGCAGGAATTTATTTATGATTTTTTGCTGGCCTATGGGTTACCAAAAGCAACCATTTCGCGCTTAAAAAACGGGAACCTGAATTTATCGAAAGTGGATGGTGAGGTTTCCCTCAAAAAGAAAATCATTTATAAGCCCGTAAATTCTGAAAACCTGCAGCCGGTTTTGGATGCACTCACCGAAACCGTTAAACACGACCAGCGTTTTGTACTGGTGACTAATTTTAACGACATCATTGCACTCGACACAAAAACACAGGAAAAACTCGATATTGATTTTGCAGAACTACCAAGGCACTTTGATTTTTTCCTGCCACTGGCCGGAATTGAAAAAACGCAGCACCGCGACGAAAATGTGGCCGATGTGAAAGCTGCCGAAAAAATGGCAAAGCTGTTCGACACAATCAAAAAAGACAACCCCGACAATTCGCCCGAATTTATCCACAGCCTCAATGTTTTTCTTTCGCGCCTGTTATTCTGCTATTTTGCCGAAGACACCGCCATTTTCAAAGAAAATCAGTTTACCAATGCCCTTGCTTCGCACTCCATAATTAGCGGCGGCGATTTAAAATACTGGTTCAACGATTTTTTCAATGTACTAAACACACCAAAAAACAAAAGAAGAGAAAATCTGCCAGCCTATTTAAATGATTTTCCCTATGTAAACGGCGGGTTGTTTTTGCACGAACTTAAATCCCCCAGGTTTTCGCGCCGGTCACGGCAGGCCATTATCGACAGCGGAAATATGAGCTGGGCCGATATTAACCCCGATATTTTTGGATCCATGTTTCAGGCGGTTATTGGCGACGACCAGCGGGGCAACCTCGGACAGCACTACACCTCCGTGCCCAACATCATGAAGGTTATCAAACCGTTGTTTCTCGACGAACTTTACGAAACCTTTGAGAAATATAAAAACGAACCCCGGAAATTACAGGAACTACTCATCCGCCTTTCGCGCATTAAAATATTCGACCCCGCATGTGGCTCGGGCAATTTCCTGATTATTGCCTACAAAGAGCTGCGCATCCTCGAAATGAAAATCATAAGGCGGCTGCTGGAATTACAAAAAATTGCCAATTCATTCAGAGGGAAAGAAGAACAACTGGAATTGATTCCCAAATCTCAGTTGTCTTTTGCAGCTTCGTACAACGTGCAGTTGTTTTCACATATCAGTTTATCGCAGTTTTACGGCATCGAAATTGATGATTTTGCCCACGAGGTAGCCACCCTGGCATTATGGCTGGCCGAACATCAGATGAACAAAGAGTTTTACAAAGAATTTGGCCGTGCCAACCCCACGTTGCCGCTAAAAGAAGCCGGAAAAATTGTACATGGAAATGCCTGCCGCCTTAACTGGGAAGAGGTGTGCCCCAAAAACGAAGACGATGAAATTTATGTGTTAGGGAATCCGCCGTACTTGGGTTACAGTCTTCAATCAACTGTTCAAAAGGAAGATATGAGGATTGCGTTTGATGGCGATATTTTATATAAAAATTTGGATTACATTAGTTGTTGGTTTTGGCTAAGTTCAAAATATATTAAAGGGCATAACATTAAATCATCTTTTGTTTCGACAAATTCAATAGTCCAAGGTGAGCAAGTTGCAAGTCTTTGGTCTCCCATATTAAACAACCAGGTTGAAATTGGTTTTGCTTTTCAAGCTTTTAAATGGACAAATAATGCAAAAAAGGCTGCAGGTGTAACATGTGTCATTATTGGTTTGCAAAACAATTCAAATAATGAAAAATTAATTTACACCTCTACTATAAAAAAAAGAGTAAACAATATAACACCATATTTAATCGAGGGTAAAACTCGTTTCATAAGACCCCGTTCTTATCCACTGGCCAAATTGCCAAAATTATTAAGAGGAAGTGGTCCGGTAGATGGAGGATTTTTAATTTTTTCCTTTCAAGAAAAAGAAAAGATAGTATCCGATTATCCAGAATCCAAAATGTATTTCAAAAAATTGATTGGAGCTTCTGAACTTATTAATAAAATAGACAGATGGTGTTTGTGGATTAGTGATAAAGAAATAAATACAGCATTAAGTTTTCCACCTATCCGCGATGCAATTGAAAAAGTAAGACAATTTAGATTAAAAAGTAAAAAGAAAGCTACCCGTAATGCTGCAAACTTTCCGCATCGTTTTGGTGAAAATAGACATATAGAGACAAACTTTGTTTTAATTCCTTCTCATTCGTCTGAAAATAGAAAATATATCCCGATTGGTTTTATAAATAAGGGAACCATTACAACAAATTCTGCTCAAGCTATTTATGATGCAGAACCATGGATATTTGCTATAATAACGTCTACAATGCACAATATTTGGATTAAAAGTATTTGCGGCAGCTTAGAAACACGGATTAGGTATTCTGCAAAATTAGGATATAATACCTTCGCTTTTCCCCCTATTCCAGAACAACGCAAAAACGAAATTACCCAATGTGCTTTTCGTATTTTGGAAGAACGGGCGAAACATTCGGAAAAAACACTGGCCCAATTGTACGACCCCGATAAAATGCCCGAAGGATTACGCGAAGCCCACCGCCTGAACGATTTGGCCGTGGAACGCTGCTACCGCAGCAAACCCTTCGAAACCGATGAAGAACGCTTAGAATATCTGTTTAAACTGTACGAGCGGATGATTGCGGAGGAAAAAGAAATACTAAAAAGTAATAGCAAATTATTAAGTTAGCATCATGATTAATTTGGTGAACAAATTATTGACATCCAATACCGAAACGGAAGTTTTGGAATTTAAAAAAGCTGAAAGACAGTTTGACAAAGACAAACTGGGAAAATACTTTTCTGCCTTGAGCAACGAGGCCAACTTAAATAATATGCATAGTGCTTATGTACTTTTTGGTGTTAATAATGATAAAACCATTACCGGAACTAAAATTTCCGATATCCAACTTAATGAATACAAACAGGAAATTGCCAATAATACATCACCATCGCTTAATTTCAGAAAGGTAGAAAGAATTGCGACAGATAACGGTAACGTGATTTTACTTGAAATTCCGGCTGCGCCCCAGGGAATGCCTGTATCCTGGAAAAATCATTATTATGCGCGAAATGGCGAAAGCTTGTCGGGTCTGTCCATAGAAAAAATTGAACGCATCCGAAACCAACAAAAAGAAGATGATTGGAGCAGAGTAATAATCAACGAAGCCACAATTGATGATTTAGACACAGAGGCCATACTAATTGCACGGGAACAATACGCAGAAAAAAATCCTTCAAAGGAAAAGGATATTTCGTTATGGGATGACAAAACATTTTTGAATAAAGCCAAACTTTCCATTAAGGGAAAAATTACCCGTGCAGCTATTTTGTTATTGGGAAAATCAGAGACTGACCACTATTTGAGTCCGGGAACTTCAAAAATAACATGGATATTGCGCGACCGCGATGGCATTGAAAAGGATTATCAGCACTTTTTTTGTCCCCTACTTCTTGAAGTAAACAAAGTGCATGCAAAAATACGAAACTTAAAATATCGTTATTTACAGGAGGGGTCACTATTTCCTGATGAAGTTGACCAATTTGACGCTTTTACAATCCGCGAAGCTCTGAATAATTGTATTGCACATCAGGATTACAGGTTGGGAGGTAAAATTAATGTAATGGAACGCGAAGATGGTATTTTGAATTTTACCAACATGGGCAATTTTATTCCCGGCACTGTTGAAAATGTAATAACTGCTGACTCCCCTGAAGAACTGTATCGAAATCCTTTTTTAGCAAATGCTATGGTTAATCTTAATATGATTGACACTACAGGCAGCGGCATAAAAAAGATGTTTGTAATTCAAAAAAATAAATTCTTCCCGTTACCTGAATATAATCTGTCAAACAATAAAGTTTCTGTGAGTATTACAGGTAAGGTGCTGGATGTCAACTATGCCCGCAAACTTGCATCAATGCCGGATTTAAGTTTATCTGAAATTATTTTGTTGGACAAAGTTCAAAAACAAAAGAAACTTAGTCAGTCAGAAATTAAGGAGTTGAAGATAAAAGGTTTAATTGAAGGACGAAAACCGAATTTTCACATTTCTGCCAGGGTAGCTAACGTAACTGGTGAAAAGGCAAAATACATCAGACAAAGAGGCTTTAAAGATAACCATTACAAAACTTTGATAATTGAGTTCATTGCCAAATATGGAAAAGCAACAAAAAAAGATATTGATAATTTGATTATTGATATTTTACCCGATGTATTAGATAACAATCAGAAAAAAAACAAGTTAAGAAACATTGTTTACGCAATGTCAAAAAGAGACAAAACAATTATCAACCAGGGAACAAGTCGTTACCCGGAATGGGTATTAAGTACATCTAATAACAAAAAAATAAATTGATTTTAGACAAACTTTAGATAAACTATTGATGAAAAACAAATTAAGTAAATACTTAACATACAAACAAACAGGATATTAGCCATTATCTAAACCTGACCAGATTAAATTGATTTAGACAAAGTCAGATACAAAAATAACCAACAATGCAAGACCGGAAAAACATTATCATTTACAATACCCCCGATGGGAAAGCATCGGTTTCGCTTTATGCCAAAGATGGTATGGTTTGGATGAACCAAAACCAGATTGCCGAACTTTTTAGCACCTCGGTGCCGAATGTCAGCATGCACATATCCAACATTCTGAAAGAAGGCGAGTTAAAGGAATATTCAGTTATTAAGGATTACTTAACAACTGCCGCCGACGGTAAAAAATATGAGGTTACTTTTTATTGAAAAGATTGAACAGGAAACAAAGAAACTAAAAAAGAAATAAAATGCCCGATATTGTTAATGTAACGTACAACCAAACCGGCCAAAGCACCCAAACCAATGAAATGGGTATGCGCGAAATGCAAGCCCGCGCTTTCGAATCGCGCGATGCACAATACCTGCTCATAAAAGCTCCGCCGGCATCCGGCAAATCGAGGGCTTTAATGTTCCTGGCACTCGATAAGTTAAAAAATCAAGGCATCCGAAAAGTTATTGTTGCTGTACCGGAACGGGCTATTGGTAGTTCATTTGCGCCAACCCCATTAAAAAAACATGGCTTTTTTGCCGACTGGGCACCCAGCGACCAAAATAATTTATGCACCCCCGGAAGCGATACCAGCAAAAGCAAAGTGGAAGCTTTTCACAATTTTATGGCCAGTCAGGAACAAATTCTGATTTGTACACATGCCACTTTAAGGTTTGCCTGCAAAGAACTGGACGATGAAATATTTAATGATACTTTACTCGCCATTGACGAATTTCACCATGTTTCAGCAGACATTGGCAGCCAGTTGGGAGAGTTGTTGCGTTCCATAATGAAAAACTCCACGGCCCACATTGTTGCCATGACCGGTTCTTATTTTCGTGGCGACAGTGTGCCTATTCTGCTACCTGAAGATGAAGCCAGCTTTACCAAAGTAAAATACAATTACTACGAGCAGTTAAACGGATACACTTTCCTGAAATCGTTGGGTATTGGCTACCATTTTTACCAGGGCCGCTATACCGATGCAATTCTTGAAATTCTAAACACCGACAATAAAACAATTCTGCATATTCCAAATGTCAATTCGGGTGAATCAACAAAAGATAAACAGAATGAAGTAAATTTTATCCTTGATGCAATTGGCGATGTGCAAAAGCAGGATTCAGAAACCGGCATTATTTACATTAAACGCCACGCTGACGGCAAAATATTAAAAGTGGCCGACCTGGTTGAAGACAACCAACGGGAAAGGGATAAAATTGTCAACTACCTGCGCAGCATGAAAACGGTTGACGATTTGGATTTGATTATAGCACTGGGCATGGCAAAAGAAGGTTTCGACTGGCAATTCTGTGAACATGCCTTAACCGTTGGTTACAGAGGCTCGTTAACCGAAATCATTCAGATAATTGGCCGTGCTACCCGCGACAGCGTCAATAAAACACACGCACAGTTTACCAACCTCATTGCACAGCCCGATGCAGCAGAAGATGCCGTAAAATTTTCAGTGAATAATATGCTGAAAGCAATTACAGCTTCGTTGCTTATGGAACAGGTGTTAACCCCAAACTGGAATTTTAAAACCAAACTATCGGAAGATGATAAGGCAAAGCCTGGCGAGGTAAAAATCAGGGGATTCAAAGAACCCAGTTCAAAACGGGTGAAAGACATCATTGAATCGGACCTGAACGACTTAAAGGCAACAATTCTACAGGATAACGAAATGCAAAAAGCCATTCCCGGCAATGTTGACCCTGAAGTAATGAACAAGGTTTTAATTCCAAAAATCATTCGGATAAAATACCCTGAACTTTCAGAAACTGAAGTGGAGGAAGTGCGGCAACATGTGGTGGTTGATTCAGTGCTTAAAAAAGCTGAAATTCAGGAAAAAGGCGATAAACGGTTTATTAAAATGGCAGGGGAATTTATTAATATCGATGAACTGCACATTGATTTAATTGATGCAGTGAACCCTTTCCAGAAAGCCTACGAAATTTTATCCAAGTCGGTAACGCCTAACGTGTTAAAAGTCATTCAGGAAACAATAGATGCGTCTAAAATAAAAATATCGGAAGAAGAACTGTTAATCCTGTATCCCAAAATCAAAGAATTTATCAAAGTAAATAATAAAAAGCAGCCAAATATAAATTCATTTGACCCCCTGGAAAAGCGAATGGCCGAAGCAGTTATTTATATCAACAACTTAAAGCGGCAACGCAATGGTTGAAAAGAAAAAATATGATTCGCTCGATGAAATTTTCAACGATGAGGAGTTTCATTTAATCGACGACGGCAAAAAAAATAAAGGCTCTGAAGCCAAAACGGAAGAGGAACGTTTAATCGATTCTTTTCTTGACATCAATAATTTTATTGAAGAAAACAACCGGAATCCTCAATTTAGTCAGGAAAACTTTTTTGAAAGCCAGCTTTATTACACATTGAAAGGAATGCAGGATAATCCTGAAAAAATCCAAAGCCTGAAACCGTTCGATAAATTTAATCTGCTGCCGGACACTGATACGAATGAGGTACATGAAGAAAAACCGACCTACAAAAAGAATAAAAAGGAAAAAAAAGTCACTTCCATCAACGACATTTTGAATGATGATGAAATTGAACTATTGGATAATGACACCGCCGGGCTTTTTGAATTTAAACACACCCCGAAAGATTACGACCGGGCCAGCGCTGATTTTGTAGCTCGCAGAAAACCATGCAAGAATTTTGAACAATACAAACCTGTTTTTACCGCAATTCAGAAAGAACTGGCTGCCGGAAAAAGAAAGCTTGTTCCGTTTAAAGAAGATAATTTGCGCGAAGAAGAGTTCTATGTACACAATGGTATTTTGTTTTATTTGGAATCAGTAACTTTCACCCGGGAAGAAAAATATTTCCCCGATGGTTCCCGCTCAAGAAAAGATGGCCGCACACGCTGTATTTTTGAAAACGGAACTGAATCGAATATGCTTTACCGTTCGGTTGCCAAAGCACTTTATTCCAATGGTCAGGCCGTTACCCAAAATACAGATGAAGCAAATAAGGAATTTCTGAAAAAATTTGGCTCGGTAACCGACGAAGATAAAGAAGCCGGTTATATTTATGTGCTGAAATCAAAAAGCAAAGACAGCCGGATTTCTTCCATTTCTAACCTCTATAAAATCGGCTACTCAAAAACCGATATTACTGAACGGATTAAAAACGCCGAAAAAGAACCCACCTATTTAATGGCCCCGGTGGAATATATTGCCGGTTGGCAATGTTATAACATGAACCCGCAAAAATTTGAGCAGCTCATTCACAACTTTTTTGGCAAAGCCTGCCTCGAAATTGATGTATTCGACGAAAAAGGAAAACGCCACACCCCCCGCGAATGGTTCATTGCGCCGTTAAACATCATCGAACAAGCTATTACTTTAATCATCAGCGGTGAAATTGTAAAACACAAGTATGATGGAGATAATGGAATAATCAAACATAAAAATTGAACCAATTTTCATAGTTTTATCAAGTTCCTTTATTCTATTATTCACATTTCACCAATTGTTTTACCACACTGCCAATCATAAACTGCAGTGCTTTCGATCGAAATGAAAACTCGTTGAACGTGCCGATGATTACGGATTCGGTTTGGGGATGGTAAAACATAAACGCGCCGGTTGCGCCCACGCATCCCCAGCAAACATACTTTTCGGGCAGAAGCACCGGAATGGTCTTGAATTTCCAGATGGAATAACCGTAGTTGAAACCGGGAGTGGGAAATCCCATCGGAATATCGTCGTTCAGCATTTGTTGCAGCGTCTCCTTTTTTACCAGTCGATGATTTAAAAGCGCCTTCATAAACAGGAGAAACTCTTCTGCGGGAGCAACTACTCCGCCGCCGGCATAATCGATTTGCGCAAGTCCCTCTACCGTAAAAAGGTCCACATTTTTAATGTACAGCCTGGCCGCCGGAAACTCCGAAGGAACTTCAGGTTTTGAAAATCCATGCATCCAGGCATGTTTCATTCCCAGCGGCTTGAAAATCAACTCATGCAGCACTTCGTGGTAGGGTTTTCCGGTAACGTTTTCAATAATCAGCCCCAGCAGGTAGTAATTGGTATCAGTATAAAAATGCCTTTTACCGGGTTCCGCAACGGGTTTCTGGTTTTCTTTGCCCCACAAAACAGCATCGCGCGGCGAAATAACCTGCGGTTCTTTCAGCAACTTTTCATACAGATTGTAAAAAACATCGTTCAACCCCGAAGTTTGTTTCAGCAAATGACTGATTTTAATCTCGTCGGAATAATCTTTACCCTTATAAACATGCAATTTGTTCATCAACTCGCGGTCGAGGTATTTCGAAATCCTGTCGTCAAAAGCCAATTCACCTCTGTCGTGCAAAATTCCGGTAATGGTGGCTGTATACAATTTACCCACACTGGCCAGATGAAGGGGTTGTTTCGGGTGTGCATCCACATTTCCTGTTTTGCCCTCGGCTAAATTCAGATGAATGTTTAACTTGTCGGAATGTACCAGCAGGTAAGCACTTTTAACTTTATCGGAGCTTTGTACCTTTTTTCTGAAACGGGATTCAATGGTTGATTCCACAGTTGCTTTGTCCATAATTTTTTTGTTTTTTGATTACCAATCACAAAAATATACGAATAATTTCTGTTTTGAAAATTCAAAAAAAACCAGTTGGAAAATTTTAAGAAAATAGCTGAGTATAAAAAATCCCTGAAATAATGCAGAGGAAAATTATTGAAATAATCTCTATTTCTCCTGTTATCATTTCCATAACCTGAAAATTTTCCGATTTTTGCAGCATTATTTTAAAATCGGCGAAAAAATTAAACAGGGAGAATGACAGACATCAAAAAGCAAATGGGATTCGACAACGAAAAATACCTTCAGGAGCAAACAGCGGCTATTCTGGAAAGAGTAAATCGGTTTAACCACCGGTTATACCTGGAGTTTGGCGGAAAAATCCTTTATGATTTTCATGCTGCCCGCGTTCTTCCGGGATTCGACCCCAATGTAAAAATGCGATTGCTGCAAAAGCTGAAAGACAAAACCGATGTCATTCTTTGTATCCATGCCGGCGATATTGAACGCAAAAAGATGCGGGCCGATTTTGGCATTACCTACGATGTGGATGCGCTGAAAACCATCGACGATTTCAGGGAATGGGGAATTGAAATTACAGCCGTAGTCATTACACGATACCAAAACCAGCCACCGGCCAAAGCATTCAAAAACAAGCTGGAAATGCGGGGAATTAAAGTGTATTTACACTATCCCACCAAAGGATATCCCACCGATATTGACCTGATTGTAAGCGATAAAGGTTACGGGGCTAACGATTACATTGAAGTCACCAAACCCATTGTGGTGGTTACCGGACCGGGACCGGGAAGCGGCAAACTGGCCACCTGCCTCAGCAACCTGTATCACGAATATAAAAAAGGAATAAAAGCCGGTTATGCCAAATTTGAAACCTTTCCAATCTGGGATTTACCGGTTAATCACAAGGTAAACATAGCATACGAAGCAGCAACCGTTGATTTGGATGACAAAGTGCTTATTGATGAACATCATTTAAGTGCATACAATGAGGAAGTGGTTAATTACAACCGCGACATTGAAGCTTTTCAATTGCTCAAGCGAATTTTTGAAAAAATTACCGGCGGAGAATCCATGTATCAGTCGCCCACCGACATGGGTGTGAACAGGGCCAGTGCAGGAATCATCGACGATAGAATCATTTCAGAGGCATCGCACCAGGAAATTATCAGGAGGTATTTCAGATGTGCGGTGGAATATGCCATGGGACTGGCGGATAAGATTACATTTGAACGGATAAAAAGCATTTTGGACAAGGTTGGCGCAAAGCCTGAAGACCGAAGTGTGGTGCAACCTGCCCGCGAAGCAGCCAAAAATGCCGAAGCAACCGGGAAAGGCAACCAGGGAATTTACTGTGGCGCATCCGTTAAACTGCCCGACGGAACCATCATCACCGGGAAAAACTCACCGTTAATGCACGCATCGTCGAGTCTGGTACTAAACGCCACCAAGCACCTGGCCGGATTGCCCGACGAGATGTTTCTCATTCCGCAAAGTATTATCGATTCGGTTACCCATTTGAAAAAAAATATTCTTAATGGGAAAATGACCAGTCTGGATTTGGATGAAACGCTGATTGCACTATCCATCAGCGCGTTATCAAATCCGGCAGGGCAAATGGCGCTGGAAAAACTGAAGTATTTGGAGGATTGTGAAGTGCACCTTACCCATATTCCCACTCCGGGAGATGAAGCTGGTTTACGAAAACTGAAAGTCAATCTCACCTGCGATCCGGAATATTCCAGCAAAAGCCTGTTTATGAGTTAAAAACAGAACCACTCCTTCAGCAAAGAGTGGTTCTTCTTATCAAAAATAATCTATGGAAATTTATTTACCAGGCCAATTCCCAGGCCTTTCTATTTTTCTTATCAATTCATGCTCTTTTAAAATTACTTTTTCACCAAATCTGATAATAATTCGTAACCTTTAAATTCATTTAAACTTTCAGCATACTGCTGAAATTTAGACCGGCTGTTTTCAAGTACTTTCATCCGTTCCCAGTCATTCAGAGCACCGTTTTCATCTCCAAGTTCGTAGCGGCAAATTCCTCTGAACATGAGCAATGATTCATCTTTTGGCAAATACCTGATGCCGGCATTAAAATGCTTGATTACTTTTTCCGGCTTACGAAGAACCAGCAACTGCCTGCTGCCTTTATCAAAATGTATTTTTGCTTTCTCCGGGAAATCAGCAGCTTTCAGTTCCTTGAATTCATTCCATTTAAAAACAATGCTTACTTCTGATCGCATTGGAACAACATTGTTGTTGATTCTTCCAGGTATCCACATGCCGCTGGTTTTCTCTAACAGGCTGATAACATGGGCATCAATTTCAGGCGACAGGCTGTTAATTACGTAAAATGCAGTCAGTTTCCCTTCAGGAGTAACCACAAATTCAACAACCTCAGTACCTTCTACTCTTTGTTTAATGCATTCATCGGGATAACAGGCACAACCCCGAAGATAATCATTCAAAGAAGTACAGGTTTTGCCCTGTGTGAGCATTTCAAAATTTTTCCCGTTAAATTCGGGCTGGATCAATTCTTCCTGGCCCCATGCCATGGCGGAAAATACCAGGCACATTGTAAATAAAAAAATTGTTTTCATGGCTTTAAAATTTTTTGTTAAACAATTGAACTTTTTTTATATCTCAAAGTTCCGGCAAAAAGCCATACAACACATAGCACTTATTTGGCAATAAGTTTAACCATTTTGTAAACCGTTAAAATTATTCTTCAGGAATTGAAATTATTTGTCAGAATATGTTTTTGGAAGAAATTTGTAACTTTAATTCAGCTAAAACTCATACAAATCATTTTCAACAAGCCATTGCTTTACCCGCTCTTTTAAAACCTGGTTTTTATATTCTACTACAGCGACTACCTTCTGAAATTCAGCTTCATGCCTTATGTTTTCAAAAAGAGGATCTACTTTTAATAAATTTCCGAAATATTCAGCCATGCTGTATTCCGCTGAATTAAATTCGTACAAGTACTTATAAGCAGAGTCCCTTTCATTCCGGAAAGCATAAACAGCAGCAAGGTCATAATACCTTACTTTCCAATATGGACGTTGTTCCTGAAGTACATCTGTGGTATATTTTAACTGCAAATCAAAACACTGATTTGCCATGTCGTAATTACCAGTCATCCAATAAAGATAGCCAAGCCTGTGCGTAATATGATGCATTAATCCTTCCCGGTTTCCAAGGATTTTTTTTAAGCGCAGAAAATAATATAAAGCCTTTTCATAATCTCCGGCAGCCTGTTTACAATAAGCAAGATTCTCTAAAGCATAAGTGCTGCTACTATCCGCTAAATAAATCTTCAACAGATCCTGTTCAAGCTTTTTATCCCATTTCTGCAGTGAAAAAGCCTTTGATACCTTAAAGAAGACATAACTTAAACTATCATTATTCAGGTCAATAACTTTTCTGCAATAAAATTCAGCTATTTCATAAAAACCAATTCTCAGATAAACAGTACCTATGTTCCTGATAATATTTATCTTTTCTTTCGAATTACAAAAAATCAATGCTTTATGATAATCCTTCAGTTGTTGAAGCCAGTCATCTCTTTCGGAATGGCCCCTTCTCAGATAAGACATCCAATCGCTGGGATTTAATTCAATTGCCTTGTCAAAATCATTTCTTGCCTCCTCATATTGATTCTGGTAGGCATAAACATCTCCACGGCAGCGATATGCTTCAGCTAAAGTTTTATCGTAGTGAATTGCTTTATTGGCATAAAAAAGGGCTGAATCCATTGGATCATCATCAAAAAACTTTCTCCACCAGTTATAATTCAAATAAAGACTTGATATTCCGACATATGCCGGAGCACAACAAGAATCAAGTTGTATTGCATTTCGTAATAAATTTCTTGCTTTATGAAAATGAAGCGTATCTCCTGACAATTCAAAATTCCATACCAAATCTCTTGCCTGATTGTAATAATCATAAGCAGTAAGGTTTAGTGTTGAAAATTTTTCAAACAGATACTTTTCCCGGGGAGTTATTGTTGCACCCATTTTTTCAGCAATTACATCAGCAACTTCACTGTAAATTTTAAATATTTCTTCTTTTCCCCGGTGAAACCTTTCATTCCAGATAATCTGCCTGTTGTCTCCTCTCATCAGGCAAGCATAAATCAATATATCATGTCCCTCAATAAGATATGTCAGTTTTAAAAAATAGCCTGCTGACGGATTACGTATAAAATCCTGCCCTGTTAAAACAGAATCTACTTCAAATACCATAAGGTCATGTATACTGGAAAGATGATTTATGATGTCGGCCCGGGCGCCTCTTCCCTGGTAACTGAATTCAGGTACCCCAAGGTATTCAACCGGCAATACTGCAACCGATTTTTCGAGTGGAATTTCTTTCTTAAACCAGTTGCTTTTAATAATAACCAGGGCAATAATAGCAATAATGACAAATGGTACGAAGTAGGCATAAACCGGAAAACTTTTTTTGCGGAGTTCTTTCGCGTCAGAATCTTCTGAATCTGGAGCCGGATTATTTCCAGATTTTTTTCTGT